>JAFVRN010000021.1 GCA_017504265.1 Alistipes sp. | reverse complement strand
GTATGAGTTTCTCCATGGTCATCGGAGCAAATAGAGCATCCATATCTACGTCTACGTCGAACTCCCAGTTGGCCTTCGTGGTTATCAGCTCCACACCATCTGCACTCTTGTATATCTCCGAGCGTTCGGGTTGGCGCATGGCTACCATATCGCCCGTATCCCACTTGCCATTGGCATTTAGATCCTCTATGACACGTACCATGACATCGCCCGGCGTTATGTACTCAAATTTGTAGCTGCCGGCAGTTACGTTACGTATCTCCTTCTGGGTCGCACCCTGAGCATTTGTCAGCTGCACGATATATTTCGCCTTGGGATGCGTGCTACGTACCGTGAGGTTGATTATGGCATACTGCGCAGGGTCGGAACCCGTATAGCTCGCCTTTATGGTGTCGTTCTGCTCTTGTGCCACGTTGCGGAATACGCCCGAGGGTATAAGCAGGTTGTATTGGGCTCTCTGCTCCCACGCCGCATGCAGTCGGTATTTACGACGATTTATCGTATCCTGAATAAAGTGAAAATCCACGTCGGTGGTGTCGCTACTACCCTCACGCACCATACGCATAGATATCGCCGTAGAGTCGAAACGTGTCAGCGGGAAGTCAAATTCGAGTTCTATATCCTTATCCTTGTTCACCTCGCCGGATGATGGCATCGAGAGCTTGAAGGGGTTAGGCTCGGCCGGTGGTGTATACTCTTCGCCAGCCTTCTCGGCCTTCTCTCTCTCCTTCTCCTGCCTCTCTCGCTCCTTCTGCTCCTCCTTAGTCTCGCTCTTTACCCACGCCAAGCGCAGCTTGTCGCTGCCCTCCACAAGGTTGTTTATAGAGTCGTGCTTCATATAGGTTATCGTACCTTTGATGGTATCGGGGAGCTCCTCGGGTGCTATGTCAAACCATAGGGCTACGGTATCCTTGTTTGCATTCTGCGGGTCGTATATAACCCTATCCGATGGTATCGAGTCGAACTCCAACTTTATAACCTCGGGGTTGGGCGAGCCGAAGTAGAGCATAGCCTTATGGCGGTTAAGACGCTCCTGGCCACTTAGCGTATGACGCGTAAAACGCCTATCCATAAACATTCGGAAGTAGAGCTGTGGCTCGGCCGAGGGATAGTGACGCAGCGAGTCATACCAAATGCTGAAGCCCGGCATCTGCGAGGGGTTGTATGTGGTATCCAAGAATCCGATTTGGTCTACGGCAGGCTCGTAGAGCATATTGTTGTTCGTATCCTCGAAGGCGTAGATGCGGTAGGGCACAGGTTTTAGGTTTTGAGCGATGAAGATACCATTCTTCTCGGCGCGTGCTATAACCTGAGGCTGATACTTAAACATTGTCGAATCCCACTCTTTGGGCTGCTCGACAGAGTCGGCCATAAAGAAGTATATAAACGACTTGCTTACCGAGTCGGCCTTATAGGAGTCTGCCGTATATCCCGACATAAACATTGAGTCCACCTCAGGTCCCGTAGAGAAGACATAGCGCATGGCGTGTAGCGGGTTAGACTCGTTGTTATCCTGTATCGACGAGCCGAAGTTGATGGCATAGGTGGTATTAGGACGCAACGTATCCTTAATCTGTATCACTATGCCCTTGCCACGACGCGATACCGTAGGTGTCTTCTTCATCGCCGGCGAGGTAAAGAGCTCCTTCTGCTGATCCTTAATCTGAACATATTCATTGAACTCGACATATATCTTAGGCGGATGAAGCGTGTCGATCATCGTAGTAAAGTTGTTGGGGTTCATATATACGATTACGGGAGGTATGGTATCCTTAGGCCCTCCGGTAGGTGTCATCGTCGATGCGCACTTCGTAAGAAGCGCACCTCCAAAGAGTAGCACTATGGCTGCTGTAAGGCTCGACGTAATACTTCGTATGCTCGATTTCTTGCTATTCATCACTCTTGCTTATCTACTATTTATTTCGCTTGGTCACTACACTCTATTCCGTCGTCGAACTATCATCCTCTACCGGCACAAGAGGCTCACGCGCCTCATCCGGAAAGGGATTTACTACCGTCCAACCATTGGCATTGCCCGTCTTGCGCCAAGCGTACATATGCAGCTGTGTGAATACCTCGGCAAGGTTCATCGGGGTCTCGTAGGTGCGGTAGGCATATATCTTGTTGGCCTTGTCCACAACTACGGCAAACGTATATAGCGACCATAGCTCCAATGCTACCTGATATTCCGCCTCGGCATCGAACAGAGCTACCTCATCCGGGGTGTTGCGACTCTCGGCAGGTCTCTCGACATTGACTATGCGGTGTGACAAGGCATCCTCCCATGAGCTTACCTCCCACTTCTCGTTCTTCTCCACCCAGAAGGCATAGGCCTCCAAGTCTGTGGCCTTCATTATAGGGTCGCTCTCGACATTCTGCGAGTATACCGCAATGCGCATACACGTACCCTGCTTCTCATCCTTGAAACACCCTGCGAGCGACAATGCTATGCCGGTGCATATCAATATTTTAGTTATTACCCTCATAATCAATTTGTTTGCTACTTATGTTTGTCGAGCATCTGCCGTGGCGTAAGCTCCAATGCAGGATGTTGTCTGCTTCCTGCAATCTCGGCTACGGGACGTAGGGCGTATAGCCTCTCGTCGAGGTAGTGGTAGGGTATCGTCAGGCGGCTGTCATCGAAACTAAGGTCGCCATAGAAGACGATGTCTATATCGATAGGGCGTGAGGCATACCTCTCGCCACGCTCTGCACGCACACGTGCTTCATACTCGCGGTCGCGGCCGAGCAACGCTTCGATAAGGTTGATGCGACGTAGTAGCTCGTAGGCATCCAACTCGGTAAGCACCTCTACGGCACGGTTTATAAAGCCTCTGTCGGAGTTGAAGCCATAGGCCTCGCTATGGTATCTCTCCGATATGGTCACAACATCGCCTACCGATCTGGATATAATCGCTATGGCATTGTCGATGATCTCTGCTGCCGAGGCATCGTCCGAGCCGAGTAGTAGTACTGTGCTTATCCTCTTCTCGTCGCTGCTCATCTCTTCAATCGGTTTATCTGTTTACTTACAAATAGCGCAAAGTGCGTAAACACGATGCGTGGCGACCCGTTTTGTGATATCTGCGCCATTGCAGTCTCTATCTCGGCTATCAGAATCTCGATATTCTGGTTGCCGATAAATGGGGCAAACTTGGTGCAAAATTCTCGCTCCTCGCCCCATAGATAGCTTATCGAGCCTAATCCTGCGTGCAGCATATAGCTCTCACGTAGCAAACGCACGGCGTGTAGGAAGAATTGCCTCTGTCCCTCACGGGTGAGTGTGGTCATATCGTCTGCCCACTCGAATAGCTCGAGGTGGCGGTCGTTGTAGCTGAGGCGCATAAGGCGACAAAATAGCTCGAAATATTGAGCGCGCGCCTCGTCACTCTCGCCACGCAGCAACTCACGTAGTTCGAGTATCGAGCCACCCGCAAGGCGTGCTATGTTGCGTGCCTCGTCGCCACTGCGTCCCTCGCGTATGGCATATGCTTCGAGCGAGGCGTTGTCAATGCGGCCTACGCTCACCTCCTGTGTACGCGAGGTGATGGTCTGCAACAGCAGCTCGGGATGCTCCGTGATAAGTATGAAGAGGGTCTTGTCCCACGGCTCCTCCAATATCTTCAATATCTTGTTGGCAGCCTCCTGGTTCATCGCCTCGGCCATCCATATTATCATCACCTTGTACTCCGAAGAGTAGCTCTTGAACGATAGCTTGCGTATTATCTCCTCCGACTCCTTGGCCGTAATAAGACCCTTCATCGTCTTGCCCAGGTCGAGGGAGTCGTACCACTCCTCGGCCGAGAAGATACCACCCCTCTTCTGCCATATGTCGCGCCACTTGTCGATGAACATATCGCTGGTAACCACCTCGCCCGACTTCTTGTCGCGTTTGTTTACCGGAAACACAAAGTGTAGGTCGGGGTGTGCCAGGGCCTCCACCTGCTTGCACGACGGACACACACCGCAGGCCTCGCCACCTGCTCTATGCTCGCAGAAGAGGTACTGTACGTATGCCAAGGCAAGAGGCAGCGTGCCGTAGCCCGCAGAGCCGACAAAGAGCTGTGCGTGGCTCACTCTGCCGCTATCTATCTGCAAGGCAAGGCGGCGTTTAAGTTCGTCGTGTCCTATGATGTCGCTAAACTTCATCGTCTGAATCTTCGTATTATGGAGCCACACAATGCTCCGAGGTCAATCTTCTCTCGCCATACGGCATATGCTATGGCCGTAGTCATAAGCACCACGTTTAGCAATAGCCACCATATATGCGACAGGTATGTCGCCGATAGCTCCGATAGCGCATATATTGCTGCGGCCACTACTACATACTCGCCCATACGTCGGTAGTCGAATGGTATGGGGTAGTGCTTACGGCATAGGATAAAACTCCATGCAACCATTGCAGCCTCGGCCGCCAAACGTACCCACGCTGCACCGCGATAGCCCCATGCCGGCACGAGGATAAAGCTCAGCGATAGTGTTACGCCGAGTCCGAGGAAGGTTATATATGCCGCATATTTCGTCTTCTCCTCTCGCTTGTACCAGAACGAGAGGTTGAGCCATATGCCGGCCAAGACGTTGGCAGCAAGCACCAGAGGCAGTATGTCGATGCCCTCGCGGAATTGCTCGCCTACGATAAGTGCGAAGATGTCGCGGAAGAGGACTATGCCGAGGAATATGAGCATCGAGGCCATCACAAAGTACTTCATGGCTGCGGCATTGGCCTCCTTGAACTCCTCCTTGCGGAAACTTGACAGGAAGAATGGCTCGGCAGCCAAGCGATACATCTGTGTAAAGAGCGTCATAACTACGGCAATTTTGACTATTGCTCCATATATGCCCAACTCGGCCATAGCCGCCTGCTCCTCGCCCGGCGTAAGATACTTAATCATCTGTCGGTCGATGAACTCGTTGGCCGTGCCTGCTATGCCACTGATAAGAAGCGGCAGCGAGTATACAAAAATCTTACGCAACAGCACTTTGTCGATGCGTGGCATCAGGCCACGTGTCGAGGGAAGGAGTGCCGCAAGAGTTACGACACTTGCTATGAGGTTTGCAACAAAGACCCAACCTACACCAAATGCCGTGGCGTACAAGCCTGACAGACCAAAGCCTATGGCCAAACCGACGTTAAGTAGTACGTTGAGTGCTTTTAGTGCTACGAAATGCAACGCGCGCCCCTGCTCCCTAAGACGCGAGAAGGGTATCATCGTCCATACATCGAAGAGGATTATTGCCGCCACGATTGCCACATATTCGGGGTGTGCCGTATACGCCTCGCCCATAACACCGGCTATGGGGCGCAACAGTAGTAGTACGGCGATAAAGAAGAGTGCAGCCGCCAACATCGTGATGCCCCACGTTGTGGCAAACACCTTGCGCTTTCCGGCCTCGATGTCGCCTCCCTCCTCCTCGGCACGTGTCGAGAAACGGAAGTAGCTTGACTCCATACCCATCGACAATAGGACAAGTGCGAAGGGTATAAGGGCGTATATATCGGTGACGATACCGTACTCGCCCTGCGAAAATATACGGGTGTAATAGGGTGTCAGCAGATAGTTCAAAAAGCGTACGACTATTGTGCTGATGCCATATATTGCTGTCTGTTTAGCTAACTTCTCTAACATTATCGCTTGGTTATGCCCACCATTACATATACGCATAACGCGACAAAGTTAGTATATTTTATACTAACCCACAAATAAAAAGTCGCATAAATGGGTAATTTGTCGTTATGCTCTATGGATAGTGTTGCGGACTACCACTCAACCCGTAGCTTGCCACTCTGCTCGGCACGACGAAGGATGCCTTCGTAGTCACGTACTGATGACATTGTCCAACGGGTGAGCAGACGCAGTTGCTCTTGCTCGCTAAGTTGCCAGCAATCAACACTTTGTCGTATGCGCTCCGAGAGCATATAGATAAGGATGGCTGCCGATGCCGAGACATTCAGGCTCTCGACCATTCCGCACATCGGAATCATCAAAAAATCGTCGGCTGCGGCTATCACCTCCTCCGAAATACCGGCATGCTCCGTGCCGAAAACAAGGGCAAACTTGCCCCTTGTGACATCGAACGTCTCGGGTGTAGAACTGCAACGGTGTGGCGTAGTGGCAACTATGCGGTAACCCTCGGCTTTGAGCTCGGCAAGTGCCTCGGCAGTGGTTGCATGATGCTCTACATCGACCCACTTTTGTGTGCCTCGCACGATGTTTACACTCGGGTCGAAACGACACCTGTCCTCGACCGTATGTATCTGTTGTATGCCAAAGGCTTCGCAGTGGCGCATAATGGCACTTGCGTTCTGCGGGTGGAACATATTTTCGGTCATAATGCGCATATAATGAGTGCGTTGCGCTACCGTGCGACGCAACACCTCCTGACGCTCTTCGGTAAGGAATTGTGTCATATATTCGAGGCGTTCGCCGAACCACTCGTCGCTATGCTCCTCGGTGCGAAGTCTACTTGCGATATTTGTCATCTTCATCTAAAATTTTAAGATAGCTCTCATACCTCGACCATGCTACGTCGCCCTGCTCCACAGCCTCTCGCACGGCACATCCCGGCTCGTGTACATGGGTGCAGTTGTAGAAGCGGCAGTCGGGGGCAAGGCGCATCATCTCGGGAAAGTAGCGGCACAGCTCCCTTTCGTCGATGTCTATCAGTCCGAAGCCCTTGATGCCCGGTGTGTCAATGATATATCCCTCCTTTATGGGGTACATCGTAGAGAAGGTCGTGGTATGTTTACCCTTATGGTGGCTGTCCGAGATCTCTCCGGTGCGTATGTCGAGCGTTGGGTCAATGCTCCCCACGAGGGTTGATTTACCCACTCCTGAGTTGCCTGCCACGAGTGTTGTGCGACCATGTAGCATGGCTCGGATATGTTCCACGCCCTCGCCCGTAAGTGACGATAGACGAATGACTTCGTAGCCG
The DNA here is from genome assembly GCA_017504265.1 of Alistipes sp. Lineage (GTDB taxonomy): Bacteria > Bacteroidota > Bacteroidia > Bacteroidales > Rikenellaceae > Alistipes. The sequence continues at coordinate 43,213 of JAFVRN010000021.1, read as the reverse complement.
GCATCACGGTATATGCTCTCGAACTCTTCGGCCTCGCTCTCGGCCTCGCCTGTAAGGGTATCGGCCTTGCCTAAGATGATGCTCACAGGCACTTTATATGCCTCGCACGTCACCAAAAAGCGGTCTACGAACTCTCGGGGTGTCGAGGGTGAGTGTAGGGTGACAAGGAGTAGCGCATGGTCGATGTTTGCCGCGATGATATGCGACTCCTTCGATAGGTTTGATGCTCGACGTATCACATAGTTGTGGCGTGGCAATATCTCGACGATGACGCTACTGTCGCCATCGGGCTCGACCACAACTCTGTCGCCCACGACAACGGGGTTTGTCGAGCGCACCCCTTTCAGGCGCAGACGGCCGCGTATGCGGCAGCGTAGCACCCCCTCGGCCGTAGCCACCTCATACCAGCTTCCCGTGGCACTTATAACCGTAGCTTCAACACGTTGCTCTATCATATGTCGTAGTCGTTATTCGGTTTATTTTCAATGACTTCGTTGAGCATATCCTCGCAGTAGCTCTTAATCTCCTTATCGAGATTTTGTATAGTGGGTACGAGGCGTGCCCCCAACTCGGACATAGGGTAGAAGCATCGCGACTCGCAGAGCGTGTCATAGTCGATATATCTATGGTTGAGGTATTCGCGCATGCTATCTCTTGTCGCCTTGTTGTCGAGGTTTGCGATTCTATCCTTCAACTCCTCCTCTCGACCTTCGTACTCCTTCATCAGCTCGAGGAGCTTGTCCTGACGTATCTCTTCACCGAGGTTCATACGGTCGAATACCGAGAATAGTGCCGAGCTGACGATAATCATCGTGGCAAGGTTGAGTGCGCCGCCAAGCAGAGCATCAAGAGGGCGTATCGGTTTCCAGATTGCTACGTATCGCAGCAGCGGTGCTATAATCCACACAAGAAGTATGGCACATATGACTATAAGGGCAAATCCCGTGATGTAGGCCTTACTCGGCTCATCGAAGATAATCATACCTACCTCCAAGGCATACTTCGGGGCGAGAAGCACCGCGAGATATAGGCCGATGAAGTGGCATAGCTGCACCAGAAAGCCGCGGCGCAGGCCGATGACAAGTGCCCATATGGCACATATAATAACAAGAATGTCGATTATCATATAAATATATTTTGCACGAAGATAGTAATTTTTTTTGTTTTTCGTATCTTTGCCATTGCAAATTAGATATTATGAGAGGATTTAGAAAGATAGCAGCACTCCTTATAGTGCTTGTATTGACCGCATCGGCTATGGCACAGAGCCGAACGACCATAAATATAAACGATGGCTGGCGACTCTTTTTCGAGGATGCCGTGGATAGCGATGCTGCCGAGTATGTCAATCTGCCCCATACGTGGAATGTCAATCCCGATGGTAAGGGTTATTTGCGTAGCACGGCGAGTTATACTCGCTATGTAGAGGTGTCGGAGGCGATGCGTGGCAAGCGTCTTTTCCTCCGTTTCGGTGGTGTGCAGAGTGTTGCAGATGTCTATCTCAACGGCATGTTTGTCGGCGAGCATCGTGGCGGATATACGGCCTTTATCTTCGAGATTACCGATAAGGTTATCTTTGGTGAGGATAACCTCCTGCGTGTAGAGGTGTCAAATGTGCGTCGTAGCGATGTGCTTCCCACCTCGTCGGATGCCGATATTGCGGGTGGCATCTACCGCGATGTGGAGCTTATTGTGACCGAGCGCAATATAATATCGCCTATGCACTACGCCACCGAGGGCGTTTTTGTCGAGCAGCGTAGCGTAAGCAGCGAACTTGCCTCGGGTGTGGTACGCCTATACCTCTCGACACCCGATATGACACATCCTACGGTCAGGATGCGCATCGTAGGCCCCGATGGTTATGAGGTGTGTGACCGTGCGGTACGTATTGCCAAGCCTAACGTAAAGGGTGGCAACGAACTCGATTTTGAGATTGTAGGCCCTGAGCTATGGGAGCCGGAAAATCCACGTATGTATAGCTTTGAGCTGACGTTACAGGGCGAAGGCTACGAGGATAAGGTGGTGGTAAAGACCGGATTCAGAGATATAGCCATTACCGACGATAATCGACTCGCCATCAATGGCCGTGAGGTGGATCTGCGTGGTGTGGGCCTGGCTCACGACAGCCGTGATTGTGCCACGGCGATATGTCGCAGCCACCTGGAGCAGATGTTGGCCACGGCAATAGATATGGGAGCTAATGCCGTGCGCTCGCTGAATGGCCCGCACGCTGCCGACCTCTACGAAATGTGCGATAGCGAGGGAGTCTTGGTGTGGGTGGATATGCCCTTTGCCCGTTCGCCACTCTCGCTAACCGATATATGCTACTATCCTACACCCTCGTTCCGCGATAACGGCTTTGAGCAGCTGCGTGAGATAGTCGCACAGAACTACAACCACCCCTCGGTAGTTATGTGGGGTCTGTTCAACCTTGTATGGCAGCGAGGTGAGGATGTCGTGCCATATATCGAGGAGCTGAATACGTTGGCGCACAAGCTGGATGACTCGCGCCTTACGGTGGGATGCAGCAATAGCGACGGCGCAATCAATTTTGTCACAGACCTCATAGTGTTGCGCCAAAATGTGGGCTGGATTAAGGGTCGTGCCGAGGATATAGAGGTGTGGTGTAGTCAGCTTGCAGGCAATAAGGCGTGGGGTGCTCTGCGCTATGGCGTTTGTTATGGCGAGGAGGGTATCATAGGCCATAACACCGAGGTTATTAAACGAGCGGAGCGAGGTACGGGCCATCTGCCCGAGCGTCGTCAGACATATATGCACGAGAGATATGCCGAGGTTCTCGACCGTAGCAATATCTTCTGGGGTGTGTGGGTAGAGACCCTCTACGACTATGCCTCGTCACGTCGCAGACAGGGTATAAACCATTCGGGCCTCATAGACTACGACCATAACAAGCGTAAGGATGCCTACTATCTCTATCGTGCCATGTGGAATGAGGATGCTCCTACGCTGCACATAACCGACAGACGTTGGCGTGAGCGTCGTGATACGCTGCAACATATCGACATATACAGCTCCGAGGGTTGCCCGACACTTATGCTCGATGGCGATACGCTGCCCCTGCGTCGTGTGAACGATGTGCAGTGGCGCGCCGATTCGGTGGTGTTGCGCGGTAGATGTGTGTTGCGTGCTACCGATAGTCGCAATATGCTCAGTGACAGCATCGTAATTCGCTGCGGAGCATTATAGCTTTGAGCGACGCAGAATCTCTATGGCAGCAGGACCTTCGCACATCAGCATATCGAGGATAGAGAGATTGGGCTCGAAAGCCATTCTGTCGCAGAATACCTGAAAGTAGGGCTCTGTTTCGAAGCTGCTCACTCGATTTTTATCACGCAGGTCGATGTCGCCCTCCGAGGCTGTAATGTAGCTCTCCGAGATGCGTGGACGCTCTATCTTCAATGCTCGGCAGACGATGTCGAGCGTGGCTCGGTCGAGATCTACAAGCCTCTCCCACTCCCTTTGATATAGTCCATCGATGTGCGGTGCATAGTAGTCGTAATATGGCGATGAACGGTATGCCGACTCGATAGCCATATGGTGCTGATGCTGCCATCGCTTGGAGTAGTCTACCAGCATTGAGCGCATGGGCTGACGTGGGCGGTTGGCGTGTGCAAGTTGTACGGATAGCTGCATAACGCCTTCCGATGTCATTATACGGGTACGGTTACGCTCCGAGCGTTTAACGTAGTTCTCGCCAAGGTCTATGACAACATCGTCGCCACCCTGCACGAGTGCTGTCCAATACTCCGTAGAGCCAAAATATTGTAGTGGTAGGATAATCATACAGTTCGTCACATTATCTCTTTTCGAAGATGGCGGCCACCCAACCATCCTCGTATAACATATCCATAAAACTAAGACCACACCCCTCGGCAGCCTCCTTTACCGCATCGTAGTCCTCCTCCAAAAAGCCACTCAGCAGCAATCTGCCACCTGTGTTGAGTGCAGCGTAGTAGCGTGACATATCCGCAACGATGATGTTGCGCATAATGTTTGCTGCCACCATATCGTAGTTGCGCCCTTCGATCTTCTCCACCGTGCCGAGTATTGGTCTTAGCGATGCTGTCAGGTGGTTCAGCTCGGCGGCATTGCGCGTACTCTCTATCGACCACGGGTCGATATCTACGGCATCGGCACTGCGTGCGCCACACTTCAAGGCGGCTATCGAGAGTACTCCCGTGCCACATCCCACATCGAGCATCGCTCCTCGACAGGGGTAGCGGTGTATCAGGCGGCACATCATACGCGTGGTATTGTGGTGTCCCGAGCCAAACGACATCTGTGGTGCTACGACAATATCTATCGCCGATGGATTTGTGGGTGCAGGAGTGTTTGACGGGCGTATGACCATAATATCGTCAATCTCCACGCAGCGGAAATTATCGCTCTCCCAACCTACATTCCAATTTTCATCCTCGATGCTGCGCTCACGCACATCGTCGCCATATGTGGCTGCGATGCTCAATGCTTCGTCACGACACTCGGCCCAGCTCTCGGCAAGGATGTATCCGCGTAGCAGCCATCGCCCCTCGTGGGGTTGTGTGTCGAAACTATCGAACGGATAGTCTGCAAGAAATGCCGTCGCAATCTCGGCCGCCTCCTCGGTTGTACATATAATCTCCAGCTCAATATACTCCTTCATAGGGATAAAAATCTCGGTTGAGGTTGATATTATGTAAAATTTTTGTATCTTTACCACAAAGATACGAAGAATATGGCAGACATTGCTAAAAAATGGGAGAAAATTCGAGGTGAGTACCGTCGTTATATACGCAACGAGAAGCATTTGGCAGAGAATAGCGTTGCGGCATATATGCGTGATTTCGTGGATTTTGAACACTTCATACTACGCAGCTTTGAGGTGGCTCCCGAGGGTGTCGAGCAATATATGATTGAGCGATATATGGCGTGGCAATACGAGCAGGGGCGCAGCTCAGCATCGCAGGCACGTCGCCTAAGCGGCATAAAGAGCCTGTATGGCTATCTGCTCTTTCAGGATAAGATACAGCAGATGCCTACCGACTTTGTCGCCTCTCCCAAATTGGGGCGTGCGCTGCCCGATCTGCTTACCATAGACGAGGTAGACAGGATGCTTGCGACGCTCGATATACGTGTCGCGAAGGGGTGTCGTGATAGTGCCATTATCGAGGTACTCTATTCGTGCGGACTGCGTGTGAGCGAGCTTACATCGCTGCGAATAGACAACCTCTTCTTCGGCGAGGGTGTAATCCGCATCATAGGCAAGGGCGACAAGCAACGTATCGTTCCGGTAAGCTCGGCAGCACGCGACAAGATACAGCTATATATGGAGTTCCGTCGTCCGAAATATAGCTCCGAGCCTATCCTCTTTCTGAACAATAGGGGCGAGCCTTTGACACGTGTTATGGTCTTTAACATAATCAAGCGTGCGGCACGCGAGGCGGGTATCGACAAGAGCATAAGTCCGCATACGTTGCGCCACTCCTATGCCACACATCTGCTCGAAGGAGGGGCTAATATACGTCAGGTACAGGTGCTTTTGGGACACGAGAGTATATCCACCACGGAGGTATACACACACCTCGACAGAGCGCACCTTAGACGTGTTGTGGAGGATGCATTTATTAACTTAGAACAATAAATTATGAGATCAGTGTTATGTTTGGTAGCCGTGTTGCTTCTCGGTGCAATGCGGGTTACGGCTGCGGAGCGCGAGGTGGTAGTGTCGGCATCGTGGGGCGATATATCAGCCTCGCTATCGCTTCCCGACAAGGCCACAGATACGGCAATGCTCATTGTTGCAGGGTCGGGACCGACGGATCGCAACGGTAACTCGTCGTTGTCGCTGAAGACATATGCCTATGCCATGCTCGCCGAACAACTCACCGAGCAAGGCTATGCCGTAATGCGTTACGATAAGCGTGGTGTGGGACTCAGCACCATTCGTGAGCAGATGGAGCGTGCTCTTGTCTTTGATGATTATGTGGACGATGCCGAGTTGTGTGTGGAGTATCTGCGTGGCGAGGGTTATGGCCGTATTGTCATCGTAGGCCATAGCGAAGGTGGCGATATCGCCTTGCATCTTGCCGAGCGAGGCAAGGCAGATGCGCTGGTGCTGTTATGTGCGGCGGGATATAGCATCGACACAATTCTTATGCGACAGCTCTCGGCGCAGTTAGTCCCCTCCCATTTGGGACTTATGAGTTCGGCAACATCTATCCTGCAGAGCCTGAAACGTGGTAATACTATCCCCGAAGAGCGCATCCCCAAGGAGTTAATATCGCTCTTCCACCCCTCGGTGCAGCCCTATCTGATAAGTTGTATGCAGGATGACCCGTGTGCTATGATTGCTGCATTGCAGATGCCGATACTTATTGTCACGGGTGGCCGTGATGTGCAGATATCGGTGGATAATGGCGAGGCTCTGCACCGTGCGCAACCTGCGGCTAAGCACATCACCTTCGAGAATATGAGCCACGTATTGAAGGATGCTTCGTCGGCAGACCGTGTGGAGCAGCTTACGAGTGTCTATATCAATTCTCAACAGCCTTTGACCGAGGGACTTGTAGAGAGTATAGCCGAATTTATTAACTAATAAACAATAACGCCTATGTCACTTTTTTCGAAAATCTTCGGGAATAGGAAACCTTCAACTCCTGTATACGAGAGCGACGACCTTACGATAAACGGAGAGTCGCTGCGCCTGACATTCTTTGCCCATGCCTCACTCGCCATTGAGTATAAGGGACGCAACATCTATGTAGACCCTGTCACGGGCCACGCCGAGTATGAGCATCTGCCCAAAGCCGATATGATACTTGTGACACACTCACATTATGACCATTTCGACCGTGCGGCAATCGAGGTGTTGCAAACCGCCGAAACACGTGTGCTTTGCGATAAGAGCTCTGCCGAGGGTTTTGCCGGCGACTGTTATACGATGCTTCCGGGGGCTGTCGCCGAGCCTTTCGACGATATTCGTGTAGAGGCCGTTGCTGCCTATAACACCTCGGAGCACCAGTTGCAGTTCCACCCCAAGGAGCGTGAGGATTGCGGCTATGTGGTGACACTTGGAGGCAATGTGCGCATATATATATCGGGTGATACCGAGCCTACCGACGAGCTACGTGCCTTGAAGGATATAGATATAGCCTTTATGTGTGTTAATCAGCCATATACGATGACTCCGGATGAGGCTGTCGAGGCTGTCGAGGCCATCCGCCCCAAGATATACTACCCCTATCACTACGGGCAGGTAGACGAGCCTACCGATGTCGAGGCTTTGGCCGAAAGACTTAAAGGTGTGTGCGATGTTCGCATACGACCATTGGCATAATAGACCCACTCTTGCAGCACTTGGGCATCGGCTACGGTCGGTGCCTATGCTTATTGTGCTTATACCATTTGTCGTTGGAATAGCCATTGCCGATAGGGTGGTCTTACCCCTATGGTTGGTGGTTACATCGCTTCTCTTGATACTCATCATCGCCCGTATGGTATTGCATCGTGGCGTAGTATGGTTCTATGCTGCAAGTGCGATGTTGCTCTTCGGATATGTCATGGCCGAGTTGCGACACCCTCTATCGCCTATACCCTATGATAAGAGGTGCGATATGGTTGTATTGGTCGATGGCGAGCCGCAGCAGCGTGACGGCTATCGTACGGCAACGGGCCGTATCGAGGCATGGTCGCAAGATGATGGCTGGCATAGAGCCGATAGCAGGGTACACCTTTGGTTGCGTAGCGACAGTGTCGATTATGGTAGTAGGGTGGTTGTGCGAGGCGAGCTGCGAGAGCATATATCGCGTTATGCGGATTATGACGAGTTGATGCACAGGCGAGGTTATGTCGGCGGCCTCGGCATTGCAGACTACAATATCATCGCTTTGGAGCATAGCGACCACACGTCGTTACACCACCGTGCGTTGTCAAAACTTAACGACAATATAGGCGACAGCCTCTCGCACGCAACCGTTGAGGCTATGGTCGTGGGCTCGCGACGAATGCTCACACCACAGCTGCGCGAGGCATACTCAAAGAGCGGTCTGGCGCACCTTATGGCCGTATCGGGCCTGCATCTCGGTATAGTTATGATGGTCATAGGGGCTATATTGATGCCACTGCTGCTTCTACCCTATGGACATATAGTGCGTAACGTGGCGATTATCGTTCTTGTATGGCTCTTTGCTATGGTGTGCGGTATGTCGCCATCGGTGGTGCGTGCTGCGCTTATGCTCAGCGTGTTACAACTATCGTTGGCACTATCCATGCGCTACGACTCGTTGAATACGCTCTGCTTTACGATATTTGTCATGCTGATATATCGTCCCGATTATCTCTACGATATAAGCTTTCGGCTCTCGGTGATGACCGTTTTAGGCATTGTGTTATGGGCTGTGCCACTTATGCGCCGATTGCCGCATATACATTGGAGTGTCGGCTGGTTGCAAACCACCCTTATAGTGGGTGTCGTGGCTACACTGTGGAGTATGCCGTTGGTGTCGTCCACCTTTGGCAACGTGCCGCTTATTGGCATCGTAGTCACACCTGTGGCGATGCTATGCTCCTATATGATAGTGGGTTGCGGTATCATTGCATTGGCTCTGCCTAACGTGCTTGGCATCTATCCTACGATGGCTGCCGAGTGGTGGGCATCGCTGCAAAATGAGATAGTCCTTCTCGCTGCCGCACCCCGCTGGGCTGCTGTGGAGTATAGCATAACGGAGGGTGCTGCAGGAGCTATATATATCCTTTTTGGTGTAATAACCGTTATGTGCTGGGCCTTTGAAAGGAAAAAAAGAGTAACTTTGCAGGAGTATGATGACTATCGATGATATACGGTTGCTGCAAAGCGACGAGATACGTCGCGCCATAGATGACAATGTGGCGCGCGACCCTGCGGCGGTTGCTCTTGACCGCCGTGTGCCCCATTCGTCGCTGGTGGCTACACAGGTAAAGTATCTGCAACGGGCGCGTCGTAAGCTCCCCAGCCTGTATGCTGCGCGCTGTATAATCCCGCCTCGTGCCTTTGAGCAGTCGTCGAGTGAGGAGTGCGCTCGTCGTAAGAGGGTTGCGGGAGGTGCTGTACTCGACCTCACTTGTGGTCTTGGCATAGATGCTATGGCTCTCGCCTCGCGTTTCGAACGTGTGGTGGCCTTAGAGCGTGACCCTGTTCTTGCAGAGGTTGTGCGCTATAATATGGAGCGACTTGGAGTGGAGAATGTCGAGGTTGTGAATACCTCTGCCGAGGAGTATCTGTCGCGCACCACCGAGCATTTCGATTGGCTCTTTGCCGATCCCGATCGTCGCTCGAGTGATGGACGTAAGATGGTCTGTATGGAGGACTGCTCGCCCGATATTATGTCGCTACGCGCGGATATAGCGCGTTGCTCGGAGCGTATGGCCGTAAAGCTCTCGCCGCTGTTCGACTGCGAGGAGGCCTTCCGACTGCTCTCGCCGGTCGAGGTCGAGGTTGTGTCGGTAGGTGGCGAGTGCAAGGAGGTTAATCTGTATGCGGGTGCCGAGCGTAATGTGCTTCGTATAGCTGTTGTGGGCCTTGGTGAGTGGGAGTTCGATGTGGAGCAGATGCATGCCCACGCCTCTGCCGAGAGCTTTACGGCCGGCGATTGGCAATATCTGCTCATCCCGGATGTGGCGTTGCAGAAGGGACGTGTTGCCATTGCTGCGCTTAGCCCCTATGCTGCGATATGGAGTAATAACGGCTTTGCCTTTGCGCACACTCTCCCCGAGGTGACGCTTCCGGTGCGTGCCTTCCGCATCGAGGCTATTATGCCTTACCGCCCCAAGGAGCTTAAACGCCGATATAAGGGCTGTGGCGTGGATATAATAAAACGTGATTGTGCCGTGTCGGTGGAGGCTCTGCGTCGTTCGGCATCGTTGCGTGCCGGTAGTGACCATATCATAGCCATCACAACCATCGGTGGCGAGAGTTGGGTAATTGAGCTTAATTCGTTACCTTTGTAAAAAATATAGGGTATGAGTAGCGTTTCGATAGATAACAAAACGTCGTGGCGTGTGGTCGTCATAGGCTCGGGGAATGTCGCCGAGGCCTTAGCCAAGGCATTGTCGCGTGCCGAGGGTGTGAATCTGTGCCAGATATTTGCCCGTAACGAGGTGCGTGGCCGTGAACTTGCGGCACTCGCCTCTACGTCGTGGAGTAATAGAGTGGAGGAGCTTGCTGCGGCCGATCTATATATAATCTCGGTCAGTGACCGTGCTGTTGAGGAGCTATCCGGCTCACTGCCATTTGCCGATGATGCTATTGTGGTGCATACTGCCGGAAGTGTCGCTATCGATGCTATTGCTCACCGTGAGGGAGGCAGGGGTATCCTCTACGCTTTTCAGAGCTTTACGGCGGGTGTCGATGTCGATTTCGGCGAGATACCTATATTTATTGAGGGCGACAGTGCGGCTGTCGAGGAGAGGTTGCGGGCGTTTGCCTCGAAGCTTACAAAGAGGGTGTATAGAGCCGACTCGGAGCTGCGCCGTAGGATACATCTGTCGGGTGTCTTTGTAAACAACTTCGTAAACCATCTGTATGCCATAGGCTCGGATATCCTCTCGGTCGAGGGGTTGCCCTTCGAGATACTTCACCCACTTATTATGGAGACGGCACGTAAGGCGATATGCAGTCATAATCCGCGCAGTGTGCAGACAGGACCTGCGGTACGTGGCGATGGCGAGGTGTGTCGCAGACATACGAATATGCTCTCCGATAACGAACTTGCACAACGAATATATAACGATATAACAAACAGTATATGGGAAACTTCAAAGAAGATATAGCACTGGTCAAAGCCTTTGTCTTTGATGTGGATGGTGTGATGACCGATGGTGGCATAATACCCACCCCTGACGGAGATTTTATCCGTCGCTACTATGCCAAGGATGGCTATGCTGTGGCCTATGCCATACGTGAGGGGTATAAGGTATGTGTAATCTCGGGTGGTCGGGGCGAGATGCTTCGTCGCAGGTTGGAGATGCTCGGCGTGGAGCGTATGTATCTCAATTGTATGGATAAGATTTCGGCCATCAAGGAGTTTATGGCCGATAACGGACTCAGTGCCGAGGAGGTGATATATATGGGTGACGATATTCCCGACTTGGAGTGTATGCAAATTGTCGGTGTGCCGGTATGTCCGGCAGATGCCTGTATGGAGGTTATCGAGGCCTCACGCTACGTGTCGGAGTATAACGGAGGCCAGGGTGCGGTGCGCGATATCGTAGAGCAGGTGTTGCGTGTCCAGGGACGTTGGGCAACCAACCTCAAAGGTGTACTTGGTGTCGCCTCGCACTAAAAGACCATATTCCTAATATATAATAGGTCTGATAGCTATCGTCGCTATATGACCCTATCATAAGGGCGGAGAAAACTACCGTTCGTCGCATAAATATAGCCATTCGGTAATATTTATGCGTTTTTAATATGTGGATTCGATAAAAATTCTATAATTTTGTTAGTGCAAAATGTGCGAACAGGAGTCTAAGAAATGGACAAATTCTAAAAAAAATACTTCAAAATGAACAAACAAAATTATTTAGAAGAGCGTCTTGGCTATCTATCGCCAAGCGTTGAGGTGGCAGAGGTCAGCGTAGAGCGCGGCTTCTCTGCAAGTTTTGAGGCTCCATCAGACGGTGGTACCGAGAATTATGAAGAGGGTACGTTTGAATGGTAATTTAGAAAGGTTGCAACTATGAAGAAGTTTTATTCGCTTATTTTGGCAGCCGTAGCACTATTTGGCTTTGCTGCCTGTACACAGGATGTGGATGTTGTAAATGGCGATAATAAGATTACCGTATACGCATCTTTTGAGAATGTTGAGACTCGTCTGCAACTCAATGGCTATACTCCTACCTGGGAGTCTGGCGATGAGATTACGATCAACGATATCGTCTTCTATACTGCTGCCGGTGGTGAGAATGCACTCTTCACATCGGATTTGCAGGAGGGTGAGGATTTCCCCAGCGGTGCATTTAAGGCTGTATATCCTGCCAAGGGCGCACTCGCTATTGCTAAGGAGCAGACAGCACGTGTGGGTAGCTTCGCAAAGAATATCCCTGTGGTAGCTGCCGGTGCAAAGTTCGAGGAGGGCCTCGACCTCTCGTTCAAGAACGTAGCTGCACTTCTTAGAGTTCGTGCCTACACTGCGGGCGACATCACCTTCAAGGCTGTGGGTGGCGAGAAGCTTGCCAACGACTTCACTATCAACGATGATGCTACCGTTACATTCTCTACTACGTCTAAAACCGCATCTGATGTTGTTACGTTGAAGGGTTGCGAGGAGGGCAATATCTACTATGTGGCCGTAGCCCCTGTTACCCTTAGCCAGGGCTTGGAGATTACCGTTGGCGGCGAGACTATCAGCGGTGGTGTCGGCATGGAGCTGAAACGCAATACCATCTACGATCTTGGTGTTATCAGCGAGCATGGCCGTGGTATCTCTTGCTGCGTGCGTGGTACACACAACGATTGGGGTAATACTATGGCTACAACTCCTATGTATGCTGTCGATGGCCACTATGTAGCCTACGACGTGGAGTTTACAGGCACAGAGTGCAAGTTCAAGTTCGAGAATAACGGTACTTGGACAGGTGTAGCAGATGAGCAGGATGTATTTTCGGGTAATTGGTGTGCAACCGGTGGTAACGACATCGTTATCGAGGCCGGTGTATACGATATCTATTTCCAGCCCAATGCCAAGGCATTCCGTGTTGTTGAGGCTGGTAGCGAGGTTGCTCCATACTCTGTAAGTCTTATCGGTATCGGTGGCGATTGGGAGACCGATTTGAATATGACGCTTGATGGTGACTTCTATGTATACGAGGATCTTACACTTGCCGAGGCCTCTACCTTCAAGGTGCGAGTAAACGGAGCGTGGATTGAGTCTTACGGCTTTGCTACGGAAGGCGATACCAGCGTATTTGTAGATGAGGTTAATAGCTTTGTCCTCAATGGTAACAATGCCAAGTTGGAGGCTGGTACATACGATATCTACTTCGATATGACCTCTAAGGAGTTCTATGCTCTTACCGGAGATAAGACCCCTGCCGATGTGGATGTTGTTAAGTATCGAGTATATGTATACTGCAACAATAACGATTGGGAGGAGATAGCTCTCTACGCTTGGACAGACAACGGAGCAAACTACTTTGGCGATTGGCCGGGTGCTACCACTACAAATCAGGTTACTTATGGCGACTATACCTACAAGGTGTGGACACTGCCTGCATCTGCCGTAGGCCAGGATGTCATGGTTATCCTTAATAATAACAATAAAGGTTTGCAGACCGGAAACTTCCAACTAGGTAAGTTCGAAAAGGATTTCTATCTGTTGCTCAATGGTGCCAAGCTTAGCATAATTGAAGATAGAGAGAATGTCGTAATTCCCGAGGTAGATTCAAGTATCTATACCTGGGGTCTTGTAGGCCAGCATAATAATTGGACAATTTCGGATCCTACGCCTATGTATCCTACCGATACCGAGAAGTTGTATGTTTGCAAGGGTATCACACTTCAAGATCCGGGCTTTAAGTTTGCTAAGCAGGGTCTCGGCAATTGGGATGGAGCTAACACATACTTTGGTGCTAAGACATCGCCTGCGGTAGGCGCTTGGTATACCGGTGTCTACGATAATAATCTCGGCGAGCACAGCAATAATATTGGAGTTAGCGATTATTCGAAGACATACGACATCTATATCTATGTCTTGCAGGAAGAGAGCTGGGGTCAGCAACTTGCATATATCATTGTTGAGGCCGGTACTGAGATAACACTTCCACAGTAATTTATAAGCTCGCAGGCCGCTTAGGTGCGGCCTGCGATGCTTGTTCAGTGTGATTTGACGGTCACTAAATCCCTGCGTCTGAGGATGTAGGGATTGTGGCATATATTAGGTATGGAAAAAAATAGAGATAATTATGAATAGATTGTTACGTTTTTGGGCTGTGGCCACACTATTGGTTGGCTTGGCGGCCTGCTCGGGTAAAGGTAAGGATATTCCGGTAAATCCCGAAGATACCACGGCTGAGGTGGTGGCTCGATTTAATGCTTGCACAACACGTGTATCGCTAAATGGCACCAAGCAGCTTTGGGAGGCCGGCGACGAGATAGATATCAACGGCACTACCTTTACAACTGTCGAGGCAGGCGAGAAGGTGACGTTCACGGCTAAGAATTGCGATATAGCTGCGGGCGAGGCTATCGTAGCACGCTACGGCAAGGCCGAGATAGCAACAAAGCAGTCGGCACGTGAGGGCAATCTCCCTGCTGCGACACCCGCTTTTGCTGTGGGTAACTACACCTCGGGTGTGGAGCTTACATTCAGCACGGTGGCATCGTTGCTCAAATTCAGTCCCAAGGTATCGGGCGATATCACATTTGCAAGTACGGATGGTAGTGCTCTTGCCGGATTGTTTGATGTGGAGGAGAGTGGCGAGGTGATATTTGCAACAGATGGAGCAACGTCGGTGACACTCACGGGCTGCGAGGCTGGCAAGAGCTACTATGTAGCTATTGCCCCTGTAATGCTCTCGTCGGAGCTTGCTATTACGTGTGGTGGCGATGTCCTCACGTGCGATAATAAGCACCTTAGTTTCGAGGCCAACACAATATACAACCTCGGCACTATCGCCGCCGAGGGCGAGTATGTAGGTAAGGATGAGCCTAAGCAGAGTCATAGCATCTACCTATACAAGCATAAGAACTCGTGGAGCGAGGTTAAGCTATACTCGTGGGATGCCGCATCTGCTACCTACAACGGCGAGTGGCCGGGCGAGGCTCCTCAGCGTGAGGAGATGATAAATGGCCATAGATACCTGGTATGGGATATGGCCGAAGAGGCCGACGGCGTGGAGCTTAACATCCTTATCAACGATGGCCGTGCCGAGGGTGGCGAGCAGTCGGCAGACTATGCTCTCGGCATCTTCGATGGTGACCGTTATATACGCCTTAATGGTACTACGCTAAGCGATATCGAGGATAAGCGTGATCCAATTCCTGCGGGCGATCCCGAAGATCCGGGTAGCGATGTTCCCGTAGGTGACGGATATAAAATCTATGTATATCAGCACAACAACTCGTGGACGCTCAACCTCTATGCCTGGGATGAGGCGGGTACAGCCCTTACGGGGGAGTGGCCTGGTAGCGTAGCTTCGGCACGTGAGAGCATCAATGGCTATGAGTATCAGGTATGGACACTTCCTGCCTCGGTAAACAGTGCAAAGGTGGGCTTGTTGCTCAATGGCGGTGGTGACGATAGCAAGACCGAGGATTACGACCTCGGCATCTTCGATGGCGACCGTTACCTGCTGCTCGATGGTACGACAATTAAGGAGATTGCCGACAAGAATAATCCTGTACCTTCAACGCCCGATGTTCCCGTAGGCGATGGATATAAAATCTATGTATATCAGCACAACAATTCGTGGTCGCTCAACCTTTATGCGTGGGATGAGGCGGGTACAGCCCTTACGGGTAATTGGCCTGGTAGCGCAGCTTCGGCACGAGAGAGCATCAATGGCTATGAGTATCAGGTATGGACACTTCCTGCCTCGGTAAACAGCGCAAAGGTGGGTCTATTGCTCAATGGCGGTGGTGATGACTCCAAGACCGAGGATTACGACCTCGGCATCTTCGATGGCGACCGTTACTTGTTGCTCGATGGTACGACAATTAAGGAGATTGCCGACAAGAATAATCCTCTACCTTCAACGCCCGATGTTCCCGTAGGCGATGGATATAGAATCTATGTATATCAGCACAACAATTCGTGGTCGCTCAACCTCTATGCCTGGGATGAGGCGGGTACAGCTCTTACGGGTAATTGGCCTGGTAGCGTAGCTTCGGCACGTGAGAGCATCAATGGCTATGAGTATCAGGTATGGAGACTTCCTGCCTCGGTAAGCGGTGCAAAGGTGGGTCTATTGCTCAATGGCGGTGGTGACGATAGCAAGACCGAGGATTACGACCTCGGCATCTTCGATGGCGACCGTTACTTGCTGCTCGATGGTACGACAATTAAGGAGATTGCCGACAAGAATAATCCTGTGCCTTCAACGCCCGATGAGCCTCAGGATGGCGAGATATATGGTGACTGGGCGATAGTAGGCGAGCATCAGGGCTGGGATTTGGCCAACCCTACACGCCTTACACAGGTTGCCGAGAACGTATACCTATGTAGCGATATAGAGCTTAAAGATAGTGGCTTTAAGTTCGTTAAGGTGGGTATCAGCAATTGGGATGGAGCTAACACACACTTTGGTGCGTGGAAGAAGAGCGATGGCAAGGAGTACTTCGACTTCTCAACGGAGATGAGTAGTGGCGACTGGTACTCTGTATACGATAATAACCTTGGCGAGCATACGGAGAATATCGGTGTTGGCGATTGGAGCAAACGCTACGATATATATATCCGTGTTGCAGAACGAGCCGAGTGGGGTGAGCATCTGCAATATACGGTCGTAGAGCACGGAGTGAGCGTAGCATTCTAAACGATAGCCGTATAGCAAGGCTCTTTTGGCATCTGTCGTGTCTAAAAAATGGTCATTTACGCTTTAGTAATCTCCGCTTTACCAGTCTGCGAGCAGCTTCAGAGCTCTTGTTATGCAACTTCTAAGATAAAGAGCGTGCCCAACAAGTTTGGGCACGCTCTTTACTCTTTATCTTAATCCCTATTTCAGTGGCGAGTCAGGCTCCTTGGCCATAGCGGCATAGAAGAGTCTATCAACAAGGCCCGGGCATATCTTCTTCAACAGATGTGTGCCACGTCCTTCCCACTCCATAAGACATAGACGCTTGCGGCGTTTCAGACCACGTGCCACGATATGTGCCACCTGCTCGGGTGTCATCATCTTAGCCTCATTGCGCGGTGTCTCACCCTGCTGTGAGCCGTCGGCCGTAAGTGCCGAGAAACGCACGTTAGAGGCGGTAAAGCCCGGGCAGGCAGTCATAACATGCAGACCCTTTTTTAGATTCTCCACACGTATGGTGTCCAAAAAGCCTGTCATGGCATACTTCGATGCCGAGTAGCCTGTACGCCCCGGCAGACCGTGGATGCCGGCAACAGAGGAGATGCCGACAAGCGAGCCTCGCGATTGTTGCAACCACGGCAGAGCATACTTCGTACAATTTACCGTACCCCAGAAATTTACATCCATAAGTCGATGCAAGACGCTTAAATCGCAGTCGTCGAACAATGCTCGCATCGAAAGACCTGCATTGCATATCATAACATCGATACGTCCAAAGCTATCGATAGCCTTGTCGATAAGTGCCTTGCACTCCTCGGCTTTGACCACGTCGCATGCGCAATATGCTACGTTACCGCCCTCGGCTGTGATAGCCTCGGCAACACGTCTTAGCTCCTCCTCGCGGCGTGCGCCAAGTACCACCCTGGCACCCATCTTGGCATACTCGCGTGCCATAGCCTCGCCGATGCCCGATGATGCTCCGGTGATGACTATCACTTTGTCATTAAGAAATCGTTTCATATATCTAAGTATCTCTAAATTGCTATTTATAGCTCTACGCTAAGTCCGTCGTAGGCAAACTCAACACCCGCAGGCAGTCGCCCGATATTCTCGGCGTAGAGACCTATGCGGTGTGACATATGGGTAAGGTATGCCCGCTTAGGTGCCACACGCGAAATAAGTGCTAACGCTTCAGACACCGAGAAGTGCGAGTCGTGTCGCTCCCAATGCAGGGCATTGACCACAAGAAGCTCCACACCGCGCAACTTAAGCTCCTCGGCGGGCTCTATATCGCTGAAATCGGTGATATAGGCGAGCTTACCTATGCGCAGCCCCATGGAGTGGAAGCGTTCGGAGTGTTTGCCGACGATGGGTGTTATCTCCACGCTGCCGATGCTGAAGGGCATCTGCTCATCTATTCGGTGTAGCTCGATAACAGGTACGCCACGATACTTGTTCTCGGCAAAGGCATAGTCGTAGTCCTTGCGTATAGTGCCTATTGTAGCATCGTTGGCGTATATGTGCATGGTATGTATCGTGGGGTAGTTCACGAAGTTGAAGGCACGCACATCGTCGATACCTGCCGTATGGTCCTTATGTTCGTGTGTGAGTATCAGGGCATCGATATGCTCTACACCCTCACGCAACATCTGCTGACGGAAGTCGGGGCCGGCATCTATGACTATACGCAACCCCTCCACCTCGACCATGGCCGAGGTGCGTAGACGATGGTCGCGTCTGTCCGACGAGCGACATACCGCACAGTGGCAGCCGATGACGGGCACACCCTGCGATGTGCCTGTTCCTAAGAATGTCAATCGGATATTGCTCATCTATCTACCCCCCCCCTATTGCTTTGTTACTTCATTCTAAGCCACTGCCACAACTCCTTCCACGAGGGTCGCTTGCCGTGCATAAAGATACCTACGCGGTAGATTTTGGCAGCAAGCCATGTGGTGATGATAAATGTGGCATAGAGCACTACAAGCGATACGATAATCTCCCATTGTGCTATGCCGAAAGGTATACGCGCTATCATCACGATAGGCGATGTGAAGGGTATCATCGAAGCCCAAAATGCCAATGGTGAGTTGGGGTCGTTGAATACCGACATCATAACTATGAGCGCAAGGATGATAGGCATCATAATTATGGTGTTGAACTGCTGGCCGTCCATAACAGAATCGACTGCCGAACCAGATGCGGCGTATAGTGACGCGTAGAGTAGGAAGCCGCCAAGGATGAATAGTAGCAGGTAGGTAAAGAGCATCACAAGGTAACCAGTATCGCCGATAGTACCCATCAGAGCCTGCATCATCATGTCGTTGGTAGCCATAACATCGGCCGTGAAGAGCATAGGCATCAGGAACTTCGAGGCGGCAATGACCAACGCTGCCCAGATGGCTATCTGCGTGATGGCTACAAGGGCTATGCCCAGAATCTTACCCATCATAATCTGGAAGGGTGTACAGCTGGTGACAAGCACATCCACAACACGGCTTGCCTTCTCCTCGACAACCGACGTAAGTACCATCTGGCCATAGAGGATGATAACCATGTAGAGCATCATACCCAATATGATGCCGAGGATGTAGTTTATACCCGACGAGGTGCTCTCCATGCTCTCCTCTTCTCCCGTGCCGTCGTTAAGGAAGGTGCTTAGCTCTATGCGGGTCTCGACATCGGCAAGTATCTGGTCGAGATTCTCGATGTTGTAGGCGGCGAGCTTATCCTTTTCGATTATATCCGAAATCTGCGCTGCAATATTCTCCTCCAACATCATCGACGACGAGCTGTTGGTGATAAGTTGCACCGAATCACGCATCTCAACCTCGCTTCCAATATAGAGTACGCCAAAGATGCCGCTCTCCTCGCCATAGATGTTACAAGCCTCAGCCTTGCTCATGCCATCCTCGCGGATGAAGCTCACCTCGGCCGAGGGCTGCAATCTATCGACGATAGCTCTGCCCGAGCGGTCGAGGACGACTATCTGCTTTTGGTCGCCTGTGGCGTATAGCATCATGAGTGTCGGGGCAATCATCAGAGCTATCATAAAGATTGGCATAAGAAGCGTTGTTATGATAAACGACTTCTTGCGTACACGCTCCCCATATTCACGCGATATAATCAACCAAGTCTTATTCATAGTGTAGTTAATTTTTACGTTGTTTGACCTATAATGTTCCGTTCACGGCACGAATAAAAATGTCGTTCATCGAGGGTATAACCTCGTTTATAGAGCGCAGACCGCAGCGGTCGTTAAGTAGTGCGATAACCTCTTTCAGGTCGCCATCTTTCATCACATGAATCTTGGTCTGGTGGTATCCGCCCACAACACCGCGACTCTCGCCCAAGGGCATAGCCTTATCTTCGAGTGTTGATACGAGGCTCTCGGCATCCGACTTGTGTATAACCTCGAAGATATTACCTCCGGCGCGACGACGTATCTCCTCAACCGAGCCGGATAGAATGTTGCGTGACTTGTTTATAAGTGTTATGTGGTCGCATATCTCCTCGACAGAGGCCATATTGTGTGTCGAAAAGATTATCGTGGCACCACGGTCGCGTAGTCCGAGAATCTCCTCTTTGAGCATATTGGCATTGATAGGGTCGAAGCCCGAGAATGGTTCGTCGAAGATAAGAAGCTTGGGCTCGTGTACCACCGTTGCTATGAACTGTACCTTCTGAGCCATACCCTTCGACAGATCTTCGACCTTACGTGCCCACCAGTCGGCGATGTTCAAACGCTCGAACCACGCTTTAAGGCGACGTTCAGCCTCGCCACGCTCCAAACCTTTAAGACGTGCGAAGAAGAGGGCCTGTTCGCCGACACGCATCTTCTTGTATAGGCCACGCTCCTCGGGCATGTAGCCTATGTTGAACACCTCGGCGGAGGTAAGTGGCTTGCCATCGAGTGTCACCGAGCCGCTATCGGCGATAGTTATCTTGTTTATGACACGTATTAGTGTAGTCTTACCTGCACCATTGGGGCCAAGTAATCCATACACGGCACCTCGTGGCACCTCCAACGACACGTCGTCCAGAGCTTTATGACCTGTATAGCTCTTTGTGACATGCTCGACTTTGAGTATTGTATCTCTCATAGTTATATGTTTTTGGCTTAAAACTTTACAAAGATAGTGAAATTTTCGTATCGTTGTAAGGGTAGCAAAAATAAAATGAGTGGATGACTAAACGCATGTTAGCCATCCACCCATTATCGAGGAGTCTACTTAGACTCCATATTTAAGAGATTACAAACGCTCAAGCTTAACAGTGAAGTGACGCATAAGCTCAGTCTCCCATACAATCTTCACACCACGCTTAATCTCGTGACGACGGTCGTATACGTTCTTCAAAGCCGCAGCGATAACGTCCATATGGTTGTTGGTATACGAACGACGTGCGATGCACAAACGCAACAGGTCAAGACCACCAAAGCGGTTCTCGCGAGTTACAGGATCACGGTCAGCAAGGATGTAACCAATCTCGCAACCACGAACACCTGCCTCCAAGTAGAGCTCGATAGCCAAAGTCTGTGCTGGGAACTCCTCCTTAGGAATGTTGGTAAGCACCTTATCAGCATCTACGAACAAGGCGTGACCACCAACAGGACGCTGGTAAGGAATACCATACTCGTCGAGCTTAGCTGCGAGGTACTGTACCTGCTTGATACGAGTCTCGATAGTCTCGAGCTCGGTGTTCTCGTCAAGACCTACTGCCAAAGCTGCCATATCGCGGCCGTTCATACCACCATAAGTGAGGAAGCCCTCGAATGGGATACAGAAACGCTTAGCACCCTCGAACCAATCCTCGTGACGTGTAGCGATGAAACCACCCATGTTTACAAGACCGTCCTTCTTTGATGACATTGTCATACCGTCGGCATAAGAGAACATCTCCTTGCAAATCTCCTTGATAGTCTTATCAGCGTAACCCTCCTCACGGGTCTTGATGAAGTATGCGTTCTCAACGAAACGAGCTGAGTCGAATACTACACGCTTCTGATACTTGTCGGCGATAGCACGTACATCGCGCAAGTTCTTCATAGATACAGGCTGACCACCGGCTGTGTTGTTGGTAACAGTAACGATGATGAAAGGAATCTTCTCGGCGTTCTCAGCCAAAGCCTTCTCCAACTTAGCGCAGTCTACCTCACCCTTGAAAGGAATCTCGAGCTGAGTATCCTTAGCAGCGTCGATTGTGCAGTCCAAAGCGGTAGCCTTACGGAACTCGATATGACCCTTAGTTGTGTCGAAGTGTGAGTTGCCTGGGATGATATCACCAGCCTTTACGAGGTGTGAGAACAATACGTTCTCAGCAGCACGACCCTGGTGTGTAGGGATAACGTACTCGAAGCCTGTGATATTGAAGATAGTCTCTTTAAGCTGGAAGAATGACTTTGAACCGGCGTAAGCCTCGTCACCGGTCATCATAGCTGCCCACTGACGGTCGCTCATAGCACCTGTACCTGAGTCAGTCAAACAGTCGATATAAACCTGCTCTGACTTCAAGCCGAAAAGGTTGTAGTGTGCCTCTTTGAGCCACTGCTCACGCTCCTCACGTGTGCTCTTCTTCAAAGGCTCAACCATCTTAATTCGATACGCTTCTGCAAATGGAATTTCCATAGTAGTGTAAATTTTAGGTTATTATTACTTTAATTATTTATTCTTTTTACTCTCTTTTCAAACTATATAATTGCGTGAAATATTGCTATTTTCGACGTTTGCGTCACAAAGGTATGCAAAAATATAGTCAATTGCAACTAAATAAGAAAAATATTTTAGCTATATCATCGTCCTACATTTTCAGATAAAACCACATCCTTATTTATTAGCAACAAGAAGTTCTAATATCTGGATGGCATTCAGAGCTGCTCCCTTGCGTATTTGGTCGGCAACGCACCAGAATGTTATACCGCACTCGTTGCACAAATCCTTACGGATACGGCCTACATACACAGGGTCGCTACCCTGCGCAAAGAGTGGCATAGGATAGCTCTTCTTCTGTGGCTCATCTATAAGTACTATGCCCTTCGATTGCTTGAAGGCCTCTCTTACCTGCTCGACGCTTAGCGGCTCCTCGGTCTCGACCCATATTGCCTCGGAGTGGGCGCGCATTACGGGAACACGCACACAGGTTGCCGAGGTGCGGATATCGGAGTGCATAATCTTACGGGTCTCGTAGAACATCTTCATCTCCTCCTTCGTGTAGTCGTTATCCTGGAACACGTCGATATGTGGTATAAGGTTGTAGGCGAGCTGATAAGCGAATTTCTCAACCTTAGGCTCGCGACCCTCTACCAATGCCTTGTGTTGCTCCTCGAACTCCTGCATAGCGGTGGCACCCGCGCCGCTTGCCGACTGATAGGTAGCTACATGTACACTTTTGATGTGCGAAAGACGCTCAATAGCTCCCAATGCTACCACCATCTGTATCGTTGTACAGTTTGGATTGGCAATAATGCGGCGTGGCGCGTTGAAGGCATCTTCGCCATTTACCTCAGGCACGACCAGTGGAATATCGTCATCCATACGGAAGGCACTCGAATTGTCGATCATAAATGCCCCGTGCTTGGTGATGGTCTCGGCAAACTCCTTAGAGGTAGAGGCTCCTGCCGAGGTGAGAGCTACGTCTATATCCTTAAAATCGTCGTTATGTTGTAGCTCGCGAACCACGATATCCTCGCCACGGAAGCGGTATACACTACCTGCACTACGCTTCGAACCGAAGAGGCGCAACTCCTCGATAGGCATAGGGTGATTCTCCAAAATTGATAGAAACTCCTGACCTACGGCGCCACTTGCGCCAACAATTGCAATCTTCATAGTATAATCTGTTTTGTGGGTTAATAACTTAATCGATATATCTCAGACTAAAAGAAAAACTCCTCGTCGTCTATGTAAAAGTCCTCACCTTCGCCACCTTCACTACCATCGTCTGACATATCTTCCGAACAGTTGTAGTCGGGTACCTCGTCCGCTCTCTCGAACATATCGTTGCGTTCCACGCCGAGCGTACCGTCGTTAAAGACCTTTGTGAGGAACTTGCCGGCAATAGGTAGGGCAATGCGTGAGCCATCGGCATTACGGGTGAAGTGTATGCTGTTCTCCTCGCCACCTACCCATGTACCCATAACAAGGTTAGGCACAGCGCACATAAACCAAGCGTCTACATTATCATTGGTAGTACCCGTCTTGGCGGCAATCTCCACGTCGTTGAACTTGAACTCATAGAGCATACGACGTGCCGTGCCGGTGGTTACCACCTTCTGCATCATGGTAATCATCGTGTATGCCACACGCTTCGAGAGCACATCGTTTGTCTTAGGCGTAAACGTCGCCAAGACATTACCCTGACTATCCTCAATGCGTGTCACAAATATAGGGTCAATACGCACACCCTCGTTGGCAAAGGTAGAGTATGCCGAGGCCATCTCGTAGGGGTTGCTGTCATACGAGCCGATACATAGTGCCGCCACAGGGTCGATATAGCTCTTGATACCCATATCGTGGATAAACTTGGCTACAGCCTCGGGTTGCTTTGCCTGCTTCATAATCCACGCAGAGTAGTTGTTGCGACTCTGCGCCAAACCCCAATAGAGGGGGTGTACTCCGGTATACTCCACCTCGCCGGCCTCCTTAGGCGACCAGATGCCCATAGGTGTTTCGATAGATACGGGAAGGTTGGGTACAGGTGTGCAGGGGGTCAGTCCGAGGTGGTCTATGGCGAAGGTGTATATAAACGGCTTCGACGTAGAACCCACCTGGCGTTTGCCCTGTGTGGCTGCGTCATACTTGAAGTAGCGGTAGTCGGGGCCTCCGACATATGCTCGTACATATCCGGTGTTGGGGTCTATGGCAACAAAGGCACCACGCATCGTAGACTTGTAGTGTAGGAGTGAGTCGCGAGGTGTTAGCACCGTATCACGCATGCCTCGGAATGTAAATACCTCCATATTGCGTGGACTGTTGAACGCTGCAAGTATCTCCTTCTTGCTATGTCCCGCGCGCTCCATCTCCTGCCAACGCTCCGTTTGGCGCATAGCCTCCTCGATACGCTTCTTCTCGTCGGCAGGCTCTACATCTACATATATAGAGCCACGGTTGCGTATCTGACTATTCATACGTGGCTGCACCACCTCTGCCATATGCTCACGCAGTGCCTCTTCGGCATACTTCTGCATACGTGAGTCCACGGTGGTGTATATCTTCAAACCGTCACGATATATATCGTATTTCTCGCCATTGGCCTTCAAATTCTTGTGACACCAGCCCATGATCGGGTTCTCGTGATACTCTTTGAGGGCCTGCTCGTAGTCCCACTTCGTGTAGTAGTTGCGACGTTGTGGCTCGTGTGCCATCATCGTGCGGCGCACCATCTCGCGGAAATAGGTGGCACTACCTTCGTTGTGTGCATCTCCGGCGCGACGATAATGCGATAGGTCTACGGGTAGCTCTTTGAGTGAGTCGGCGAGCTCCTGTGGTATGGCTCCCGCCACAACCATACGTTGCAGTACGGTATTTCTGCGCTCTCGTGCCTTCTCGTTAGGCTCACCACGACGTATCGGAGCGTAGGTGCCGGGTGCTTTGACCTGTCCGGCGATGAGTGCCGCCTCCTCGATAAGCAGGTCGCACGGCTCCTTGCCGAAGAAGTTGTTGGCCGTGGCCTTGATGCCGAAGTTGGAGTTGGAGAACTCCACCGTATTCAGATACATGGCTACAATCTCCTCCTTCGTGTAGTTGTGTTCGAGCTGTGTGGCTATGACATACTCCTGTGCCTTGGCTGCCAGCGTTCCGGCATTACCCTCCAAGCCCTCCTTGTTGCGACGTGTCTTGTACAGGTTCTTGGCGAGCTGTTGTGTGATGGTACTACCGCCACCCTGGCCGCTTTGGCGTAGCAATACGGTCTTGATGCCGGCACGTGCCGTAGCCTCGAAGTCGATACCCGGGTGATCGAAGAAGCGGACATCCTCCGTGGCAAGCAATGCTGCCACAATCGGTGGTAGCTGATGACCATCTATTGTCAGCCAGCGTGTACGGTCCTCGGGAAACAGCTCCTCGTAGGATAGGTAGGTGCGGTTCTCGATGAAGTAGGTGCCGAGTACCTCGCCATCGGCCGAATATATCTGTGTCGCAAGGTTTGTTTTGGGGTTCTCCAACTCGTCGAACGTAGGCATAGGACCTAACTTCTCGTGCTTAGCCAAGAGAAAGAGGGTGGTGAGGGCGATGATTCCAAGGATGGTTATCGACCACATACCGATTATGGCAGCTCGTCGTAGCGAACCTCGCTTGTTTGTTGTTGTCTTCTGTCCCATATCTTATTTCATTGTTTTCGTTGCTTGCTATTGCTCTATTTCTCGCTTAGAAGGGTAGACCTATGCCAAACGAGAAGTGAAACTTACCATCTATATCGGGGTTATATGATGCCTTTCTGTATAACGATAATGTTGCAGAAATTGTTGCCGAGTCGGGCATACCAAATAGGTTAAAGTCGACTCCTAAGTCTATGCCATACGAGCCTATATGTGAACGTTGCTTGATGAGCGAGCCTTCGCTGTCGAAGCCATCCACACGTCGGTATGAGGCGTAGTCGCCACCGATGTTAAGACGCAGACGCTTGAAGTAGATAACACCCTTGATACCGCCATCGGGATACCATACCGGCAGTTGGTAGTTGAGCGATAGTGCAAGGTAGTTGTCGTTGGATATATCGTACGACGAGAAACCTCGTGGCAGCAGACGAGTAGATTTTAGCGATAATCCCGATAGTACCATATCCGATTGAAAGCCGCCGAGAGATGTCTGATACGATACCTCTGCCGTTAGCGAGTGGTGGCGCGCAAATCCCGGCGTGTAGAGCTTGCCATAGAGTACTACGAGGTGTCCGAAGTCGTTGGTAGTAGGGTTTTGAGCATAGTTCGCCGATAGCTGGTAGCCCCACGGTGGCAGGAAGTCACGATGCGACTGCCGCACAACGTCGCTAAACGATATGCCGGCATTGAGCAGGTGTACACCCTCGCTATAACCTATCGTCGAGAGGTTTGTCACCTTACCATTCTCGAATTGCAGTTTATCGACATTGGCAACCATACCGTTAGAGTAGTTCCACGATGCCGAGAGCGTAAGTTGGCGTATGTGGTATCCGCGCTCCATAAGCAGTGGCAGCGTAGCACCACCACTTATCGAGTAGTAACGCCCTTTATCAGGCTCTTCGGGGAACTCCAACTCGCCACTCTCGGGGTTGTATACATATATGCGATAGACATTTTGGCTGCCACCATACGTGCCACTCACCCACAGGTTTACACCTAAACCGTAGTAGCGCAGCATACCCTTGAATACCGAGCCCTCGCTATGATTCCAGCCCCACGTCAGGAAGCCCTCGGTTGTCGATAGTATGTTCTGTGACATTATCGTAGCTCCGAGGTTGAACGATATAGAGGACTCCTCGCTAAGGGCGTATGGATCGTAAGAGGCGGGTGCCCAGCTATGTATGTTAAAGGTATGGGCAAAGCGGCGAAAACGTTTCTGTTTGACCTCCTTATGCAGGCTGTCTGCTGCGATATCGTTGTAACGCACCGTGTCGAGGTTTACCACATCCCACTTGCGGCCACGTGGCAGCAACAGCTGTGGCGGATGTGGAGCATACTCCACCTCGGTTAGGGTGTCGAGGCTCTGCTCGACAGGTATATATCCTCGTTTGTCGTAGCTCGTGGCGATAACCCTCCCACTATCGACAGGCATAGGCTGGAATGAGCCGTATGCCGATGTCGATATGCGGTATTCGCGTTTGGTCGAAAGCTCGTAGCAGTGTAGCTCGTCACGGCCCGAGGCGATAGAGCCGTAGTAGAGCTTGCCATCCTTGGCTCTCAGGTCGCTCAGCGTGGTGTAGGCGGCGCGTGTGACGGGCGATATACCCTCGTTGTCGATGCGTGCTATGTGCATACCATCATCATCGGTAATCAGGGCATACAGTGCCTCTGTCGAGTTGTCCCACGCCAAGCCGTGTATCTCGCTGCCAATAGGCAGATAGGTGGTGCGTGGCATATCCGGTGTGCCGTTTACCACTACCGAGTAGCGGCCATCGGGCGTGTACTCCACCCATGCTATGCCATGGCCGGCAGTAGGTGTGGGGTAGAGGGCATTCTTCTCGCCACGTATGGGTGTAGGTCGCTCGTCATCCTGATCCATGTAGTATAGCTGTGAGCCTACCTTCTCCTGATAGAGCGTACTGCGTTGATACTCCGTCCACCACACACGCCCCGTAGAGCTTATTGCCGGACGTGTGGATAGCTGTCCTGTATAACGTATACGACGCTCACTACCCGTCGCGGGGTCAATCTCAACGAATGCCGAGGGGTGATCCATATCCTCTTTGAGGGCTATAATCTTACCACCGTTATATGGCATCGGATAGGCATATTTCGTGTAGCTTTCGAGTGTAGGTATGGCAATGGGCGTGGTGCTATTTATGGGTGTACCTACCGTAGTCCAATGGTGGTTAAGCGTACGGAAGGTGTCGTAGAAGAGTTGCGACTTGGAGCTGCCGTATAATCTCTTTAACACCCACGAAATCGATACAAACATATATGGACGGCGGGTCGTCAGGCGCGCCACATCATCGCCCAAGACGCTACCAAAACGGTTGTATCCGTGGCGACTTATAAGATAGCCGAGGGCGTAGTGGTCGGGGATATAATCCTTATACGAGCCACAAAACCACTTGTCTATATTTTTGTACTCGTCGGCGACATTGCCGTATGCACGGTATGCCATCGTAAATGAGGGTTGCAGTCCGCGACCATAGGTGGACATTGCGGTCTCGGTCATCACGGCATCACCCTCGATAAGCCATAGCGGCATTATAAGCAGTCCTATGGCCGAGCCCTGCTGGCCGAGGATATAGCTAAGAACCTTGATAACGCCTCGGTTAATGTTATTGTACTGTACGGCGTGACGATACTCGTGTGCTATGAGCTGTTTTAGCCACGGCATAGAGTAGCTGTTTACCTCGGGTGTCGATAGAAACTCCACGCGTTTAGGCAGCCACATCACCAATCCGTTTGAGCGGAAGTTCGCGGGGTGTACAACGAAGGGTATGGACATCTGCGGATAGCGATAGCCATACGATATATCCTTGTTTACGGCATCCAGATAGTACATCATACGTGAGGCTATGTGTTGTGCCGTGTCGGGATATACCACACGATAATTATCGCTCTTCATCTGTCGCCAACGATACGACGTGGGGTCAGTACCCCAGCTATAATATTGTGCTTCGATACGCTCGGCGGCAAATAATGCGCAGAGTGTCAGCAAAATAGATATAGCGTATCGTCTCATCACCTCTTATAAATAACTATAACGTGCAAATGTACAAAAAAAAATATAAAGTACAAAGAGCAATTGTAGTGGCTATTTGTGTAGATATTCCGAAAAAAAGAGTGGCTAAAAAGGTAAACGCCGTCATTACATTTATGCTTGAACCTATCTCTACGTCTGTAAACTGCGGTTCTCGCGTCGTAAAACGAGTTTTAGCCTTTTTAGCCACTCTCTTCGATTGCGGGGATGGGCGAAATAACTTTTAGTAAGACATATCACCCCCCCCTCTATTCTCAGTCTTCTCTATCTATCCCTACATAGCCTCGGTGATGTCCCACACGAAGGCACGTGAACCCTGCTGCTCGGTGGTAGCATCTATGGCGCGTACCGCATCGAGCAGTTGAGGTATCTTCTCATCCTCGACAATGGCGAGTATCGAAGAGTTCATCGATGGCCAGGCGTGTGTGCCATAGTGTGGCTCGCCTGTGTAGCTGCCACGACCTTCGGTCAGTCCCCAGCGGGTGAAGCCTCTTACGCCCAGTTCGTCGAGCATACGGTTTACACGGTCGGTAACAGCCTGATTGTATGATAAGAAAAATGCTTTCATCCTGTTTTTGCTTAAATAAGTGTCAGCCGCATTATGCTTGCCACATTGTGGGTAAATGCGGCTGACACTGTTGTTTATAACTATTTGTTTGTGTCGATAGCTTTGCGCTTCTGTTCGAGGATGAACTTATCCTCACTCTGCTCCAATCGAGCCTTACGTGCTGCCTTGCGCTGGTTGTGACCCTCCAACATAGCGTATAGCGAAGGCACGATGAAGAGCGTAAGGAGTGTCGATACCAGCAGACCACCTACAACCGAGATACCCATAGGCTGCCATATCTCCGAGCCCTCGCCGATACCCATAGCCATAGGTACCATACCGAGGATTGTGGTGAGCGATGTCATAAGCACAGGGCGTAGACGGCTCTTACCACCGGCAATAACGGCATCGGCAACCGACGAGCCACGCTCAACCAAGAGGTTCATATAATCGACAAGCACGATACCATTTTTCGTAACGATACCCACCAGCATGATAGCACCGATAAGCGCAATGATAGAGAGTGGCGTAGAGGTCATCCACAATGCGATAAATACGCCAGATAGTGCGAATGGCAGTGTGAACATGATGATGAACGGATAGGTAAGCGACTCGAACTGCGTAGCCATCACGATGTATACTAAGATGACGATAAGTATGAGCAGCGTACCGATGTCGCCAAAGGCCTCGCCCTGATCCTCTATACTACCACCAAGTTCGAGTGTAATGCCCGTAGGGGTAACGTAGTCGGCAAGAAGTGTATTAACCTCAGCCACAGCATCACCCAGGGCAACACCTGCACCCACCGAGCTCTCAACGGTTACAACACGCTGACGGTTCTCGCGCTCAATCTCGGGTGATGAGAAGGACTCCTGAACGGTTGCTACCTCCTTAAGTTTGATAGGACGACCTGTCGAGGTGTAGAGTGTGATATTCTCCACCTCCTCGATGCTCTCGCGGAAAGGCTCTGCGTAGCGTACAACAACGTCGTACTCGTCGCCATCCTCGCGATACTTCGTACACTCGTAACCATATATACGGTTACGGATAAACTGAGCTGCAGTAGCCGAGTTCAGACCATAGTACGACAGCTTCTCACGGTCGAAGATTACGTTATACTCGGGTTGGAGGTCCTCACGCGACAGACGCGCATCACGTATGGTGCTGAGTGATGCAAGCTTGTCGCGAAGATCTTTTGCCGTAGACATAGCATCGTCCATGTTGTGTCCGAATACCTTGATATCTACGGTACTTGAACCCGACATACCGCCACCGCTACCACCGGGAGTTACGGTGAACTCACGTATTTCGGGTATAGCAGCAAGCTCTTTACGCAGCTCATCCGAAATCTCGTAGATCGTAGGACGCTCCATATCTGAAAGACGTGGCATGCGCAGATTGTAGTTGATGATATGCGAGCCTGTGGTTTGCATAGCGGCAAAGGCGTTATCCGAAGAGTTCTCACCGGCCGAGGTAGATACCATGTAGATAAATGGGAACTTCTCGGCGATAATGCCGTCTATCTGTCGTGCTATACGTGTGGTGTAGTCCACGTGTACGTTCTGTGGCATCTTGATCATCATCGTGATACGGCCGTTATCCGAAGGTGGAAAGAACTCCGTAGGCACCTGGCTGATAAGTACCAGCGATAATCCGAAGAAGGCCATAAGAGCAACAAGCACACTCTTCTTCCAGCGTACCACAAAGCGCAACGCCTTCTCGTATATCTTATCCAACCATACGAGGAACTTGTCGATAGGCTTGTAGATGACACCTATACCCTTGTAGGTGTGTGCAGCACCGTCGATTTTGAGCGTGTATGCCGACATCATAGGCGTTAGCGAGATCGCTGCTGCTGTAGATACGCAGACCACGATAGTCACGATCCAACCCAACTCACGGAACATGATACCCGACATACCCGGAAGCATCGTAAGCGGAAGGAATACGGCTACGACAACCAACGTAGTGGCGATAACCGAGAGCCATACCTCGTTTGTAGCGTAGATAGCGGCCTCCTTAGGCTTAGAGCCTCTCTCGATATGCGTGGTGATATTCTCCAAGACCACGATGGCATCATCCACAACCATACCGATAGCAATAGATAGTGCCGAGAGCGATATGATGTTTAGTGTTGAGCCTGCGGCATATAGATATATGAAGGCACAAATAAGCGAAATAGGGATTGTAAGACAGATGATAAACGTAGCACGCCATCTTCCGAGGAAGAACATCACGACAAGGATGACGAAGAGGAAGGCGAACATGATAGTCTCGGCCAACGAGTTGATGGCATCCTTGATCTCCTGTGATGACTCGAAGATAGTCTCTACCTTACAGTCGGGTGGCAATGTTGGGATAATCTCGTCGAGCTTAGCCTGCACATCCTCGATAATCTGTACGGTATTGGCACCTGTCTGCTTCTGCACGATAACACGCACACCCTGACGGCCGTTGATACGCTCATCCATTGTAGCCTTCTCCAACGTATCGCGAATCTCGGCAATATCGGGAAGCATCACCGTACGTCCGCCACGATTAGATACCACGATGTCGTATAGCTCGCGGCTATCCTCAAACTCGAGATCCGATTTGAGGTTGAACACCTGGTTACCAATATCGAGTGAGCCGGCAGGAACATTGATGTTCTCGGCTGCGATGATGCCTCCGAGCGACTCTACCGTAAGGCCGTATGCCTCCAACTTCTTAGGATCGACGTTTATCTGCACCTCACGCTCACGGGCACCGATGACGGCTACCGAACCGATACCGTTGATACGGTTAAGCTCGTTTACCATCTTGTCGTCCAGAATCTTGGCAAGAGCGGCGTAGCTCTCATCGGCAGTGATAGAGAGCATCATGATAGGCATCATCGATGATGAGAACTTCATCACCGTAGGATACTCCACGTTTTCGGGAAGAAGCGACTGGCTACGGCTCACTACGTCGCGCACGTCGTTGGCAGCCTCGGTAAGGTCGCAACCATACTCAAATTCGAGGGTCACCATCGAGACGTTATCCGACGATTTAGAGGTAATCTTTTCGAGGTTATCAACCGAGTTGAGCTGGTCTTCCAATACACGGGTGATGTTGGTCTCGATATCCTCGGCATTACCTCCCGGATACATAGTGATAACACTGATGTACGGTACCTCAATGTCGGGATAGTGGTCAATGCCGAGCTTATTTACCGAGAACAAGCCAAAGACAATGACGGCTATGAATATAAGCGCAGTAGATATAGGCTTTCGTACTGCTGATTCGTATATTTTCATCTTTGATTGTATCTAATTCATTTACTAAATCGATGATTGGGCTATGCTATGGCCTCAATTAGTCGTTGAGTATCTCCACGCTCTTGCCTGCCATAAGACGGTTGAACGAGGTGATAGCTACCTGCTCACCCTCCTCGACACCGCTCAGAATCTCAATCATATTGCCTACGTGACGACCATCCTTAACAAAGCGGTAGTCTACCACGCCATCCTTGATGACATATACATAACGCTCCGACGAGCCTGACTGCTTCTGTACGGCAACATCATCCACTACGATGCTCTGACGCTGACCCATATTGAATGTCGTACGAGCATACATACCCGGGCGAAGACGCTCCTTGGCATTTGGGATGGTGATCTCTACGGCAAAGGTACGTGTTGCAGCATCGAGTGCTGGGTTGATGCGCGACACACGACCCTCGAACTTCTCGCCGGGGAAGATGTCCACCTCGATATCCACCTTCTGTCCCACCTTAACCACAGGGAAGTACATCTCCGAGACGTTTGCCATAACCTTGAGCTTGTCGATCTGCATAATGTGCAAGATAGGCATCGAGGCGAAGAGGTCGCCAGACTCGAAGTTGCGGGCTGTGACAACGCCCGAGATAGGTGACTTGATTGTCGAGTTCTTGCGAAGGTTGGCAACAACCTCACGCTGTAAGTCGAGCTGGTTTTGCAGCTGTGTCATCTGCTGGTCTGAGATACCGCCGGCAGCGTGTACAGGCTTCATACGGTTGTAGTTATCCTCGGTTGTTGCGAGGTTAAGCTCCTGCTGTTTAAGTGTTGTTTGGTCGAGTACCACCAATACCTCGCCCTCGCGTACATGGTCACCCACATCGAAACGTATCTCGTCGATATGCAGACCCTGAGCTGCAGGGGTGATGTCATTCTCCTTGTAGGGGAGAATCTCCGATGTGTAGGTCTCAAAGAGGTCTACCTGACTTAGCTTGGCTGTTGCTACCTTAACGCCAACCGCGCTCTCTGCAACAGTAGCGGTTGCTGTTGTGTCGTCCTGCTGTGACTCCGCACTCTTGGTGTTGCACGAAAGCATCATTGCAGCAACACCCATTACAATTAGAATTTTCTTCATAATATACTCTTTTTATCTTAATTATCACCTGATTATTCGATAGTTGCCGTATCGATGTACTCCTCCGTGCCGAGTGCCTTCTTATAGAGTGCCTCAGCCTCCAAATAGTTGTATATCGACTGTGAGTAGTTAAGTTGAGCCTGTGTCAGTGCCAACTGTGAGCTGTTTAGCTCGAGGATAGTACCTGCACCGGCATTATAACGTGCATACGATATGTCGTATGCCTTCTGTGCCTGCTCCACTGTAAGGGCGTTGGACTGCATATTCTCACGTGCTGTGAGCAGCGTGTGTATAGCCTGCTGCACCTGAATCTTTACGCTCTCCTCGGTGTACTCTCGCTGTAGGTCGAGTTGCGAGATCTGGTTGCGTACCTCGCGCAGCTGGTTGCTCTTCTTCAAACCCGAGAAGATGGGGATAGATATCTGTGCACCTACCGAGATAGGGTACTGCCACCAGAACTTAGACTGCTCCTGTACGGCAGTGCCGCCGCCCATGCCGCCTCCCATAAGTCCGCTTAGATCGACACGCTCCTGGCCGATATAAGATATAGAGCCGAAGGCTGCGATAGTCGGCATACGTGTGGTCTGTATAAGTTTCTCCTGATGTACGAGCAACTCACGGTTTATATCCAAGCTGCGCAATGTGGTATTCTCGCTGATGTCTGTCGAGTAGTCCTCGCCAAGAAGTACCTGGTCGCGGAAGTCGTTGAGTGTGCCTGTCACGCTGAGCTCTGTATTCTCAGGTAGCGATAGGAACATCTTAAGTTGTAGCTTGGTAAGCTCAATAGCTGTTTGAGCCTGCAATACCTGTGGTTTGAGGTTGCTTAGCTGTACCTCGGCTGTGATGTAGTCATACTCGGCAACCAGACCGTTCTCGTACATGCTGCGGGTGTTGTCCACCACACGCTGAGTGGTAATTACGGCCTCCTGCAACACCTCCAGCGATTGCTCTGCGAGTAGTACGTTGTAGTAGGCAGAGCGTACCGATGCCACAAGACCGATGCGATTGGCACGTGCGCTCTCTACGGCCGATGCCATCTGAGTTCGTGTCATCTTCATCTGTCGGTATACCGATGGTGCGAAGAGTGGCAGTGCAATGTTGCCCGATACGTTGAATGTGTTCTTACCACCAAACGAGAAGTTCTCTGCCATCTCCTGACGACGGATAGAGTAGGCATACTGCGCCGAAGCGTCGATCTGTGGGTAGAGGCTGGATGCGGCCTGCTTGCGCACATAATCATAACGCTCGATTTCGAGGTTGGCTACCTTGATGGTGGGATTTTCATTTAGGGCAATCTCTATCGCTTCGTCGAGCGATAGCTGAAGCTTGGGTGCTTCGGCTGTCGAGGATGCCTCCTGGGCCTCTGCCACTCCGAGTGACAGAACTCCCAATGTAATCATCACGAGTAATCTTTTCATCTTTATAGTTGCTTGTTAATATCTTCTGTTTACTACGACCATGTGGCCATACTTTTTATAACGTACTTGATAGCTGAATATTGCCGAAGTATTTGTTAAAAGTACTATCTATGACCTCAATTCCCTTGGGGGTGCATAGCCCTCGGATAAAAATTACTATCGCATAGCTTATGTATGCTACCATCTCCTGTGTCTCATGGGCATCGAACGAGTCAGCATACATTATGCCCTGAGTGCTGTCGATAAGAATTTTCAGCACATAGTCACTGTCTGCCGTCGCTGTCAGATAACCATCCTTGACGCAGTGCTTTATCCACATACGCATATTCTCTCTATGCTGTGCCGTGAGGTCATCCTCCAAACGTTTGTACACCGATGGGTAGAATCTCTGCATATTACGACGCAAGCGTGAGGCTATGGGTGTCTGCGTAATCATATCGCGGAGTGCAAATATCATCACTTCGAGCCTGTTGTCTATCTGCTTTATCTGCTCTTGGCGTTTCTCATTACCCATACGAGTAAAGCATATGATGCTCTGATATAGCAACTCCTCTTTATCCCCGAATAGTTCGTAAAGAGTGCGTTTTGAGATGCTTAACTCACGTGCAATATCGTCCATTCGTACCGCCTTGATACCTTGCGATACGAACATATTCATTGCGTGTTCGATAATGTTTTCTCGTTGTGACATCGTTTACACCTTATAATTTCGATGCAAAAATAGAACAAAAAACTCAAAAAACAAAAAAAGTTTTCTAATTTTTTATCTGTGGGGTTTTATTTACAGATTAGAGGCAGGCTAAAAGAATCCTCACGGACTTTTTAGTCTGCCTCTAAGATGGCACATTATTATATAATGTAAGGCTTGATGTATGGCCTGTTTTACTCCAACGAGATGGCGAAACCGCCACCCGAGACCATATCCACCTCGATGATGTCGGCCGAGGTTACGCTGTACTCCTCGATAACATAGTCCGTAGGATAGCTATCCCATCCTGCGCGCTCGCCATCACGATATATCGTTGCGCGATACTCTCTATCATCATCCAAGAAGTCAAGATTGAGGGTTATATGGCGTGGCGTATTGTTGGTAATACCGCCTACGTACCACCTGTCGGATGCTTTGTCGCGGCGTACCGTAACCACATATTCGCCAACTTCGGCTTCGGGAACAAAGGTGGTATGCCAATCCACCGGCACCTCACGGATAAAGCGAAGAGCATCGGGATGCTCGTTATAGTTTTCGGGAAGGTCGGCAACCATCTGTATCGGGCTGTAAAATACTACGTATAGTGCCAACTGGTGGGCGAGTGTCGAGTTTACGAAGAAGCGATAGTCGTGGTTCTCGTCTACACGGTAGTCCTTATTTGCTGCGGCACGGTTTACGGAGTTGTGGTAGCGCACGTCGAAGATGCCCGGAGTGAAGTCCATGGCACCTGCGAGGTTGCGTGTAAATGGCAGTGTGGGGTTGTGGTCGATGCTGTTACCCGAGTTCCAAGCCTGCCACTCCTGACCACGCATACCCTCGGCACTCATCAGGTTGGGGTATGTACGGCAGATGCCCGAGGGGTGTACCGGCTCGTGAATATCTACTGTAATATGGTGCTTGGCTGCCTCCATTACAGTGCGATTGTAGTGGTCTACCATACTGCGGCTGTTGTGCAAACGGCCGGGGATGTTACCCACATATCCCGTCTTTACCGAGCCTACGCCCTTAGCCTTGTAGTATGCGTATGCCTCTTCCATCTGCCTCTCGTAGTTATCTACGTTGGCGTATGTCTCATGATGACCGATAAGCATCACATCTCGCTCACGGCCGTAGGCTACAATCTCGTCGATATCGAAGTCGGGGTATGGCTGCGAGTAGTCGAATTGCTCGCTACGTCCCCAGCCTACGTTCCAACCCTCGACAAGCACGCCGCCGAAGCCATTCTCTGCGGCAAAGTCGATGTAACGCTTGACATTCTCGGTTGTTGCGCAGTGTGGCGCACCACCATCCATATCCCACGTCGAGTTTTTGAGGTGCATCTCCCACCATACTCCTACATACTTCATCGGGCGTATCCACGATGTCTCTTCAAGACGGCAGGGCTCGTTAAGGTTGAGAATCATTGTAGACTCGACCAAGGCTCCGGCTCTGTCGCCCACGATTACCGTGCGCCAAGGTGTGGCGAAGGGCAGCGTTACACAGCTCTTGATGTCGTCTACTGCGGCCAAGTCGCTGCATAGTGTGTTGCTTGTAGCATCGTAGCGAAGCGACATTGCGGGATACTCCCATAGCGCAGCCTCGTGTATGGCGATATGCGTGCCGTCATCGGCAACCATCGTCATCGGGATATTGACCGAGGGGTAGGGTAGTTGTCGTGACCCGCCACTCGACTGAGTCATGGCATCGAGCGTGATGCCGTCGAGCGTAGTGTGCATATAGGCAAACTCGTCATCGTCGTAGCTGCCTGCAATCCAGTGTGCGAAATAGTTATCGGCCATAGTAAAGGTGGTAGCCTCATCAAGGATGTAGCTTTCTCCCTCACCTGCAAGTTTATAGCGCATGGCAAGACCGTCGTTGAATAGGCGTAGCTCTATTGTAAGTGGCTGGTTATCGGTATTTACAAGATTTATGTTTGCGCCATTGTAGTTGTCCCTGATTGTGGCGTACTGACCCCAGACAGGCTCCCACGTCTGGTCATTTGTCGTATACTCCACGCCGACGAGTTGCAACCCATCGTTAAACTCCGCATCGGCGGTTGTTATGCCGAGAGTTGAGGGCTTGATAATCTCCTTACCGTCAAAGAGTAGTCTATATGCGGCCTCGCCCTCACCGTTAATCGTAAAGTGAACCACGATGCGACCATCGGGTGAGTGCAGTGTGGTCACATTTCTCGTGCTGCATCCTGCCATCAGAAGTAATGCAGCAAGTAGTAGATGTTGTAGTTTCATCGTTGTATCTATGTTTGTGTGCTGTTCGTAAACTATTTTACACGTATGCGCTCACCGGCACGAATCTTATCGACATCCATTCCCGGGTTGAGTGCCTCAATCTTGCGTACGGTGGTGTTGTAGCGTATGGCAATCTTTCCCAAATAGTCGCCATCCTCTATGGTATGCCATAGCTCCTTGCTCGCAACCCTCTCTGCCTCAGTACTCTGCTGTGTCTGTATCTCCTCCCTCTGTTGTGTGGCTATATGTAGTTCAGTGGGTTGTGGCTCGGGAGGTGTGCCTCGCACCTTGATACGCTGGCCTATATTTATGCGGTCGATGTTGATTGTTGGGTTAAGGCGTTGTATCTCTTGCGACGATGTGCCATATTTGTAGGCTATCTTACTTACCAAATCGCCATCTTCAACCGTGTGCCACAACTCTTCGCTGCCGGCGTCGTTATCTGTCGCAACATCCTCCTCGGCTGCACTCGGTAGAGGTGTTGCCGTCGCCACACTGTAGCTCTGCTCCGCGGCCTCGCTCTCATCTGCCTTATCCTCCACCTCTGGCAGTGCCGTAATCTCATCGTCTGCGGGCAGGTCGGCCTGCGAAGGCTCGATAATAACCTTCATTCCCAACTCGATGTATGGGCGCAGAGCATCCAAATCCTCGTTGCGCAGACGTATGCACCCCTCCGTAGAGCGTGTTCCTATCAATTCGGGCAGATGCGTACCCTGTATGCCAATACCCTTGTACGGTGGCGTATACAGACGTATAAACCAATTGCCGTAGCAATTCTCGATAACGCCCAAGCCGTCGCCAAAGTCGTGCCTCCACTTCGATGCCTCCTGTATCTGCTGCACGTAG
Organism: Alistipes sp.; assembly: GCA_017504265.1. Lineage (GTDB taxonomy): Bacteria > Bacteroidota > Bacteroidia > Bacteroidales > Rikenellaceae > Alistipes. The sequence goes on along the minus strand of JAFVRN010000021.1, from coordinate 4,247 downwards.
AACTCGCCTTCGGGAGTGCGGTAGTCGCCCATATGCTGCTTGTTGCCATAGTTCTTGCCCACAGCTACAGGATACTGCACGACGACCACTCCGCGCTCGTCGTAGAGCGTGAGCGTAAGATTCTCTTTCGATATTATGATATACTTCTCGGTATGCTCTTTGTTCCCCTCTGAACCATTATGCTGTGCTAAGGCACGCGGGCTGACAGCGGAGATGCCAAAAATCACTATCGCAGCGAGTAAATATTTGGTTAGCTCCTTTGCTCTCACCTGTTTACAGAAATTTTACATTACTAAATTACTCCTCCCACTTAAAGACAACACCCGTACGCGATGTGTTGTATATGCTTATGGTGTAGTACTCCGAGCCATCCTCTCGTAGGTGTGTTGTGGTGAAGTGCTCGCTGCACTTCTCGGCGCGCTCCGTACCACCAAAACGCTTCTCGTCGGATGATAGTATTGCGGTATACTTACCTGCCCATGGCACACACACCTCATAGTTGGGTATAGATGCTGTGGGATGCCAGTTAAGCACGAAGAGAAGCCCCCTATGCGAGTATACCATTGTCTTGTTCTGCTCATCCATCATATGATTGTAGGCATAGCCGTCGCCCAATACGCCATACTCCTTGACTACCTTCAACATAGCCTTGTCAAACTCGGCAAGTTGAGAGTAACGCAGAAAGCCGTTGTCGGCCAGTGACCATTGGCGACGTGCGTGTTTGTACGACCAGTTGTTGCCCTCTCTTGGGAAGTCTATCCACTCCGGATGACCAAACTCATTACCCATAAAGTTGAGGTATGCCTCGCCACCCGTGGTGATGGTCATCAGACGTATCATCTTGTGTAGTGCCATACCACGCTCCACTACAAGGTTCTCCGAGGCTCGGTCCATGGCGAAGTACATCTCCTTATCCATCAGACGGAAGATAATAGTCTTGTCGCCCACGAGTGCCTGATCGTGCGATTCGGCATAGGCTACCGTGCGTACCGAGGGCAGACGGTTTGTCATAACCGACCACATCTCCCATATATTCCAATCCTCATCTTTGAGCTCCTTGATAAGCTTAATCCAATAGTCGGGGATGGCCATGCCCAGGCGGTAGTCGAAGCCCATGCCTCCATCCTCGGGCTTTACGCAGCTGCCCGGCATGCCGCTTACATCTTCGGCAATGGTTATGGCATCGGGACGTAGCTCGTGTATCAGCTTGTTGGCCAACGTGAGGTATACTATGGCATCACGGTTTACACCCTCGTCAAAGAACCTCTCACGGCAGTCGAAATCGACATATCCATGGTGGTGGTACAGCATTGAGGTGACACCATCGAAACGGTAACCATCGAAATGGTACTCGTCGAGCCAATACTTTACGTTGGAGAGCAGGAAGTGTTCTACCTCTCGCTTGCCGTAGTCGAATATCATCGAATCCCAATACTGCTGATAGCCGGCATCCCCCTCCTTTGAGTAGTGGTGTGCCGAGCCATCCAAGGCGTTGATACCTTCGTCGTAGTTCTTCACATAGTGTGCGTGTACCAGGTCCATAATAACGGCGATACCCAACTCGTGCGCCCTGTCTATCAGCGAGCGCAGCTCCTCGGCAGTGCCAAACCGCGAGGATGGCGCGAAGAAGTTGGATACGTGGTAGCCAAACGAGCCGTAGTAGGGGTGCTCGGCGATAGCCATAAGCTGCACGGCATTATATCCGGCCTCCTTGATGCGTGGCAGAATGAGGTCGCGGAACTCGACATATGTGCCGACACCCTCTCTCTCCTGTGCCATGCCCACGTGTGCCTCATATATGAGCAACTCGCCAACCTTTGGCGCACGGAAGTCGTCGTGCTTCCACTCGTAGGGCTTATCTATGACGAACTGTGCCGTGTAGTTCTTCGTTTCGTCGTTCTGCACAACACGTTTGGCATACGCCGGTATGCGGTCACGCCAACCATTGTTGCCGTGTATATGTAGCTTGTATAGTGAGCCATCTGTCAGCCTATCGGCATACATGGCATCGGGCAGGAATATGCTCCATACTCCCTCACGGTTGCGTTGCAGGCGCAGCTCTGTACGTTGCCAAGAGTTGAAGTCGCCAAAGATATATACATCCTTGGCCTCGGGAAGCCACTCTCTGAACCACCAACCCTTCATAACCTCGTCGCGCTGCCAGCCGAAATAACGATAGCCATTGGCATAATCGACAATCGAGCCAGCGGCCTTTTCGATGTCGTTAAGACGATTGATATACATCGAGTGACGACGATTAATCTCCTCCTCTACGGGCTGTAACCATTCGTCAGCAGCAACCATTGCTAATCTATATTTTGCTGTTTCCATGCTTTTTTTAGTTGATTTGTAGCAAAGATACAAAAATATTTGTATATTTGTCCACGACACACGCTTATTTGACCGATAAGACAATTTTATTTTACAAATTTTATACTAACTAAAACCAATTATTATGTTCAAAGGACATCCTAAAGGCCTTTTAGCAGCGGCACTCAGCAACATGGGTGAGCGTTTCGGTTACTACATTATGAACGCTGTACTCGTGCTCTTCCTCTGCTCTAAGTTCGGCCTTAGCGAGGAGACAAGCTCGCTTATCTATTCATTCTTCTATGCAGGTATCTACATCCTGGCTCTTGTTGGTGGTTTGATCGCCGACAAAACACAGAACTACAAGGGTACAATCATGGCAGGTTTGATGATTATGGCATCGGGTTATGTGCTACTATCCATCCCTATCCTTGCCACATCTAACAATATCGCATGGTTGTTGCCACTGACATGCTTGGCACTCTTCGTTATCGCCTTCGGTAATGGTCTGTTCAAGGGTAACTTGCAGGCTATCGTCGGCCAGATGTACGACAATCTCGAAATCGAGGCTGCCAAGCAGGGTGAGGAGGCTTTGAAGGCTGCTAAGGATAAGCGTGACTCAGGTTTCCAGATCTTCTACGTATTCATCAACGTGGGTGGTGTCATCGCCCCCTTCGTAGCACCTTTGCTCCGTGAGTGGTGGTTGAAGGCACACAATATGTTCTACGAGGCACAGCTCCCAGCCCTCTGTCACCAGTATCAGGAGACCGGCGTTGTTACCGAGAACCTTCAGGCGTTGGCAGGTAAGGCGAGCATGGAGCCTGTTACCGATATGGCAACATTCTGTGGCGACTATCTCCAGATCTTCAACGAGGGTATCCACTACTCGTTCATCGCTTCGGTAGCCGCTATGCTTATCTCGCTTACTATCTTCGTAGCTACACGCAAGCGTTTCCCAACACCTGCCAAGAAGGCGCAGGTTGCATCGGTAGACTACACTCCCGAGGAGCGTAAGGCCGCAGCCAAGGAGATTAAGCAGCGTATGTATGCCCTCTTCGCAGTGCTCGCCATCGCTATCTTCTTCTGGTTTGCATTCCACCAAAACGGTACATCACTTTCGATGTTCGCTCGCGACTTCGTGAAATCGGATAGCGTAGCTCCTGAGGTATGGCAGGCACTCAACCCATTCTTCGTTATTGTCCTTACACCTGTTGTAATGTGGATTTTCGGAGCTCTGGGCCGTCGTGGTAAGTATATCTCTACACCTCGTAAGATTGCTATCGGTATGGCTATCGCAGGTACTGCCTACGTATTCCTTGCCGTATACTCATACATAATGGGCTATCCATCAGCAACAGAGGCACGTGCCGAGGGTGTAGTACTCTCTGGCCCATGGGTACTCTTCGTACTCTACTTCTTCCTCACCGTTGCCGAGCTCTTTATCTCGCCTCTTGGCCTATCATTCGTATCAAAGGTTGCGCCTAAGCATATGCTCGGTCTTTGTCAGGGCTTGTGGCTTGGTGCTACCGCTGTGGGTAATCTGCTTTTGTGGATAGGCCCTCTCGTATACAATGCAGTGCCTATCTGGATTTGCTGGACCATGTTCCTTGCAGTATGCTTGATTTCTATGGGTATCATGCTTGGTATGGTTAAGTGGTTGGAGCGAGTAACCAACGCGTAATTTTTGTGATAGCGGCGCATTAGCGACGCTTCAGTCCAAAGGGCGAATGGGAAATACGTCAGTATGTCCCATCCGCCCTTTCTCGTGTCAGCGCCACTACTGCGCCACTCTGACGAAAAATTGGTCTCGCGCTTTGGATGGTTATGGCCTTCCCACTTGGGAGGGCTTTTTTGATTTCGAAACCAAAGAGAATTTAGAGAATTTAGAGAATTTAAGGAGTTTAGGGAAATCAACTAAATAGCATTAAACTCTCTAT
>JAFVRN010000029.1 GCA_017504265.1 Alistipes sp. | reverse complement strand
CTATATGTACTACGGAGTCTTTGCCGGATATGCCGTAGGCAGCTATTCGGATAGTGATTTGAAGTCTGTGCTATTGGATGAGGGAGATACAATCGCTACCACAGCCGATGTCGTTGTCGAGTATGATGATGCCGAGCCGGGTGAGGAGTATATCGTTGCTGCTATCGCTGTAGACGAGAGTGGTAAGATGGGTAAGTTGTTTAGACGGTCATATACAACCAGGAGTATCAACTACAACTCAAAGAGTGTAACAGTGGAGGCTGTTAATGACCCGACACCAACGGTCGTTGATAGCCGTATAAGAGTTGCTTGTGATGGAGCTGTACGCTTCAAGTATATGTCATTGCCTGTCGATGGCGATCTTTGGACACAGGTATACAGAACCGTGGCCAATGTCGGCAAGGCGATGATTACCGATGCAGACGGTGCAAACTATAAGGAGATAACACCTGCGGAGCTTACTGATGGCTGTATAGTATTGTCGGGACTCGGCACTATGGAGTATATCGTAGTAGTTGTTGCTGAGGATAGCGATGGTAGCTACTCTCAACCATCATCTGATACCATCGAACCGAAGATGGATATGGGTGACATTGTATATAAGAACGAGACCGGTTGGAGCAGTGGTAAACCTAAGATTACCAAGGGCGAAATCACCGATCGTGGCGATAGTGGATACTATACATTTGGTTGGTACTGTACTCCCGTTAAGGGCTATACCGCATATACTATCTCTATGTTTAAGGAGTTTGTCGATGAGGAGCTTTCGGCAGATGATGGTAGCGTAGATATTCCCAAGCTTATTGCATATATAGTAGAGAATTGTGACATTCAGCGAGGTGGAACATTCAGAAATAAGATTAATGGCTCTATATGCGAGTATTCGGAGAATGGATACCTATTTACTATCACCGAGTGGGGTGACGAGGGTGAGGTTACAAAGACTATCCATAACGACATAGGTGCATATTCGTATACACCTCAGGGCTCTAAGCTAAGCTCTTTGATCTACACCACCTGGGTAGACGAGGATGGAAACTTCCACGAACCGTTTGTGGTAAATCCTGTAACCTGGGCTGAGGAGTAATCTTCAAACTTTATATACGAAACGAGGGTGCTGATTTATGTTCAGCACCCTCGCTTCGTATATATCTACTTCTATATCATCTTTTCCTCTATTATCTCTTCCAACTCTCTTTCTTCCCCCCCCCTGTACTCTATCTTATCACAATGGCGTTTACCAATTGTCGCCCGGCACGCTTGTTAAGCTCCGCGGCAATATAATCGCGGCGAAAGAGCAACTCCTGACGGAGTACGGCCGATGATACCCTTACGTGCAGTATGCCACGTTCCAGGCGTAGCTCCAAGGTGTTGTTATGGCCATATTCGCCCACCACCTCACGCCAATATTGTGGGAGGTGTCCCTCGGCGAGCTTCGCTGCAACGTATGGTCGCTCGAAGAACTCTTTGAGTATATCGCCTACGCTAACTGTTTGTGTGCGTCTCATAGCTCTATATTGCCATTAGTAATATGAAGCAGTCTGTACTCGGCACCGGCATCGTCGAGCGTATGTTGCAGACGATGTTTATTGCAGTCTGTAATGAGTATCTGACCAAAGTCGCTGCCACCGACAAGACGTAGCAGCTGTGCCACACGGCGCATATCCAGTTTGTCAAACAGGTCGTCTAAAAGCAATATCGGGCGTTCGTCGCTGTGCTTGCTAAGCAATGCGTATTCGGCAAGTTTGAGTGCTATGAGAAATGATTTCTGCTGACCCTGCGAGCCAAATTTACGCAGCGGGAAGCCCCCTATCGAAAATATTACATCGTCACGATGAATACCCGATGATGTGAACTCGTTCACGAAATCTCGCTGTCGTGAAGCCAGCAGCAGCTCGCTTAGAGGTGCTGTTTGCAGCTCGGAACGATACTCTATGTCGATCTGCTCGCGACACTCCGAGAGTAGAGCATAGTACTCTTCGACCAGCGGGCGTAGTTGCTTGATGATATCGCTGCGACGATTGTATATTACATCTGCCGACGATGATAACATTTGGTCGTATATGAGCAACATCTCCTCCGAAGGGTTGGCCTTGAGGAGCTTGTTGCGCTCGGCAAGTGTCGCGTTGTAGCGTATAAGTGCTGCAAGATAACCTCTGTCGAGTGTAGATATTAGTCGGTTGAAGTAGCGACGACGCTCCTCGGCCGAGTCACTGATTAGCGATGAGTCGGCAGGAGATACTATGACGATAGGCATACATCCTACATGATCCGATAGTTTGTCATACTCCTTACCATTGCGTTTCAGGGTCTTGCCACCACGTCGAGTGTAGGAGCATACGAGCTGCTCGGGGCGGTTGTCGTCATGATGCAGTATGCCGTCAAGCAGGAAATACTCTTCGCCGTGTCTTACGCTTTGCTGGTCGGTTATGGTATGCATAGAGCGTGCTGCCGATAGATAGTGTACAGCATCCAATATATTTGTCTTGCCCGCACCGTTATCACCCACAAAGCAGTTGATACCTGCCGTGAGGGTCAGCTCGACATTCTCTATATTCTTGAAGTTTATTATCGATAGTCGCTCCAATATCATATATGCGTAGTGTTTGTAGTGCAAAATTACGACTTTTTACTATGTGGTGCAAACTATTTTTTCGAATAACGATTTTTTTCGGGATATTACTATGAAATTAGAACTATTTGTTGTAATTTTGCAGGTTGAATTACGAAAATAGTAAATAATTAAAACATAAACTAACTATGGCAAACAAAGTACAGCAACCCGAAAACGATCTTATGGTAGAAACCAAAGGTAAGTTGGAGTTATTTTTCGACAAGTATGGCAACAAGCTTCTTGTAGTTTTAGCTTGTATAACCATCGTCGCAGTATGCGGATTTGTAATCTACAACATCTCGCACAATCGTGGCGAGAAGCGTGAGGCTATCGCAGGCGCAGCTCTTGCAAACGTAATCAACGCAGCAGGTAGCGCAGAGGAGTTCGCAGCTATTGTTGAAGAGTATTCGAATACGCAGGTGGCAAATACAGCTGCATATATGGCCGGTGCATCATATCTCGAAGCAGGTGACTTGGAGAATGCAAAGCTCTATTTGGCTAAGTATGAGAATGTCGGTGGTGCAGCAGGTGAGATTCTCAACGCTTTGGTATATTCGCTACGTGGCGATATCGCTGTTGAGGAGAACGACTTGCAGAGTGCCGAGGCTCTTTATCGTCAGGCTATGGAGGCAAGCAACGATCCTATGACCTATACTGAGAATGCTCAGAAGTTAGCGTTGGTATATGACGCTATGGGTGATAAGGCTAAGGCTCAGCAGTGCTACAAAGATATTGTTGCTAAGTATCCTGAGCAGCAGCGCAACTTGTCTAAGTACATCGTAGAGTAGGCATATCAGTTGTAATAAACGGCGGTAACGGCGTATGGAGGTTGTAGAGAGCGGTGTAGCTGAAAATATGCGATTTGGTATTATCCTTGTGCGTGAGTTCGAGGAGTATGCCGAGCAGCATCTCTCCTCTGTCGTCGATAGCCTTGAAGGTATGGGTTGTGTGCCTCAGAATATTGTTGTGCGCACCGTACCAAAGCTACATGATGTTGTCGTCGCAACACAGTTCTTCGCAGAATACACCGATGTCGATGGTGTGATTATCATCGCTCCCGAGAATAGGGTTATGGGTACGCTGTCGATTATGAATGGCATAATGCAGATTCAGGTGCAGTGGAATATGATTGTGGAGATTGGTGGCGACGAGTGTGCCGAGAATATCGTTGAGATGGTAACTCTGCAAAACGAGATGGAGTTTGAGGCAGCTGAAAATAACATCGAGCATAACTCTATATCGTAGTATGTGGCTTGGCAACTGCAATCGTGCAACTTGACAAATATTGGGACCGACAAGAAGTCGGTCTCTTTTTATATAAAGCCGAAAAACTCTAAAATTTAGGTACGCATTTGCGTAAAATTACCTATCTTTGCATCTATGGATGTAAGTTATAAATATGATGGTGTAGAGCTATCCTACTTTGTTGAGGGTGATGGAGATACCGTAGTACTACTTCACGGTTGGGGCTGCGACAGAACAATATGGCAGAGTATATTGCCGCTGTTATGTTCGCATTTTCGTGTCATTGCGGTAGATTTTGCAGGCTTCGGACAGAGCCACGAGCCTAATACGGTGTGGGGTGTCGAGGAGTATACTCGCTCTATTGAGGCACTTATGAAGAGTTTGGGAGTGGTGCGTCCTACGCTCATTGGACACTCTTTTGGCGGTCGTGTGGCTATTGTATATGCCTCGCGCAACGATGTGCGTAGGGTGGTACTTACCGATGCAGCTGGTGTTAAGCCGCGTCGCTCGTGGAGATACTACTACAAGGTATATACCTTCAAGGCTATGAAATACCTCCTGCCACTGCTTATAGGCGAGCGTAAAGCGCAACTGCTTGTTGAGCAGCGTCGATCGAAGTCCGGCTCATCGGACTATCGTAGTGCTACGCCTATGATGCGTGCAATACTGTCGAGGTGCGTTAATGAGGATTTGTGTCATCTTATGCCGGCTGTCAAAGCTCCGGTACTCCTGTTTTGGGGCGATAAGGATACGGCAACACCCATTGCCGATGCTTACAAGATGCAACGCCTGATGCCCGATGCAGGACTCGTTGTGGCGGAGGGCGCAGGACACTATGCCATGCTTGAGCGAGGCGAGTTGTGGCGTGCATCGCTTGTCTCATTTCTAAATATAGAGTAGCTATGGAGGTTGCCATAAACATATTCTTTGTTATCGCGTGGGTGCTATATGTAGCCGCTTCGGTGCGATATAGCGTGCAGATGTTCCAGCAGAACAGCTACCGTACGGAGCGTTATAACAGATGGCTGCGTAGTACCGGCGAGTGGTATTCACGCTCCAATGTGGTGGCTTTGTTGTCGTCTGTCGTATATCTGTTTGCCGACCATTGGATGTTGCTGCTATGCTTCGGCCTGTGGATGATGGTTATCGCTGTTGCGGAGTTCTCGATAGAGTATAAGGTCAAGCTCGTCTATACGATGCGTGTGCGAAGATTGCTCATAACACGTCTGATTATCACGTTGCTACCTATAATATTGGTATGGCTATATGCCCCACGTTATACACTATCCGTGGCGATGATTATGGCGTTGGACTATTGGACGATTTTGGCAAATATCATCAATCATCCTATGGAGAAGGCCATTACTCGGTGGTACTATAACGATGCCAAGCGTATTCTGCGTTCCATGCCCCAGCTTATGATTATAGGTATCACTGGTAGCTTTGGTAAGACATCTACAAAGCACTTCCTTTACAGGATACTTTCGGAGAGGTACAATGTGGTTATGACTCCGGGCAATTTCAACACTACGCTGGGTGTCGTGCGCACAATCCGAGAGTTGCTTAAACCCCATCACGAGGTATTTATTGTGGAGATGGGTGCCAAGCAGCGTGGCGATATCAAGGAGATATGTGACCTTGTTAGGCCAAGCGTGGGTATCATCACCTCGGTAGGCGAGATGCATCTTGAGAGCTTTGCTACGGTGGAGAATGTCGCGCGTACCAAGTTCGAATTGTTTGATGCTCTGCCTGGTGGTGGTCTATGTGTGGTAAACGTCGATTCGGAGCCGTCGCGCAGGTATATTAAGGAGCAGGGTATAGATGTCGTGACATATGGAGTGACAAGTGATGATGCTCAGTATAGAGCGGTCAATATAGAGTATGCTGCGACACAGACGACGTTTGATGTCAGTGGTAGACGGGGTGTTGCCGAGGGCTACGCTTCACACCTGTTGGGACGTGGCAATATTCTCAATATCACTGCGGCACTTGCCGTAGCCGAACATTTGGGGCTGAGTGTCGAGCAGTGCCGACGAGGTGTTAGACAGATAGAACAGGTGGAGCACCGCCTCAGTCAGCGTCATAATGGCGGTATCACCATACTGGACGATGCGTATAACTCAAATCCTGAGGGTGCGCGTATGGCTATCGAGGTACTCTCGGAGTATGTGACAGCAGGTCGCAGATATATCGTCACTCCAGGCTTTGTGGAGATGGGTGACAGACAGTATGATAACAATCGTAGCTTCGGTAGGGATATAGCCCTATCACGTGTTGATGAGGTATACGTCGTCAATGAGGTTAATCGGGCGGCGATAATTGCAGGTCTCGATGATGGAGGTTTCGATAAGGGGTGTGTACACTGTGTAGCGTCATTCAAGGAGGCTATGTCGGAGTTGCAACCACGCTTAAAGGCAGGCGATGTAGTGTTGTATGAGAACGACCTGCCCGACTCGTTTAAGTAATGTAAAACTAAATAATATGAAGATTAACGTAGGTGTAATTTTTGGTGGCCGCTCGGTGGAGAACGAGATTTCGGTAATCACGGCGGCACAGACAATGGCGGCGATGAACGAAGAGAGGTATAATATCATCCCTATTTTTATATCGAAGGAGGGTAGATGGTATACCGGCGATAAGCTTCGTTCAACGGATAATTACCGCGATATGGCGACGCTAATTAAGTCGGTCGAGGAGGTATATCTTCGTCCTATTTATGGAGATAACAGACTCTATAAGGTGCGTAAGCCACTGTTTGGTAGCGATGTGGTTGCTACGCTCGATGTGATATTGCCTGCTTTGCACGGCACATCGGGAGAGGATGGCTCGTTCCAAGGACTTATTGAGATGACAGGTATTCCGTATGCCTGCCCCAACCCTTTGGCCTCGGCAAATGGTATGGATAAGATAACGATGAAGATGATACTCAAAGAGAGTGGCATACCTGTTATCGACTACCGTTGGTTCTCGGATAAGGAGTGGCTCTCGCAGCAGTCGGATGTTGTGGCACGTGTCGAGCAGATGAGCTATCCGCTTATTGTCAAACCTGCGAACTTAGGCTCGTCGGTGGGTATCAAAGCCGTACACAACCGTGAGGAACTTATCGAGGCTACGGATAATGCCATTAAGTACTCTAAGCGTATTATCGTCGAGCACCTTGTCGAGAAGCTGAAAGAGATAAACTGCTCGGTATTGGGCGACTACTACGATTGTGAAGCTTCGGTATGTGAGGCTCCGGTGCGTAGTGGAGAGATACTAAGCTACGAGGATAAGTATCTTGGTGGCGGTAAGAACAAGCCTTCGGAGGGTATGCACTCTACCGTACGCGAGATTCCGGCACGTCTGCCGGAGGCTACTACCGATTTTATACGCAAGACGGCTTGTGATACATTCCGTGTCTTGGCCTGTGACGGTGTATCTCGCATCGATTTTATGATAGACGAGGCAAATGGCGAGATATATGTCAATGAGATAAATACTATCCCGGGTTCGTTGTCGTTCTATCTGTGGGAGGCTACGGGTGTTAAGTTCGATGAGTTGGTAGACCGCCTTATCGCTATCGCCTTCAAGCGCAAACGTGACTCGGAGTTTAAGACCACGAGCTACTCGGATAATATCTTCGCATATCAGGCTGCGCACGGAGCCAAACTCGGTGGCGCAAAGGGTGCGAAACGATAATATATTTCAAAACAACCTAAAACATAGTAAGATGACTTCATTATACGATAATATAATTTTTGGGCCGGTGCGCTCACGACGTCTTGGATTGTCGTTGGGTGTCAATCTGTTGCCCATAGAGTCGAAGTTGTGTAGCTTCGACTGCATATACTGTGAGTGTGGCTGGAATGCCGATCACCCGGGTCGCCGTCGCTTCAATGCGCGCGAGGATGTTGCAGCTATGCTCGACGAGACACTTGCACGTATGGTTGCTGAGGGTACACCTCCCGATGTTATTACCTTTGCCGGCAATGGCGAGCCTACGATGCATCCCGACTTTGAGGCTATCATCGAAGATACCTTGCGCCTGCGTGATAAACACGCCCCCTCGGCTAAGGTCTCTGTACTCTCTAATGCTACGCAGATTCATCGTGAGGATGTGCGCCGTGCATTGTTGCGTGTAGATAACAATATATTGAAACTCGATTCGGCCTTTGATGATACCGTGCAGCTGGTAAATAAGCCTCAGGGTACATATACTGTGGCGCGTACCGTCGAGCTGCTTAAAAGCTTCGGAGGAGAGCTTATCGTGCAGACGATGTTCCTTCGTGGCGAGTATGAAGGCCGACGTGTGGATAACACGACAGAGCGTGAGGTGTCGGCATGGCTGGAGCTAATCAAGGATATAGCACCCAAGCAGGTTATGGTCTATTCGCTCGATCGTGATACACCATGTCAAACTCTCGAAAAGGTGGAGAAGGATGAGCTGCGTGCTATTGCCGAGCGTGTTGAGGCTCTCGGTATAAGCTGCTCGGTAGCATAATGTGTAATAAATAAATTAAAAATAACTGATTATGGATTTTGAAGGAAAAGTATTAGAGATACTGCCTCCCGTTACGGGACAGTCGGCTCGTGGTCAGTGGGAGCGACAGACAGTCGTCTTTGAGCAGGCTAACAAGCAGTATGGCAAGGAGATAGCTGTTACGTTTATGAATAAGGGCTCGGAGGTGGCCAACCTGCGTATTGGCGAGAGCTATACCGTATCGTTCGATATCGAGTCGCGTAAGTATCAGGATAGATGGTATACCGATGTACGTGCATGGCGTGTACAGGCTTTGCAGCCTGCGGCGCAGCCTCCTATGCAGGATATGCCTCCTTTTGCCGAGGAGCCTCAGCCATCGTATGCTGCAGGTGCAGGAGTGGTGGATGATATGCCATTCTAAACTACGAGCAGCTTCAAAATAGCTCTTGTTATACAACATATGACAATAAGAGCGTGCCCATCACTTGTTGGACACGCTCTTGTCGTATCTTACCTCGATGCTACTCTCGATTAAGCCACTCTTCGAGTTGTGGTTTGAGTACCGATGCCCATACCTTGTATCCCTTACGATTTACGTGTAGCAGGTCATCCTCGAAGTAGTCGTTATTCACGCTGCCGTCAACGTTGAGTATAGGGGTGTTTACATCTACGAAGGTGACACCCTCGGTGTATGCTGCATAGTCGGCCATAAGTGCGTTGAATAGACGGTGCTCCTCACGTTTTGCGGCGCGGTTCTCGTTGAACTTGATAGATAGTATGAATATCTCTTTACCGGGATAGTCACTTTGTAGACGCTCTACGAGTAGTCGGTAGAGGTCGAATAGCTCGGTGGGGTGCAGGTCGTGGCCGAAGCCTCCCAGATCGTTGTCGCAGTAGAAAACAAAGGCGCGTGGTTGGTAGTCGGCCAATACTGTGTGGTAGTTGTAGTGTATGTCACGTAGCATTGCGCCGCCATATCCTCTGTTTACCACCCTTAGAGGTGCCATATCATCGGCGAGTGTATGCCAAAGACGTATCGACGAACTGCCAAAGAATAGTACGTCACACTCCTTTTCCTCGCTTGTGGCTCTGTCGCGTAGCTCCTGCACATCGTTATCGTCGTAGCGCAGTATCCACTCCATGTCGTCGGTAAAGTCTATGGGGAGTGAGGCCTCTATGTGGTATAGCTCCTTGTTCCCCTCTACCTCTATTTGACCTATCTGTCCTGACTGCTCCGAACACTTTGTGGTGTTATTGCTGAAACATCCGCATAGCAGTGTTGATGCAATAAGTAGATATAACATCTGTTGTTTCATACCGGGAAATATTAGTTGAGTTGTTGTGTACGCGTATTTAGGATACTGCGTATATAGATTGCTATACGAGTGTCTTGCAGCTAAATTGTGGGTAACACCTTCGCGAAGATTAGCCTCTTTGTCATCCTCGTCTGCGCCTCTCCGCGCTCCTCTTTGTGGCCATTCTCCTCACGCCACTCCACACTATTCTCTGCCCCTCCTTATCCGCACCCTTGCTTCGGCCCCTTGCTTCAGCCCCCTGCTTCGGCCCCTTGCTTCGGCCCCTTGCGAGGTGGTAGCCCCTCCGGGACTCGAACCCGGATTTAAGGTTTAGGAAACCTTCGTTCTATCCCTTGAACTAAAGAGCCATAATCATTTTACAAAGATAACACAAAAAATCAAATTGACAATCATGTGTGGTAAAAAAGTGTAAAATATGGCTCTTTTAGGCTAATATGCTAAAATTATTATAAGCCTTGTAGAAAAAATGGCACAAATTTTTCATACTTGTTTATTTGATGTATAATTTTGTATATCAATGTATTGATAATATACATATTCATATATTAATTGCTGTTGCATTAGAAAATTGGTTGAATATTTCTCATAGTCGCAAAAAAGTTATATCTTTGCAGGGTTAATGTAGTATAACATTTCAAAAATAAAAGTTATGTTGGAACAGAACTTAATTAAACTTTACGAGCAAAGTTTCCGTAATAATCGTGAGATGTCGGCTCTTACCGACTACTTCAAGGGTGAAACATTCTCATACTATGAGATCGCCAAGGAGATCGCCAAGTTGCACCTTTTGTTTAAGGAGGCAGGTATAGAGCGTGGTGATAAGATAGCTCTTATAGGTCGAAATAATACACGTTGGTGCATCAGCTATATTGCGACAATCACCTATGGCGCAATCATAGTCCCTATACTTCAAGATTTCAATCCGAACGATGTAATCAACATCATCAACCATTCGGAGAGCCGTTTGTTGTTCCTCGGTGATAACTTCTGGGATGATATCGAGGGCGAGCAGATTCCTGCTATCGAGGCGGTATTCTCTTTGACAGACTTCCACGCAATATACGAAAAGGATGGCGATAAGCTCACCAAGTATATGAAGGATATTATGATTCACTACCGTGAGGCATATCCACGTGGCTTCAATATCGACGATATAGAGTATCCCAACATCCCTAACGATGCTGTGTGCTTGCTAAATTATACATCGGGTACTACCGGTTCGTCTAAGGGTGTTATGCTTACGGTAAACAACCTCACGGGTAACGTGGTATTTGCAATGGAGATGGTCAATCCCGAGACCAACGATCACTTCTTCCGCAAGGGTGGTCGAACACTCTCTTTCTTGCCATTGGCACACGCCTATGGCTGTACATTCGACTTCTTGGCACCATTGGCCTGTGGCGCTCATATTACGCTTCTCGGTCGTATTCCTTCGCCAAAGATTCTTGTCGAGGCTATGAAGGTTACACGTCCTACGGTGGTATGCTCAGTACCATTGATTTTGGAGAAGGTATATCGTAAGAGTATCCTTCCTCTCTTGGAGAAGGGCCCTATGAGTATTGCGATGCGTATTCCATTGGTTAATGCAGCTATCTATTCTACCATACGCGCTCGTCTTATGGAGCAGTTTGGTGGTTGCGTTGAGATATTTATCGTTGGTGGTGCTGCGCTTAATAAGGAGACCGAGGACTTCTTGCTTAAGATTAAGTTCCCTCTTACGGTTGGCTATGGTATGACGGAGTGTGCTCCGCTTATCAGCTTTGAGCTTCCTACACTCTTTAAGTCTGGCTCGTGTGGTAAGGTGATTCCGGGTATGCTCGAGGCGCGTATCGACTCACGTGACCCGCAGAATATCCCCGGCGAGCTTTTGGTCAAGGGTGAACACGTTATGTTGGGCTACTATAAGAATGAGGCTGCAACGAAGGCTGTGTTGGAGGAGGATGGCTGGTTGCATACGGGCGATATGTGTACTATGGATTCCGACCATACGCTCTATATACGTGGCCGTTGCAAGACTATGATTCTATCGGGTTCGGGTCAGAATATCTATCCCGAGGAGATTGAGGAGCGTTTGAATAATCTCTATATGGTTGCCGAGTCGTTGGTTATCGAGAATAACGGTCGCCTGACGGCACTTGTAGTTCCCGACTATGAGTTGGCGAATGTTGAGGGTGTCGATATGGATAAACTTCCTGAGATTATGGAGAGTAACTTGCAGCAGCTAAATACGATGGTTGCATCGTACGAGAAGGTCGCAAATATCGTAATACACCGCGAGGAGTTTATCAAGACGCCAAAGCGCAGTATCAAGCGTTATCTGTATAGTGCAGAGCGACTTAATCTATCGTAATAGATGGATAGATACAAAAGAGGCTGAATAAAAAGTCTATTTTGTCGTTAAGTTCCTTATAAAAAATGGAGGTGGCTAATTATTTAGTCACCTCCCTCCATTTTGTGTGGCTTTATATTATTAGTCACGGTTGCCACCGAGTATACGTAGCAAGAACAGGAACAGGTTGATAAAGTCGAGATAAAGGGTTAATGCTCCAAGTAGTGCGAGCTTTTGACCGTTCTCGTCGGCCGACCCATATTGCAAGAAAATCGTACGCAACTTCTGTGTATCCCAAGCGATAAGACCTATGAAGATGATGACACCGGCGTAGGTTATAATCCAATAGAGCGTCGATGATGCCACGAAGATATTTACTACGGTGGCAATGATAAGGCCTATGAGCATCATATATAGCAGGTTGCCAAGACGAGATAGATCCATACGTGTAGTATAACCTATGAGGCTCATCGCGAAGAATGTTCCGGCTGTTACGAAGAATGTCGTGGCAATCGAGCCGAGGTCGTATACAAGGAATATCGACGATAGGGTAGCACCCGTAAGTACCGAGTATGCGATAAAGAGTATTGTCGCACTACTCATCGACATCTTCATGACGCGTGCCGAAAGCCATATCACCACACCTATCTCGGCGATAAGAAGTATCCAAATCATTGCGGGATTTGTAGCAAGCATATTCCAAAATGCTGCCGAGCCCGATAGAAAGTATGCTGTAAGACCTGTTATGGTCAGAGCAGCCGCCATTTGAAGGTATACGCTCTTGAAGAGTGTCGATACCAACGACTGTGCTGAGGATTGTGTTGAAACGTAGTTTGCCATAATGTTATTAGTTTTTCTATTTAACGTCGTGTAATAATATATATTGTATAATGGGCAAAGATATTTAATTTTTCGAAAAGAACGGTACTTTTTATCCGAAAAAAAATAGACCCGTTATAATCCTTTCCCCGTTGTCATAGTTGCTCTTTATATAATATTTTGTATATTTGTGTTGTGATGTATCAGCTATAACCTTAAAATATAATATATGAAGAGATTTTTAGTGCTTTGTATGGCAGTGATATTATCTGCCTCTACGTATGTTAATGCGCAGAACGTGCAGCTGCATTACGATATTGGTCGTAACTGCGCCACATCTACCGTAGAGATGTTTCGTCCCGACTCGTTTGGCAGTACCTTCTTCTTTGTAGATATGGATTATAGCCCTAAGGTGTATGGCGCATATTGGGAGATTGCCCGTGAGTTTAACTTCTGGCAGCAGAGTAGGGTGAGTTGGCTCTCGGTACATGTGGAGTATGATGGCGGTCTTAGTAACGAGGCCGGCTCGTTTAATAATGCGTGGTTGGCCGGCTTGACCTATTCGGGCCACTCCAAGGATTATAGTAAGACATGGTCGCTGTCGGCTATGTATAAAATCATTCCCGGTACGGTGGATGCTATGGGACGCAGCCAGATACACAACTTTCAGATTACGGGTGTGTGGAACATCAACTTCGCTAAGGGTTGGTGCGACTTCAACGGCTTTGTCGATGTGTGGCGTGAGGTGCGTGCTTGGCAGAATACCAAGTATATATTTATAGCTGAGCCTCAGCTTTGGGTCAATCTCAATAAGATAAATGGCTGGGACAGGGTGAACCTAAGCATAGGTAGCGAGGTTGAACTATCCTACAACTTCGTGGCACCCGGCTTTAAGGTTATGCCTACGGTGGCTCTTAAATGGACATTCGAATAGCAAATGCGGGGCGTTCAATCAACGCCCCGCACTATTTATTATCTGTCGAATGCCTGTGCTTTGAGAGCTATGCCCTCGCCATCGGGCGTTACGAGTACCACCCCCGACTCTTCACGAGTGATGTGTCCTATCACATCGACAAGGCCGAGTCGCATAATCTTCTCCTGCATATCCAGTGGCACGGTAAACAGAAGTTCGTGGTCTTCGCCACCGTTAAGTGCTGCGATGACCGGATCGATGTGCATCTCTTCGGCAAGCTCTGATGTTTGGCGGGCAATAGGTATGCGTTCGAGGTATATACGTGCCCCGCACTGTGACTTGTGGCAAATCTGTCTCAGGTCGCTTGCCAAGCCATCCGATAGGTCTATCATAGATGTGGGACGTATGCCCTCTTCACGGAGTGCGTCGAGTACACCACGTCGAGCTCTCGGTTTAAGATATCGCTCTAACAGGTACTCATACCCCGAGAACTTAGGTTCGGGATTTTCGACATCTTTGAGTACACGCTTCTCTCTCTCCAAAAGGTGTAGTCCCATATATGCAGCACCCAGGTTTGATGTGATACATATAAGGTCGTGCTCCTTTGCTCCTGAACGATATACTACATCCTCTTTCTTGGCTCGGCCCGTAGCAGTTATAGTTATTATCAGGCCATTCATCGAGGCTGTTGTGTCGCCACCGACAATATCTACACCCAACTCTTCGGCAGCGGTCTCCATACCCTCGTATAGCTCATCGAGAGCCTCTACCGATATCTTGGCCGATACACCGAGGGCTACCACTACCTGTGTGGGCTGACCATTCATCGCAAGGATGTCGTTTACACCACGAACAATACTCTTATAGCCGAGGTGTTTTAGCGGGAAGTAGCTTAGATCGAAATCTATGCCCTCTGTGAGCATATCTGTCGTAAGCAGCATCACCTCTTCGCCAAGATCTATTATAGCGGCATCGTCGCCGGCACCCATCAGTGTTGAAGGGTTACGACGTTTTAGGCGTGATGTAAGTCTATCGATAAGGCCAAACTCTCCGAGTGAGGCTATCTCTGTGCTTTTTGATTTAGTCATCGTCCGTTATGGTGTAAATTTTTTGCAAAAGTACTTATAGGATTGTAAAGTTGCAAAAAAAATTCTATCTTTGCAACGATTTTTTCATTCAAAAACATACTATAATTACTATAACGCTATGTTAAATATAATACTTTTTGGAGCCCCCGGTTGTGGAAAAGGTACACAGGCAAAGCGTTTGGCCGAGCATTACGATCTGTATCATATCTCAACAGGTGAGGTTATTCGCTCGGAGATAGCCCGTGGTACGGAGTTGGGCAAAAGTATGGAGGGGTATATATCACGCGGAGAGTTGGCTCCCGATTCGATTGTGGTGGATATGGTACGTGAGTATATGTCTACGCACAACGATAAGGGTTGCATCTTCGATGGCTTCCCTCGCACCACTGCACAGGCAGAGGTCTTCGATAAGATGCTCTCGGAGTGTGGCTCACAGGTGGATGTTATGATATATATGGATGTTCCCGAGGAGGAACTCATCAAGCGTATCCTGCTACGTGGTAAGGATTCAGGACGTGCCGATGATGCTTCGGAGGATGTCATTCGTAACCGCATCGAGGTATATCGAGCACAGACGGCAGTGGTTGCTGACCACTACGCCAAGCAGAATCGATATGTCGGAATAGATGGCTTTGGTACTATGGACGAGGTGTTCGCCCGTTTGTGCGAGGTTATCGACAAGTAGATAAAAACAAAAATAGCTGACAAACGGGCAGAGAATGCAATATTCTCAGCTCGTTTGTTGTTTATATTGTAACCGTTGATGCTACAGTTATATATGAAACGATTTGTAATATTACTGCTATTGGTCGTAACGATGGTAGGCGTTGCCGAAGCTAAGAGCTACCGTGTTGAGGATGTGCCCAACGTGCAACTTGCCGACCATAAACGCTATGTCACCAACCCCGATGCCATTCTCTCGGACGAAGCCGTAGCTACGCTCGACTCAATATGCTACTCGTTACGTGAGCGTGGTATAGCGCAGCTCGCTATTGTGGCGGTCAAAGATATATATCCTGCCGATACCTTCGAATTTGCCGTCGAGCTCTTCGAGAGGTGGGGTGTAGGTGATGATGAACTTGATAACGGCCTCGGAATACTATTGGTAGAGGAGTTGCGTGAGGTGCGCTTTGTTACGGGCTATGGCTTGGAGGGAGTGCTGCCCGATGCTATGTGCTACCGTATACAGCAGGATTATATGGTACCATACTTCCGCAATGGCGACTATTCGCAAGGTATGGTCGAGGGTGTGCGTGCCATCGACAAACTGCTCTTGGGTGAGGAGCTGCCTATTGCCGATGAAGGGGCTGACGAACTCGGTGTATGGTTAGCACTAATAGTGACCATTATCTGTGTGCTTATGCCTATAATCATCATACTCTATGCCGAGCATGCTAAGACGAAGTGCCCGAAGTGTGGCAAGCATGCTTTACGGTTGGTCAGCAGCGTCGATATGGATGCCGGTAAAGGTGTTAAGTTTAAGGTGGATACCTATCGTTGTGCTAATTGTGGCCACGATCATACGATACGCACCAAGCGAAATAATAACAATGGCGGAGGCATTATCTTCATCCCGATGGGTGGTGGTGGCCGTGGCGGTTCGTTTGGCGGCGGTTCGTTTGGCGGTGGCTTCGGTGGCGGCTCGTTTGGTGGTGGCGGCTCAGGCTCGAGCTGGTAGTGTGGATATATCGGATAACAGAATATAAATAACTTAAAAAACAGATAGATTATGAAAAAGAGTACTTGGATTATTCTCGGCGTTGTTGCCGTGATACTTGTTTGGGCTGTTAGCTCGTACAATGGTTTGGTAAACAAGGATGTTAAGGTTGCCGAGGCTTGGGCAAATGTGGAGACCGTATATCAGCGTCGTGCCGACCTGATTCCTAATCTTGTAAATACGGTTAAGGGTTATGCTGCTCACGAGCAGGAGACGTTGCAGGCTGTTACCGAGGCGCGTGCTAATGCTACAAGCATTAATATCAATCCTGCTACGGCTACGGCTGAGGATATGGAGCGTTATATGGCTGCACAGCAAGAGGTTGGCTCGGCACTCGGTCGCCTTATTGCCATCGCTGAGAACTACCCCGATTTGAAGGCCAATCAGAACTTCTTGGAGTTGCAGAAGCAGTTGGAGGGTACAGAGAACCGTATCTCTACGGAGCGCAGAAAGTATAACGAGGCGGTTAAGGAGTTCAATACCTCTATTCGTCGCTTCCCAACCAACCTCATAGCAGGTATGTTCGGCTTCGAGAAGCAGGCGATGTTCGAGGCGCAGGAGGGTGCGGAGGTTGCCCCTCAGGTGGAGTTCTAATCGCGGAGGGTTAGATACAGAAGAGAGCTGTCTTGCAAGGCTCTTATGACATCTGCCTTGTCTGAAAATGCTCATTTACAGGAAGTAAACTCCGTTTTCCCGGTCTGCAAGCAGCTTCAAAATAGCTCTTGTTATATATCTTGACAATAAGAGCGTGCCCAAACTCATTTTTTGGGCACGCCCTTTCTTTATGTGTATGCGTATGTCTATGCCTTAGTGCTTAGTATGCGTTCAACGCACTCCACCACTCGTTCGGGTGTTATGGCTTTGAGGCATCGGTAGTCACCCGACTTGCACGGTTTGTTGCCATAAACGGAACATGGGCGGCAGGGCATCTCCTCTTGAAGTATTCCATCAGGGTCGCAGCCATAGCCCGTAAAACCAAACTCGGGATGTGTAGCACCCCATATTGATACAGTGGGTGTTGCCACAAGTGATGCAAGGTGCATTACCAGCGAGTCCATGGTGATAACGCAGTCGAGGTGTGATATGAGGTCGCGCTCCTCGCTAAATGGCAGTCTGCGCCATAGAGCCGTGACGTTATTGTATCTGCTCTCCATTGCCTCGGCAAAGGCGGCCTCATCCCCCGCACCGCTATGTATGAACACCTGATCGAAACGCTCGGCAAGCATCTCTACCAGCCTCTCGCGCATCTCGGCAGGATAGGTCTTGCCTGCGTGTGCCGAGAATGGTGCGAAGCCAATCCAACGGCCGCTCTTTATGCCCATAGGGTTCTCCAATTCGGGCTTTGTGGCGGGCTTGGGGTCGTCGAACTGATAGCCGAAACGACGTATCACATCACAGTAGCGTATGACGCTATGTTTGAGAGGTACTGCCGCGTGGTTGCTATATCCCATACGAAACCACTTCTCGACACGCCCTTTGCGTATTGCGCGGTTAGGTATCATGCCTCGCAGGCGACACATCGCACGTAATAACTTTGAGCGGTGTACACCGTGTATGTCGGCAATGGCATCCACGCCAATACTCTTTATGCGTCCTGCCATGCGCCAAAGCCCCACAAAGTCGCCATATTGACTAAAGTCATCGATAAACAAGAAATTGACATCAAGGCCTTTGAATAGCGGTTTTAAGAATTTGCGTGTCAGCACTGTAACCTTGACACGTGGATATGCCTCTTTGAAGGCTCGTATGGCATGTGGCAGCATCGCAACATCGCCCAATGCCGATGTGCGTATTATTAGCAGATGCTTGTATTTAGGCTGCTTAGCCTCGTTATTGTTTGTTGGCATATAGAATAGGGTTGAGCGACGGGTCATTGTACATCTTCATCTGTTTGTACGTCTTCATGTACTTGCGTCCGGCCTCGATATCCTCGATAAGCTCCTCGATTGCGGTCGATAGGTCTACTCTTTGTTGTAGGAGAGTGTCGAGCTTCTTTTGGCAGGCGTTGCGATGCTCGTCGTCCACATCGGTGCGGATAACCTCGCAGTGCATGTGGTATATTTTCAGTGCAAGTATCGACAGACGATCGATTGCCCATGCAGGAGTTTCGGTATTCAGACGTGCGTCGGCTTGTGGTTTGACATCCTTGTACTTGTCGAGCATATACGAGTCGATGTACTCCACCATATCTGTTCGTACCTGGTTGGAGCGGTCTATGCGTCGTTTGATTTCCAACGCCTTAATCGGGTCAATGTTGGGATCGCGGATGATATCTTCGAGGTGCCACTGCACGGCATCTATCCAGTTTTTCTCATATAGCAAAGCATCCAATGAACCTGCCTCGTATGGATTTGCTATCTGCTGATCTACATTGTCCCACTTGTGATAATCTTCGATTGAACGTACGAAGATTTTATTAGCATTATCAGTAAACATATATGTAGTGTGTTATTGTATATTTCATTATAAAATCTTATCTTTGCACGAAGTATATGCCAAATAATAGACAAATATAATGAAATTTATCGGGAAAACAATTGTTCATGCAATATTTACCGCCTTTTTATTCATCCTAACCCCCGAATATGGCGTGGCTCAGGTTGCAGAACCGGCACAAGGCAAGGCTCGCCCCAACAACAGCGAGTGGGTTAGGCTTACCATCGAAGAGTATATTATGCAGTGGCGTCATTTGGCCATCGAGAATATGGAGATTTATGGTATCCCCGCAAGTATAACCATGGGTCAGGCCATCCTCGAGTCGGGCTTTGGTAACGGCTATTTGGCTCGCACTGCCAACAATCACTTCTGCATCAAGTGTAAGAGTACGTGGGAGGGTGATAGGGTATATCACGACGACGATGAGGAGGGTGAATGTTTCAGGGCATATCCCACTGTTGCCGATTCGTTCCACGATCATGCCGAGTTTCTTAACAATGGAAAACGCTACGACTTCCTATTTGCATACGATACCGACGACTACAAGAGTTGGGCCAAGGGGTTGAAGAGTGCGGGTTATGCCACAGCAAAGGATTACGATGCCCGACTGATACGCGTCATAGAGGAGTCGCAACTATATCTGCTCGATAAGAAGAACGGCCTCAAACTATATGATGAGTATATGGCCAAGCGTCTTGGTATAGATACCGAGAGCCTTGCCCGGAAGTATAGCTCAAAGACCGATGCGCTGAGTGCCCCCGTAGCACCTGCTACGAGCGAGCAAGGCGATGTGATAGCAACCGCTGGTGCATATGTCGAGGGTGTCGCTTATGCCGAGGATGGTGTAAACCCCAATCGCTATCGCGTGACTATCAACTCGCACAAGGGTTACAATGTATACCTCGCCAATGGTGCTCACTATATCCTTGCGGCCGAGGGTGACAGCTTCGAACGCTTGGGAGAGCTTTTCGATATTTCGCCTGCCACGTTGCGTAAGTTCAACGACTTGAAGGGAGAGGTGCAACCCGAGGCTCATGATGTGGTATATATCGAGCGTAAGTCATCGCGATGGCAGGGCGGGGAACTTATGCATACTGTTGTCGAGGGGGAGACGCTCTACGACATAGCGCAACTTTATGGTATACGTCTGGTGCAGCTTAGCAAGATGAACCGTCTTAGAGCCAGCGAGAACCTACACGCAGGACAGACAATACGTATTAAGTAGTAAATCAAAGAATAGTTTTATATGAGTGCATTGAGAGAAAAAATATTGGAGTCGATAGTGAGTAAATCGACCCTCAAACAGCAGGTCTTCGACAATACATTCTCGACGTTCAACGACCTCAAAGAGACCCTCTTTGAGATGGCTTCGGAGATCGACGATGAGCTCGATGGCAAGCTCGATCGACGTGTGCGTATAGAGTACCGTGATAGGGGTAAGTTCGAGGCGCAGTTACAGGTGGCCAGCGACATCCTGCTCTTCCAGATGCATACCGATGTGTTTGAGTTCGATGCCAACCATATCATCTGGCAGAACAACTATGTGCAGAGCGACAGGAAGAACTCCTATGCAGGCGTTATCAATATCTACAACTTCCTCTCCGACTCGCTCAAATACAACCGTAATGCAGATGAGGGATACCTTATTGGTCGTATCTTCATCAATCGTGAGAAGTGCTTCTGGGTTGAGGGTAAGCGTCAGACCTTGGTGCGTCCAATGGCCTTCGGTACACGCAAGATAGATCGTGAGTCGCTGGTGGCTATCATCGAGACGGCTATCAACTACGCCCTGAACTTCGACCTGCTTATGCCGCCCTACGAGGAGAATATACGAGTTACTGTGGACCAGTTCAATTCGAAGCTCGACAATTCGAAGTTTACAACAGGCAAGCGACTCAGCTACGACTTCTCCATCGACGATATTTAGTCGATAGACAAGGATTAAGATGTGTGCCGTTTTTCGTTAATGTGCAGCCATCCTACTATATTGAAACAATACAAACGACCTAAAACTAATACCATATGAGAAAACTATTTCTAACTATTGTATCGATGGTGGCCATATCGACACTCTCGGCACAAGTAAGCTACCTTGAAATGGTCGAGGCGCGCAATGCAAACCCCGACTATATACATCCCGCATCGCTAACACCGCTACCCGGTACCAACCAATATATGGAGCTTGATGGTAAGCGTGTTGTATTATACGACTACGATAAGGAGTCGAATGGTGAGGTGGTGTTCAGCAGCGATAATTTGCTTATGTCGTATGTGAAGTCACCCGACGGCACTATGGCACTATATGAGAAGTGGGATGGCGAATCGCCACGTAAGGAGATATATCGTCACTCGTTCACCTCGGACTACTATATAGCTTGTCCCGATGGCTCAACCATAAAGATTGACGACGTGCGAGATATATCGTTCTCGCCCGATTCCAAGTATCTTGCTATGGGATACAACAACGACATCTTCATATATGAGCTTGCGACCAACAAAATATACAACATTACCGACGACGGCAAGTGGAACTATGTCATCAACGGTACAACAGATTGGGTATACGAGGAGGAGTATGGCTTCACCAAGGCGTATGCCTTCTCTCCCGACAGCAAGGAGATAGCCTATCTGAAGTTCGATGAGAGTCAGGTCAAGGAGTTTGAGATGATGCGCTTCGACAATGAGTTGTATAATAAGGCTTATAGCTTTAAGTATCCCAAGGCTGGCGATAACAACTCGATAGTTACGCTCCACGTATATAACATCGAGAGTAAGCAGACGCGCCAGATTGATACTGGCGAGCATACCGACCAGTATATTCCGCGTATCGGCTATACGCCCGCGGGTAAGCTCTTCTTCTATCGCGTCAATCGTTTGCAGAACCACTTCGAGGTTGTTCAGGTTGAGGCCGACGGCTCGCAGCGTGTCATCTACAACGAGATGGATGAGCGATATGTGGAACGTCCTAATGATCAAAGTATTATCTTCATCGACGAGGAGCACTTCATCGCACGTGAGGAGACCACCACAGGCTGGTTCCACCTCTATCTGCACTCGGTAAACAAGGGTCGTCTAAATGCCATCACCTCAGGCGAGTGGGAGGTGACGCAGTTTGTGGGTGTTGCCAAGAATGGTAAGCAGATATACTATATGAGTACCGAGCAGTCACCATTGGAGCGTCACCTATACTCGATAAATCTCGATGGCTCGGATAAGAAATGCCTGCTATCGAAGCCCGGCTATTGGCGAGTATATCCTTCGGATGATATGAGCTTCTTTGCTGCCGAGCATTCGGCGACGGATTGCTATCCTACGGCTGCTGTATACAATGCCAAGGGCAAGCAAGTGCGTTCGTTGATGATAGACGAGCCTACCGATGCTGTACCTGCATATCAGCGTAACTACTACACCTTCACTACCGAGCGCGGCGACGAGTTGCAGTACTACCTTATCTATCCTGAGAACTTCAACCCTTCGAAGAGCTATCCGGTACTCCTTACGCAGTACTCAGGACCCGGCTCACAGCAGATCGAAAACCGCTGGACAACGGATTGGGAGGAGACATTGGCTCGTAATGGCTATATCGTAGCTTGTTGCGATGCTCGTGGTACGGGTTTCCGTGGCGAGGATTTCAAGAAGGTTACATATGCCAACCTGGGTCACTGTGAGGTTGAGGATCAGCTGTCGTTTGCTCGTCATCTTGCATCGCAGAGCTTTATCGATGCCGAGCGTATAGGTATTTATGGCTGGTCGTATGGCGGCTTTATGGCTCTCGGCTGCTCGTTGAAGGGTGACGGCCTATTTAAGATGGCTATTGCCGTAGCTCCTGTAACCTCGTGGCGTTACTACGACTCTATCTATACCGAGATATACAACGGACTGCCACAGGATAATCCCGCAGGCTACGACGATAACTCGCCGCTGAACTTTGCCGACCGCCTCTCGAACGACACTCGTCTGCTTATCATACACGGTACTGCCGACGACAACGTCCATTTCCAAAATACTATCGAGATGTGCCGTGCGTTGAATAGGGCAGGTAAGCAGTATGATATGATGGTATATCCCGATCAGAACCACTCTATGCGTCCCGACGATATGATTAACATACGTCAAAAGATGGTAGATTACTGCTTGGAGTACTTGTAGAGTGTCGTACTATATATCGGTTACGTTAAGGGAGTGAGGCAGTTGCCTCACTCCTAATATATTAAATGTGTGAATATTAGGATAATGAGAAAGGTGATTGTTGCCATCGTCGCTATCGTAATGTCGATGATGGCTGAGGTCTCAGCCCAGAGTAGCTGTGTCGTTCGTGATGTGGGTGCTGTCGAGGTGGAGTTGGGCGTAGGCCTTGCCACCGCAGCTAATAGGATGTCAGAGTATGGCAAGTCGCGTCAGGGTGTCGATGCCAATGTAGAGCTACGCTATAACTTCGCGGCTCAGCCTGTGGACTTAGGATTGTATGCGTCGGTATGCTCTATATATCGATGTGATAGGGTAGGTGACGATGCTAAGAGATATAAATTCGTCAGTGAGAACCTGTTGCTGACCTCTGACTATAACTTCTTTCAAGGTGGTAAGGTGTCGCCATTTGTTGGCTTAGGCGTTGGTGTCGCTTGGAGTGATATCGCAGCTAATAACCGAAATGGAGGCACACACTTTACCTTTATGCCGCGTGTCGGTGTCGAGTTGTCACACCATGTGCGCCTTACGGTTTCGTATAAAGTCTTCGATAGGGCGAATAACCACTTGACGCTAAGCCTCGGCTACGCCTTTGGCGGCGGCCGTAGATAGGAGGTGACTTCCCAATGCCATCTATACAACAGATATAAGCTCTGCTCGCTATTCCAAATGGCTAAACAAGTGTTGTTAGTATCTAAACAACGATAAAAATTTTGTCGTTTCAGGAATAAATGCTTATCTTTGCGCGGTTGTGGATATGGCAATCAACGTTATAAGAACATATAAATTAACTAAATAACTATATTTTTATGACTATTACAGCATCAGACATCAAGATTGGTATGTGCGTCGAGATGGAGGGTAAGACCTTTATCGTAGTCGATTTCCAGCACTGCAAGCCAGGTAAGGGTCCAGCTTTCGTACGCTCAAAGCTCAAGAACTTGGAGAACGGTAACGTTCTTGATAAGACCTTCTCTTCAGTATCACAGAAGATCGAGCAGGTACGTGTAGAGCGTCGCCCCTATCAGTTCACCTATGAGGATGACCTCGGTGCACACTTTATGCACACCGAGACCTTCGAGGAGATTAACATCGACAAGAAGCTTATTAACAATGCTGACCTTATGGCCGACGGCCAGATCGTTGAGGTTATGTTCCACACCGAGAAGGAGACCGTGCTTTCAGCCGAGCTTCCTCCAATCGTAGATATGGAGATCACCTATACCGAGCCGGGTGTACGTGGCGATACCGCCTCTACCAACTCGCTCAAAGCTGCTACCGTAAATACAGGTGCTACTATCAAGGTGCCTTTGTTCATCAACACAGGTGACAAGATTCGTGTAGATACACGTACTCGTGAGTATTACGAGCGCATCAAGTAAATTTTTGTGATAAGGGGTCATCTGCGACCTCTCAATCATTGCCCCGAATGGAATGTACGTCAAGTACTATCCATCCGGGGCAATCTCTTAATCGAGGCCACAGCTAACCCCTTCTGACAAAAATT
>JAFVRN010000020.1 GCA_017504265.1 Alistipes sp. | reverse complement strand
TTGATGAAAGTGTTTTCGCTTTTATCCTTAGTGGTAAAATCTGACAGTTTTCCAGAAACGAGGGTAACGACAACACTCATCATCTGTATTGGTATGCGATTCAAAGTCATATCATATACAGGTGTGGGGTCTTGTAATCGTTTATTCGTTTCGGGTTTTGTCAGAGCCTACCACTAAATAGACGGAACTGCTCCACACTTTCTTTTTGTACTTACCCGATCGACACCCACCATCAAGGAGCAGAATGGTAATTTGATTTGGTAGAATGTTAAACTAAAATCATATTACTATGAAAAAACTATTTACCTATTTGCTCGTTGCGATAACGATGATTATCGCAGGATGTAGTGAATCATTTGACGATTCAAAGATTTGGGACAAACTCAACGACCACGAGAGCCGAATTGCCAAACTCGAAGAGCTCTGCAAACAGATGAACACCAACATTTCATCGTTACAGACGATTGTAGAGGCTTTGCAGAACAATGACTATGTTACAGGCGTTACACCCATCACCAAAGATGGCGAAACGATCGGCTATACCATCACATTTACCAAATCGCAGCCCATTACCATTTATCACGGCAAAGATGGCAAGGACGGCCAAAATGGAACTGACGGTAAAGACGGAGTAGATGGTAAGGATGGCTCAACACCCATTATCGGAGTAAAACAAGACACCGACAATATCTACTATTGGACTTTGAATGGCGAGTGGTTGCTCGATGCCAACGGCAATAAGATCAAAGCACAAGGCACTGACGGCAAAGACGGTCAAGACGGAGCCAATGGAGAAGACGGAGCTGATGGCGAAGATGGAAAAGACGGTGCAAATGGCACTGATGGAAAAGATGGAGCGGATGGAAAAGATGGCGTAAATGGAGCCGACGGCAAAGACGGCATCACACCTCAACTGAAAATCGAAAATGACTATTGGTATATCTCATACGACAATGGTACATCGTGGACTCAACTCGGCAAGGCAACGGGCGAGGATGGTAAAGATGGTCAAAATGGAACAAACGGCACCAATGGTGATGATGGCAAGGATGGCGATTCTTTCTTCCAGAGCGTGGACACATCTAATAGCGAATATGTAGTATTTACTTTGGCAGATGGCACGCAAATCCAACTGCCGACTTGGTATGCATTTGAGCAGTTGCGCACTTTGTGCAACCAAATGAACACCAATATTACATCATTGCAGTCGATTGTAAATGCGTTGCAGAACAACGATTATATCTCCTCTTGCACACCGCTGATGGAGGATGGGGTTCAAATTGGCTATACAATCACTTTTGCAAAGTCGGGTTCTATTGTTATCTATCATGGAAAAGATGGTATCAACGGAATAGATGGTGCAACACCTATCATAGGTGCCAAATACCACACCGACAATATCCTATATTGGACTATTAATGGGGAATGGTTGTTAGATGAGAATGGAGAGAGAGTTCCAGTCCACGGAAAAGATGGCGAGAACGGAAAAGATGCAATCACTCCTCAACTGAAAATCGAGGATGACTATTGGTGTATCTCATACGACAATGGTGCGACTTGGCAACAAGCCGGCAAGGCAACAGGCGAAGATGGAGATGCTTTCTTCCAAAGTGTTACACAAGACGAAGACTATGTTTACTTAACTCTTTCAACGGGTGAACAAATTGATGTTCCGAAACATCATCCTCTGTCGGTAACTTTTACCGAAACCGAGGATATTCGTGTCTTGGCAGATAAAACATATACAATTGGTTATACCATTACGGGCGCTGACGACAAGACTGTTATTAAGGCGCTTGCACAAGATGGATTCCGTGCTGTGGTTAAGAAAACTGACAACGCAACGGGTGTTATTGAGATTACCACACCCTCAACTATTCTGCCGACAGAGATTCTTGTCTTTGTGACCGATGGCAAGGAGCGAACAATTATGCACTCAATAAATTTTGTTGAGGGTGTGATTATTGTTTCTTCGAAATCATACACAGTCGATTATGCAGGCGGAACAGTGCAAGTACCTCTTTCGACCAATATTGACTACACGGTTGAAATCCCCGAAGCCGACAAATCTTGGATTTCGGTTGCGGAAACCCGTGTAGTGATGCGTGACGAAACATTGACATTTACGGTGGAGAAGAACGAAACATTAGCAGTCCGATACACAATGGTCAAACTTATTGATGCACTCGGTGTTACCTCTGAAACAATCTTAATTTCTCAAAGAGCAGGTGCGGCGCAGAGTGTTCATGTCGCAACGGCGGGAACATTGGAGAGTTTTGTGGGCACAAGTAATAAAGACCTTGTTGAAGAACTTACGGTAACAGGCAATCTGAACTTTATAGACTTTGAGTTTATCAAGACTATGTCAAATTTGCAGTTGCTTGATCTTTCGGGTTTGGATAATACGACACTACCAGCCAGTTGTTTGGAGCAGACAACCATTCCGACCGTGTTGTTGCCATGGAATTTGACAGCAATACCTAATAGAGCGTTCTATCAATCGGGCATCACCTCAATCTATATTCCCGAAACAGTACAAACTATCGGCGAATATGCATTTTATCAGTGTCAATCAATTAAGGGAGATCTTGTTATACCCGATGCAACTACTTCTATCGGTGATTACTGCTTCCAAAATTGTACATTTGATGGTACATTGACACTCGGAGAGGGGGTACAGACTATTGGGGAGTCTGCATTTACATATTGTTCTAAATTTACAGGTGATTTAGTAATAACTAATTCTGTTACGACAATTGGTAAATATGCATTCTATAAGTGTAGTGGGTTTACTGGTAATCTTATGATTGGTGATGGGGTTGTGAATATTGATAATTACGCATTTCAGCATTGTTCAGGATTATCTGGTAATATTGTTTTAGGTAATAAGTTAGCCACGATTGGTGTCAGTGCATTCGAGGAATGTTCCTCTTTGGTGGGCAATTTAGTTATCCCTGATTCAGTAACATCGTTGGAGTATAATGCATTCTTAAACTGCACTAGTTTTCAAGGATATTTGCTTATTGGAGCAGGACTCACAGAACTGCCATACGGAGCATTTGCAGCATTGGAAGATGATTCAGAGTTATATACACCACTAAATTTTTCTGCTATATATTGTAAGCCATCTAACTTAACATTGGCATATCGCCCAGAATCTATGGCGGGTATCGAGCGCCGTTACGAAGGTCTTGCGTTTGGCTCGACTTATAATTGGCCGAATTGTATGGTTTATGTCCCCACAGGGTGCAAAAATACATATGTTAAGCAATATTACAGAGATGAATCGTCGTGGCCTGAATTTATTTATCCATGGGAAGAATTTGCAGGAATAGAGGAAATCGAATTTTAATATCAACTGTTTATGAAAATCATTGTTATTAAAGGTAATCCAAATAGCGGAAAGACCACCTCTATCCGATTGGTGTACGACCTACTATTATATAAGGGAGCCAAGATTGATAAGCCGAGAAACTCGGGTAAGACTTACGCTGATTTTGATACAGAACTACTATATAATGGGAAGAATATTGCTATAAGTTCTGCTGGTGATCTGCTTAAAAATATACACAAAACAGTGTCTGACCATGACGGCTGCGATATTCTTATCACAGCAAGTCGCAATTTTAGACGGTCGTCACTTGATAGAATATTCTCTGACTACGATGTTGTGTACATCAAAAAGGAGAAGCGAGGCGACAGGGAAAATATAGCCACGGCAAAGGAGGTCTTGCAACATATATAGTTTCTATTGTGAAGTATTAAATCAGGCGTATGTCGGGCTTTGTATAGTCCACAGCATACGCCTGATTTTTATTCACATTGCATTCTCAAAAGATGCTTGATTTCAGTGCTTTACTTTCAAAAGTTTTATATACCTTTGCATTCGTAGTTTTTTGGTTTGATTACGACCTCTATGTAGCCTTCTATGTAGGATTTCGCAATATTGTAAAAAACTAACACTGAAAATCAATCAGTTAAAAATTAAAAGCCATGTTCTTCGGGACACGCTCTTGTTTTTTTTGGTTTTGACGCAAGCTGTCAAACGTGCCGACTACCTTTGCACCATAAAACTATTGATGTATGGGTGTAATATATAGAGTATGCTGCGAGCGTTGTGGTACGGCGTTCGAGCATCAGACGGGCATAGGCTTCGTATGCAGCTGTGTGGATTGTGGTGAGCGTATCGACGATGATGCTCCCTTCTTCTGTCCTGTATGCAGTCGTCGTTTTGTGCCTACGTCGGCATGTTTCGCAGATAGTCTGTTGGAGGTGATACACGAGGTCGGTTAGTAGCTATCTGCAAGGAGCTTCAAAACAGTTTCCGCTATTCTACGTCTACTAAGAAAGGGGTTGCTCAACCTTTGTTGGACAACCCCTCTCTTGATGCTATCTATTTGCACTACTCCTCGGCCGCCTCGGTTGTTGTGGCGAGGCTGTTGTGCGCAGCATACATACTATCGATTGCGGTACGCAGCTTGTCGGCTCTACGCTTGTACTCCCCCTTTGCAAGGTCGTATACCTGCTCGGCCTGTCCTATTTTTAGCTGCGAGCCGTAGACATCGTTGCGCTCGATGAAGCGTTGTTGCTCCTTGGCAATGCGACCAATCTGGTTTTGGTACTCCGCAAACGTAACCTCACGGTTGTATAGCCAAATACCTGCTGCACCTATGAGTAGCAATACGCCGAGTATGATGCCCATACGTATACGTACCTGCTTTGTACTCCTCTCTCCCCTCTCTCCCATCGCTTGCTCCGTTATTATATAAGGTATGGGTTAGCGGCGACGCATACCGCCACGCTGCATACGTTGCATCTGCTTTTGCAGGCCGCCGCCGGCTACCGTACGCATCATCTTACGCGTGTCGTCGAACTGCTTGAGCAGACGATTGACATCGGCCATTGTAGTACCCGAGCCCTTGGCTATACGCTCACGGCGACGTGCATTGATAATCTCGGGGTTCTCTCGTTCGGCGGGTGTCATAGAGTCGATTATAGCCTCTGTCTGTTTGAAGGCATCATCGGGGATATCCACATTTTTGAGCATCTTGCCCATGCCCGGTATCATCGATGCGAGGTCTTTCAGATTACCCATCTTCTTGATTTGATTAATCTGATCGCGGAAGTCGTTGAAGTTAAACTCATTCTTGATAAGCTTCTTCTTGAGCTTACGTGCCTGCTCCTCGTCGAACTGCTCCTGAGCGCGTTCCACCAGCGATACCACATCACCCATGCCGAGGATGCGGTCTGCCATACGCTCGGGGTGGAATACCTGCAGCGAATCCATCTTCTCACCTGCCGAGATGAATTTAAGCGGCTTGTCTACCACCGAGCGGATAGAGATGGCCGCACCACCGCGAGTATCACCATCGAGCTTGGTGAGTACAACGCCGTCGAAGTCGAGGCGGTCGTTGAACTCCTTGGCCGTATTTACTGCATCCTGACCCGTCATCGAGTCCACAACGAAGAGTGTCTCCGAAGGGTTTACCGCAGCCTTGATTGCCGTAATCTCCTGCATCATGGCCTCGTCTACGGCAAGACGGCCGGCGGTATCGACGATAACCGTATTGTATGACTTCTCGCGAGCATAGCGAATAGCGTTCTGCGCTATCTGTACAGGGTTGTTGTTGCCCTCCTCGGTGTATACCTCTACGCCTACCTGCTGGCCGAGGATTTTGAGCTGGTCGATAGCCGCAGGACGGTATACGTCGCCGGCTACGAGTAACACCTGACGTCCCTTCTTGCTCTTGATGTGTGCTGCGAGTTTACCCGAGAATGTCGTCTTACCCGAACCTTGAAGACCGGCGATAAGAATTACGGCAGGAGTACCTTCGAGCTTGATGTCGGTAGCCGTGCCACCCATAAGTGCAGCCAGCTCATCGCGCACAATCTTGGTCATCATCTGTCCGGGCTTCACCGAACGTAACACATCCTGACCCAAGGCCTTCTGCTTAACCTCATCGGTAAAGTTCTTGGCAACCTTGTAGTTTACGTCGGCATCGATAAGCGCACGGCGTATCTCTTTAAGTGTCTCGGCGATGTTGATCTCGGTGATACGACCCTCGCCTTTAAGAATCTTAAACGATCGTTCGAGTTTCTCGGTTAGATTTTCAAACATATATCTCTCTATTTATTAATATCATAAAAAAGCGCACAAAGGTATGAATTATTTTTGAAACTTCCTACATCCATACTCTCTTGTACCACGATGTGTTACGCCACGATGTCTCGTATAGTGTGCTTGGTGCCGAGGTGGTAATGCCCGAATATATGCTCTCGTCGATGGGATATGTTCCCGCTGTGCCCAATGCCGAGTAGAACGAGGGCAATGTATACTTGGCTGTCACGGTGCGTGATAGTTGCTCGTCGAATGCTTTGAGTGCCATATGGTCTGTGGCTACCGTCGTTGCCCACTCTCCAAAGTCGTAGAACGAGTGCTGGCTCTGTCCCTCGTATGTCTGCAAGGTGCTTCTGTCATACTCCTCGACCATCGTAGCTGCTACCTGTCGTGTAGCCTCGGCCAAAGGTTCCAACTCCGAGCAGTCGATAAGTGCGATAGAGCCGCAACGTGCATTACCCGTATAGTCGTCACGATAGTAGGTGTAGTAGCTGCGGGCTGCAGCATCGAGGTCACGCTGACCCTCTACGAGGTGTGGCAGTGTGCGGTGGTAGGGGAAGCCGCGTCCCATAATCTCACATGGCGAGGCTATGATATACTCGGCGATATTGCGCAGGTCGTACAATGTCTCCACGTTGGCCATAAAACAGGCATCGAAGAGCAGATATTCATAGCTGTTGCCATCGGTCGGCATAAGACCTTCTGCAAGCTCGCTTATGTCGCACTGCACGTTATTCTCGCCAAAGGCACGTGTGGTCTCGGCACCCAATGCCGGATACCACGGATTGCTATTGCCGGCCGCACCAAACTCTATGGGGCTGTCACTGTTGATGTCATCCTTTGTAACCCAACCCTGGCCGTGGCCGGCAAGTATAAGACCATAGCTTTGTGCCGGAGCCGCCATGCGCAGCATAGCCATATTGTCGGCTATAAGCTCGCTGAGAGGCTTGCCGGCATCGAGGATAATGTCGGCTACGTGTCGCTCCAACACCTCTCCGTTCACCGGATCGTAGCACATCTCTGCAATGTATGCCTCGCTGGCACTCTTCTGCATGAGATATACATAGCGGTTATCGCTACCGAGAATACCACTTGCAATGCTCTCGGCCGCATCCTCACGGTTGGTCTTGAAGTAGCGGCTGAGGCTTGTGCCGAAGAAGTAGTGTATGATGGTGTGCTTGACCTCGGCCTGTGGGGCTGCGATCTGTGTCACCTCCACCTTTGTGGTGACTATGTTTGGCGATGTGATGGTTATTGTGCCGCTGCGCAGCGCGCCCACGTTCTCGGCAACGCTGATGCTCAACACTCCCTGCTCGGTAGACGAGATGCCGGTAATCCACTCGGCATCGGTGTCTACGGATATGGTAAATGAATCCTCGGCGATGTCGGGTTGTAATGCACTTATCGTGTACTCTACATCGAAGCTATGCTCGGTGTAGAGGCAGCTCACCTGCTTATCGATATTTATGCTGTACAGTCTTTTTTCTCCCTCCTCGCAGCTTGCAAGCGTGAGGATTAGCAGTAATGCTGTGGTGCAAATGCGTAGTATCTTCATCTCTGGTATCGTACAAATGGTTAGTATGCTATTTATACTCCTGTGGTTTAAGGTTGTTGAACTGCCATGTGCGGTCGCGTTTGAATGTCACATCGTCGGGTTTGTTGCGATATACACGGCTGTAGTCGAAGTAGAACCCTTTGATGCGGTCGTGACTCTTTTTGAGTAGCGGTATGTACTCCGTCGTGCGACTTATGATGCGTGCCTCGTTGTAGGTGTAACCCTTCGATGCAAGCAGGTCGTAGGCGTGCGAGAACATAAGTATATGCCACGGAGACTCCTCCTTGCGCCCTGTTCCCGAGGACTCTATGGCGCGTAGTATGCCGTTCAGATGGGTGAAATAGAGCTCCTCGCGCTTGGGGTCGTCCAACGCTCCGTAGGCATATGCCAACATATTGAGTACCTTGGGGTTGAACGGGTCAAGCTCCATAGCCTGTATGCCCGCCTCGATTATCGACTCCAACTGACCTACGGTTGGCTTCTCGGGGTTTAGGCCGCTTACGAAGGAAAGCATACGGTCGAGAGCCTTGTTCTCGGTGAATGGTCTATAATCCTCCTGGTATACAAAGCCGTAGTATAGATAGTAGTACTCCTCGTCGGTGAGTCTCTGCTCCCCATTACGATATTTGAGCATCAGGTTGGTATAGTAGTATGGCGAGGAGGTGGCCAGCGTTTGAGATATTATATCCTCCTCGTCGGGGATGCGTAGCACTGTGCTCTGCTCCATTTGTGCCATAATGCCACCCGTGCCTAATATAAGGAGTAACAGTATCGATATCAGTCGTCGCATAATCGTTCCCATTTGGTTATATTCGACCAACGTACATCCTACTCCAATTCGTATTTGCGAACCACCTTTTTCATCTCGTTGTGGAGTGCTTCGCTGCCGGCAACAAGGGGCAGGCGTGGCTCATCTTGTGTTACCCCCATCACCGCTGTCATACACTTG
This sequence comes from Alistipes sp., assembly GCA_017504265.1. Taxonomy (GTDB): domain Bacteria; phylum Bacteroidota; class Bacteroidia; order Bacteroidales; family Rikenellaceae; genus Alistipes. Next base: position 94,456 of record JAFVRN010000020.1, on the reverse strand, counting down.
ACTCCCGTAGGGTTGCCTTCGCAGAATAGCAGGTGTAGAGGCTCTGCAAAGCTCTCCATGGCTCTCTCGGCTGTGGCAATATCGCCATCGAGGGCATCGTGTATACATCGGCAGAACTTCTTGGGAAAGGCGTTGGCCGCAACCGATATAACTCCGTCGCCGCCACGCTTTACAAGTTCTATGGTTATACCGTCGTCACCCGATAGTACAAGAAAATCATCGGGACGGCCATCCAATATGCGTTGCATCTGCTCAATATCTCCCGATGCCTCCTTTACCGCTACTATATTTTTGCTGTCGTGGGCCAGGCGCAGTGTGGTCTCGGCACTCATATTCACTCCCGTGCGCCCCGGCACATTGTAGATGATTACGGGTACGGGTGATGCCTCGGCTACGGCCATGTAGTGGCGGTATATACCCTCCTGCGAAGGTTTGTTGTAGTAGGGTACGACGCTAAGTATTGCTGACGTGCCGCTGAGGTCGTAGCTGCGTAGCTGTGTGCAGAGTGCGCGCGTGTCGTTGCTACCCATACCCGCTACGATGGGCACACGTCCTGCTGCACGTTCCACGACAAAGCGCAATACCGCCTGACGCTCCGTCTGCGATAGTGTTGCCGTCTCGGCCGTAGAGCCGAGAGCCACGATATAGTCCACGCCACCCTCTATGACACGCTCAATCATACGACTGAGAGCATCATAGTCAATCTCATAATCGTTAAAAGGTGTTATAAGTGCTACACCCACACCCCTTAATTTCTCCTGTATCATATCTCTGTTGTTTTACTCGTCATTATTAAAAAAGCCTACCCTGTATGGGTGTCTGCTCCGTATGTGTTGCAACCTGCTCCGATTGTGCGGTGTCGGTCATATCCGAGGATTTTGCCTCGCCTGCCAACATATCCATAAACTCCGCTTCGTTAAGTATGCGTATGCCGAGCTTCTCGGCCTTTTGCAGCTTGGCAGGTCCCATATTCTCGCCCGCAACGATGAAATCGACGTTGGCCGATACCGCTGCGAGGTTACGTCCGCCATGCTCCTCGACCAAGGCCTTCATGTCGTCGCGTGAGCGTCCCTCAAACTTGCCCGAGATGACAATATTCTTACCTGCGAGGATATTCGATGTCTGCACCTTCTGCTCCGCCTCGAACTTCAAACCGGCACTGCGCAGACGCTCTATAATCGTGCGGTTCTTCTCGTCGGCAAAGTACTCGACAATGGCATCGGCAATCTTCTCGCCCACCTCCTCAGCCTCGGTAAGCTCTTCACGTGATGCCGAGGCAATGGCGTCGAGCGATAGGAAGTGCGATGCAAGATACTTGGCCGTGGTCTCGCCCACGAAACGTATGCCCAAGGCAAACAGCACCCTCTCGAAAGCTATATCCTTCGAGCGACGTATACCCTCTAAGATGTTGGCTGCCGACCTCTCGCCAAGACGGGGCAACGATGCCAATGCTATCGGGTCGAGGTGGTATATATCGGATATATCTTTGAGCATATCGTTCTGCCATAGCAGCTCTATGGTCTCGCCGCCAAGTCCCTCGATGTCCATCGCCTTGCGCCCGACGAAGTGTACTATACGCCCGATAATCTGAGGCGGGCAGCCGCTGGCATTGGGGCAGTAGTGTTTGGCTTCGCCCTCGTAGCGCACCAGCTTCGAGCCGCACTCCGGGCAGTGTGTTATATACTCAAAAGGCTTGCTGTCGGCTGGTCGCTCAGATAGCTCCACGCCTGTAATCTTGGGTATTATCTCGCCACCTTTCTCCACATATACCTGATCGCCTATGCGTATGTCAAGGAGTGCTATCTGTTCGGCATTGTGCAGCGATGCTCGCTTTACAACCGTTCCTGCGAGGTGTACGGGTGAGAGGTTGGCAACGGGGGTTATAGCTCCCGTGCGTCCCACCTGAAAGTCTATGCTGAGCAGCTCCGTAAGGGCCTTCTCGGCCTGAAACTTATAGGCTACGGCCCAGCGTGGTGCTTTGGCCGTAGAGCCGAGTGTGCGCTGATGGGCATAGCTATTGACCTTGATTACCACGCCATCGGTGGCGTAGGGTAACTCCTTGCGGGCATCGTCCCAATATGCTATAAACTCCTCGACCTGAGCCTTGCTGCGGCAGATGCGTCTATGCTCCGAGATCTTAAATCCCCAGCTGCGTGCAGCCTCCAGATTCTGCCAGTGCGAGGTGTAGGGTAGCCCTTCGCCGGCAAGTTGATATAGCGTGCAGTCCAGACCTCGGCGTGCCACCTCTTGCGAGGATTGCAGTTTGAGTGTTCCCGATGCTGCATTGCGTGGATTGGCAAGGAGTGTGTCGCCCGCAGCTTCGCGCTCACGGTTGAGGCGTTCAAACGATGCGTAGGGCATAATAATCTCTCCGCGTATCTCGAAGAGTGGGGGATAGCCCTCGCCTCGCAGTCGCAAAGGTACCGAGCCTATGGTGCGCACATTGTTGGTTACATCGTCACCACGTCGGCCGTCGCCGCGTGTCACGGCACGTAGCAATGCTCCATTTTCGTAGGTGAGCGATATTGCCGTGCCATCGAATTTGAGTTCGCAAACAAACTCCACCTCGCCTACCTCGCCTACCGTGCGGTCTATCCATTCGCCCAGCTCCTCCGAGGAGTAGGTGTTGGCGAGCGACTGCATGGCAAAGCGGTGCTCCACGGTGTTGAAGGCGGTGGTGATGTCGCTACCCACACGTTTTGTGGGTGAGTTGTTATCTGCCTGGTCGGGGTATTTCGCCTCGAGTTCTTGCAACTCACGCAGCAGGGTGTCGAATTCGAAGTCGGAAACTTCCGACACGCTTTCGACATAGTACATATAATTGTAGTGGTCAAGGAGTTTCTCCAACTCCCGCATACGTTTTATATCGTCATTTTGGCTCATACAGTCATAAACGTATATTTATCCGTGTAAAGGTACACAATTTGTTTGGAACGACGAAGAAAATTTCAAAAAATAAAAAAAATATTGCTCAATGTTTGCACATTATTAAATTGTGTTTACATTTGCGGAAAATTTGAGAATAAGTTTAGGGCACTATTTGGTGTAGAAAGAATTATTAGATTATGGCTACTGATAACAAGAAGAAACGTTTAGTTACAAGTTTTCACAATCTGACGCCGGAGCAGCAGGCAGCAGTCAAGGCGCTCTATCCGCTTGGCTTTACGGAGGTTATGATGCGCATCGACAAACCCGATGGCTCATTCTTCTATGTTGTTCCTTACGAGACGGATGACACATATTATTTGGTGAAGATTGATGTTAAGGTTGATGACGGTGCGGATGATGCCGACGAGGCCTACTACGATGATGACGATATCAAGGGTGCGGATGAACTCGCCGACAACGTGTCGGATGAGAGCTCGGACGACGATTTCTAACCGTTATCTGCGCCGCAACAGGTTGGCAACCCCAAGAGTTTGAATGAGAAACTCTTGGGGTTGCTTTATTTTGTGACGGCATTTGTATGGTTTGGGCCATATATTGATGTAAAAAGATGCGAAAGCATTGATTATTCCGACCTTTTTTCGTAACTTTGGCCGATAATTTTTTGTATAGTCTGTATGTCTACGAACAAAGATATATGTAGCTCATGGAGTGTGAGCGGTATTGCTCGAAAGATAGCTCCGTGGCTGGTGGGTGTTGTCGCCTTTTGGTCGCTCTCTTATCTCTTCTATGCTCCGCAATACGAGGGTAAGTCGCTTGGTCAGGGCGATATCACGCAGTATGGCGGTATGTCGCGTGACATTCGTGAACACCGTGAGGCCACGGGCGAAGATCCGCAGTGGACGGGAGCTATGTTCTCGGGAATGCCGGCATATCTTATCGATGTCAGCTATCCGGAGCAGGAGGTGAAAAATAGCGTGGGACAGATTGTCAAGTGCGTAGCGTCGCCGATGAATATGACACTCTTTGCCATGTTGCTGATGATGCTGTCCGCTGTTCTTATGGGTGTAAATCCGTGGATAGGTATCATTGCAGGACTTGCCTACGGACTATCCACCTACTTCTTCCTTATCATCGATGCCGGACACATAACAAAGATGTGGGCCCTGGTCTACGCACCACCGCTCGTAGCATCGGTATGGTATGCCTTGCGCCGCAATATGTGGGTGGGAGCTGCGCTTGCAGCTCTCTTCGGCTCGTTGGAGCTGGGGGCGAATCACCCTCAGATAACATACTACTTCTTGTTGGTCTGCGTGGCATTGTGGCTCAATGAGTTGTGGTTTGCATATAGGGATAAGAGCTTGAAGGGCTTCTTCTCGCGCACTATGCTGTTGGCATGTGCCGCTGCTCTTGCTCTATGTTCCAATATCGCGCCACTGTGGTATACGATGAAACACCAACGCTACACTACGCGTGCCAACTCGGAGGTTGTCGATGCTGAGCTGGCACGACAAGAGAAGATTGCCTATAACACGGCGTGGAGCTACGGCATCTTGGAGAGTGGCAATATGCTTGTTCCTGATTATGTCGGTGCGTGGTCGGGCGATTACAACGATGATGCTATCGCCATATTACAGAGTCGGGGTGCTCAGGAGGCGATGTTTGGCGAGGCTGTGGATGACCTCACCGAGCTGCTGCGTGAGCAGATGCCCGAGCTGTCGCGACGCGATGTCGAGTATTGGTTGGATGCGGGCGACGAGCGACTGCTTGAGGAGGTATACTACCTCTACCAGACGCGCAATAACATAGCTTCGAAATATGCTTCGAACTATTGGGGCGGACAGCCCTATACCGCAGGTCCAACCTATCTGGGTGCAGCACTGATACTCTTGTCGTTGCTCGGCGCGATGCTCACATCGTCGCGCAACAGGTGGTGGATGGTGGCGGTATCGCTCTTTGCGCTGCTCTTGGCGTGGGGAGCTAACTTTATGGGCCTCTATGAGATTATGTACGACCTGCTTCCCGGGTACGATAATTTCCGTACGGTCTCTATGGCATTGGTTGTCGTGGAGTGGAGCGAAGCACTTATGGCAACTATGGCTCTATGGGAGTTGTGGCAGACGACGCTCGATGGCCGTGTTCTGCGTCGTCGCATAATGATAGCCGCGGGTGCTCTGATTGCGGTCATTGGTGTTATGTTACTTGTGGCAGACTATGGGGTGAAGGGTATATACGACGAGCTGGGCGATGCTCTATGGGTGGAGCAGTTGCGCGAGGCGGCTCTCGATGCACGTCGCGGTGCTGCCCTTGGCGATGCTCTGCGTTCGACGATATATATCCTGCTCACGGCAGCTGCCCTTATGCTCTATGTGCGCTTTAAGGAGCGTGGCGGCGAGGTGTGGATTAAAGGTGCGATGCTGGCTGCGGCCGCTACTCTCGCCATCGTCGATATTGCAGGTGTCGATAGACGTTATATGGGCGAGGAGAAGTGGTTTGAAAGAGCTCCCGTCGAGGTGATGCCTACGGCTGCCGACCGACAGATAATGGAGGATAAGGAGCTTGGATATCGTGTTATGGACCTGTCGCAAGACCCGTTCAATAGTGCGCGTGCTTCCTATTTCCATCGCTCGGTAGGTGGCTATCATGGTGCAAAGCTGGGTCGCTATCAGGAGCTTATAGATAGACATCTCAAAGGCTTCACACCTGACGTGCTTTCGGCACTCAACATACGATATGTCATAGATGAGGGCAAGGCTGTCAGCCTCGAAGAGTTTATCGGTGCAGAGCCCTTTGGTGCTGCATGGTTTGTCGAGGGTGTAAGGCGTTATGCGACACCTCGTGAGGAGCTGGATGCCCTTGCCGAGGTGGAACTGCGTCGCTATGCCGTTGTGCCTGACAAGACGCAGCTGTCGGCCGAGAGCTATGACGTTACGGGAAGTATCAATCTGGTGGAGTATGCGCCAAACTATCTGAAATATGAGTATAGCGCAACGCATAGCTCTCTTGTTGTATTCTCGGAGATATACTTCGAGGATGGATGGAGTGCATATGTCGATGGTCAGCCGGCAGACTATTTTATGGCCGACTACCTGTTGCGAGCCATGGAGCTGCCGGCAGGAGAGCATATCGTGGAGTGGAGGTTTAGAGCTCCCGCGTGGAACACAATATCGACGATAATGGCCATAGCGTCGTGGCTCATACTGCTATCCGTTGTGGCGATGCTTGTCGTTGTGGCGTGTGGTTGTAAGAAAAGATGTAAAAAAGAGTCAGAATAGGTGTAAATATGGAAAGTAACAAGGAGCGACGACTACGACGTAAGGTGCGTAGGTCGTATACAATATCTACGGTAAGCATCGCATTGGTACTCTATATGCTGGGTGCTGTAAGCTATGTAACTCTTTCGGCCCTCTCGGCAGCATCGTCGCTGAGAGAGAATGTTGTGGTGTCGGTGGAGGTCGCAGATGACCTCGATGAGAGTGGACGCGCTATCGTTAAGGAGGCTATCGAGGCTACGGGAATATGTAGCTCGGTGAGCTATTCCGGCCAGGATGATAAGCTCCGTGACGAGGAGTTCTTGCGACAGTTCGAGTTGGATATAACCGAACTTCTCGACGATAACCCGTTGTACGACAGCTACGAGGCGATGCTCCTCGGCGAGTACTCCACGCGCGATGGTGTCGATATGTTGGTTAAGGCGGTAGAGGGACTCGAAGGTGTGGTATATGTATCTGTTCCGCCCATCGAGATTTTGGAGAGCATGCACCGCTCTATTACACACGTAAGTTGGGCTATGCTTATCTTCTTTGCGGTGCTGCTGCTTATCTCCATACTGCTGCTTAACAATACGGTGCGCCTGGCAATATACACCAAACGATACCTTATCAATACCATGAAGCTGGTGGGTGCCACGAAGTGGTATATTATGCGACCACTGCTGGGTACGGCACTAAAACAGGGTTTCGTGGCAGGCATCGTATCTGCCATTCTGGTGCTGCTTACTGTATATGGCGTGGAGCGGTTTACGCCTCAGGGTATCGCCATGTTGCCCTACCGTGAGGTCGGTATCATCGTCGGTGCGATGTTGGTTATGGGTATGCTTATTACGCTGGTGTTCAGTGCATTGGCTGTGAATAAGTTTGTAAATATGAAATCCAATAAGATACATTTATATTAATCATTAGCTTATGGCCGAGAATAATAAGCAAAATGGCGGCGGGGAGCGTATGCCCTTTTCGCGTAAAAACTACCTGCTGATGTTGGTCGGTGTGGTGATTATTGTAGTTGGCTTTGTGTTGATGTCGGGAGGCGGCGAACATACGGTGACCGATTTCGACGAGTCGATATTCTCGTTTCGACGCATCACGCTTGCCCCGATAGTCGTTATCGCGGGCTTCGCCTTCGAGATATATGCCATTATGAAACGCTTCTCCGAAGATAAGGGGGATGAATAGAAAGGGTTGCGACGTATGGATATTTTAGAGTCGGTAATTCTGGGTGCCGTGCAGGGCATTACTGAGTTTCTGCCGGTGTCGAGTAGCGGTCATCTGCAACTCGTCAAGGAGCTGTTGGGTGTGGAGTTGGAGGAGAATCTGACCTTCGATGTCACGCTGCATGCCGCCACGGTGCTGAGTACTATCGTGGTGCTGTGGAGCGAGATATGGTGGCTGCTTCGAGGTCTATTCTCGCGAGGTATGAACGATGAGAAGCGTTATGCCATCAAGCTCATTATTTCGATGATACCTATCGGCATTGTCGGAATGTTGTGTATGGAGCAACTCGATGCGCTGTTGGCCTCGGAGTATATAATGGTTGTGGTGGGTGCTATGCTGTTGCTTACATCCGCACTGCTATCGTTCGCCTACTATGCACATCCCCGCTCTAAGCAGGATATATCTTATCGTGATGCCTTTATAATTGGTCTGTCGCAGGCCGTAGCCTCGATGCCCGGCCTATCGCGTTCGGGAACGACTATCGCCACCGGTTTGTTGCTCGGTAACGAGAAGTCGGCGGTGGCCACCTTCTCATTCCTTATGGTGTTGGCACCGATTATGGGACAGACACTGCTCGATATGGTAGATGGTGGTATTGCCATTGCCGATATAGGTGTTATGCCACTTGTTGCGGGCTTTATCTCGGCATTTGTAGTGGGATGCCTGGCTTGTCGCTTTATGATAAACATTGTCAAGCGCGGTAAGTTGATATGGTTTGCTCTATATTGTGCGGTTGTCGGTGTGGTGGCAATAACCTCATATTTTATCTAATCCAAATTTAGCGTCAAGAAGATGGAGGAGTTTACACTGAAAGGTGTCGAGTTTACAGAAGGGTATATCGCCATTATCGATAAGCCCTATGAGTGGACATCGGCAGATGTTGTACGTAAGATAAAGTTTCAGCTGCGTAAGTGTGGCTATCCCAAGATTAAGATAGGTCACGCCGGCACGCTCGATCCGCTGGCTACGGGTATACTTATAGTATGTATAGGCCGTGCTACGAAGATGGTGGAGCAGTTGCAGGCCGAGCAGAAGGAGTATATCGCAGAGTTGATACTTGGTGCCACCACGCCGAGTGGCGATATGGAGCACGAGGTGGATAGGCACTACCCCACAGAGCATATCACGCGCGATAGTGTCGAGGAGGCGTTACGCTCGCTTACGGGTGAGCGCGAGCAGTTGCCCCCGCTCTATTCGGCGAAGAAGGTGTCGGGTGTCAGAGCCTACGAGTTTGCACGTGCAGGTGAGGAGGTGGAGCTGAAACGCGCCAAGATAAATATATACGCCATGGAGCTGTTGGAGTACGACCTGCCACGCATCAAGATCAGAGTGGAGTGTAGCAAGGGAACCTACATCCGTTCGCTGGCCTTCGAGATAGGCGAGGCACTTAACAGCGGCGCATATCTCAGCTCGTTGCGACGTACTCGCAGTGGCGGTTTTATTGTGGAAAGGGCCCATACACTCGAAAATTTTATGGAAAAACTGCAAGAGTGTGAAACAAAATAGACTCTTTTGCGTATTATAAATAATTGTTACACATTTTTTTGAAAATATAGAGCTATATGAAGCTATCGCAGTATGGTTACGAGTTTTCGCAGGATATGATTGCCAAGTATCCTACGATCAATCGCGACGATGCCCGTCTTATGGTGTTACATCGCAGCACCGGCGAAATAGAGCATCGCATCTTTAAGGATATTATAGAGTATTTCGACGAGAAGGATATGTTTGTCTTCAACGACACGAAGGTCTTTCCGGCACGTCTGCAAGGCTGCAAGGAGAAGACCGGTGCCGATATCGAGATATTTCTTCTGCGAGAGCTTAATCGTGAGTTGCGCTTGTGGGATGTATTGGTAGACCCGGCTCGTAAGATACGTATCGGCAATAAGCTCTTCTTTGGCGATGATGAGCTTATGGGAGCTGAGGTTATAGACAATACAACCTCTCGTGGTCGTACCTTGCGTTTTCTCTTCGATGGCTCGTACGAGGAGTTCAAGGAGGCGTTGTATAACCTCGGTGAGACACCTCTGCCCCGTTGGGTAAGAGAGAAGGTCGAGCCCGAGGATGAGGAGTGGTATCAGACTATCTATGCCAAGAACGAGGGTGCTGTGGCAGCTCCTACGGCGGGTCTTCACTTCTCGAAGCATCTCTTGAAGCGTATGGAAATCAAGGGTATAGACTCGACGTTTATCACACTTCATGTGGGCTTGGGTAACTTCCGTACGGTGGATGTCGAGGATTTGTCGAAGCACAAGATGGACTCCGAGCAGTTTGTCGTCACTCCCGAGGCTGTTGAGCGTATCAACACCGCGAAGCGAGAGGGTCGTAAGGTGGTAGCCATCGGCACTACCGTTATGCGCGCTATGGAGACGGCGGTATCTGTGGGCGGTATGCTCAAACCTATGGAGGGCTGGACAAATAAGTTTATCTTCCACCCCTACCAGTTCTCGTCGGCAGATGCTTTTGTTTCGAACTTCCATCTTCCATACTCTACACAGCTTATGATGGTTGCGGCCTATGGTGGCTACGATATGGTTATGGAGGCTTATGACATAGCACGCAAGGAGGGATACCGTTTTGGTACATACGGTGATGCGATGTTAATTTTGTAGAAAATTTTTTGTATCTTTGCAGTAGCAAACCGAAAAGTTATGGCAACAAACAAAATATTGTACGTCTGTCAGGAGATTTCTCCCTATCTGCCCGAAAACGAGCTCTCGAAGCTTAGCTTGGAGCTTGCGCGTCAGATGCAGGAGCGTGGTTGCGAGGTGCGCACCTTTATGCCTCGCTACGGATGTATCAACGAGCGTAGAAACCAGCTGCATGAGGTTATCCGTCTGTCGGGTATGAACCTTATTATCAACGATAACGACCATCAGCTAATCATTAAGGTCGCCTCTATCCCGTCGGCACGTATCCAGATATATTTTATCGATAACGACGACTACTTCTCACGTCGTGCCGTGTTGCATGATGCCGAGGGTAAGTTCTTCGAGGATAACGACGATAGAGCGATATTCTTCGCACGTGGTATGCTCGAGACAGTCAAGAAGTTACGCTGGTCGCCAACCATCGTGCATTGTCACGGTTGGTTCTCGGCGATAGTTCCTATGTATCTGAAGCGAGTATTCTACGACGATCCGCTCTTCCGTGATCTCAAAATAGTGCTATCGCTTACGGGAGATAGGTTTGATGGTACGCTTGCCGACGATTTCAAGCAGAAGCTCGAAGGCGAGGGTATTATGGATAGCAATATGAAGATTTTGGAGACTCCGTCATACGAAAATCTATATCGTTACGTTATTGATTATGCCGATGGTGTTGTTGTAACCTCGGCCGATGCTGATAGCTCGCTTGTGGAGTATGCTCGCAGCAAGGGCAAGAAGGTCTTGGAGTATCAGGCAGGTGAGGAGAAGGAGATTTTCGATAACTATAAGAGATTCTATGATGAGTTGTAGCCGTGTGTTGAGGCTTTTAGCAATTATACTTACCATATCACTCTCGGTGGTGAGCTGTACTACCGACGTAGACTATACCTTGGGTTCGGAGTTTATTCCCTCGAACCAGAGTATGGAGCTTCGTCGTAGGGTGTATGAGCTTGGCCAGATGCGTGATGGCGGTAGTGACAATTCTGCTTGTCGCCTTAGCTCCACCCGACTATACATCACAGACTCCATCGCCTCGGCAAATCTCGGCATGGGCTATTTCGGCTGTGAGGCAAGCGACACGTTTGGTACACGTCGCGCCGGCTTCATGTCGCAGTTGCTGTTCAGCTTGAGCCTTAACGAGGATCGTGGCTGGGGTTATCGTCCCATCTTCGACTCTATGGAGCTGTCGTTGTATGTTACGGACTTTCATGGCGATACCACACGCTCGCAGCGTTTTGAGGTCTACGAAATTACCTCTAACGAATATATCAAGCAGTCGCAGGATACCTCATTCTACATAAACTTTGATCCTACGCCCTATATCTCCAGCGAGCCGATTTTTGTCTTTGACTTCCCCGATCAGCAGCGTGGTGTCTATGTAGGCGATATAGAGGCTCCCGAGGAGCGTGCCGTGCGCTTGCAGGAGACACCTGCCACACGTGACTATATCTCGCGCCTGATGTTCCTTACCGATTTGGATGCCAACGATGGCTTTGCCCTCGATAAGGATGAGTTGTATGTCATAGGTAACGAAGAGGCCTTCGTAGAGCAGGTGCGTGGCGTATATATCATGCCTGCCGAGGAGCAGCCCGAGGGGCGTGGTGCGGTCTATGCCACCAACTTGGAGAGTACCTCGATGATACTCTATTCGCGAGATCGTTATGTGGAGGATCCTACCATTATCCGTGATACTACCTATATGGTATACAACTTCTACCTCAATCCCAATAACTACGACTACGACTTAGAGGCCGGCAATGTGTCGATAAACCGTGTGGAGCACGACTACTCAAAGGTTACGTTGTACGACGTGGAGAAGAACAACGGTGAGTATGTTGTTGCCGGTGGCGAAGAGGTACTTATGGGTTATGTCGATGGCATGGGTGGTGTCGTTACGGAGATAAGTTTCAGCGATGAGTTTATACAGTCGTTGGCAGATTTGGCACACGAGAATGAGGATGCTGTGGTTGCCATCAACCAGGCATTGCTTACCATCTATTTGGAAAATTCGAGCTACGACTATACGTCGCTCGACCCTATGGTTATCACTCCGCTTATGGATAGTTCGATGTCGCGTATGGGTATGTACACGAACTATGCAACAAAGACGGCTATCTCGGACTATATCTATACCGCCGAGTCGAGCCATACGCTTGCATATGGTGGCGAGCTTAACCGCTCGTTGGCATGCTATACGATGAATATCTCGAGCTTCGTGCAGTCGTTGCTGCACGCCGCAGCCTCTAATTGTGACGATAGTGGTAGGGTTAAGTTGGATATGTTCTCGCCAGGCTACACCCCCGACGAGGAGTCGCTGGTGGAGTATCGCCGCATATATTTGGCTCCGGATGCCTATTCGCTCTTTGGCTTCAAGCGACAGGCGGTTATCGGCTCGGATGGCGAGATAGATGGTGTGCGTAACAGCGCGCCGATTAAGTTGGAAATGACATATACTGTTGTAAAATAATAGTTTATGTGTGATAAATAGACGTACGAGCAAACCTAAGTCCCAATACTTAGGTTTTGCTATATGTATAACGAATATATTGTGATGCAGGAAAATTTAGTTATTGTAGAGTCTCCGGCCAAGGCTAAGACTATCGAGAGATTTCTTGGCAAGGGCTATATGGTCAAATCGAGTTTTGGCCATATACGCGACTTGGCTAAGAAGGGACTTGGTATAAATCTGGATAACGATTTCGAACCAATATACGAGATTCCGGAGGATAAGCGTAAGATAGTGGACGAACTTGCACGTCTGTCACGTGAGGCTAAGACCGTATGGTTGGCATCCGATGAGGACCGCGAGGGAGAGGCCATCGCGTGGCACCTGGCAAAGGTGCTTAATCTTCCTATTGACCGTACTAAGCGTATTGTCTTTCACGAGATTACGCAGCGTGCTATACTCGCGGCCATTGAGAATCCTCGTACCATCGACATGAATCTGGTCAATGCACAGCAGGCGCGTCGTGTCTTAGACCGTTTGGTAGGCTTTGAGCTGTCGCCCGTACTATGGAAGAAGGTGCGTCCGGCACTCTCGGCCGGCCGTGTGCAGAGCGTTGCCGTGCGCCTTATCGTTGAGAGGGAGCGCGACATAATCGCCTTTAAGAGTGTTGCTCAGTATCGAGTTGTAGCGCAGTTCTATGCTGCCGGCGATGAGTCGAAAACGCTCTTCAAGGCTACGCTATCGCAACTCTTCGAGCGCAGGGAGGATGCCGAGCAGTTCCTCAAGGAGTGTATCGGGCAGAAGTTTAGTGTCATCAAGGCCGAGGAGAAGCCGGTACAGCGTTATGCTGCACCTCCGTTTACCACCTCTACCTTGCAGCAGGAGGCCAGCCGTAGACTCGGTATGAGCGTGTCGCAGACGATGTCCGTAGCGCAGAAGCTGTACGAGCAAGGTCTTATTACCTATATGCGTACCGACTCGGTAAATCTCTCGCAGATGGCTATCACGCAGTGTAAGAATGAGGTAACCCGCCTTTTTGGTGCCAAATATTCATATCCGCATAACTTCAAGACCAAGTCTAAGGGTGCGCAGGAGGCACACGAGGCTATACGTCCTTCCTATATTGAACGTCACGAGATTGAGGGAACGGCCGCAGAGAAGCGTCTGTACGACCTTATTTGGAAGCGTACCGTAGCATCGCAGATGGTGCCGGCGGAACTCGACCGCACGCAGGTTATTATCGAGGTTTCGGGACATAAGGAGCAGTTCGTGGCTACGGGCGAGGTGGTGCGTTTCGACGGCTTTATGCGCCTCTACTCCGAGAGTGTAGATGAGGATGCTCAAAATGAGGGCGATGGCGGAATATTGCCCAAGATGTGTGTTGGCGATGAGGTGGAGTATGTAAATATAGTAGCCTCGGAGCGATATACACAAGCTCCCGTGCGCTATAACGAGGCCGCTCTTGTCAAGCGTCTTGAAGAGCTGGGTATAGGCCGTCCTTCAACCTATGCACCTACCATTACCACGATTATCAATCGTGGCTATGTCGTAAAGCAGAACAAGGAGGGACAAAAGCGTCAGACGTTGCAGATAACGCTTGTGGGCGATAAACTCAGCGAGAAGATGATTACCGAGAGCTATGGTAAGGAGAAGAACCGTCTTGCCCCTACGGATATAGGTATGGTCGTAAACGACTATCTCGAATCGCAGTTCGCCTCGATTATGGACTACCACTTCACGGCAAATGTCGAGAAGGAGTTCGACCGTGTTGCCGATGGCGATATCACGTGGACTAAGATGATTAGCGACTTCTACAACCCCTTCCACACGCTTGTAGATGCCGCCATAGGTACGCAGAATGAGCGTGGTTATCAGTCTGCACGAGTGCTGGGTATAGATCCCAAGACCGGCCTTACGGTAAGAGCGCGTATAGGACGCTATGGTCCTATGGTGGAACTCGTCGGCGAGGATAGCAGCAAGGCGCAGTTTGCCTCGCTTAAAAAGGGACAGCTCATCGAGTCTATAACGTTGGAGGAGGCCCTCGAACTCTTTGCCTTGCCTCGCAACCTCGGCGAGTTGGATGGCGAGGCACTGATGGTGGGTATTGGTAAGTTTGGCCCATATGTGCGTCACGGCAAGACCTTCGCCTCGCTGGGTAAGGGTGACGACCCATACACCATCACACGCGAACGTGCCGAAGCATTGCTACGCGAGAATAGTGCCAAGCAGCAGGTGGCAGCCACGCCGCTACGTCTCTTCGAGGAGGATGCCTCGATGGTCATCAAGACAGGTGTCTATGGCCCATATATAGCATACAACGGCAAGAACTACCGTCTGCCTAAGGGTGTTAAGGTAGATAGCATATCCTATGCGGAGTGTCAGCGTATCGTGGCTAAGGCTAAGAAGTAACAACATTAAACAGAATATAACATTTACCTAAAACAATTTAACTATGAAGAAAATCTTTGGTTTGGCACTCGCTATCATTATGGCGACAGGTGCTATGGCTCAGGAGGAGACCACTCTTGAGTTTACCGTAGTAAAGGAGAATCCTATTACGAGCATCAAGAATCAGAATCAGGCTGGTACTTGCTGGTGCTATTCGTCATTGGCATTCATCGAGTCGGAGCTTTTGCGTATGGGCAAGGGTGAGTTCGACTTCTCTGAGATGTATCTCGTTCACAACACCTATCTTGACCGTGCCGACAAGGCAGTGCGTACACACGGCGATGTATCTTTCTCGCAGGGCGGCTCATTCTACGATGTTATCTACGGTATGGAGGCCTTTGGTCTTGTTCCCGAGGCTGAGATGCGTCCCGGTGTAATGTATGGTAAGGAGTTGAGCAACCACAACGAGCTTTCGGCTGTTAGCGATGCTGTTGTAGCAGCTATTGCTAAGGGCAGACACCGCAGCTTGCAGCTCAGCCCCGATGGTCAGCCACTATGGAAGCAGGCTATTGAGGCTATCCACGACATCTATCTTGGTGAGCGTCCCGAGTCATTCACCTATAACGGTAAGGAGTATACTCCAAAGTCATTCTATGAGTCATTGGGCTTGAATGCCTCTGACTATGTGTCATTGACCTCTTACACACACCACCCCTTCTACGAGCCATTCATCCTTGAGATTCAAGATAACTGGCGCTGGGCACAGTCGTATAACCTCCCTATCGACGAGTTGATGGAGGTATTCGACAATGCTATTATGGAGGGCTACACTATTGCATGGGGTAGCGATGTTAGCGAGAAGGGCTTTACTCGTATGGGTACAGCTGTGCTTCCTGACGAGTCAGCAAGTGCCGACCTTCAGGGCTCGGATATGGCAAAGTGGCTCAACCTTACAGAGGAGGAGAAGAAGAATACTCCTAAGCCATCGGCTCAGAAGTGGTGTACTCAGGAGGAGCGTCAGCTCGCTTATGATAATTGGGAGACTACCGATGATCACGGTATGCAGATCTACGGTATCGCTAAGGATCAGAATGGCGTAGAGTACTACATGGTTAAGAACTCATGGGGTGAGGCCGGTACATATAAGGGTATCTGGTATGCATCAAAGGCATTCGTGCGCTATAAGACTATGAACATTGTTGTTCACAAGAATGCTATACCAAAGGATATTCGTAAGAAGCTAAACCTATAATTTTTGTGATAGCGGCGCATTAGCGACGCTTCAGTCCAAAGGGCGAATGGGAAATACGCTTAGTATGTCCCATCCGCCCTTTCTCGTGTCAGCGCCACTACTGCACCGCTCTGACAAAAATTGGGGTCTTACCGCTGATTGAGATTTTTGTGATAAGGGGTCATCTGCGACCTCTCAATCATTGCCCCGAATGGAATGTACGCTGGGTACTATCCATCCGGGGCAATCTCTTAATCGAGGCCACAGCTAACCCCTTCTGACAAAAATTAGGGTTTAACCGCTGATTATCCCGAGTGTTGTGGGTTCAGTGGGTTATATGGGTTCTATGGGTTCAGTGGGTTCAGTGGGTTCAGTGGGTTCAGTGGGTTCAGTGGGTTCTGTGGAAAAAATCCCCATCTGACCCATTGGACCCATTTAACCCATCTAACCCACACTGCTTCGCAGTGGCAGGGCTTCGCCCTGCAACACAAAATCCCTGCCCCCGCCACACACACAACAAAAGGGACTAACCACACGGATTAGTCCCTCTATCGTTTATAGTCGCAGGGGTTAAACTATACCCTCTACATTACCATCCTCAGCAAGGTGGATATTGCCGGCCTGAGGGGTCTTGCTAAGACCCGGCATACGCATAATATCACCTGCAAGAGCTACCACAAAGCCACTACCGGCATTAAGCTCTATATCCTTGATGTTGATCTCGAAGCCCTCGACGCTGCCATAACGCTTGGCATCGGCACTGAACGAGAACTGTGTTTTGGCGATACATACCGGCAGGTTACCCATTCCCCACTTCTCGAGCAGAGCAATCTCCTTCTGCGCACGTGGACCGAATACCACCGAGCCTGCGCCATAGATATTCTTGGCAACCTTCGTAATCTTCTCTTTAAGGCTGTCTTCGAGGTTGTAGGCGTAGTTGATAGGGGCAGAAGGCTCTGTCTCGATAAGCTCTACGGCAGCCTGTGCCAGCTCTGCAGCACCTGCACCGCCCTCGGCATAGGCGTTGTTGATAACGCAGCGTACACCGAGCTTCTCGCAGTGGTCGATGACCATTGCAATCTCATCGTCGGTATCGCTGGCAAAGCGGTTGAAGCATACAAGGACGGTCTGTCCGAACTTCTTTAAGTTGGCAACATGGCGGTCGAGGTTGGCGAAGCCCTGCTGCAAGCCCTCGGCATTAGGCAACTTTATCTCCGTCTCGGGAACACCACCGTGCATCTTCAACGCAAGTGTCGAGGCTACCAACACGGTAAGGTCGGGTTTAAGACCGGCCTGACGGCACTTGATGTCGAGGAACTTCTCTGCGCCAAGGTCGGCACCGAAACCTGCCTCGGTAACGGTATAGTCGGCCCACGACATAGCCATACGTGTAGCTATCACCGAGTTACAGCCATGAGCGATATTTGCGAAAGGACCACCATGGATAATAACGGGATTATGCTCGGTAGTCTGCACAAGGTTAGGATTGATGGCATCTTTGAGCAGGGCTACCACTGCACCTGTCACACCGAGGTCATTGACCGTAAATGGGGTGTCGTCATAACGTACGCCGAGAACGATACGGCCGATACGTGCATAGAGGTCATCGATATTACGCGCGAGGCAGAGGATAGCCATAATCTCGGATGCAGGTGTTATATCGAAACCTGTCTCCGTAGGTATGCCATTTGCCGAGCCGCCAAGGCCCGATACGATATTACGCAACGAGCGGTCGTTCATATCGAGTACACGACGCCACATAACCTTCTTCAGGCCCACCTGCTTTGAGCGGTTGTGGTATAGGTAGTTGTCCAAAAGTGCTGCGATAAGGTTGTTGGCCGAGGTGATAGCGTGGAAGTCACCCGTAAAGTGGAGGTTGATATCCTCCGAGGGGAGTACCTGTGCATATCCGCCACCCGTAGCACCACCCTTCATGCCGAAGCATGGGCCGAGCGATGGCTCGCGCAGTGCTATGATAGCCTTCTTGCCTATGTGGTTAAGGCCCATACCCAGACCAATGCTCACCGTAGTCTTACCTACACCGGCCTTGGTTGCGGTGATAGCCGTAACGAGGATAAGGTGGCTCTTGGCTACCTTCTTATCGTCGATAAGTTTATAAGGAATTTTGGCAATGTACTTGCCGTAGTTGAATACCTCTTCGTCGGGGAAGCCTACGCCGGCTGCCACCTCACGAATATTTTTCAGCTTCGTTTCACGAGCAATTTCAATATCAGACTTCATACGTCCATCAGTTTTATGGGAGTAGCGATTTTTGCCCGCTACCCTTAGGTTAATAATAATCTCAACATAGTTGCAGTTAATATTCTGTATATCAACATAATACACAATATTGTAGCTGCATAATAAAGCGTTGTTCTGCAAAAATACGAATATATTTTTAATTGTACGCATTTCTGCCACATTTTTTTTGATATTTATATATCGTAACTTACTTATGCTCCATAGCTTTTATGTGCGACCAAATATGGTGCTACCTCTTTGATTTTATAAGAATAATTACTATTTTTACGACATAAACCTAAAAAATAAGTATGATGAGAAATTTCAAACGGTTGTTTGCGTTGCTTATCTCAATCGTTGCGTTGATGTTTGCGGCGTGTGAGCGAGGTGAGGAGCATAGTGGGCAGATTAACCCCACGCCCGAGGCTGTAAGTTTCGAGGTGTCGATAGACGAGGTGTCCAAGAGCAGGATGTCATTTACGGTAACTCCTTCGGTTGAGGATGTCGCCTATCTGGTATTTGTTATGGACAGGGAGTCGGCCGACGAATATCTCAAAGATGAATATCTTGTAGCGACCATTTATCAGGATATTACAGAGGAGGCTGCATCCCTTGGTCTTACCTTCGAGGAGTATATGGCCGATATTTGTGATATGGGCAAGGTTGAGGGTAGCTTCAGTGGCCTTGTTGTAGATACGGAGTACTACTTATTGGTATTTGCCGTTGATGCTGCACGTGGGTATGAGGCGGCATCGGCTGTCGTTAAGACGCCGTTTACCACACTTAGTGTCCCCATCTCGGATTGTGGTTTCAGTGTTGCCGCCAAGGTCGTTAATAATAGTGTTACGTTCGATGTTGTTCCCGACGATGAGAGCATCAGCTGGCATCTGTTCAGTGTCACCAAGTCGCTCTATGACCAATATACCGACCCCAATTCGGAGGCGGGTTGGAGCAAGGAGTACTTCTTCTCGATCTATTTCCAGGAGGAGATTAACGGACTTCTCGGCCAGGGATACAGCCAGCAGGATGTCATCGATGCTCTGATATTCAGCGGATCGTTGTCGCTCGAAGCTAAGGGTCTTAATGCCAATACCGACTATGTATACCTTGTAGCAGGATTATCGCTCGACGAGGATGGATTATACATAACCACCGATGCTGTGTATGGTGAGTTTAGAACCGAGGATGCTCCCAAGTCGGATATGACCTTCGACATCAAGGTCTGGGATATAGAGCCTATGGCTGCCAGCTTCTCTATAACGCCTTCGAAAAACGATGAGCTGTATTGTGCTTTGGTCGCACCATGGGATGGTGTATCCGATGCCGATGAGATGATGCACAGTATTGTCGAGCAGTGGGGTAGCTTAATGTCGCTTATGGCCAACGACAAGGGGCCTGTCGAGCACTCGGGGGCAAATAAGTTCAAGTTGCCCGCGGCAGATACATCCTACTATATAATAGCCTTTGGTTATGATGGAGGTATAACGACTAATGCCGAGATGGTCACCTTCCGCACGTTGGAGGGCGGCAGCCACGAAGATGTGGAGTTTGGCATAACGTCGTCGAGTATCTCGCCCTACGGCTTTACGATGAATATCACGTCAAGCGATCCCACGATATACTATGTCGTAGGTGTTGTCGAGCGTGACGAGTATGTCGAGGAGGAGTTTATAGCTATGGAGAACGAGGTCTTTGACTACTACTATGCCGGCTCTAAGGACTTTAATCCAAGCATCACCGCAGTTGAGGTTCTTGACCAATATTACTACAATGGAAGTAACACAATTCAGGTGTCAGGCGTTATGCCCGATAGCGAGTTCATGGCATATATCTATACGCTCGACAATGCTACGGGACACGTCGTGCGTAGCTTCACCTTCGATAGTGTGGCCACTACGGGGTCGTTGGGCAGTGTGACTCCCACCATTGAGCTTGTTGGCTACTACTCAGGAGATGAGGAGGCAGGAACGATTTTTAAGGATGCCGCAGCTACAAGAGGTAAGGCTATCACCGTTGTGTCGTACGATAACTTGGATGGTGCTCGTTCGCTCTTTACCACGATGCTTCAGGATGATTGTACCAACCCCACGTCATATCCCGATGCCGAGTTGTGGGGTATTACTACCGGTTATTGGCGCAATTGTAAGGTTGCCATCCCCTATACCTTCTATACGGCAGAGTGGGAGCATGTGCAGACAGCATTGGCATATGCCGTAGATATGAGTGGAGCGCCCGGAAATATCGCCCGTATGTATACGTGTGCTACGGCAGATGCCAAGAGCCCGATAGATGAGCTTCGTGAGCTCTACGATAGGGTGCTTGCCGCAGATAAGGCGCAGGCTATACCTGCATCGGTGGTTGTTGGCGAGCGTAGTGCAAGACCTCGTCTTACGGCCCTTGGAGGCGTTGCCGACGAGGCTGTGGTGGTCGCTAGTACCGGCTGTGAGCCGTGTGGCGTAGGCCGTATTACTACAACTGCTACGCATCTGACACGCTATATACTACGTGATTAGTGTGATGATAACGCGATACGAAGAGAGGGTGACTAATTTGCTTTTTAGTCACCCTCTCTTCTCTTATATTTGTCCTATGCGTTACCCTTGTTATGGCCGAAGGGGTCGATAACGGGTTGCTTCGATGGAATGTTAATCTTGCCTACGTTGCTTTCGTAACGTGTGATATTCTCTTGTAGCGATATAAGCAGACGCTTAGCATGCTCCGGAGTGAGTATCACGCGGCTCTTGACACGTGCCTTAGGCAGACCGGGAAGCACCGTAGCAAAGTCTATGATAAACTCCGATGCCGAGTGTGCTATAATTGCTAAGTTGCAGTAGTTACCCTGACCAACCTGCTCGTCGAGTTGTATCTCGATACCATTCTTCTTTGTCTCAGTCATACTATTTTGGTTTTAATGATTTTCCACACGTAAAATTACAAAAAATAATCCACACCTCAAAATCAGGGTACGGGGTCGTAGCCGCTACCTCCCCAAGGATGGCAACGCAATAGTCGTCGTATGGTGAGGTATAACCCTTTTATTGCGCCGTGCTTGCGTAGTGCTTCTATGGCATATTGCGAGCATGTGGGCGTAAAACGACACGAAGGCGGTTTCAGGGGTGATATGGCGAGCTGATATATGCGTACCAAAGCTATGAGTGGTAGAGCTAAGGTGCGTTTAGTTAGACTTAGCAATCTCGGCCAAAATTCTGCAAATCGCATTTTCGATAGTTTTATAGGGTAGAACATCCTTTGTGGAGTAGACCAGGGCCAGATCTATATCTTGGCACGAGGCCGATAGATAGTCGTCAAGCAGATGTTTGTTTAGTCGGTATGCCTCCTTGGTGCGTCGGCGTAGCAGGTTACGCTTGTTGGCCCGCTTGTGAAACCTTTTGGGAACAGAGAAGAGCACCTCGACACTTGCCGTGGTACTCTTCGTGCTGTATACCGTATATCGGAAGGGATAGACAAAGTGCGATGTGCCATCCGTAAAGAGGCGGCGTAGTGCCGAGAGCGAGTGAAGACGCTCCGACTTAGGTAGTGCATACGACTTTGTCATAGGTTCGTAGCAGTGTTATACACTCTTCTTGGGAGTGCGTGTACGAGTCTTTTTCTGCAACTTGCTCTGCTGCGCACGTATGAACTCCTCCTTATCCTGGTTGTCCTTAACCTGGGCATCCTCTACCTCCAGACCTTCGGCAAGCTTCTGGCAGTAGATATCCAACGCCTTGACCATAGATGGTGCCTCGGGCGATGGTGCCGATGCCTTCACTCTAAGTCCTGCCTCCTTGGCAGCACGTAGCGTAGCCTCACCAAAAGTTGCAACTATTGGCAGACGTGCTATGTCGAAGTTCTCTACAAGAGCCTTTACGTCCGATGGCGAGTAGAGGGCGATGATGTCGTAATCTTCGGGACGCATATCGCTCATATCTGCGGCGATGGTGCGGGCAAAGACTACGGGAGATACCTTCAATTTGAGCTTCGACAGCGTCTCGGGTAACTCAGGCTTATATGGCTCGGTAAGGGCGAGGATAAACTTTTCGTCCTTGTGCTTTACGATAAGTTCGAGTAACGAGTTGAATGTACCGTCGGCAAACGATATCTTACGCTTACGATATATGATATACTTCTGCAAGTATAGTGCTACGGCCTCGGTATTACATATATACTTCATCGTCTCGGGTACCGTAATGCGAGCCTCCTCACAGATGCGGAAGAAGCTGTCGATAGTAGTACGCGACGAAAATATCATTGTAGAGTGTTCGAGGATCTCGGTACGTTGTGCTCTAAACTCCTTGAGCGAGACACCAACGACACGTATCAGTGGCTTGTAATCTATGGCAAGCTCATTTTTTTGAGAAAATTCGTAAAAAGGCGACTTTTCTATAACAGCCGGCTTGGGCTGTGACACCAAAATCTTATTAATTTTCAAGGTCTTTGCGGTTATTACTTTATCAAAATTTAGCTCACATAATGGCAGTTGTAACACTGCCAATCTCTCACATATAGTAATACAAATAGTTCATATTCAGCATATTGCACGCGCATAGGCTAACCTAACTTCTCGGGTAGTAGTACGGCCAGGAAGCTGAGCGGCAGCAAAATTGCGGTGCAAAGGTACAAAATCCAATGCAAAATTGGAATTTTTTTTTCGATAAAGAATAAAAAAGTATCCTTTAAGTATATAATAAACAGCAATAAGGAGCATATGCTGACAATCACATTCATCGCCGACAGCGTATCCTCTTTGGCAACAAGCCATACGGCAATAACGGGGTAGAGGATAACTACGCTACGCACGAAGTTCATAAAGCCTATCGAGGCAAGTTCTTCGACAGCATCGGAGCGCGTTACCCAACTGCATATCTCGTGAAAGGCATAGTTCCATGCCACAACAACCATAACCAGAAACATGGCAATCAATGGAACGAGTGGCGATTTGTCGCCTATCGAGGCTATCGACTCTGTGGGGATGATGCCCTCGATAAGGCGGACACCTATAAGTGCAAGGCATACGCCGCCGAGCAGTGTTGCTGCAATCTTGAAGCGTAGCAGAGGCATCGTGCCGGCCTCGTTGGCCATGCGACGTTCGCTTTTGCCGATAAGACGATTGCTCCACATCGAGCTAATAAAATCCCACGAGCGAAACATCATATATAGGTATGCGATAAGCGTCACGGCGACAAGTGCCTGGAATGTGGGCTCTGCCGAGAATGTCGGTAAGATAGGTTCAGTAGGCTGACTCGCAACGACATAGGAGTTGCTGCCATACATCTCCTCCAAGCTGCACTCCTGGTACTGCCCATCGCTAACGGGATACCCGTCGCCCTTCTCCGACGACTTGCCGTAGAACTCGCCTGCACTACGCTGCAAGGAGTGGGGGTCGTATGTCATAACCTTGTTATTCATTGTCGGAGTGACGTTTGAGTGTTATACGTATGGTTGTGCCTCGTCCCGGTTCGGAGCGTACTACCGCGATGCGGCCTCCGTGATACTCCTCTATTATACGGCGTGATAGTGACAGTCCCAGTCCCCAGCCTCGGGTTTTGGTAGTAAAGCCCGGCTCGAAGATACGTGTCCAGTTGCTCTTGGCTATACCCTTGCCCGTATCGCTCACCTCGACATATACCTCTTTGTCGCTTTCGCCGACGACAACATCTATCGAGCCTTGGCCTTGCAGTGCATCAAGCGAGTTCTTCATCAGATTCTCCACAACCCACTCAAAGAGTGCCGCGTTGATAGGTACGCTGATAGGTGCTATGGCAAGACCGTTGTAGCTGAGGGTCACGTGGCGGGGTATGCGACGACGGAAGTACATAACCGTATCGCCTACGACCTCGTTGATATTCATCGGTGTAAGCTGCGTCTCAGAGCCGATTTTCGAGAAGCGGTCTACGATCTTCATCAGGTGTGCCAAATCCTTGGACATCTCCTCCACGGCGAGCTGGTCTACGGGTTGGCTGCGCAGATACTCCACCCATCCGAGTAGCGATGAGGTGGGTGTGCCGAGCTGGTGTGCGGTCTCCTTTGCAAGACCTACCCACACCCTGTTTTGCTCGTTCTGTTTGGTCGAGGAGAAGGCTATATAGGCGAAGGCGGCAAAAATTGCAATGATAATAAGCTGCACGTAGGGGAATAGTGTCAAGGCCTCGCTATGGGCACTCGATATGAGATGAGCATAGTCTGTCGTGCCGTAGTATATGGTAAATATGGTGCGACTCATAACACCCGATGCTACCGAGATAGGCTTGTTATGCTCGCTCATGGTCATTATCTGCTCACGAAGCAGCTCGCTATCGGCAATCACCTCTTGTGGCAGATTTGTGATCCAGACGTTAAGCCTCTCGTCAGCGATGATCATTGGGACGTTGGTATGCTCGGCGAGTTTATTGAGTAGCTCGGGGCTGTATATCATATGTCCGCCGATGTTTGTCGATTTCAGGATGTCCTCCCACATCTCCACCTGGTTACGCTCATCACGACGCAACTGCTCTATGGCAGCCTCATCCTCGTGCTTCATATTCATCGAGACGTTCCACGTGTATAGCACCGATAGTGCAGCCAATGCCAATCCCACCGCTATAACTATCGTATTGCGGCGTGTGGAGAGTACCCCACGGCTCAGGTTGATCTTCGGTAACTTCATCTTGCGGGTATATTAATGCATCTCCAAATCCTGCTCGCGTAGTATGCGTTCGTACTCCTCGCTGTCGAGTAGTAGCTCTATGGCCGCTGCTACTGTATCATCCTTGCATGCCGAGTATTCTACAGCTCCACCATTGTAGTAGTGGCGCATAATGATGTCGGTGTTGAGGGCCTCGACAATCTCGTTCCGATAGGTGTCGAGGTTCGACATCTTATCATCCTGAATATATCTCTCAAGCTCCTCGATAATGCCGTTTAGCTGCTCATCGTAGAGGTCGTTGCGGACAGCCTCTTTCAGGCGGCTCAATGCTCGGCGTGTCTCCGACTCGTAGTCTACATCCTTGTCGGCTATGAAACGCTTAAAATCGTCGTAGTCGGCATCCGTAATGGAGAATGTGCGCAGATCTATACTCTTATCGTGGTTACGACGCATATACTCATCTGCCCAATCCTCCAGATACCCCATGGCGTATAGCGTTAGAGCAAAGCGGCTGACATATTGAGGCTCTATCTTGCAGTCGGGAACTATGCCGCCACCATCGTATACCTTGCGCCCCGAGCGTGTGTGGTACTCGCTGATAAGAGAGTCGGGCACGGACTCCACGCTGCCATCGCTGCGTCGTGATGAGTAGTTTAGTGCCTGTATGCAGCGTCCCGAAGGTATATAGTACTTGGCTGTGGTATACTTCAAATATCCGTTATATCCCACCGAGCGGGTGCCTTGCACCAACCCTTTGCCATATGTGCGTTGTCCCATAATTACGGCTCTGTCCATATCTTGCAGTGCCCCTGCCAATATCTCGGATGCCGATGCCGATGTGCCGTTTACAAGTACCACGATGGGGAGGTCTGTGGCCAACGGTGACAACTCGGTGCGGAACTGGCGTAGCGACGAGGAGTCGCGTCCCATAAGCGATACCACAAGCTCGCCGCGTGGCACAAACAGCGAGGCTATCTTCACCGCCTCCTGCATCACGCCACCGCCATTCGAACGGTAATCGAGTATCACTCCTCGTAGCGTGTCGGTTGCAAGCAACCCCTCCAATGCGCGGCGTACCTCATCGTAGCTGCCGTCAATAAAGTCGTTGTGGCAGATGTAGCCTATATCATCACGCAGTATACCGGCATAGGGAACACTCGGTATAGATATTCTGCGGCGTGTGATACGCAGCGTATCTACCGATGAGTCGTGGTTACGCTCCACGACAACCTCCACATCCGTTCCGGGCTCACCTTTAAGACGAGAGCTGATCTCACCTACGGCCATAGCCTTGGCATCGGTGCCGTCTATGGCCAGAATCTTGTCACCCACACGTATACCCGCCTCATCCGAGGGAGAGCCTTTGTATGGTTGGGCAAAGAGTACATAGTCGCCACGCTTACGTATCAGCGAGCCTACGCCGCCATACTTACCTGTGGTAAGTATCTCGAAGTCGGCCATACTCTCCTCCGAAAGGTACTCCGAGTATGGGTCGGTGGCCATAATCATACCATCGGCAGCAGCTTTGAGAAGCTTACTTGGACTTACCTCATCGACATATCCTGCCTCGAACTCACGCATGATATTGGCCAGAACCTCGATGCTCTTACCCAGCTCGAAGTCCTTGCGCTGGTGCTCCATCTCCTGCGCCGTGGCGTACTCGGGCAGTAGAGCTGCGGTGGCCATGATTATCGCCACACACACTACTCGAAAATATATGATAAACCTCATCATAGCCCCCCCCCTTTGGTTACTCCTGTTCGAAACGGCTGTTGTGTAGATATGTTCTCAGGCGGAAGACGATGCGTGCCACGCTACGACGTATGCCCACAAACTCTACGCCTCCCTCTACGCGGCGTACCTCGATGCTATCCTCGAACATAAGCGACAGGCGATGTATTATGCCCTCGGCACGGTATACCTTAACATCCTTGCCATCTTCTATAAGACGGTATCCCGAGGCGTGCATAGCATTATCTATGCGTATGGCGTCACGCTCCAAGTCGCACTCCTCGACCTTGCTGCGCATAAATCCGAAACGGGGATATAGCGCAGCGAGTACCACCACGCCGACTATAAACCACCTGCCACGCTCCGAAAGCATATAGCCCTTGATGAAGGGCAGTAGCTCCAAGTTGGCCTCCTCGGGGTAGCTCAGCATCGACAGCCACATCAGGGCTACGAGGAGCAGAGATAGAAGAAGTAGATATTTTATTGATCTGATAACGTATCTCATAGTATAACCTGCTAATTTATATATGTTTATGCCTTATCATAGAGTGCCTCTACCTCCTTTGCCACATCCTCCATCAGCCAGCGAGGGGTAGAGGTAGCACCGCATATACCCACGCTTCCGACCCCTTCGAACCACGATCTGTCCAACTCCGAGGCCTCTTCTATGTTGTAGCACCGCTCGTTGGCCTTGCGGCATACGTCGTAGAGGACACGACCATTCGAGGATTTACGTCCTGCGACGAAGATAACCACATCCACGCTTCTCGCAAACTCCGTGAGATTATGCTCTCTGCCGGCCACCCTGCGGCATATGGTGTCGTCGAGGATTACATCGTCGCTATTCTTGGCGCGTCGTCGTATCTCGTCGCCTAAGCGGTGGAACAGCTCTATGCTCTGTGTCGTTTGCGACAGGAAATATATGGGGCGGCTGAAATCCAGCATATCTAAGTCGCCCTCGCCCTCCACGACCATTACATCGTCCATAACCTGTCCGGTTAGTCCTACCACCTCGGCGTGACCTCTCTTGCCGAGGAGAACAACCTGACCTCCAACGCATTGCATCTTCTCGTAGGCCTCGCGCACACGACGTTGCAGGCGTGCTACAACCGGACATGTGGCATCTATGATGCGCAGCCCCAGCTCCTTGGCGCGCTCATAGGTGCGTGGAGGCTCGCCGTGTGCTCGTATGAGCAGCGTAGCCTCGCCAAGTGTCGCCATCTGCTCATGGGCAATTGTGTATAATCCCATTTGTTCGAGGCGTTGCACCTCTATACGGTTGTGTACGATGTCGCCCAGGGAGTATACCTTGCCTAAATTCGCCAGGGCACTCTCGGCTTCGCCTATGGCACGTACCACTCCGAAGCAAAAACCCGAATTATCATCTATGAGCACTCTCATCGTCTACCTCTTTATAGCTTCTTTATAGCTTCGTTGTAACGCTCCATAAACCACGCCATTTGTTCCTCGACACTCATATGCGAGTTGTCCAGGACTATGGCATCGTCGGCCTTGCGCAGCGGAGATATGCTACGTGTGGTATCGGCCTTATCTCGTGATACGACATTACGGTATACCTCTTCGAAGGTTACGTTGTCGCCCTTTGCGGTAAGCTCCTTGAAACGACGCTCGGCGCGTACCTCGGCTTTGGCCGTCATAAATATTTTAAGCTCGGCATCGGGAAATACCACAGTGCCTATATCTCGGCCATCCATTACCACGCCCTTGCGACGACCCATCTCTTGTTGCAGGGCTACAAGGCGACGGCGCACCTCGCCGATAGAGCTTACGGCACTCACGCAGTTGCTTACCTCAATGGTGCGTATCTTTCCCTCTACAAGGTCGCCATTGACGTATATATCGCTTGCGCCACGTGCGGCATTGAATCTGAAATCTATGTTTATCTCACCAAGCAGAGCCTCGGTGCGTGCCTCGTCTACTATGCCCGAGGTTATCGCTCCGTGCTCCAAGGCGTATAGCGTGACGGCACGATACATAGCACCCGTGTCGATGAATATATAGCCGAGGCGTGCAGCAATGGCCTTGGCAAAGGTGCTTTTGCCACACGACGAGTGACCGTCGAGGGCTATTATTATACGTTTATTATCCATTGTCTAACCGATTATTTGCGATAGAAGTGTGTATAATCCGAGGATGCTGATGACCGTACCTGCCACACGATTTATGGTAAGCATATGGCGTGGACGGAAGCCGCGACGGAAGATATTGATGGTCGAGGTCAGAGCGAGCCACCATAGCATGGCACCCAGCAGGAAGCCAAAGAGTATAAGAGCGTTTGTTGCAACACTGCTCAGCCGTGTGGCCTCACTCAATGTGCCTATCTCGTCGGCACTCGCTGCCAACTCGACGTTGAACATCGTGAAGAAGGCGAGGATGTAGGGTATGATAACCACGAAGTTGGCCAACGTGAAACCGAACATCGATACGAAATCCTGCCATAGGGCACTATGACCTGTACGGTTTTTTCGTATCTGTGGTACAGGATTTTTGAAGAAGATGAAGATACCGACGATTACGACAAACACACCGCCACAAATCTGGATTATGGTGTTGTACTCGTCGATATATGTTTTCAGCAGAGCATATACCGAGAAGGCGAGTATGGCGAGCAGGGTGTCGGCGCAGGCTATACCAAATCCCGAAGCGATACCCGACAGGTGTCCCTTGCTCAGCGTACGCTGTATACATAGCACTGCCACAGGGCCTACGGTTACCGACGAGGCGAGACCTAC
Source organism: Alistipes sp. (assembly GCA_017504265.1). Taxonomy (GTDB): domain Bacteria; phylum Bacteroidota; class Bacteroidia; order Bacteroidales; family Rikenellaceae; genus Alistipes. The sequence continues at coordinate 65,020 of JAFVRN010000020.1, read as the reverse complement.
GCATAGGCCGTCGAATAATATTTTGAGTATCTCTATAAGCATGTCGATGTGTCGTTTTGCGATATTTTTCCAATCACCTAAGAGCATAGCTCTTGCGGAGTGCATATATAACGTTGCAAAGATAGGAAAATTTCAGGAGAATGAAAAAAATATGGATGTTTAGTTGCATCGTTTATTTGCCCGCATATCCTCGTTTGTCGGTGTTGTTAGGCTATATGCAAAAAACAAGCCCCTCGACTACCGAGAGGCTCGTCCTCGCTGCCGTAGCAGACGAGTAACACCCAATAAAAACTAAAAAAGATTCGAACTATTACAAATACTCTTCACCATCACGGCTTTTTACGAAGAGCCTTTGTCGGAGTGTGAGCCTCGCAACAATCTTGTATGGCTATGCTTGTTGTAGGCCGACCACTCTCATTTTTTTCTTGGTGCAAAGGTCGGCTATTTTCGGATTGTGTGCAATCGCCTGATTTTGGTAAAATGATATATTACGCATCCCCTTATGTGGGGATTTGAGATTTGAAAAATTATAACTATCTTTGCAATATATATTACAATAGATATTTAATGTGTAACTCAAATAACTGATATATAGTGAATAAGACTTGTTGTAATGGGGCTATGGTTGCTCTCGATCCTGAAATGAAGGTCTTCGAACTTATAGATGCCTACCCCGAGCTTCTATCAATATTTTCGCGCCTTGGTATAACACTCCCCTTTGGCGATATCTCCGTCGAGCAGATGTGTCGTAGAGATGGATACTCCTCAAAGCTCTTTATGCTCATCTGCCGTATGCATATAGATTTGTCGTATATCCCCACATCGGAGCATATAAGTGAGGATATGCTTGGTCCCGTTATCGGATACCTGAGAGCTACGCACCGCTACTACATAGAGTATATGTTGCCTCATACGGGCAGACATCTGAACGACATCTTGGAGCATTGCGACGAGCTGTCGCGCAGTATGTTAAGCCGCTTCTATGCCGATTATGTCGCCTGCATAGAGGAGCATCTCGGCGATGAGGAGCAACGTCTCTTCAGCAATGTCGAACGCTCCGAGACTTCGGCCGATATGTGCAACTATGAACTTGATCAGCCCCACTCCGATATAGATGACCGCACGGGCGATATAGCCTCGCTTATCGTAAAGTGCCTGCCCGAGGAGGCTCCTACAACGTTGCGTTGTACTATGTTGGCGCATATATATATGTTGCGTGACGATCTGCGTCGTCACCACAATATCGAGAGGTACCTGCTACGTCCTCTGGTAGAGAAATTTGTTAATAAATAGTATGTTAGTATGAAGCGTTACCGTATAGCTATCGTCGAGCCGGCCACGGTTGTTGGCGAGGGCATAACAGCGATATTGACAAGATGTGGAGAGGCCGAGGTGGTGTGCTGTTGCACGACGCTTGCCGAGCTGTCATCACACCGAGCAATACGTAACGATATAGACCTTATCTTCCTGTCGCACACACTTATTTCGGATGTAGCCTCACTTTCGGAGTGGGATGCTATCCCGATTATCGTTGTGCAGAGTGGCTTGATGTCGTCCGAGGCGTTGCGTCGTTTTGCCGCTGTGGTATCGATATACAGCTCTTCGGAGGAGATAGTGCGTGCCATGCACGAGGCGGCAGATACCCCCATCGAGCCGAGCTATGCCGAGAGTCACGAGCTCTCGGAGCGTGAACGCGATGTGCTGATACTCGTGGCGCGCGGCTTCACAAACAAGGAGATAGCCTCGGAGCTTAACATATCGCCGCATACGGTGATTTCGCACCGCAAGAATATAGTCCACAAGACGGGTATCCGCTCGGTGGCAGGCCTTACGGTATATGCCGTGCTTAACAAGCTGATTAACAGTGAACAGATATAGATATGAAAGTAGAGTTATGTGCATATTCGGTTGATGCGTGTCGTGTTGCGCAACGCCTTGGTGTAGACCGTGTCGAGTTGTGTGCTTCGCCCTCGGATGGCGGTGTGACACCCTCTATGGCAACTATCGAGCGTGTCGCCGATATCGAGGGTCTTGATCTCTCGGTGATGATACGTCCGCGTGGTGGCGATTTCCTCTATTCCGACGATGAGTTCTGCACGATGCTCCGAGATGTGGAGTATGCCCGACGTGCAGGTGCTACGGGCGTGGTCTTTGGCATACTTACGGCCGATGGCCGTGTAGATGTGGAGCGCACCCGACAGCTTGTCGAGGCCTCGGAGGGTATGGAGACCACGTTTCACCGTGCTGTGGATATGACCGAAGATTATGCGAAGGCCGTTGAGGATGTTATAGCTGCGGGCTGTTGTCGTATACTCACCTCCGGCGGTTACGACAAGGCTATTGACGGCATTGATAACATACGTCGTGCGGTCGATATTGCCGCAGGACGGGTGGAGATTATGGCCGGCAGCGGAGTCTTGTCGTCGAATGCCGCAGAGCTGGCGGCCACGGGTGTCGATGCGCTCCATTTCAGCGCAAAGAGGATGGTGGCGGGCGGTATGCGCTATCGCAATCCTCGTATTTCGATGGGTGGTGTATCCTCGGTTGATGAGTTCGCATTGCGTATGGTGGACGAAGAGGAGGTGATAGCAATACTAAAACTACTAAATCGTTAGATATATGAGAAAAAACCTATTTCTATTTGGTATCGGCGTGGGTGTTGCCCTTGCCTTGATACTATTTTCGAGGGGTGGTGTCAGTGCCGAACTCGACGAGGTGCTCAAAAGCTCGGAGCGTTACGAGGAGCTTGTATCGTTGTATGAGTCCACGCCCGATGGTTCGAAGCAAGATATGGAGCACCTGTTACTCTATATGCCTGCCGGTGACCGTGATACGATGTCGTTGGATTTGCTGCGTGAGAATGTGGAGTATGCGGCACGTGCCCGCAAGGAGTTTCCCTGGTCGGCAGATGTTCCCGAGGAGATATACCTAAGCGACGTATTGCCCTACTATGTTGTCGATGAGGTGCGCGATGCGTGGCGTAAGGAGCTGTACGAGCTGTTTGCTCCGGCTGTTGCCGAGTGCGCTACCATGGCCGAGGCTATCGATGTTGTCAATGGTAATCTGCCACGTATGACAGGCGTGGACTATAATACGTTGCGTGAGAAGACCAACCAAAGTCCAAAGGAGTCTATGCGACAGGGTATGGCATCGTGTACGGGTCTGGCCATTCTGCTTGTAGATGCACTGCGCTCGGTGGGTATTCCCGCCCGCTTCGCAGGCACAGCATCGTGGCACGACAACCGCGGTAACCACAGCTGGACCGAGGTGTGGTTGGATGGCGAGTGGCGTGTTACGGAGTTCTATATGCCATCGAAACTCGACCACCTATGGTTTATGGCTGATGCCTCAAAGGCTAATGCCGATGACCGCACCTATGCCATTTATGCTACGCACTTCGGCAAGGCCGAGGATTGGTTTCCTATGGTGTGGTGCGGAGCCGAGGAGGGTGTTGCTATCGAGGATCTGCCTCAATGGATAGGTGCAGAGAATGTCACGGATAGATACGTTGAGCTTGCCTACGAGCAGTATACGCGCCATTTGGAGGCCGGCACACACACATTCTTGCGTATTGCCGGATATGCCGATGCCGCTAAGCGTGAGCAGTCGGGTGACCGTGTGGCTATGGGTGTCGATGTATTTTGGGGCACGGAGCAGATGGGCGGCGGTCTTACAGCAGGCCCGTTGCGTGATATGAACGATATGTTCTCTGTGCTGCTGCCCAAAAATCAGGAGTACGAGCTGCGCTACTACAATGCCGAGGGCGAGTTGCAACGTCTTAGCGTATCGCTTGGCGAGGAGCCTGTGACAGTAGCGATATCGCTCAAGTAGGGCATCACACATAAAATAATATAGGGCATCAAGTGATGCCCTATATTATTTTATGCTTTCGATATCTCCGCACCTCGACTACTATTCGTGGTCGTGGTCATGGTCGTGGTCGAATATCTCACCATACATATTTACGTTGGTAAGTTTCGTGCCGTTGTACTCGCCTGTTAGTGAGCGTAGGAAGGCTACGATGCTCTCCACCTCGTCGTCTGTAAGGTCTACGTCGGATTGGTAGCGAGCCATATCACGTACAGCCTCGTCCATAGTAAGGCGTGTGCCGTCGTGATAATATGGCCACGTAAGTTCGATATTACGCAGACCCGGCACCTTGAAGCGGTGACGGTCACGCTCCTGCTGTGTCTCCTTGAAGCGGCCGTTATCCTCTATGGTAAGCTCCATACCGCGGTCAGCAAAGTAGTGGCGGCGCAAGCCCATAAGCTCATACGACTCACCACCGAGGTTTGCACCTACGTGGCATGTAGCACAGTTATACTCCTTGAAGAGGGCATATCCTCGTAACTCCTCCTCGCCAATGGCACTATTATCGCCAAGCAACCATCTGTCGAATGCCGAGTTGGGTGTAACCAACGTGCGCTCGAACTCCTCGATGGCATCTGTAATATTGGCCTCGGTGATACCGTCGCCATATATAGAGTTGAAGGCAGCAACATAGAGGTCATCTTTTTCGAGCTTTGCTATAATCTCGTCGAAGGATGTTGAGGCCATCTCCACAGGGTTGAGTGGAGGGCCTGCAGCCTGCTCGGCAAGCGTACGTGCGCGACCATCCCAGAACTGTACGAAGTTGTATACAGCGTTGTATACCGTAGGAGCATTCACGCCACCCATACGTCCCTCTACACCATCCGAGTACTGTTTGTTATCGACACCGCCGGTGTTAAGACCGTGGCACGAGGCGCACGATATGGTGTTGTCCACCGATAGGCGTGTGTCGTGGTATAGCTCGAAGCCGAGCTTCGCCTTGCGGTCGTCGATGTTCGTTGCCGGCTGAATGGGGCGTATAGGCTCTCCGGCACGCTCGCCGTAGAGGCCGTCGGCGTAGTATGCCGTGCGGTAGTCGGTAGCCCACTCGACGATGATGTCGCGCTTGGCGTTGGTCATCTGGCTGCCCCAGTGCATAAGATAGTACTTAGCCATAGGCATACGCTTATCTATGGCCACCTTCTCAACCTTGGCTACATCTACGGGATTAGGCAGTGTGCCACTGCGCAGAGCCTCCATAAGTGGCTCGATATCGTAGGCACGGTAGCCCTCATTCACATCCTTCATAACCACGCTCTTGGCTACGGGCAATGAGGCGTAGAAGGGAAGGTCGGGATTGGCAGAGTGGCAACTAAGGCATCCGCCATCATTAAGTATCGCAAGTACACGCTTCTCCAAGGGCAAATCCTCATTTGGAGTGGTGTTCACAAGACGATAGGCTACGACAAGTGCCACAGCGACTACAAGCGTCGCAATAAGTAATAGTCTAAACTTCTTCATCGTAACTGTTTTTTAAGGGTTTACATTATATTCTATCTATTAAATCATTAGTTTTGCATCGTATAGGTATGTTCGCTGCCGGCTGCCGAGGGCAGATAGTTTACGCCCCACCAACACATCTGTAAGCCGATAAACGCAATGATTATCACCACGTAGTATACTCTTCGGCGTTGCGGAGTAAGGTGCAGTGCCAGCAGGTATAGACCCCACGTAGCGGCTGCCCACGCCTCCTTGGCATCCCAATTCCAATATGTGCCCCACGCCTCCTTGGCCCATAGCGAGCCGCTGAGCATGCCTATCGTAAAGAAGGCGATGCCCGAGATAAGCACACGCTCAATCGCCATATCCAGCTCCTTGGTCGGTCGCCACAGTGCATATAGCGAGAGCAGTGTCGCGCAGCCGAGTAGCGAGTATGAGAACATATATACCGATACGTGCGGTATAAACCATGGACTCTGCAATGCCGGCATAAGGGTATGGTCGTGGAGTTCGGGCTTGGCGATGTTGATGATGATAAATACGGTGGCCAGCAGGGTCGAGAAACTCATTATCCAGCGATAACGCCAACGTATGTAGGTTAGTGCTCCTGCTAAGAGCAGGAATAGCGAGTACCATAGGCGTGTCTCGCCCATCGTGCGTAGTGGTGGGCGGTCGAGTGTCAGCCACAGCATCACCACGAAGGCGGCCATTACGACAATACCTCCTATCGCCGAGTATATGGCCATATGTCTGCCACGCTCCGAGGGTAGTGCCGAGCATACGGCAGCCACCACCGAGAGTAGCACAGCTACTGCCGCAACCCAAGGAAATATGTTCCAACCAAGTATCATCCTAAACTATTGTTATACTATCTCTTACCCTCTATAAACATTAGCACAGCACCCGCCATAAGCATCACAATGCCGGCCACCGACAGCCATCGCCAAGGCTCACGTACCACCTCCACTATGCAGTAGCGGGCATCTGCGCCACGCTCCGTGTCGTAGCTTATAAGGTATATTGTTTCGCTCAGCGTACGGTTATAGGGGTGGTTTACACGCAGTGTCTGCTCACGGCCATCGACCACAACACCGGCCTTAAATGCCGATGGTGTTCCCGTATCGTAGTACTCTATATCGAAGTCGCTGAGTTGCATATTGTAGTCAAGCAGCGTCATCTTACCATCGCTGCGGTATGCCTCGTTGGTCGGCTTGTCGCTCTCGACAATAACTCGCAGCTCCTCTCTGTCGGGCGCGCCCCAAAAGCCTGCTCCTATGGCCAATATCAAGCCTAAGTGGTTGAGTAGGAAACGTATGCGAAGCCGATGCTGGCCATCTCTTGCACCACGTATGGTTATAAGCACGAGGTGCGACAATACGAAGAGTATAGCTCCTACCACAGGCCACGACTCTGTATGAGGCTTTGCTTGTAGTCCGAGAACTATGCCGAGTGTTATGATAAGCGATAGGGCAAGTATGGTGGCGCGCATCGAGAGCAATGCTTGTGATAGTCTCGATGTGCTACGCTTGCGGTATATGCCTACCAATAACGCACACCATAGTGCTGCTACGAGGATGTTGAGCGGGAAGCGAAAGAGTGTCACGGGGAACTCTCCTACGATATGCTGCATAGCGAAGAGGGCTATGGCAGATACCCCCACAACAATAATTTCGTACACCGTATTAACCCTACTCTTGGACATAAAATAGATATTTGTGGTAAAGATATAAAAATTTTTCCAAAAATATTAATACCTTATACATAAAAAACTGCTCGACATATATGCCGAGCAGTTTTTATGTTGGTAGATCGCCCTACGATTAGCCGATAAGTGCCTCATAAGCAGCAGCATCGAGCAAGCCCTCTACCTCTGCTGGGTTAGACATCTTAATCTTAATCAACCAACCCTCACCATATGGATCCTTGTTTACAAGTGAAGAGTCAGCCTCGACAGCCTCGTTGAACTCCAACACCTCGCCGCTAACAGGAGAGAATGCGTCAGATACGGTCTTAACAGCCTCGATAGAGCCGAATACCTCGTTAGCCTCGATAGTCTCGCCTACGGTAGGAACGTCTACAAAGACGATATCACCCAACTGTGACTGAGCATAATCGGTAATGCCGATAACGGCAACATCGCCCTCTACACGGCACCACTCGTGGTCGTTAGAGTACTTCAAATTTGCAGGTACATTAGCCATAATTAACTTTGTATTAAGTAGTTATTATTTGTTAGTATTGTCCTCTGTCTATTTAGTTGCGGTGAAATTCCACCTCTGCAACTACAAATATACATTTAATTTTGTAACAATCAAAGATTTCTTGTTATTTTTTATTTATCATACAAAGAAATAAAGCGGCCGACCAAAAGATTAATTCGGTCGGCCGCCTACCTCTATTCTGCGTCGGTTATTACTTCAAGTATTCGTAATCCTTCGTAGAATTTATGGGGCATACGGCGGTATTTACAACCTCGTAGTTGCCCGAACTGTCGGGAGCACTTACAATAACAAGAACCTCCAAATTGTTTCTTACCCACGAGCTGCTGATAGGCACACTGTAAGACTTGCTTGCGGTCTTGCCTACATCGATAGTGCCAAGAGCATCACCCGAGATATCCGACGTGCTGTATGCTCCTGCTATGTAACGCAATGCGTGGTGGTAGGTCTTGTGGCGCTCGGTAGTTGCTCCATTCTGGTTGGGTGAGTAGATGTTGTTCTCCAAAACCCAAGCAGTAACCTTGTACTCCTGCAGCTTTGCAGAGGTAACCTCAATGTCGATATTTATCTTATCCGATGATATGCTGTTCGAAATCTTAATACCGGCATCAGCTCCCAAAGACTTTCTGTGCGTCTTGAACGCCTGATTCATATTCACCTCGACAAACTCCCAGTTGTAACCGCCTCTTTCAACCTTGCCTCCTCGGAAGTTGATAGAAAAAGTGGGGTATCCCCTGAGAATACCGGCTCCTTTATAGAATCTATCAACTATATCGGCAGCTTCCGAATAGGCTGGGTCACCGCCGGCAAAGTCGCCACCATGACATTGTACCTCATTATAGTAGTCCGAAAAGTCAAAAGCGGGGTCTGCGTAATTGGCCAAAGCGTATAGTCTGTCGATGGCCACAGGGCAGAAGCCACAGTTAGCACCCGTGTGGTCGATTAGCAATATGCGGTGGTTGAAGTTGCTTATATTGGTATCACCGCCCTCGCTGCCACCTGCGGTAACCTCCTTGCCATTGATAAAGTCATAGCCACGAATATAGTCTGCAAACTTACTCCAGCGTGAAGCACTCTTGTATGAGTCAAGTGATGATGCAGGTACGTATACCATAGCCTGTATGTAGGAGTCATAACCAGTGCCACCATCCGCCATTAATACATATTCGCCCAAGGTCGGAGGCGTTGTGGCACGGCAGTAGACCTTCTTAATCTGCGAAGAGTTGGTGAAGACTCCATTCTCGAGGCTCTCTATGCCCTTGCCGAGGTGTACCTCGCTAAGCATCTTGCAACCAAAGAATGCTGCGGCACCGATACTCTTTACGCTATGAGGAAGATAGATAACCTCGATATCTTCGTTTTTGGCCAATGCCTGAGCGGGGATAGAGGTTATATCCTTGTCGAAGGTTATGCACTGGAACGAGTAACATTCATCGCCAATGCAAGCACCAAACTCGTGCTCTACAACCTTTGCTCCGAACGTATTGTCTGTAATGGTGAGAGGGCTACCGCTATATGTGAGATACCAAATCTGATTGTTGGCAGGGTATACCGTCTCCTCACCCTCCTCCTCGGCTACATCCTCCGCAAAGGCGATAGTTGCCATAGGCTGAATGGTGTTACGGGCAATGGTCATGGCCTTCGTTGTCTTGGTCATAATCTTGCCATCTTTACACTTGATGACGACGGTCAGACCCTTGCTATACTGCTGTGGAGGCAGTGTCACGTAGAAGTTGGTGGCGTTAGAAGAGAGTGTCACACCCTCGCCGCACGTCATATTCACCTCGCTATGAGTGTTGCCTGTTGCAAGCTCCAAGAGTGCTGTCGAGCTGTTTGCCGTAATGCTGCCTGCAAGCTTCTCGTCGTTGTTACCCTTGATAAATATGCTCTCAACCTTCTCGCCATTACCTGTCAGCGAAAGGCGCAACCAGCCGCAAAGGTTCTTCATGGCAAGTGTGCTGTTGCTGCTTCGCGCAACCATAAGGTTGCTTGCCGGATCGTAGCTGTCGGCTACGTAGCTCTGTGTAGCAGGCAGAGTGCTGCCTACGGTATAGTTCTCGGCATTGAGCGTATTGCTTTCGTTGTATGGGTATAGAGCCACAATATCGCCCTCGCCCTTTGTAACACCCTCGCCAACAGGACGTAGCACACCTTTGTTGCTGCCTGTCTCGCCCTGATACTGCCACTTCTGGTTTGTTGCAGTACCGTAGAATACCGACATATAGTCATCCTTTTGCCAAATGCTCTTGCCCTCCGATAGCATAACACGAGTATCGCCCTCCTCGCTTAGCACGTAGAGGAGCTCCTCGCCGCTTTGTGGAGCGTAGAAATTCTGCTCGACATCGGCCTGTGAGCAGGCTGCGAGCAACATCATTACACAAAGTGTCAGATAGTTAAAAAATCTCATGATAGTAGTTTAAGTTTTAATTTTCGGTATTAACCCGAGTGCAAATATAATAAAGCTTTGCTATATTGCAACGCGTAGGCGTTATTTTTCTTTTATCTGACAAAAACGAGGATGCTGTCCAACACTCTATTGTGGCATCAGCCTTGTCTGAAAAATGGTCATTTATGCCAAGTAGACTCCGCTTATCCAGCCCGTGAGCAGCTTCAAAATAGCTCTTGTTACACAACTTCCAACAAAGGGGCGTGCCCAAAAACTTTTGGACACGCCCTCGTACCATATATAAAAATAGATATTACTTACTCCTCCGCCGATGCCGAGCTATCCTCCGCAGTCGCGCTTGTCTCGAGCGGCGTTACCTCATCGCGCTCAAAGCGGAATGGGATAATCTCGTCGAGTTCGGCCTTCTCCTCGTCGGTAAGTTCATTAACCGGACGCTTGAAGTACTTCATGGCAACCTCATCCTTATACCAGCTGAAACCGAGGCGTACTTCACGATATAGGCTCTCGTACATCGTCTCGGGAAGATCTTTGTCGAAGATGAACTCAGCCACATTGATCTTCGCACCCTGCTCCGTATCGGCAGCTATCTCCGTAGAGTTAGCTTTGAGGTAGTCGAAGATATAGTTGGCCAACGAGCGGTCGTCGGTAGGTTTATCCTCAGGGTTGTCCGTAAATACTCGGTCGCCAACACGTATCTGGTTCTCGCCAACCATCTCGAAAGCGATAACCTCGCTCTTGTGCATAGGCTCGTAGCGGTCGGCACCACCTTCAAATGTAGCCGGAGTACCAAAGGCCAAGGCGTACAATACGAATATCCAGTGTGCCGATATAGCTGCTACCAAGCCACCAACGGTGTGGGCGAGAATAGCCTTTGATGTGAGTTTACGGTAGCCAAGTGTATCGAGCATTGCGGTATGCGTGCTGAGGTATCCGCTCCAACACATACCGATAGCCGTAAATACGGCAATAGCATTGCCATCTACCCATCCCTCCTGTATGAAGCCGGGGATAAGACCAAGAGCTGCACCCACAGCACCAAGAGCCGTGATAGGGAAGGCCATAAGTGCAGGATGCTCGAAGCCAAAGAGCCAATCAAAGAGGAAATTAATCTGTCCGAAGAGCCATGGCAGGAAGCCTACACCCTCGTATGCTGCACCGTCGTATACACCGTTGTCACCCGTGGTGAAGGTGAGAATCATAACAAGTGTCGAGATAATCAATACACCGGGGATGATAGAAAGGCCTACATCGACACCCGTCTTACCACCATCGAGCAACGAGTTGAGGATACGGGTAAACATCGAAGTCTCCTTAACAGACTCCTCCTCCTGCATATCGTTCTCGTCCAAAACTGCGGCAAACTCCTCCTTGAAGTTGGGGTGCTGCTTGAGGATGAAACGCTGCATAAGGCGTGTCGAGCAGATACAGCCTATTATTGCACCCAACAGACCGATGAATGGCTCTACGAAGTAGCCCTGCGATACCATAAATACGATAACGAGCAGACCCATACCGAAGGCTGTACCGAAGTTGGTAAGCGAGATAAACTGATACTTGCGGAAGTAGGTGCTGAAACGCTTATCCTTGGCCAACGAGATAATGGCAGGATTGTCCGAGAGGAAGGTCATAACAGCTCCCAGCGATGCTACACCCGGAAGGTTGAACAGCGGCTTCATCAAAGGACGCAACAGACGCTCTAAGAGGCCTACCACGCCAAATTCTACGAAGATGCGACCCAATGCACCTGTGATAACACAGATTGCCATAAGGTAGAATACGGTGTTGAGCAACAAGTCGTGCGCCGTCTTCATAATGGTGTTAAGCATATTTGGCAGACCCATAACCGAGCCTATGCCGCCAAAGATGCCGATAACGATTAGGAGGCAGATGATACCTCCGAGGTACTTCTTGATACCTTTTGTCTGATTCTCCATATAAGTTTGAGTTTTTGTTGTTACATCTTGCTGTCGCGCTTGGCCTCTACCTTATTGACAATCTTGCCGATAGCCGAGATAACATCTATGCGCCAGGTAAGACCCACGGTGAGGTAACCCTGGTTATCGCGGATAGTACCTGCGGGGTTGCCGTTAGTACCAAAGCCGTAGGCGTAGGCTGCGTGAAGACGTACATCACGGTTGCCTTTGCCTCCCAAAGGATAGTACTCAACACCGCCACCTACACGTGTAAGGTTGGTGCCCGGGTATACAAACAGACCTGTGGGACGCTCGCTGTCGGAGTAGTCGTAGCTGGCGCGCGCAAAGATATTTACACGGTCGGCAATAAGATATGCCACCTCTCCCATTATCGAGAAGTCCTTGAAGAGAAGCTCACGACCGTTGATGCCTCTGTTCATAAGGTCGAGCTGAATGGTAGCGTCGCCAAATTTGAATTGGTTGCCAAGAACGATGTACATGTTGTACTTCCCCTTGTCGTACTCCGAGAAGTTGAGCGAGTGCAGGGCCGTGTAGCAGCCATGCTTGCCCATCCAGTATAGGTTGTATGCAAACAGATCGTTTTGTTTGGTGTCGTATGGACTCTGGCACGCCTGGAACGAGATGCTGTCATTGCCCTTGTTTGTCGTATAGGTAACACTTGCACCATAGCTGTAGCATACCACATTGTTCCAATACTCCGAGCAGAAGTATAGGTCGATAGGGGCACGGTCATACTCCCAGCCGCCGATAAGCACCACCTGCTTACCTGCTGCGATACCCCAATTTTTCGTAGGCTGGAAATTGAGATAGAGCCAATCGGTGTTATCTACGAAGTCGCCGGCATTGTACATCTTTGTAAGACGCTGTCGCCACGAGTAGTTGAACATCTTGCCAATCTTGCCATCCATACGCATATTCAGATAGCGAAACTTTATGCCCGATGCGTCATCTAATTTGTCGCCATCGAGAGTCTGGTTGAGGTAGTCGAAGCGAGCTTCAAAGCCGAGGCGAAAGAGTTCGTTTCCCTCGTCGCTCTCCTGTGCCTGTGTTGCAACTGTGCTGAGCAGTGCGAAGGCAAGTAATAACAGTTTGGAAGTTAGGCTATTGCTCATAGCAGAAATAAGTTTGGTAGAAATCTTCATTTTCTCAAAATTTGGCGTTATTCGCATAATAATTATACAAAGATACTAAAACAAATGGAAATGCAAAATAGTACAATAAAATATTATAAAAGGATTTTTATTTTTGTTTTTTTTGGATGTAAAAAAATATTGACTATCTTTGCACCCACAAAGGGTGAAAACCTCGGACCCATAGCTCAGTTGGTTAGAGCAGCGGACTCATAATCCGAAGGTCGTGGGATCATGCCCCTCTGGGTCCACAAGTAAGGGCGGTTGCATCAGCAGCCGCCCTTGTTGTATAAGTCTCTACGCCTCGAACCCCTTGCCCATAAACCAGCGAGGCAGATTGCACCCTATGTAGTTACCTACGATAGCCCACAGCCACGCCCACAGCATCATCCACTCGGCACGACCAAGTAGTAGGGCGGCACCATAGTAAAAGGCATCGGCAACACAGTGAGGCAGACCACACATAATAAATACGGGTACGCCAAAGAGCAGTGGCAGGTAGTTGCCACGGCGTGCTCCATACACGGCAAGTGTCATAATCATACCCGTTCCTGTTGAGGTCACAAGCAGTGCATGCCACGAGGCAGACAGGCGTGCCGATAGTATGGTGTCGAGGTTGTCAAGCACCGCAGCGTTAGCTACATATGTGGCCATCGCAGCAGCTAAAAGGCAGCCTACGCCATTTGCGGCGAGCATAAGTAACAGACGCGGCCATTCGCGGTAGGGTAGGTATCCGGCCTTTCCCGTGTAGAGCTGTGCCGAACACATAACAACGCATAGCAGCCCGAAGGCGAAGAGTACAGCTCCGGCAAGGCCGCCGACACGCAGGTATACCAATCCGGCGATGCCGATCAGTATACCTGCAAATACCGACATTGATAGGAAATTTCTCATCCCTTTGCTCCTACATCACGATATTGATAATCTTACCCTTAACAACGATGATCTTCTTGGGCTGCGCATCGCCAAGCCACTTCTGAACACCCTCCGTTGTTACGATATGCTTTGCAATATCCTCCTGTGACATATCCAAGGCATACTCCTGCTTGCAGCGTAGCTTACCGTTGATCATCACGGGATACTCGAATGAGTTCTCCACGAGGTACTCGGCGATAAACTTCGGGAACTGAGCGTCGCATACCGAGCTGTTGTGGCCGAGAGTATGCCACAGCTCCTCGGCGATATGTGGCGCAAATGGGGCGATAAGGGCTGTCAGAGGCTCCAATATCTCACGCTTCGAGCAGTCGCCAAGTTCGTTCAGACATATCATAAAGGCTGCCACCGAGGTGTTGAACGAGAAGTTTTCGATATCCTCGCTGACCTTCTTGATGGTCTTATGTAGTATCTTAAGCTCGGCAGGTGTGGCCTTCTCGTCGTTGAGAAGCAACTTGCCGTCACGCGAGTAGAACTTCGACCATAGGCGGCGCAGGAACTTGTGAACACCATCAATACCGTTGGTATCCCATGGCTTAGACTGCTCCAATGGACCGAGGAACATCTCGTACATACGCAACGTATCTGCACCATAGCTATCTACGATATAGTCGGGATTTACGACGTTGAACATCGACTTAGACATCTTCTCGACAGCCCAGCCGCAGATATACTTGCCATCTTCGAGCTCGAACTCTGCGTCACGGAACTCGGGACGCCAAGCTCGGAAGGCCTCCAAATCGAGAATATCGTTCTTGACGATATTTACATCGACGTGTATCTCCTGTGTATCGAACTCACCCTTACGGCCATACGACACAAACTTGTTGGTGCCGACAATGCGGTATACGAAGTTAGAACGGCCCTGAATCATACCCTGATTAATAAGCTTCTTGAATGGCTCCGACTCGCATACATAACCCAAGTCGTAGAGGAACATATTCCAGAAACGTGAGTACATAAGGTGTCCCGTAGCATGCTCGATACCACCTACATAAAGGTCTACATTGCGCCAGTACTCGTTAGCCTCGCGGCTTACCAATGCCTCGCTGTTGTGTGGGTCCATATAACGCAGGTAGTAGGCCGAAGAACCTGCAAAGCCAGGCATTGTAGATAGCTCGTAGGGATAGCCATCTGCCGTATGCCAATTCTCGACACGCGCCAATGGCGGTTCACCCTCGGCCGTAGGTCCGAAGTCCTTGATAGGTGGCAGTGTCAGTGGCAGCTGCTCGTCGCCAATACGGTAGGCTACATCGTTCTTATAATAGATAGGGAATGGCTCGCCCCAATATCTCTGGCGCGAGAAGATGGCATCGCGCAGACGGTAGTTTACCAAACGCTTACCCAAGCCACGTCGCTCCACCTCGGCAAACATAAAGTCGATAGCCTCATGGACATCCATGCCGTTGATTATATCCGAGTTGATGAGCTTACCCTCCTTGGCATCGTACGACTCCTTCTCGATATTACCACCCTCGACAACGGGGATTATATCGAGTCCGAAGTGGCGCGCAAAGGCGTAATCGCGTGAGTCGTGCGCAGGTACGGCCATAATAGCTCCTGTGCCATAGCCCGATAGCACGTAGTCCGAGATGTAGATAGGTATTGCCTGTCCCGAGAATGGGTTGATGGCATACGAGCCTGTCTTAACACCGCTGACACGCTTCGTATCGGCGATACGCTCACGCTCCGAGCGACGCTTCGTCTCGGCGATATATGCCTCGACAGCCTCTCGGTTATCTGCCGTTGTAAGTTCATTGACCCACTCGTGCTCAGGAGCGATAACCATAAATGTCACACCATATATGGTGTCGGGGCGTGTGGTAAATATCTCCAGCTTACGATCCGTGCCCGCAACATCGAAGAATATCTGAGCACCTACCGAGCGACCTATCCAGTTGCGCTGTATCTCTTTGAGCGACTCGCTCCACTCCAATTCGTCAAGACCGTCAAGCATACGCTGCGCATAGGCCGTAACGCGCAACAGCCACTGCTTCATGCGCTTCTGCTCAACAGGGTGTCCGCCACGAACCGACAAACCCTCCTTAACCTCATCGTTGGCAAGCACTGTGCCGAGTGCCGGACACCAGTTTACCATGGTGTCGGCGCGGAAGGCAAGACGGTAGTTCTGCAAAACCTGCTCACGGCTCTGCTCCGACATCGCGCACCACTCGTGCGCCGAGAAGCTGAGGTGTGTTGTCTCGGCAGCATCAAGGCCTGTTGTGCCATGCTCCTCGAAGTAGTGTATAAGTTCCGATATAGGCTCGGCCTTACGTGTGCGGTTGTTGTACCAGTGGTCGAACATCTTCAGGAATGCCCATTGTGTCCAGTGATAGTATTCCGGCTCGCAGGTGCGCACCTCGCGTGACCAGTCGAACGAGAAGCCAATCTTATCGAGCTGTGAACGGTAGCGTGCGATATTCTCATCGGTAGTTACCGCAGGGTGCTGTCCTGTCTGGATAGCATACTGCTCGGCGGGGAGACCGAAGGCATCGTAACCCATAGGGTGAAGGACATTAAAGCCTGACTGTCGCTTATATCGTGAATAGATGTCCGATGCTATATATCCGAGTGGGTGACCTACGTGCAGACCTGCGCCCGAAGGATAGGGGAACATATCCAAAACGTAGAACTTGGGACGAGTGGGGTCTACCTCCACCTTGTAGGTACCATCCTCCTGCCATTTCTTTTGCCATTTAGCCTCTATGGCTCTAAAATCGTATTCCATAATCGTTATTTTATATTGTTATTTGTCGTTGTCTATTATTCTGGTCGTGTATAGGCCGACAGCCTTACTCTATGTTTAGTTTAATCTTCGTCGTCGTAATCCTCATCATCGAAGTAGAAGCCCTCCATAAGTGCATCTATATCGCGTCGCTCCTTCTTCGTGGGACGTCCCGTACCTCGGTCGCGGAAGACAAATATTGTCTCGTGAGGCACGTTGAGTTTGTCGAGCTCCTCCTGTGGTGTGCAGTTGAGGCAATATGTAGGTACATTCTTTGCCGGTTGTCGGCTCGACACAAGCTCCAAAACCTTGTAGCTGTATGTCACACGCTCACGTATGACACTTATCCTGTCGCCTATCTTGACCTCACGCGAGGGCTTGGCATAGGCATCGTTTACCATAACACGGTTTTGACGTATGGCATCGGCGGCATCGCTGCGTGTCTTGAAGACTCTTACAGCCCACAGGTACTTATCCAATCGTATATCGCTCATCCTCTACTCTCTCTTTTTGGGGTTATACTCGTTGGTGCGGCTGACACTTAGAATCATACCGATGGCGATACTCGTAAATAGCAGCGATGTGCCACCACGCGATATAAGGGGTAGTGTCTGTCCTGTTTCGGGTATGAAGTTTACCTGCACCAAGATGTGTAGCAGTGCCTGTATGGTTATCAGCAGTCCGAGGCCTGCGGTCATCAGCGTAGGAAATGGACTGCTGCATCGGCGGCATATCTCTATCGAGCGGAAGAATATCCATAGGTAGAGCAGCATAAGTATCAGTGCCGTGACTATGCCGTACTCCGATACGAAGAAGGCATAAGCGTAGTCGCTCTCGGGGTGTATGACCACTACACGCGAGGTGCTATGTCCTGCACCCTCGCCAAAGAGTCCTCCGTTGTGTATGGCGACCATTGCACGCTGCGTATCCGACATCTGGTTTACGGTGGTACACTTGCCATCGGTGGTCCACTCATCCACCCACGAGGCAAGACGACCTCCGGCCGTATCGCCACGACCTATGCCCACCGCCGATAGTAGCGATAGACCGATGATGCCTGCTGCCGACATCAATACCACCAACTTGACAAGCTCACGCACGCTGACACGTCCTATGTAGAGCATGATTACCGATGCTAGGAAGATGATTACGGCCGAGGATGTATGTGCCGGAAGAATTACGATGCACGACAGCACTACGGGGCCGAGCAGAGGCAGGGTGTTCTCCTTCAAGATACGTTTCTGCTTGGGGTCGGTGAGATGCCACGAAGTGGGGAGCAGGGCAATCTTGTTTATGGTTGCCTGACGCGACTCCATACATCGTGCGAGCATCAATATAGTCATTATTTTAAGACCCTCCGAGGGTTGAAATTGGAAGGGGCCGATGGGCAGCCAGCGGGCAGCTCCGTTTGTTGTCGAGCCTACCACATATGCGGCAATCGTAAGGAGTATGAAGAGGTAGTATAATAGTGGTGTGAGGCGACGGAAAATATGGTAATCCATCTTATGCACCACATATATCATCGGTACAGCCATTATGACAAACATTATCTGGTTGCGCAGGGCATCCGTCGATGTCATTTTCGAGCTGATGTCGTATACCATCTTCGCTGTCGAGGAGTATACAACAAGTATGGAGAGGACGATGAGCACTGCGTATATCATCCACAGTGTACGGTCGCCCTCGAAGATATTGCCTCGTCGTGAGATTATACCTTCGGCATTACCACTATCGTTCGCTCTGTTCTGTTTAATCATCGTATCTACTCCTTCTGGTTAAGAATATTCTCCGCTACCCACGCCTTGAACAGCCTGCCGCGCTCTTCGTAGTTGCGGAAGAGGTCGAAGCTGGCGCACGCAGGCGATAGAAGTACGGTGTCGCCACTCTCGGCAATATCTCGTGCGGCACGCATAGCCTCGTCGAGCGACTTGCAGTCACGTATGATGGGAATTATGCCGTCAAACTCTCTGAGCAGCTTGCTGTTATCCACGCCCATACACACCAAGGCCTTTACCTTGTGTCGCGCGAACTCCTTGAGCGGTGTATAGTCGTTGCCCTTGTCTGTGCCTCCTGCAATCCAGACCGTTGGTCGCTTCATACTTTCGAGTGCATACCATACCGAGTCTACGTTTGTTGCCTTCGAGTCGTTTATCCACGCTATATTGTCGTGTTCGCCTGCCGGCTCTAAGCGGTGCTCCACAGGCGAGAACGAGTATATTGAACGCTTGATACTCTTGGGGTCTACGCCCGCTGCAAGGGTCGCAAGTGCGGCTGCCATAGCGTTGTAGATGTTGTGCATACCCTCGATCTGCATCTTGCGGGTATCAATCGTAACCGACTTCTTGCCCACTGTCGCCGTGAAGCTGTGGCCTTCGAGGATGGCATCGCCATCGCCCGAGGCGATAGCCGTATTTATGGCAAAGGGTAGCTGTCGGGCACGCAGTGTCGAGTCCATGGTGTCGAGCATCTGCTGTGTCGTAGGGTCATCGGCAGAGTAGATGAAGGCATCGGCAGAGTTCTGGTTCTGAGTGATGCGCATCTTCGAACGTGCATAGTTCTCCAACTTATAGTCGTAGCGGTCGAGGTGGTCGGGGGTGATGTTGGTCAGTACGCCGATGTCGGCCTTGAACTTATACATACCATCGAGCTGGAACGAGCTAAGCTCCAATACATACCAGAAGTACTTACTCGTAGCCACCGAGTAGGCGAAGCTCTCACCGATGTTGCCGCCAAGAGCTACGGCACGTCCCGCATCCTTCATAATCTTGTAGATAAGCGACGTGGTAGTAGTCTTACCGTTCGAGCCGGTTATACATATCGTCTTTGCCACACCCTTATATCGTCCGGCAAACTCTATCTCCGAGATAATGGGTATGCCTTTTGCGCGCAGCTTCTGCACAATGGGGGCACTCTCGGGGATGCCGGGCGACTTGATAACCTCGTTGGCAGCGAGGATGCGCTCCTCGCTATGTCCTCCCTGCTCATACTCCACGCCCCACTCCTCGAGACGCTCACGGAACATGGGAGCTATATCTCCCATATCCGATAGGAAGGTGTCGAAGCCCTTCTTCTTGGCAAGTATAGCCGAGCCGTAGCCCGATATGCCGCCACCCAAAACTACTATCTTACGTTTCATATCTTACAATTCATTTTTGTCGGTTAATAGCTGTCGATTTTCGAGGTGTTGCTACTGCATCTTCAATGTTACGAGTGTCAGTGCCGATAGTAGCAACGATACGATGAAGAAACGCATCATAATCTTTGTTTCGAAGATGCCCTTCTTCTGATAGTGGTGGTGTATGGGCGACATCAGGAAGATGCGACGTCCCTCGCCATACTTCTTCTTGGTATATTTGAAGTATCCCACCTGCAACATCACCGATAGTGACTCCACCAGGAATATGCCGCAGAGTAGTGGTAGGAGTAGCTCCTTGCGTATGCACAGTGCAAATACGGCAATCAGACCTCCTATCGTGAGCGAGCCGGTGTCGCCCATGAATATCTGTGCAGGGAAGGAGTTGTACCATAAGAAGCCTACCAAGGCTCCGGCAAAGGCAGCAGCGAAGATGACAAGTTCGCCACTATCGGGGATATACATTATGTTCAGGTAGTCCGAGTAGATTATATGTCCCGATAGGTATGCCAAAATACCGAGTACCAGCACTATGGGCACCGATACCCCCGTGAGCAGTCCGTCGATGCCATCCGTGAGGTTAGCACCGTTCGATACCGCCGTGATAACGAATATGGCTACTACGACATATAACAGCCAGGCCAAGGTGTCATTACCACCCGTGAACATCATGTAGTCCAGCTCCGTATCTTTGAGGAATGGGATAGATGTTTTGCTGCTCTTCTCGGCCGAGGTGCTTACCACGTGTCGCTCGACATAGCTGTCCACAATCTCGCCGGTCTGCACATCGGTAATGTTGTAATGTTTCGTCTCGAAGCTCTTCTCGTGTATCACAATATCCTCCGACAGCCACATGGTTGTACCTACGATGATACCCAAGCCCACCTGTCCTACGACCTTGAAGCGACCTTTAAGTCCCTCCTTCTTATGGCGAAAGACCTTGATGTAGTCATCCAAGCCGCCGATTATGCCGAGCCATAGTGTCGATATGAGCATCAGCTGTATGTAGACATTGCCAAGGTCGCCGAAGAGGAGTACGGGGACTACGATGGCCAACAGGATGATTATGCCACCCATCGTCGGTGTTCCCTTCTTTTGAAGCTGTCCCTCCAAGCCGAGGTCACGTATATCCTCGCCAATCTGCTGACGTTTCAGAAAGCGTATGATACGCTTGCCGAAGAAGATGGTGATAAGCAACGAGAGTATTATGGCTGCTGCCGAGCGGAATGATATATATTCGCCAATACGCATTCCCGGCAGATCGGTATTTTCGTTGAGGTATTCGAATAGTCGATATAGCATTTCTGTATGGGTTAAAAGTGTTCTGTGTTATTGTTGTGTGTTTAGTTCTTTGTGTTGTTGTGTGTCGAGGCAAAGGCCTCGCGTATCTTCTCACGGTCGTCGAAGTGGTGCTTTTGGTGGCCTATTATTTGGTAGTCTTCATGACCCTTTCCGGCAATGAGGATTATATCGCCGGCCTTGGCCAGCATCGCTGCGGTGCGTATAGCTTCGCCTCGGTCTGTTATACGCAGGTAGTTAGATGCATCGCCAACACCTGCAACCATATCGTCGAGGATAGCCTCGGGTGACTCCGTGCGTGGATTATCCGAGGTGAAGATGGTTGTCGTGGCATAGCGTACGGCTATTGCCGCCATCTCGGGACGCTTGGTGCGATCACGATCACCGCCACAGCCGCATACCACTATCAGATGCTGGTCGCTACGGCGTATCTCCTCGATGGTTTCGAGAACGTTTTGCAGAGCATCGGGCGTATGTGCATAATCGACGATGGCTATCGTACGGTCATCGGCAGCGATACTCTCGAAACGTCCGCTGACGGGGGTCAGCGTCGAGAGTGTGGTGAGTGCCTCGATGCGCTCCACGCCCAACAATGTGGCGGCGGCATATACCGTCGTCAGGTTGTAGGCATTGAAGCGACCCGTAAATTTCACCCACGTCTCCTGCCCATCGATAAGCAGTTGCATGCCATCGGGCGACATCTCCACAAGCTTGGTACGGTAGTCGGCCATAGAGCGTAGCGATAGTCGTAGCACGCGGGCACGGCAGTTCTGCACCATCACCTCGCCATTGCGGTCATCGATATTGACCACGGCCCATGCCTCGGGCGAGAGCATATCGAAGAACGACTTCTTGGCTCGTATATACTCCTTGTATGTGCCGTGATAGTCGAGGTGGTCGTGTGTGAGGTTGGTAAAGAGTGCCCCCTCGAAGTGCAGACCACGTATGCGATATTGTGCGGCAGCGTGCGACGACACCTCCATAAAGCAGTAGTCGCAGCCCTCGTCCACCATACGTCGCATCATGGCGTTGAGACGTATGGCATCGGGTGTGGTATGTGTCGAGTCGATACGCTTGTCGGCTATGCGGTATACCACCGTCGATATAAGGCCTGCACGGTAGCCCAATGCGGTGAACATATCGTATAGCAGTGTCGCTGTCGTAGTCTTGCCGTTGGTGCCTGTGACACCCACAAGATGAAGCTCTCGTGAGGGGTGGTCATAGAACGATGCTGCCATATCGGCCATAGCCATATTGCTATCTTCGACTACGATGTAACACACCTCATCGCAGATATTTTCGGGTACTCTTTGACATACTATGGCCACAGCACCACGCTCTATGGCGGCATCTATATAGTCGTGGCCGTCGCTATTGCTGCCCACCACGGCAAAGAAGCATCCGCTCCTCTCGACACGGCGTGAGTCATACTCCAAGGCCATAATGTCGGGATTATGCTCTCCTCGTATCTCTATTGCCGAAATCTCGGCTATTATATCTCTCAGTTTTTTCATGGTCGTTCAAAATATCCATGTTTGGTTCTAACGTTCAAGTGTCAGATGTATGGTTCGTCCCTTGCTCTTTATTGCTGTTCCCACACGCAGGCTCTGGCCTGTAACACGGCCGTTGCCGCTATGCGTAACACGCAGTCCGGCACTCTCCAAAACGTAGAGAGCATCGGATAGTCCCATGCCCACCACGTTGGGTACCAAGCCATCTTCGATAGCAATGGTCGTGAGTGTGGCCGCACCCATCTCGTCTACCGAGGCTTTGCTCCACTCGCCTTTCGCCTCGTCGTAGCTCGCAGATGCTGCGTTATGCTTTGCGCTAAGCTGCACCATATCGCTGCTTCCGCCCTTGATGCTGCGTGCCTCATAGGGGGTGTCGGGACTCTCTATCGTGGCGTGCAACGTGGGGTCGTTGGCATAGATATACTCCATAATGGTACGTGCCGTGCCTCCCGACAGGCTGATGCCGAAGTAGGTGGGGTGTGTCGATGTCTGCTGCTTGGCGACACACACCATGACCGTATATTTGGGTTGCTGTATAGGGAACATCGTCACCACCGATCCCAAATAGTAGTTATCCTCCTTGGGACGCATGCCGTTACTCATACTCTCCTTATCTTTGATAGCCTCCGAGATGAACGAACCCCACACCTGAGCAGTACCTGTCTTACATCCGAATTCGAAGGGTAGGCCACGGAATTTGTATGCCGTACGGTTGTCTGCCGAGGCTGCCAACAGACACTCTTTAAGCCCCTCGATGGTCTTCGACGAACACATCTTCTCGCGTAGCGTCACTACCGGCATTCTCTCCACAACATCGCCATCACGCTCTATGCGGTCTACAAGTCGTGGGGCTACCATACAACCTCCGTTGGCCACACCGTTGAAGAAGGTGAGTGTATGTATCGGCGGTAGCTCCAAGATATATCCGTAGGCGAGCTGTGGCAGCACCAGAGCGTTGCTGCCATTACGTTTCCACTCGGGGGTGCCCGGATGCGGCAGCTTTGCAGGCTTCTCGCCATACTCCTGCAAGCCTACACAGCCGTTGAAGAGCAGGCCTTCGAGGAATTGTGTATATCGCTCGGGCTCCTTTATGAAGCGGTCATGTACGGCTTGTGCAAAGTAGATGTTCGAGGAGTGAGCAAAGCCATCCTTCATCGTGACACTGTCCATCGGCTTGTTGTTGTCGTCGCATATGCGGTGAGAGTCTACAACAACTTTGTCGCCCACCTTAACCGTCGATGCCGGAATATTGACAATGGTGTTTACGTCGCATCCTCCGATTTCGAGTAGTGCCATTGCCGAGGCTAACTTAAAGGTAGAACCCGGACACATGGCCGTGCCGAAAGCGTGGTTGAAGACCTCCTCGTTGTAGTTCGTACCTCGCTCACGTCCCGAGCTGAGGTTTACCATACAGAGAATATTTCCCGTTGCCACCTCCATTACCATCGCCACACCAAACGATGCCTCCTCGGATTCGAGTGCATCACGCAGACGCTCCGTAGCTATCTTTTGCAGCCCTCCGTCTATCGTCGTTATCACATTGCAGCCATCCTGTGGCATGGTGTTACGTTTGTCGTCGGTGCGGGTCCAAAAGCCGTGCGCCACACGTTGCTCTATGGCTATGCCGTCGATGCCTTGCAGCGAGTTGTTGTAGCTGCGCTCTATACCCGAGCCATAGCGCGTGGTGTCGGCCTTGGTGCTATCCGGAAGGTTGCCTATAAGCTGATGCGCAAGGTCGCCCGAGGGATATAGACGCTCATCGGTGCGGTCCGCGCCGCAGACGATACCCATATTGTCGTTGAGAATAGGAAAGTTGCGACGCATCATATTCCACTCGTCGAGGGTTACGGCACGTGGAAAGATGTGACGCGAACGCTCCTTGCCGGCGTTAGTTAGTTTGTGAAACATATCGCTGTACTCCTTCGCCGTTATATGCTCGTAGCCGTAACGCTCGGCATCCGATGGCGAGAAGTGCCACGCAAGCATACGTGAGAGCGAGTCGATATTGCGGTCAAGTGTCTCCTTGTCGCTCTCCTGTAAGGCCTCCGAGGCAAAGTCTACGGCAGCGTGATACCTGAAACTCGACAGAGCAAGAGGCTCACCCTCGCGTGTTAGTATCGACCCGCGATGTGCCGGAATAGAGGTTTTGCGGAGGATGCCGTTGTTCAGAACCTTGGCGTTGTGGCGCACCGAGGGGCTTACCACCTGTACCCACACCAGACGCGCGGCGATGACTATGCCGATGAGGATGAAGATGGTATACAGCAACTTGATGCGTGATATTATGTCACGCTTCGTGTCGCTTATGCCACCTCTATTTGTCGATGTCGTATTCTTCTCTCTTTTCATAGCTACTCCTCTATAAGTCGGCTATCCTTAGATAGGTCGATAAGTTCAATCCCATACTCTTTGAGCCGCTGCTTTATCGCATTTTTGGATGATAGCGAGAAACGCTCCTCCTCTTTTAGTACCGCCCTCTCGGTAAGTACGGTAGCATACTTCTCCCTCTTGCGGTACTCGCGGTCGGCATTCAGCGATATGAAGCTGAGAAATATACTCAGGAAGTACATTAGGGCTATGGCGATGAGATAGCGGTAGTGGTTTTTTGCGCCGTCGGTGAAGAACGAGCCGGTGGTGATATGTTGCCATAGGCTCTTGCTGCGCTTCTTGATGCTTGTCGCCTCGTTGGTCGCCTCGTTTTCCGGCTCCTCCTCTGCCTCCAATATCTCCTCGTCCTCGTCGAAATCCTCCTCCTCTACGGGTGCAGGGTTATCTATGCGTACCACCTCACGGCGTATACGCTGGGCGCGTCGCTGGGCCTCGTCGTCAATCTCGCTGTCTATATCGATGATGATATCTCTGCCGCTACGCTCCTCTTCGTCGGGATAATATCTCTTTTCCTTTTGCATTCTCTCTTTTCCTTTTGCTTTTTCTTTGTCGTCTG
The DNA here is from genome assembly GCA_017504265.1 of Alistipes sp. Taxonomy (GTDB): domain Bacteria; phylum Bacteroidota; class Bacteroidia; order Bacteroidales; family Rikenellaceae; genus Alistipes. The sequence goes on along the minus strand of JAFVRN010000020.1, from coordinate 39,475 downwards.
CTGCCGTTACGGGTGTTAATCGTCGCTATGTCGCCACCATCGGTTACAGCATCTCGGCGATGCGTAGCTTGGCGCTGCGAGAGCGAGGATTGCGCTCTATCTCTTGGTCGCTGGGTACTATCGCCTTGCGGCTTATCACCTTCAGAGGTGTGGTGCTACGGCCGTAGAAGTCCTTCTCTATCTTGCCATCGCTATTGCCGCTGCGCATAAAGTTTTTCACGATGCGGTCTTCGAGCGAGTGGTACGACATAATCACCAACCGCCCCTCGGGGTTAAGCACCTTGATGCTCTGTTCGAGTGCCATTTTGAGTGCCTCCATCTCGCCGTTAAGTTCTATGCGCAACGCCTGAAAGAGCTTGGTCAGGAACTTAGCCTCGTCCTTAGGCGGAGTACACGGTTTTACGGCCTCGACGAGCTGCGCTGTTGTCGTAATCGGCTCGGAGTTTCGAGCGCGCTCTATGCAGTTGGCTATCTTCCACGTTGTATCCAGCTCTCCATACTGCGAGAATATTGTGGCGAGAGCCTCATTCGAGTAGTTGTTTACGATGTCGGCTGCGGTGCGTCCGGCACGGGTATTCATACGCATATCGAGTGGTGCATCGCCACGAAACGAGAAGCCGCGATGCTTGGCATCGAAGTGGTGCGACGATACGCCGAGGTCGGCCAAAATGCCATCCACACCCTTTACGCCACGCTCGCGCAATGCCCCTCGCAAGAAGCGAAAGTTGCTGGCCACGAAGGTGTGACGAGGGTCGTCGGGGGCGTTTGCCGCAGCATCGGGGTCCTGATCAAAGGAGTAGAGGTGCCCCTTCTCTCCGAGGTGTTTGAGTATCTCGCGAGTATGTCCGCCGCCACCCATCGTCAAATCGACGTAGATGCCGTCGGGCTTGATGTTAAGCCCCTCGATGCACTCCTCCTTCATCACGGGAATATGGTATGTTTCGATGCCCATTTTTTGCACGCTTTTACTAATGTAAAAAATAACGGCGTAAAGGTACAAATTTTTCTCGCAATTCGAGCAGTTTTTACAATATATATTTGTATGGGGTAATACGTGTGAATATAAAACAAATAGAGATGAATAAAAAATATATTGTTGTTTGTTGCTATATTTGTGATTTTTTTATTTATTGCGCCCCGAAAATAGATAAACAGAGAAATATATCCTAAAACTCCTTTTATGAGAGATTTATTTCAATTTGCATCTGTGGGTTAGATGGGGATTCTTTCGTATAGTCCACCTATCCCGCCGACCTCGCCAAGACCGCAGGCCGTACCCGCATTACCTAACAGGCGAAGCCTACCCCAATTTAGATTCTTCGACTTCGCTTCGTTTCGCTTCGGATGACCCGAAGGGTTGCAGATTCTGCGGCTCCGCGACGCTTATAACGAACACAGCGGGGCTGCTACGCTCGCGTACGTCAGCCCCGCCGTGTTTAGATAATATTCTCGTTAGTAGTTCTCGATAACTGCCTCTAAGTGCTGCTTCCAGATAAGTGCCGCACCACCCAAAATAGCCACATTCTTATCTTGAATACCGCTCATCATGAGCTTGACCTTACCCTTGAATACCGAGAGTTGATTCTCCTCCATGTACTTGTGTGTAGGGCGCATGATGTAGTCGCCGGCATTGGCCAGACCGCCAAAGAGGATGATGGCCTCGGGTGAGGTGATAGCCGTAAGGTCGGCAAGGGCCAAGCCGAGTACTTTGCCCGTCTGCTCGAAGGCCTCCAAAGCGATAGGATCGTTCTTGGCGGCGGCATCCGAGAGCATCTTAGCCTCGAACTTGTCGTAAGGAACGGAGCGCAATTCGCTGTCGCAGGTCATCGTTGCCATAAGGTCGAATGCCGTACGCTTGATACCTGTAGCCGATACGTATGCCTCCAAGCAACCTCGACGGCCGCAACCACATACACGGCCGGTCTCACGTGATGCCACGGCGATATGTCCGAACTCTCCGGCAAATCCGTCATGACCATATACCATCTCGTCGTTGCATACGATACCCGAACCAAGTCCTGTGCCGAGCGTAATCATGGCGAAATCTTTCATGCCGCGAGCATTGCCGAAGACCATCTCGCCGATAGCTGCTGCGTTGGCATCGTTTGTGATCATCACCTTGATACCGCCAAAGTGCTTGCCCAGGTCCTCTACGAAGTTGAATGTGCGTAGTTCATTGGGGCGTGGATCGGCAGGATCCTCATACTTCCATAGGTTGGCCGGGGTCTCGATACGTCCTGAGTGGATGTTGGCATTAGGGGCACCTACGCCGATGCCGATAAGGTCGCACTCGGGCTGCGCTGCGATAATCTCCTTCATAGCAGCGGCCAACGTCTCGACATACGATTTGTAGTCGTCGTAATATTTGAACTTGTCGGTAGATATTTTACCTTCGGCAATTACGTCACCATCTTCATCCACAAGACCGAACGCCGTGTTGGTACCGCCGATGTCGATACCCATTGCATATTTTTTCATCATAGTAGAGTAGGTTTTTATGAAATTAATTGGTCAAAGTTACCAAAATTATTTTAATCTCTGCAAAAAAAATATTATTTTTGAGCCATAATATGGTTAATTGTGTCGTGTCGGCTCTATTGTTGGGTCTTGCGACGCAGGGTTAATATCAAAAAAGATCTTGTATGAATCATACAAACGACCAGATTTTAGAGCTTTTCGAAGCCGAACTTAGACAGATGTGTACCCCCGAAGAGCCGGAGTTGTTGTACACGCCCATAATATACTCAATGTCGGGTGGCGGTAAGCGTCTGCGCCCCGTATTGCTGCTCCTCGCTGCCGAGGCCTTTGGCGGCAGTGCTGCGGATGCTATGCCCGCAGCTATGGCTGTTGAGGTGTTCCACAACTTCACACTGCTGCACGACGACATTATGGATAATGCTGCAGTGCGCCGCGGCAAGCCATCGGTATTTGCCAAGTGGGGTGGAAATGTAGCTATCCTCTCGGGCGATGCAATGCTTATCTCGGCGTACAAATATCTTGCCTGCCTGGGTGGGGATAAACTCTCACGCGTTATCGGCATCTTCAACGAGATGGCCTTGGAGGTGTGTGAGGGTCAGCAGTATGATATGGATTTCGAGCAGGCCGAGAAGGTATCTGTTGTAGACTATATTCTTATGATTGAGCGCAAGACCTCGGCACTATTGTCGGGCTCGGCTACGATAGGAGCTACACTTGCAGGTGCTTCGGATGACGACATTAAGAAGATATATCGCTTTGCTACCGAACTGGGTCTGGCCTTCCAGCTTCAAGACGATATGCTTGACAGCTACGGCGATGAGGCTTTGGGCAAGAAGATAGGTGGCGATATTTTGGAGGGTAAGCAGACCTATCTTATGGTGCAGGCTATCAGCCGAGCAACGGATCAACAGCGTGAGGTGCTGCGCACTACGCATCAGCGCACCGACCTCAGCGATGCAGAGAAGATAGCTTGCGTGAAGGCTATATACGATGAGCTGGATGTAAAGCATGCCACGGAACAACAAATCGAGTTGCGCTTCGAGAGGGCATTGTCGGTATTGGACAGCCTCTCGATAGCATCGGAACGTACGTTGCACCTGAGGGAGTTTGCCCGCAACCTTATGGGACGTAAAAAATAGAGAGAAGAGATGATACGTAGAAAAGATATAGAGATTATGGCACCGGTAGGCTCCTACGAGTCGCTGAATGCCGCTATCAATGCCGGTGCAGACTCGGTATACTTCGGTGTAGAGCAGCTCAATATGCGTGCTGCCTCGTCGGTGAACTTCACCCTCGATGACCTTGCCGAGATTGTACGCACGGCGCATGCCGCAGGTGTCAAGACCTATCTTACGGTAAATATCGTCATCTATGACGATGAGATGGAGGTTATGCGCCGCATTATCGACAGAGCCAAGGCCGAGGGTATAGATGCCATCATCGCCACCGACCTTGCAGCTATACTCTATGCCCGAGAGGTGGGTATGGAGGTGCATATATCGACCCAGAGCAACATATCGAATATCGAGGCAGTACGCTTCTTTGCGCAGTGGGCCGATGTTGTGGTGCTGGCTCGTGAGCTGTCGCTGGAGCAGATAAAGGCCATCTCGCAACAGATCGAGGAGCAGAATATATGCGGCCCTGCCGGCGAACTTGTCAAGATAGAGATGTTTGCCCATGGTGCTATGTGTATGTCGATGTCGGGTAAGTGTTACCTCTCGGAGCACGAGTCACACCATTCGGCAAATCGAGGTGCTTGCCGCCAGATATGCCGACGTAAGTATACCATAGCCGACAAGGATACGGGCGAGGCTTTGGATGTCGATGGACAGTATATACTCTCGCCTAAGGACTTATGTACCATAGACTTCCTCGACTCGTTTATCGAGGCGGGTGTCAGGGTGCTTAAAATCGAGGGTAGAGCGCGTGGTGGCGAGTATGTCAAGCGTGTTGTGGAGAGCTACCACGAGGCATTGCTGCTATTGGAGAGCGGCAACTTCACCGCCGAGAGTGTAGCTCCCCTCAAAGAGCGTCTGCGCACGGTCTTCAATCGTGACTTTTGGGGTGGCTACTATGCTGCCCGCAAGATGGTCGAGCATAGCCAGCACTACGGCTCGTCGGCAACATTGAAGAAGGTCTATATGGGCAAGGTCACCAACTACTTTAAGCGTATAGGTGTTGCCGAGGTGTTGGTCGAGGCGTGTGAGGTAAATGAGGGTGACGCACTGCTCTTTATGGGCGAAAAGACAGGTGTCGTAGAGCAGTCGGCCACAGGCATTATGCTCAACGAGCAGCCTGCCGAGAGTGCCAAGCAGGGCGATTATATATCGCTAAAAACCGTTTCGGAGGTGCGCCGAGGAGATAAGGTATACAAAGAGGTAAAGCGTTAGAGGTGTGAAACGACTCTAACTATAAAATAAACAAACAACTAAAACTATTATAACTATGTTCAGTAAAGAGACTTATGTAGGCCGTCGTGCCGAGTTATGCCGTCGTGTAGGTAAGGGACTTATTCTGCTTCCTGCCAATCCGGAGGTGCCCAATAACTATCCAAACAACACATACTACTATCGTCAGGACTCTACGTTCCGCTACTATTTCGGTTTGGACGTACCTTCGCTTATCGGTCTGTTGGATGCCGAGACAGGCGAGGCTATGCTCTTCGGCGATGACTTCACCGTAGAGGATATCATCTGGACAGGTCCTATGCCTACGCTTAGAGAGCTTGGTGCCGAGGTGGGTGTCGAGAAGACATATGCACGTGCCGAGATACGTGAGGTGCTGAAAAAGGCTATCGAGCAGAATCGCAAGGTACACTACCTGCCACCATACCGTGCCGAGCTTAAAATCGAGGTAGCCGACCTATTGGGTATACGTCTTGCTATGCTCCACGAGCGTAAATCTCTCGACTTGATGTTTGCCGTAGCCGAGATGCGTGAGAAGAAGTCGGCAGAGGAGATCGAGGCCTTGGAGCGCGCCTTTAAGATTGGCTATCAGATGCACATGACAGCTATGAAGATGTGCCGCCCGGGTGTTGTAGAGCGCGAGATTGCAGGCCGTGTCGAGGGTGTAGCCAAGTCCTATGGTCAGGGTGTGTCGTTCCCGACAATCGTGACACAGCATGGCGAGATACTCCACAACCACAACCACGATGGTGTGCTGGAGGCGGGTCGTCTGTTGTTGGTAGACGGCGGTGGCGAGTCTGTTGAGGGCTACTGCTCGGACCATACACGTACATATCCCGTAAGCGGCAAGTTTAGCGATCGCCAGCGCGACATATATAATATAGTATTGCGTGCCCATTCCGAGGTTAAGGATATGATTAAGCCGGGTACGATGTATCCCGATATCCATCGTGCATCGTATCTGTCGTTGGCCGATGGTTTGAAGGGTATGGGTCTTATCAAGTCTACGCCCGAAGAGGCTGTCGAGGCAGGTGCGATGTATCTGTTTATGCCTCACGGTCTTGGACACGGTATGGGTATGGATGTCCACGACTTGGAGAATATCGGCGAGCGTTCGTTCGACTTCACATCTGTTGCCGAGCGCGCTGCTAAGTCGGCAACCTGTATACACCGTGCTACGTGGCGTGTAGAGCCGGGTACGGTGATGTCGGACGAGCCGGGTATCTACTTCATCCCTGCGCTTATCGACAAGATGCGCTCGGAGGGTAAGTTCAAGGGTATTGTCAATTACGATGCGTTGGATACATACCGCGACTTTGGCGGTATACGTATCGAGGATGATGTGCTTGTTACCGAGACGGGAAGCCGCTTTATCGGCGATAAGCTTCTGCCCCTTACGGTTGAGGAGCTTGAGGCCGTAGTCGGCTCGGACTATAAATAGTGGTTGGAAAGTTGCAGGGGTGCTTTGATATAATTATCGGGCAATCCCTGCACTTTTATATATCCTACGGTGTGGTAAGAGGATGTGTAGTAGAGTAGTATATCTTTTTCCGACGGAGTTGGAAGCCGACGGCTTTCGCTCGGCTCGCCCTGATGCCTCGGTGGTAATATCGGGTGTGGGTATGGCAGCTACGGCAGCTACGCTGGGTGCAATGTTGCAGCGTGGCGATATTCTACGTGGCGATATTGCCCTGCTCTGTGGCATTGCCGGTGTGTATGGAGATAGGGTAGCTGTAGGCGAGGTTGTAGAGGTGGTATCGGAGGAGTGTGTGGAGCTTCCCGAACGTTTCAGAGAACGGTATGAGAATATGCCGCTAACGGAGCTCAAAACGGTGTCGTCATATACGACACATAGCCCCTATACGGGAGCTACGGATGCCGATATAGAGAATATGGAAGGAGCCTCGTTCTATGCCGTACTACGCGCGTCGGGCATACGTTGCACCGAGATACGCGCCATATCAAATCGTGTGGGAGAACCCTTTGCCGAGTGGCGTGTGAATGAGGCCTTGGAACGCTTGAGGGATAGTCTGTTAAATATTGAAAACGAGATATTATGGGTAAAATGAAACAGGTGCTTATCTACGTACTGTTGTTTGTCGTATTGTGTGTATGCGTAGGTGTTGTGTGGCACTTCTTCCGCAACGAGATTATTGTGGGTCTGGGATGGCTCGCCCTATTTATCATCGTCTTTGGTGTGGGTTGGCTTTTAGGCCGTTACACCAATCGCGCAAAGTAGGGTAGGAGGCTATGAGGAGGTTGAAGCTAAGTATATCTCCCTGCCCGAACGATACCTTTATGTTCGATGCGATAGTCAATCATCGTATCGACCTCTGTGGTATGTCGTTCGACGTGGAGTATCACGATATCGAGCAACTAAACGAGAGGGCCTATCTTCGTAGTGCCGATATCACGAAGTGCAGTACGGCTATTCTGCCCTCTATCGCGCACCACTATCATCTGCTTGATAGCGGCTCGGCATTGGGGCGAGGTAATGGTCCGCTGTTGGTGCGTCGCAGGGGCGATACAACACCGATACGACGCATAGCAGTGCCTGGTGAGCGCACTACGGCCAATGCCCTTATAGGCAGACTCTTCCCCGAAATAGAGGAGCGTACGCCACTGCTGTTTAGTCGTATTGCCGAGGCTGTCGAGGCGGGCGAATACGATGCAGGCGTACTTATCCACGAGGGGCGTTTCGTATATCATAAGCGCAATCTCGAACTTGTTGCCGACCTTGGGTTAGAGTGGGAGCGAAGGATGTCGTTGCCATTGCCATTGGGCTCTATCGTGGCGGCACGCGATTTAGGCGAGGAGACTATTCTTAGGGTCGAGGAGCTTATACGCCGAAGCATAGAGTTTGCCTTTGCACATCCCGAGCTATCGCGCGAATATATAAAGAGCTATGCTCGAGAGCTCGATGACGATGTTATAGATAGACATGTGTCACTCTTTGTCAATGACTTCTCGCTGTCGCTTGGTGACGAGGGGCGACGTGCCGTCGAGGAGCTTACCCGAGTATAATCGTTGGGATGAGGTGGAAAGTGATACATTTGATGCTTTTTATATATAATCGTCATAACATCCATAAATTTTCGTATCTTTGCCAATTATTTCATAATTGATAGTGTGATGGATTATATTCTTCTTATTGTAAGTTTGGCTCTTATCATCATTGGAGCTATGATGCTTACTGATGGTTCGGTAGCCATTGCCCAGCGTTTTCGTGTTCCGGAGTTTGTCGTAGGACTTACGATTGTGGCTGTGGGCACCTCTATGCCGGAGCTAACTGTAAGTATGCTCGCTGCACTGAATGGTATTGGAGAGATGGCCATAGGAAACGTCATAGGCTCAAACATCTTTAATATCTTTGCCATATTGGGTATCTGTTCAGTGTTTGTGCCTGTGGTCTTTACCAAGAGTAATATACGTCGTGATATACCTATCTGTATTATGGCTACATTGGCACTGCTCGGTGTTACGGCTACCGGCGAGGAGATCTCTCGTTGGGAGGGCATAGCGTTGCTTCTTGGCTATGTTTGTATGCTTATCTACACCTTCCGTGCGGAGAAGAGCGAGGCGGCCAATGCGGCGGCAACAGCCGATGAACCTCAGTCGAAGATGGCCTTGTGGCGTATTCCGCTATGGATATTGTTGGGCTTGGGAGGCCTGATATATGGTGGTCAGCTATGTGTCGATAGTGCATCGAACATTGCTCGCAGCCTTGGTGTGTCGGAGGCTACCATTGCCATTACGCTGGTGGCGGGAGGCACATCGCTACCGGAGCTGGCATCAAGCTTAGTATCGCTTTTCAAGGGGCGTACGTCGCTGGCTTTGGGTAATGTGCTTGGTTCGAGCATAGCCAACATATTGCTTATCCTCGGTACCTGCTCGGTGGTAACACCTCTGTCGATGGGTAATGTGACGATATTCGACATATATGTTGCTGTGGGTGCTACTGCCGCGGTTATGCTTTCGGCACTTATCATAGGCAGCGATAAGATAACCCGCTTCGAGGGTCTCTGTTTTATCGCCTGCTATGCCGCATACGTTTATACACTACTATAACACTATTATAACACGTTTTGATTATGACGCTGTTGCAAGCTGCAAATATGGAGGTTGTGTCGGGCGATGCCGGCATCATGGGCTTCTCTAATACCACGTCTATTCTGCTTCTCGTGGCCATCGCCGTGGTGGGATATATCGTCGAGTGGCGACTGCGCAGCATATTCAGTCGATATAGCGATGTGGCTCTCGACAGTGGCAAGACAGGAGGCGAGATAGCTCTTGAGATGTTGCATGCGCACGGCATCTACAATGTTCAGGTTGTTCGTGTGCGAGGCCTGCTTACGGACCATTTCAACCCTACGACACTCACCGTGGCTTTGAGTGATGCTACATTCAACTCATCGTCGGTGACTGCCGCAGCTGTTGCCTGCCACGAGTGTGGCCACGCCCTGCAATATATGACGGGTTATAGTCCGCTGACACTGCGCACACGTCTTGTACCTATCATCAACTTCTCGTCACGTATCGCCTCATGGATAATCATTGCCGGAATTGCACTGTTGGCATCTACGGGCAATGCTGCGTTGTGCTGGTTAGGTATCTTCTTTGTTTCGATGTCAGCACTATTTGCCGTAGTGACGCTACCTGTGGAGTACAACGCCTCGGCACGAGCCTTGGCCTGGTTGCGTACAAACGATATCATCGCCGAAGATAAGATGACGGGGGCTCGTGAGTCGTTGCGATGGGCTGCTCGCACCTATCTTGTTGCTGCTCTTGGTGCTATCGCCACACTGATATACTACATTACGCTAATCAACTCTCGCCGCCGATAGAGCTATGACAAACAAGGATTATACACCACGTGGTTGGTTGCTTACAATAGCCGTTGTTGCGGGTGTTGTCGGTTTGGGCTTTATTCCCTCGTTCGAACTCTTCGGTATGCGTATCGAAAGGGTGGATATATTCTCTTCGTTGCGTAGCAGTAGGGCGGGTGTCGCAGAGGAGTATACAGCCGACTTCGAACGCCTCGAGCAGGAGCTTGCGGCAATGGAGGGTGTCGATGTGGAGGATGTAGATGCGCCGATAGCCGCCGAAGAGGATGTTGCCTGCGAGTGGATACTCGCCGATAGCCTAACCGTGAATCGTGATGCGGTATGCAGCGATACTCTTTTGCCAAGCATCGAGGAGGATGTCGTGGCCATTGAGGATTTCGACACGCTTGATATATCGCGTTTCGACAGATTTATAGACAAGCTGGTTTCGGGCGAGGAAGTGCGTATAGCCTTCCTTGGCGACTCGTTTGTCGAGGGCGATATTCTTACACAGGATTTGCGTCACGAGCTACAACAACTCTTTGGTGGCCGTGGTGTGGGCTTCGTGCCGTGTGATATACCGTTTGCTACGGTTCGTAAGAGTGTTAAGCGTAGCTCGGAGGGGTGGTCGTCGTATAGTGTTATGAAGCCTAAGTCGGCTCCCGAGTTGTTACGCGATAAGTTCTTTGTGTCGGGATATTTGGCAAGGGGCAAGCGAGGTGCTACCACACGTTGGACAACCACAACGACATATCCTACGTTGGATTCATGTACACGTGCTCGTGTGTTGCTTATGAGCCGTGACAGCAGCCGTGTGGAGGTTGTGCTCAACGACACCGTCCGCAGCGAGATGAGCTTCGCTTCGGATGATTATATCCGCCAAATATATATCGAAGCTCCTGTGCGCACTTTGAAGCTGAGTGTGCTTGATGGCGATGTGCTATGCTATGGTGCTTCGTTTGAGGGTAACGGCGGTGTTATCGTCGATAACTTCTCGGTGCGAAGTAATAATGGTCACGCAATATTCGGCACGGGAGCGCAAATTAATCGCCGTATGGACGAGCTCTTGGGTTATGACCTTGTTGTATTGCAGTACGGCTTGAATATTATGCAACCCGGGCAGCGTAACTTCTCGAAATATGGAGAGCAGTTGCGCAATATGATAGCCTATGCCGAGCGTTGCTTTCCGGATGCTGCCATTATGGTCTTGGGTGTCAGCGACCGTTGGGTCAAGAGCGACGAGAGTGGCGAGTATGAGCCGATAGGCTCGGTAGATGCCCTCACGTCGTATCAGCGTGCAGCTGCCGACAGCTGCAAGGTGGCCTTTTGGCCTACGAGTGAGGCTATGTCACGCCGTGGCGGTATGCCAGCATTTGTCGCCAACGGCTGGGCAGCCAAAGATTATACGCATATCAACTTCCACGGTGGCAGACAGATAGCCAAGTCGTTGGTGTCGGCTATATGCCAACCGGCATACGAGTTACTCGTAGAGCGTGAGGAGCAGGCGCGACGCGAGGCTGCCGAGTTGGAGCGTATACGTCGAGCGAGGGAGTTGCGTGAGGCAGAGCGACAGCGCAGTATCGAGGCGCAGGTGGCGGCCGTAAGTGCCATCATCGACACGCTCGCCTACGACATTGGCGATGAGGATGTGATAAGCGAGGAGGAGTAGAGGTATGGAGTGGTTGCAGTCATATAGTGACCTCGGGTCACACCTGCTATCGTTGTTACGCTACGATGCAAGCTCGCCTATAACGCTTGCCGGAGCACTGTTTCTATTCCTCTATTCCATATTCGGATTGGGATACCTGGCCGTACGCCGTGTACGGTTGCTACGTACGATATATGTAGTGCTCTTCTCGCTATTCTTCTACTACAAACTCTCGGGAGTATACGTGCTGCTGTTGCTGGCTGTTGCTCTCAGCGACTATATAATTGGACGATGTGTGTCGAGATGCCGTGAACGTGGTCGCCCAAGTGGTGCGTGGGTGGCACTCAGTGTGGTCATCAATCTCTCGATACTCATCTACTTCAAGGCCTCAGATATTATCTTCGAGGCCATAGCGTCGCTCTATCACGGAGGCACGCTCGATTGGCAGAGTGTTGTTGTGCCGGCAGGTGTTTCGTTCTTCGTATTCCAGTCGATAGCCTATGTCGTAGATATATCGCGAGGCGTTATCGCACCTCTAAGACGTTTCGTCGATTACCTCTTTCTATTGTCGTTCTTTCCGAAGATGTTCTTAGGCCCGTTGGTCAAGGCCAAGGAGTTTATCCCGCAGATAGAGGCCCCGAGGCTCTCCGTTACGAAGGAGGATATAGGACGTGCCGTGACGCTTATTGCTACAGGTCTTATAAAATATGCCGTGATAGCCAAGTCGCTCGGCTTGTTGCTCGTCTCCCCCGGCTTTGGTGGTGAGTATGGCGATGGCGGAGGTGTTGCGCTTATGGCTATTCTCGGATTTACCTTGCAGATATATTGCGACTTCTCGGGATATTCGGATATGGCGGTGGGTATTGCTCTGCTGCTTGGCTTCCGCCTTCCCGATAACTTCGATGCTCCGTATAAGTCGGCTACCATCACGGAGTTCTGGCATAGATGGCATATATCGCTGTCGCAGTGGCTGCGCGATTACCTCTATATCTCGCTTGGCGGTAACCGTCGTGGTGTGATGCGCACCTATCTCAACCTGATGATAACGATGATACTCGGTGGCCTATGGCATGGTGTGGGTCTTACCTTCTTGGCGTGGGGCGCACTGCACGGCGTGGCACTTGCGTTGCATAAGCTGTGGATGCGTTTGATACCGTGGGCTAAGGCTGCCGGCGAGCAGATGAATATCTTGTTGCGTATACCCTCGACAATTATCACCTTTATCGTCGTAGCCTTTGGTTGGTTGCTCTTTACGGCCAGCGATATGGCTATGGTTGAGGATGTTGTGCAGCGTATATGCTACAACTTTGCGTGGAGTGACTTCGTAACGCTCTACGATAGTGCGCCGGTGGCACTTATAATCCTGGCCGTCGGATATATCTCGCACTTTATGCCGCGAGCCATCAACGTAGGCCTGCAACGAGCGGTCACACGTACGGGCTTTGTCGGGGCATGGCTGTTTGTCGTCGTAGCAATATGGATAACTATGGAGTGTGGTGCTCTGCTTGCGGCCTATACGGGTGGCGATGCGGGGTTGCCTATCTATGCGGCATTTTAGAATATGGATAGTATAACATGGGACTGGCCTCTTTTCGAGGCTCTCAATTTCGATGGAGGAGAGGTGATGGACGTGGCTATGGAGGCTGTGTCGGGTGTCGCTATGTGGATACCGCTCTATATCGCTATATTATATATGGTATGGCGTAAATATTCGTGGCGTGGTCTTGGGATGTTTATCCTTGCAGTGGCCTTGGCTATGGGCCTTGCCGACTTTATCTCTGCGATATTCAAGCTCACAGGGCCTCTTGAAGCGGTGCTGCCCGAGCTTCCGGTGCGCCGCCGTCCGATGTTCACCGAGGGTATAGCCTCTATGCACGTACCCTCTTTCGACCACGGTATCTATGGCACGGTATCATCACACGCCGCGACAATCGTAGCCTTGGCACTCCTCTCCTCGATGGTTATTCGTCGCCGATGGTTTACCTTGGTTATGACGTTGGTAGCACTATTGATATGTTACTCGCGAATATATCTTGCTTGCCATTTCCCGCAGGATATAATTATCGGAGCTGTCGCAGGTGCGCTGTCGGCAGGTGTCGGGATGCTGTTTTTTGAATATATCTTTCTTCGGAGGACAAAATAAAAATATGCTAAATGGTCAAAGATGCGTTGCAGGGTGTTGTGGCGCATTTTTTTGTTTTTTGTTAATTAAGTGTCGAAAAAATAGGGGTGCTTAAATTTTTTATTACGACGAAAAATCACGAATTTTGTATGCCTGAATTTCGCCCCCATTATGGTAGTGTGGCAGAATATGGTACTTTTTTGCGATGTAACTAACAAAAAATTAATAATATAAAAGACTCAACCATGACTAACAAACCGACAAAAGACCAACTTCCAACGGTCAAGTATGATGTTGCCGTGGCTGCAAGCAAGGAGTATTTTGGTGGTGACGACCTCGCCGCACAGGTGTGGGTAAGCAAATATGCCCTCAAAGACTCATTCGGTAATATCTATGAGACTACGCCCGAAGATATGCACCAGCGTATCGCTTCGGAGTTGGCTCGTATCGAGAGCAACTACCCCAATGCTCTCAGCAAGCAGGAGATATTCGAACTGCTCGACCACTTCCGCTATGTCATCCCTCAGGGAGGCCCTATGACCGGTATCGGTAACAATATGCAGGTTGCATCGCTTTCTAACTGCTTCGTTATCGGACACAAGAATCCCGCAGACTCGTATGGCGGTATCTTCCGTATGGACGAGGAGCAGGTACAGCTTATGAAGCGTCGTGGCGGCGTTGGTCACGATCTTTCGCACATACGTCCTACGGGTAGCCCTGTGCTCAACTCGGCACTTACCTCTACCGGTATTGTGCCATTTATGGAGCGTTACTCTAACTCTACACGTGAGGTTGCTCAGGATGGCCGTCGTGGTGCGCTTATGCTCTCGTTGCTTATCAAGCACCCCGATGCCGAGAACTTTATCGATGCCAAGGTGGATACCGGCAAGGTGACAGGTGCAAACGTGTCGATTAAAATCGACGACGAGTTTATGCGTGCAGCACTCGAGGGCAAGAGCTATACACAGCAGTTCCCTATTGGTGCAGCAGAGCCTACCTTCAAGCGAGATATAGATGCCAAGAAGCTGTGGGAAAAGATTATCCACAATGCCTGGAAGTCAGCCGAGCCGGGTGTGTTGTTCTGGGATACAATTCTTCGTGAGAGTGTGCCCGACTGCTATGCCGACGAGGGCTTCCGTACGGTATCGACCAACCCTTGTGGTGAGATTCCGTTGTGCCCCTATGACAGCTGCCGTCTGTTGGCTCTCAACCTGCTAAGTTATGTGGATGCTCCATTTACCAAGGAGGCTTCGTTCAACTTCGATAAGTTCAAGGAGCATGTGCATAAGGCTATGCACCTTATGGACGACATCATCGACTTGGAGCTCGAGAAGGTGGAGCTTATCATCAATAAGATCGCCTCGGATCCCGAAGATGATGATGTGCGTCGCGTAGAGCTTGAGCTATGGCGCAAGATTAAGAATATGGCACTCAAAGGCCGTCGTACAGGTTTGGGAATCACTGCAGAGGGAGATATGTTGGCAGCTCTCGGTATGCGTTATGGCTCGGATGAGGCCATAGACTTCGCAGTGAGCGTACACCGCACCCTCGCCGTTGAGGCCTACCGTGCATCGGTGGATATGGCAAAGGATAGAGGTGCCTTCGGTGTCTACAACTTCGAGAAGGAGCAGGGTAACCCGATGATTGCACGTATCTTGGAGGAGGCTCCCGAGCTTCGCGAGGAGATGAAAAAGTATGGCCGTCGTAACATCGCAATGCTTACAATCGCACCTACGGGTACTACATCGCTTATGTCGCAGACAACATCGGGAATAGAGCCTGTATTCCGTCCTGTATACAAGCGTCGCCGTAAGATTAATCCGTCAGACAAGGATCAGAAGGCGATGTTCGTAGACGAGACCGGCGAGAAGTTTATAGAGTACTACGTATACCACCACCAGTTTGTCAAGTGGCTTGAGATAAACGGCTACGACACAACAAAGCTGCAATCAATATCGGAGGAGGAGCTCGACAAGTGGCTCAAAGCGTCACCATACCATCACGCTACAGCAAACGATATCGACTGGGTTGCCAAGGTTAAGATGCAGGGTGCTATACAGAAGTGGGTGGACCACTCTATATCGGTTACGGTAAACCTGCCTAACGATGTATCCGAGGAACTTGTTGCCGAGGTATATCGCACGGCATGGGAGTGTGGCTGTAAGGGTATCACCGTCTATCGTGACGGCTGTCGTACAGGCGTATTGCTCGACGTGAAGTCTAAGGATAAGGACAACAAGTGCCAGAACGACCAGACGATACGTCGCCCCGAGTCTATCCCCGCCGACATCGTGCGTTTCAAGAACGGCTCAGAGGATTGGATTGCCTTTGTGGGTAAGCAGGGCGACCGTCCATACGAGATCTTCACAGGTAAGATCGAGGAGGATGCCATGTACATACCTAAGACTATTACCCATGGTAACATCCTCAAAGTGAGTGAGGCCGATGGCTCTAAGCGTTACGACTTCCAGTATCAGGATCGCTACGGATATATCAACACCATTGGTGGTATATCGCGACTTTTCGACGAGGAGTTCTGGAACTATGCCAAGCTTATCTCGGGAGTATTGCGCTATGGTATGCCTATCGATAAGGTTGTGCAGCTTGTGGATGGCTTGCACCTCGACTCAGAGACTATCAACACATGGAAGAATGGCGTTGAACGCGCATTGAAGCAGTACATCAAGGATGGCACACGCGGCAAGGGTCGTTGTCCTCAGTGTGGTCAGGAGAATATGGCCTACCAAAACGGCTGTTTGACATGTATGGCGTGCGGATACTCTAAGTGCGGTTGATTTTTGTGATAGCGGCGCATAATTTTTGTGATAGCGGTGCATCTGTCGCACCTCAATCGTTGGCTCGAATGGGAAATACGCTTAGTATGTCCCATCCGAGCCAACTTCTTTATCGGCACAACATCTGCGCCACTCTGACAAAAATCAGGGTCTTACCGCTAATTTGGATTTTTGTGATAAGGGGTCATCTGCGACCTCTCAATCATTGCCCCGAATGGAATGTACGTCAAGTACTATCCATCCGGGGCAATCTCTTAATTGAGGCCAAGCTAACCCCTTCTGACAAAAATTTTCGTGATAAGGGGTCGATTGCTGCCCCTAACAAAAAATGGCGACAATGGGACGTACGCTCAGGTACTACCCATCGTCGCAATTTTTGCCGAGTGTGGCACTCGGCACCCTTCTGACAAAAATTTGGGTATAACCGCTGATTATCCCGAGTGTTGTGGGTTCTATGGGTTCTATGGGTTCTGTGGGTTTTGTGGGTTCGGTGTGTTTTGTGGGTTCTATGGGTTCTATGGGTTCTATGGGTTCTATGGGTTTTGTGGGTTCTGTGGGTTCTATGGGTTTTGTGGGTTTTGTGGGTTCTGTGGAAAATCCCCATCTAACCCATTGGACCCATTTAACCCATCTGACCCACACTGCTCTGCAGTGGCAGGGCTTCGCCCTGCAACACAAAAGCAACGCTCCCTTCAACTACCCTTCAACTACCCTTTAACGCCGCAGGCGTGAACTACCCTTTCCTCTGCAAAGCAGAGGGCAGGGCGCAGCCCTGCAAAGGCATAAAACAATCGTCAAGACAAAAATAAATTACCTAATAATGACAAAAAAGGTGGAAAAAGGCATATCATTATCAAATTATTATTATATTTGCAACTTGAAGAGGTGGGTCTTTGTTGCTAATATAATTAAGAGCACATGGCCCGAAAGTGATTGTTAGGCAGAAAGAGTGAGATTGTTAGGCAGAAATAATGATAAAATATTAACAAACAACATTTAACTATCTAAACAAAAATTATGAAAGCATTAAAAAATTTCCTATTGTTAGGCTTGATGCCTATCATGGCATTAGTTGCGTTGGCAGGTTGTGAGCCTGATGCCCCTAATGTTGAGAAGGATTCGGCTATCAACCTCAAGCAGAAAGAGGTATCTGTAGGTCTTAGTGGTGGTACTTGTTTTGTTGAGTATGAGATTGTCAATCCTCATGACGATGCCTCTATCAGCGTGGAGTGTGAGGCGGAGTGGATTAGCGACTTCAACACTCAGAGTGCAGATGTTATCCGTTTTAGCGTTGCTGCAAACGAGAGTGAGCAGGCTCGCGAGGCGTTGGTTACAGTGAAGTATCTTTATGCCGAGGACGCTACATTCCTTGTTAAGCAGGGCTCTAAGAATGAGGGTACCTTCGCATTTGAGAATGTTGATGTTACCTCTGACTACTTCTCAATCACGGTTGATATCGTTCCTTCAGACAAGAAGACTCCTTACATCATCATGTCAGCTTCACCAGAGTATATCGAGGAGCTTGGTGGCACAGATGAGGATATCTATGCCGATGACTACGCATATTTTGAGTGGGTTGGAAGCTTCTATGGTATGACTGCAGTTGAGGTTATGCAGGAGCGTTACAAGGTAGGTGATGCACCTAGCACAACTGTAAACAACGCTACTCCCGGTATGTCGTATGTATTCTATGCATACTACGTAGACTATGCTACAGGTGTACGCACCTCTGACATCACTCGTTTCAATGTTACTGCCGGTCACCCACAGCTTTCTGAGGTAGACTTCGATATGGAGGTTACAGTTGATGGTCCTGCTGCATTGACAGATGCCGTTCCTGTAGGCTTCGATGGCGACTACTACACCGATGTTATTTCGGCTGCAGAGTTGGCTGATGGCGAGAAGGCCGGTTATACCAAGGAGGAGTATATCAAGCTTTGGTGGGCAAATATCGTTGTAAGCCTCAAGGCTGACTTCTCGATATCTGAGATCATTGCATCAAACACTTGTAAGGGTCAGAATGAGGATGGCACACCACGTAGCCAGTACAATTTCGAGTTGATGCAGAATACCGACTACTACTTCTTCGCATTTGCGTTGGAGGAGAATGCTCTATGTGCATCTACTCCTAAGCTCTATCCTTTCCGTACGGGTGCTGCTGAGCCATCGGACAACAAGCTCGCAATTACCTTCAACGAGGTTACAGCGCGTAAGGCTGATGTATCTATTACTACAACAGTTGCGGAGGATCCTTATGTAGCTCACATCGCTACGGCTGATGAGTGGGCTAAGTTCGGTAATAACGATGCTGAGCGTATGGATAACATCCTTAGCAACGTTAGATTGTCATACAGCTATGGTAACACTGATGTAACCTTCACATCTTTGACTCCTGATACCGAGTATGTTGTATATGCATTTGGTACTCGTGGTGGTGTAGCAACAACAGGTCTTGTATATGAGTCGTTTACAACCAAGTCGGGTGCAGCAGGTAACGCCTCTATTTCGTTTGCTGATTTGGGCTATTACGAGGTAGACGACCTTGAGCAGTATGGCTTGACATTTGGTGAGAGCGCAAAGGGTAAGGCTATTCTTCCTATCGATGTAATACTCACTCCTGAGGATCATGGCGATTGGGCTTATGCAATTTGGGATTGGGAAGGTCGTAACGATGAGTACAACGATGAGAACTATATCGCAAATCTTCTTTGGCAGATCGAAGAGTATGGTTCATCTACTACAACTCAGACATATACAATCTTGAAGTGGAACAACCGCTATGTTCGTACAGCTATTGTTGAGGATGCAAATGGTCAGTACAGCGAGCTTCTCAAGGAGGATATATACTGCGAGTACGACAAGGTGCGTGAGCCAGCCGAGTTCGTTGAGTGGTGGGATTCATGGCATGGTGCAGGCCTTCAGAGCAAGGTTTACAACAGCAAGCCAGCTGCCAAGAAGATGGAGGTAGACCTCTCTAAGAACTTCTCTAAGAACTTCTCTAAGCTTTCTGAGCAGACTATCGAGCCTGCCGTAAAGAAGGTAGAGGTAGACGAGATCGTGGCATCACGATAATAGTTAAGATAGACATAACGAGGGAGGCTCTCTAACAAGGCTCTTTTGGCATCTGCCTGGTCTGAAAAATGGTCATTTACGCTAAGTAAACTCCGCATTTACGGCCTGCGAGCAGTTTCAAAATAGCTCATGTTATATAACTTCCAAAATTAAGGGCGTGTCCAACAAATTTTTGGGCATGCCCTTTTTGTGCATTATGCTGAAAAACAGCATTATAGTATGAGGGAGTGTTTGTCGAAGATAAAAAATATGGGGTGATGTAGGGCTAATTGTACGCATTTTGCATAGAGTGTGTGCGAGAGATAATCTGCTGCATGGCGGTAGGTTGTAGATGAGTAAACACACATTTTATTTTAAGCAAGATGAAAAAAATTCTACTTACAATTATGGTTGTCATCCTCTCTATGACGACAACCGTGGCCTCGGCACAACAGAACGAGATGTCGAAGCTGAGATGGAAAGGTCTTTCGACCAATAGATTTTGGGATAATTGGGAGATATCTGCCGGCTTTGGTAACTCCTATCTCTCGGTATCTAAACACGACCCCGGTAAGTTTGTGGATCGCAATAGCTGGAATGCCAATATAGGCTTCACGAAGTGGGTGCATCCGCTGCTTGGTATGCGTCTGCAGCTCGATGCCGGTCAGTTTCAGAACTACTCTATGAATAAGGCGAAATATGGCAACGATCTGTTCCAGTCGCCATATATCTTTGTTCACGGCGATATTATGCTTAACCTATCGAACTGGATAGGTGGATATAGAGAGGATAGGGTATACTACGCTATACCATATCTCGGCTTCGGATATACGGCGTTGAACTTCACCGGACCTACGGGGTCGTACAATGGCGAGTTCTCGGCAACCGGAGGTATGCTTAATAAGTTCAGGGTATGTCGCCAGCTCGATATAGAGCTCGATCTGCGCACGTGGGTGTTGCGCGAGCATGCTCTCGCTCCGGAGATTCAGGCCGGCGGCAGCTATGCTTTTGCCTGCTCTGCATCCATAGGCTTATCCTACCGCTTCAACAAACGTTATTGGACACCTGCCTTTTCCGAGGTTGAGGTTGCTGGTTATCTTGCTGCTATTGCCGACCTTGGGGAGCGTCTTGTTGTCGCAGATGAGGAGCTTATCGCTGCGGGTAATAAGCTTGGTGAGCTAAGCGATGAGAATAGTCGTCTGCGTAGCGACTTGGAGGAGTGCAAGAGGCAGAAGCAGCCTGTTATTGTAGAGGATATGAGCAGCGAGGTGGTGGTATTCTTCCACATCGGCGAGTCGCAGCTTACCGATTATGCGAAGGCTACGCTTAATGGCTATATCGAAGCTACTAAGGGAGGCGATAAGGCTATTGTAGTCACAGGATATGCCGATAAGGAGACGGGTAGTGCCGCCATCAACGAGCAACTATCGCATAAGCGTGCCGTGGCTGTGCAGAACTATATGATAGAACACGGTATAGCAGCCAAGCGCATCACGGCTAAGTGGGTGGGCGATACCGAGACTGCCTTTACATCGCCCGATACGCCTATCGTAAACCGATGTGTTATAATAGAGTAGATTAGCTCGAACAATATCGACCGGATATAAGCGAAGCTGACCAATGCTGTACGAGGCGACCCGCGAGTTTGTTATACAAACTTTTTGGGGCCGGTACACTATTGGTCAGCCTTCACTATTGTTGCTGATATGTTCGCTATTTAAGCATCTTATAGTGGCAGTACATCAACTCACCATCGTCATCGCGTAGGTGCATGCCGCCTCCTCTGCAAAATTCCCATACCCGACACTCGGCACATTCGCCCTTGTGTGCCCACCGACGGTTGCGGAACACCTCGAAGCGATCTTGCCACACCTGCCAAAAGCTGTCCCGATAGATGTTGCCCTGCGTGTAGTTTGCTCGGACACTTGTGCATCCCGATATATCGCCATTGACACGAATAGATGCTACAGATACTCCGGCGTTGCACATATAGAAGTGGTCACGTACCTCACCCTCGTAGCCACCGAGGAAGCCTTCGCAGGCATAGTTAAGGTCGATGCGCCCCTCCGTGCGGGTATGTCGTATAAACTCCATAAGATGTCGGAACTGCTCGGCGTTGAGGTGTAGCGTGTCGTCATGACGGGCTCTGCCTGCCGGAAATATAGAGAATATACGCCAACGTGTGATACCTTCCGATATAAGATACTCCTTCCACTCCTCCAACCTCTCTACAAGTGCCGGTGTCACACAGGTTATAACATCGTAGGTAAGACCCTCTATCTCACGTATGTACGATATGGCTGCACGGGCGCGCTCGAAACTGTGCGCGTTGCCACGTATATGGTTGTGTATCGGCTCGAAGCCATCGAAGCTTACCGATATGCTGCGTAGTCCGGCTGCCACAAGCGAGCGTAGACGCTCTCTGCTCAGTGCCATACCGTTTGTCACCATGCCCCACATATATCCACGTCGCGTTACCTCTCGTCCCGCCTCCTCTATATCGCTGCGCACCAGTACCTCGCCACCCGAGAAGATGATGAGTAGCTGTGAGGGGTCGATGTTAGGTGTTACCTCCTCGTCCAGCACACGTAGGAAGTCGGCAAGGGGCATATCTCGCTCCGTGACATCGGTGCGACAATCGCTGCCGCAATGTCGGCACTTCAAATTACAACGAAGCGTACACTCCCAAAAGAGTGTACGCAACGTATGTCGCTCTACGGCTGTGTCATATAGACTGTTGAAGAGCTTAAGACCTATCTGTTTGCGTAGCCCTAAACGTTGTCCTTTCACGCCTCTTAGATTTTCTCTTGTCCTCTATTTTTGAGCTTGTTCGGACTTGGCCTCCATCTCGGCTACACGCTTTGCGGCCTCCTCTTCGCTCAGGGTCGATGCCGCACTACCATCGGGCAGCCTTGCAGGGCCGTGCTGTGCCTTGCCCTTGTCGCTCTCCATCTCCTCGATTAGCTTTGCAGCCTCCTCTTCGGTGATGGGCGTAACAAGCGTACCATCGGGTGCAGGGGCAGGGCCTCGCTGTATGGTTATCTCCTCCTCATTCTCCTCCTTCTTCTGAACCTCGACATTATCTTCTGTTGCAGCCTCATTGGTGCGTATCTCTTCTACTCGCTTTGCTGCCTCCTCCTCGCTTATTGGTGATGCGGGACGGCCATCAGGAAATGGAACGCCATACATCAGTATAATGCCCGTATTGATGCTGTCGCTCTCGATAATCTGTGGCTGAGCATCATCCTTCTTACCACCAGCCTTCTTGCTGCCACAGCAGGCAACAGTAGAAAAACCAAGCATCGATAATAGTGCAATTTTCAGCTTTGCATTCATAACTATTTAATACTTAAAGTTTATACTAATACTCTTTGTGTATATAAATATTGTTTACAAATATAGACTTATTTTTTATATTATGCAAATATGCGATTAAAAAATGGCCTAAGGCTTGTTTGCTACGAGTAAAAGTTGTAACTTTGACTTTCGAAAAATGTGACCTGTATGAAGGGACGTGTCAAATGGTTCGATAATCGCAAAGGCTACGGCTTTATCCGTGGCGAGGATGGCAACGAGGTGTATGTACACTATACGGCACTTCGCAAAGATGGCTTTCGTGGCCTTAAACACAATCAGCAGGTAGACTACGAGGTGGTTACAACCGCCGAGGGGCGTATCGAGGCTCGTGAAGTGGTGCTGCTCCTACCCAAATAGTTCGAGCTGTTCGGGCGATGAGTTAAACGACAGACGGTGGTATGGCGACAGACCATACTCTCTTATGGCAAGGCGGTGTTCTCGTGTAGGATACCCCTTATTTTTTGCCCACCCATACATAGGATACTCCTCCGCAAGACGTAGCATATACTCGTCACGATGTGTCTTAGCAAGTACCGAGGCTGCCGCAATGTTGGCATACTTGCCGTCGCCACCCACAATCGTTCGCCACGGTGTGGTAAGGTCGGTATGAAAGCGATTGCCGTCGATGATAATGTATTCGGGAGGTGTAGCAAGCCCTCTAAGGGCGATGTTCATACCCTCGATTGATGCGTTTAGTATGTTTATCTGGTCGATACGCTCGGCACTAACCTCGGCCACATACCAAGCCAGAGCTTCGCGCTCGATGATGGTGCGCAGCGCGTTACGACGACGCTCGGTCATCTGCTTGGAGTCGTTTAACAGCGGGTGATGAAAGTCGTGTGGGAGGATGACAGCTGCTGCAAATACCGAGCCGGCAAGACATCCACGTCCCGCCTCGTCGCATCCCGCCTCGATTAATTCGTGTTGATAGCAGTTGGGTAGCATGGTTGCCTATTTATTCTAATTCGTTGGGTGATACCTCTATTTGATATATATTGTTGTCGGGCGTAAGACCTTCGTCGAGAGAGTGTAGGTAGTGTAACATAGCCTCACGTACGGTGATACCCGTAGGACGGAGCTGTCGCTCAACAATATCGGCATCTATATAGTTCTCGGCGATATAGTTGCACATAGCTACACGATATATGCCCTCCTCCAAGTCGAAATATATCCCCGTAGCATCGGGCCTCTCCTGTGGTTCGCTGCCAAGAAGTATGGTGTAGGGCACGCTGGTGCGTATATAGGGGTAGTGTGACTCCTTGTCGGGGAAGTCGGGCGTGCCGCTATTGTACTTGCGTAGGATGAACTCGGACATTTGCTCCGTGGTCAGCTCTCCGATATATATGGTTGATAGAAACGGGTCGTTGTTGTATATATCGCCACGTGTGATATCGCCCGGAAGGATATTTGTGAGGCGTATGCCTCCGAAGTGGTAGAGGCTTACGTCGGGAGTGAAACCATCGGCATAGGGATATGCTGCGAGGGCGGCTATGGTGAAGTTGGCCACGCCATCCTGTGTGGCGAGGGCATTGGCATGACCCTCTATGGTGTTAAGCTCGGGATTGCGGCTCTTTATTTCGGCAACCATAGCGGCTATTGTTTCGTCTGCTGCCTCATTATCAATAGCTTCACGATGATAGCTGACACTGCTTATCTCGTCGTCCGTAACCTCTATATCGGCAATAGTTACGTAGCGAAGATTCTTGCCATTCTGCGATATGTAGCTGTCGCCATATCTATGGCCAACGACATCGTGCGAGTGTCCTCCTGCTATCCAGTCGTAGTGAGCATCACGGCCGCTGAGATTGATGTCTTGTGTAAGACCCATATGCGAGAGAAGTATGGCAAAGTCGCACTGTCGGGCTAAGATAGTGCTTGTGTCGTAGGCGCAATCTATATCCGAGGTGAAGCCGAAATCGGCAAGGGCACTTTCTCCGCCGAGAGGCCGCCCATTGTTGTCGGTATCGACAATGCCGGCAATGCCAATGACAATGCCATTAACATCAATATAGGTGTAAGGCTCTATATCATAGTAGTTTGGGGGTGTTGTGATATTGGCGCATACTATCTCGAAATCGGCCTTGTCGAGCATCGCTTGCAGTATCTTAGGCCCTTTGTCAAATTCGTGGTTGCCGAGGGTTACCACGTCGTAGCCCACCTCGTTCATAAGCTCTATCATAGCCACACCCGGCTCGGGGCAATCGTCGATAAAGGCGTTGCCCGTAACGCGATCGCCGGAGTCTACGAGGATGACCTCGCCACGCTCCTCGTACTCATCGACAAGCGTAGCAAGCTGGGGCAGGGAGTTGATATTGGCGTGAATGTCGTTTGTGCTGATAATAAAAATATGGCTCTTTTCGTTATTGTCGGTAGTAGTGCAGGCAGCTGCCATTAAGAGCATATATGCTGAAAATATTGCGATTTTTCTCATATCTGTTAAAAATTATTGCTTCAAAATTACAAAAAATTACTATCTTTACACACTGTTTAATAAAAAAAGAGAGATTGAGCCTATGCAAATGTTGGAGTTGGTATGCGTAAATAGTGGCGAGCGGATATGTGTTGCTGCTGGCACATCTCTTATGGAGGTGCTCGATAAGGTGAGTTTCGAGCGACCCTATCCTATCCTTGCGGCACGTGTGAACAACCGCTACAAGAATCTGCACTATCGCGTTTTCAAGCCAATCACCGTAGAGTTTCTGGATATCCGTCACACCGAGGGTCATCGTGTATATCAGCGTACGTTGTCGTTTGTCTTGCAGCGTGCTGTGATGGAGCTATATCCCGAGCGTAAGCTGCTTATACGTCATACGCTGGGCAATGGCTTCTATTGTGAGTTCGAGGCGGGCGAGGAGCTGTCTTTGCAGGATTATGTGGCACTTAAAAATAGAATTAAGGAGATAGTCGCCAAGGCATATCCCATCACTCGATGCAAGGTGCTTACCTCGGAAGCTATCTCTATCTACGAGAGCTACGGCTTGGATTACCGTATAGAATTGCTAACGACACGGCCACGCCTATACAGCACGGTATGCTACATGGGAGAGCTCCCCGGATTTTTCTATGGAGTGCTGGCACCCAGCTCGGCATATGTCGAGCGGTTCGATATTACCCCCTACTATAACGGCTTCTATGTAGCCTTCCCTGAGCGTGGCAATCCCGAGAGCCTATCCGGTTCGGTGCATCTGGCCAAGATGTTCGATATATTCCACGAGTATCAGCGATGGATAGATATTATGGGTGTAACTACCGTTGGCGAACTTAACCGTCGCGTTATCGAGGGCGACAGCTCGGAGCTTATCAAGATTGCAGAGGCCTTCCACGAGAATAAGATAGCGACCATCGCTCGCAGCATAGCCGATGCCAACCTCTCGAAGGGTGTACGCATGGCACTTATATCGGGCCCCTCGTCGAGTGGTAAGACAACCTTCTCGAAGCGTCTGGGTGTGCAATTGCGGGTATTGGGCTTTGACCCTGTACTCATAGCCCTCGACGACTACTTCGTCGAGCGTGACCGTACGCCACGTGATGAGAATGGCGAGTACGACTACGAGGCGTTGGAGGCCATCGACTTGGAGGCACTGAACGACCATCTCAGACGGTTGTCGGCAGGCGAGAGTGTGGAGATTCCGCGCTACAACTTCATTACGGGCAAGCGTCAATGGCACGATAAGCCGTTGAAGCTTACCGATCGTTCAATACTTATCCTCGAAGGCATCCATGCCCTCAATCCGCGTCTGACACCGGGAGTTGCAGACGATGCCAAGTTTAAGATATACATTTCGTGTTTCACGTCGGTAGCTATGGATAATTTCTCGCGCATACCTACCTCGGATAACCGTATGTTGCGTCGCATCATACGAGATAATGCCACACGCGGTAATAATGCTCTATCGACATTGGAGCGGTGGCCGAGTGTCCGTCGTGGTGAGGAGAAGCATATATTCCCCTATCAGGAGAATGCCGACGTTATGTTCAATTCGTCGCTCTTCTACGAGATATCGGTGCTGCGTGCCATTGCCGAGCCGGTGTTGCGTGAGGTGCCCGATACTGTCCCCGAATATGCCGAGGCACATCGAATGTTGAAGTTCTTGGACAACTTCGCACCGATACAGCCCGACGAGATACCGCCGACATCGCTGCTTAGAGAGTTTATCGGAGGCAGCTCGTTCAAATACTAAATAACATACAAAACCTATAAATAACAATAACTAAGATGAAAACCTTTGACAGCTTTGTAGACCGTCATACCGGTCTTAATAACAAGGAGGATCTTAAGCAGATGCTCGCAACAATTGGTGTAGGCTCTGTTGAGGAGCTCCTTCAGCAGGTTATACCACAGAATATACGCTTGAAGAAGGCTCTCGATTTGCCGGAGGCCATGAGCGAGTATGAGTATGCTGCGCATATTGCCGAGCTTGCAGCAAAGAACCGCACACTGCGCTCGTTTATCGGTATGGGATACTATCCCAATGCTGTGCCTGCGGTAGTTTCACGCAACGTCTTCGAGAATCCGGCGTGGTATACATCGTATACACCATATCAGGCTGAGATTTCGCAGGGTCGTTTGGAGGCTCTGCTCAACTATCAGACGGCAATTCTTTCGCTCACGGGTATGGAGGTTGCCAACTGTTCGCTACTGGATGAGGCTACAGCATCTGCCGAGGCTATGCTTATGATGTACGCATTGCGTTCGCGTGAGGCTGTTAAGCAGGGACGTAACCAAATCTTCGTCGATGAGAACATCTTCCCACAGACGCTCGACGTGCTTATCACACGTGCCGAGCCTTTCGGTATCGAGATTATCCGCGAGGATTTTGCATCGTATAAGTTTACGGGCAAGGAGTTTGGTGCTATCGTGCAGTTCCCTGCGGCTAACGGCGAGGTACGCAATTATGAGGCTTTTGCGGCTGCTGCGCACGAGGCGGGAGCTACTGTTACGGCTGTTGCCGATTTGCTCTCGTTGGCTCTGCTCAAATCGCCTGCCGAGTGGGGTGCAGATATTGCAGTGGGTACGACGCAGCGTCTTGGCTGCCCTATGGGCTTCGGTGGCCCCAGCGCAGGCTATATGGCTACGCGTGATGCCTATAAGCGTCAGATGCCGGGCCGTATCATCGGCGTGTCGGTAGATCGCCTGGGTAACAAGGCTTTGCGTATGTCGTTGCAGATGCGTGAGCAGCATATCAAGCGTGAGAAGGCTACGTCGAACATCTGTACGGCACAGGCATTGATGGCATCGATGGTAGGTTTCTACTGTATATATAATGGTAAGGAGGGCTTGCAGCGTGCTGCAATGACAGCGCACAGTGCCGCTGTTACAGTGAAGGAGGCTCTCGAAGCACTCGGCTATGTGGTACGCACCAAGGCTCTCTTCGATACGTTGGAGGTAGAGGCCGAGGCTGCCGTAATCCAGAATATAGCTCTTGCTCGCGAGATTAACTTCTACTATCCTTCTGACGACTGCGTACGTATGTCGTTCGACGAGGTTACCACCGATGCAGAGTTGCAGACTGTCGTAGATATCTTCGCTGAGGCACGAGGCAAGAAGTCCAAGGCTGTTAAGCGTGTCGAGAAGGCCGCTATTGCCGAGGATGTTAAGCGTGGTACGGAGTTCTTCTCGGAGAATATCTTCAATGCCTACCGCACCGAGACGGAGATGATGCGCTATATCAAGCGTTTGGAGTTGCGTGATATCTCGCTTATGAACTCTATGATTTCGCTCGGCTCATGTACTATGAAGCTCAACGCTGCGCAGCTTATGCAGCCGCTGTCGCTTGCCGGTTTCCAGAATCTACACCCATTCGCTCCTGCCGACCAGACCGAGGGCTACCGTCAGCTTATCACCGACTTGGAGAGCTACCTGGCTACCATCACCGGCTTTGCCGGCTGTACGTTGCAGCCTAACTCGGGTGCTGCGGGTGAGTATACCGGTCTGTTGATTATTCGTGCATACCACCAGAGCCGTGGTCAGGGCTATCGTAATATCATCCTTATCCCATCGTCGGCGCATGGTACTAACCCTGCCTCGGCAGCTATGGCGGGTATGAAGATTGTTATCGTTGCGTGCGACGAGAATGGTAATATCGATGTTGAGGACTTGAAGAAGAAGGCCGAGGAGTATAGCTCGGAGCTTTGCGGACTTATGGTTACCTATCCTTCGACACACGGTGTCTTCGAAAGCCGTATCCGCGACATCGTAGATGCAGTACACGATGCCGGTGGTCAGGTATATATGGATGGTACCAATATGAATGCTCAGGTGGGTCTTACCAATCCGGGATATATAGGTGCCGACGTATGTCACCTCAATCTGCATAAGACATTCGCTATGCCTCACGGTGGTGGTGGCCCGGGTG
Source organism: Alistipes sp. (assembly GCA_017504265.1). GTDB lineage: Bacteria > Bacteroidota > Bacteroidia > Bacteroidales > Rikenellaceae > Alistipes. Next base: position 10,440 of record JAFVRN010000020.1, on the reverse strand, counting down.
TAGGTCCTGTATGTGTTGCCGAGCACCTTGTTAAGTTCCTCCCATCGCACTCGCTGACAGAGACAGGTGGCGAGGAGGGTATCACAGCAGTATCGTCGTCGCCTTGGGGTTCGGCAATGTTGCTGCCTATCACTTATGGATATATACGTATGCTTGGTTACGAGGGCTTGCGTCGCTCTACGGAGTTGGCTATCGTCAATGCTAACTATATGTCATCGGCACTCAAAGATGAGTATCGCACATACTACTCTGGTGAGACGGGCCGTGTAGGTCACGAGATGATTCTCGATTTGACACGCTTCAAGCACGACTACAATATCGACTGCGGCGATATAGCACACCGCCTTATGGATTATGGTTTCCATGCACCTACGCTCTCGTTCCCTGTGCACGAGACACTTATGGTTGAGCCTACGGAGTCGGAGTCTAAGGCAGAGATGGATCGTTTCATCGAGGCTCTTATCCAGATTAAGCGAGAGTGTGAGGCTGCTGCTGCTGCGGGCAATGCCGATAACGTAGTGGTAAATGCTCCGCATACGGCACGTGAGCTTGCCGGTGAGTGGTCGCATCCTTACAGTCGAGAGGAGGCCGCCTTCCCATTGGAGTGGATTGTCGAGAACAAGTTCTTCCCATATGTTACCAAGATTGATAACGGCTACGGTGATCGTAATTTGATTTGCCGCTGCATGGAGTAGAACGTTGTAGCTGACAGCAACGGACGTTCGTGTGACGTTTGCATATAGGCTGACCCCGAAGGTTTGGATAAAACTTTCGGGGTTAGTTTATATATCTACTGGGGCTCTGTTGCATTTCGAAAAAGAATAAAATAGTATATCTCTTCACTTGTTGCCTCCTTCGACTATTATGCCGAGGATTCAGAGGCTCTTCTCCTCCGTTTTTATCCTATCTCTTCGTCAGATAGCTAATCTGTTCTGTGAAATGGCCATATTTATAAGTTGCTATAAAATAGTAAAATAGTCGTTTTATTTAGAGATGTTATTTGATGTGGTATAATATGCAGAAAAATACAGCATATATGCAAGAATAATGCAAAAAATGTTGCGATTATTTCAAAAATATGTATATATTTGCGGATGTCTTTTATAAGATACACAAAGCAAGAAAACACAATAAAACAAAATTATTAACTTTATGAAGAATTTTAAGTATTATCTCTTTGCGACAGCTGCTCTTTTGTTTGGCTTCGCTATGGGAGCTTGTACTCCCGATGAGCCGGTCAATCAGGGTACTGAGGCTAAGGCAAGTGTAGTAGTCGCATCTGTAGGTTCAAGTAGCGCAACTTTGAATGTTGTAACCACAGGCGTTACCGATTTTGCCTACATTATGAACGAAAGCGAGCTGCCGGCAACTGCTATCTTTGGTGCCGGTACTACGGTATCATTGGAGGATGCTACTGTTGAGACAACAACAGAGGTTGTTGTAAATAGATTGGAGTCGGAGAGTACCTATGTCGTATACTTTGCATTCCGTACCGAGAGTGGCGAGGTTATGGATGAGGTGATTGAGGCAGAGTTTACAACTGTTGGTTACACCGAGGCTCTTACCGTTGTGGACAGAATGTACGATGGTTTTGCTGTACACATCCAGATTCCTGAGGATGTTAAGGAGCGTGGCAACGCTTTGCGTTACTCTACATCTTCGCTTCCTATGTACAACTATATGAAGTCGTTGGGTAGTATGGAGCTCGATATGTTGCTCTACAACGCTCAGCAGTGCACCGCAAAGGATAAGACCGTTATCTACGATGAGTATCACAGCACGGAGCGTGACGAGAATGGCGACCTTATTTATGACGAGGAGGGTAACCTTGTATCGGCAAGCTATGCCGACCCTAAGGTGCCGGGTGAGCCGGGTGTATTTATCGTGGGTGAGTTTGGTTATATGGATGACAAGACTGAGCTTATCGTTTACGAGGATGGCGAGGTAAAAACTATATTCGAGGATGAGTACACCGGTTCGGGTACACAGATTTGGGCATATCCTGCAGGTTGGCAGCCCGGTTACTACCGTCCTGAGTTCGATTGGATGTCGTGGATTAACGAAATCGATACCGACAACTACGACACTGAGAAGTATTGGTCAGGTTACTACCAGCGTATTCAGGTAAATACTCTCGAGCCTGATAGCTTCCCCGGTACTGTTGATATAAAGGTATCTGAGCTATCTCCTATCAATGCTCTTATAGAGTTCACACCTACCGATGATGTGAAATTCTACAGCATCATTATGATGGAGGAGAGTGAGTATCAGGTAAATGTATTGCCTCTATTGGATGGTAATGAGGATTACTTGCGTTGGTTCGTAGGTTCATACTTTGCACTCTATACCTTTGGTACAGAGGTGGCTACGGGTAACACTATGATGTATCTTGATGACTGGTTTGTAGATACTAAGGGTATGGCAGGCAAGGATATTCGCGTGATGGTATCAGCTATGGGTGATAACGAGGGTAGAACGCAGAGCTTCTCTTCTAAGACCTTCACTATCCCTGAGGTTACTAAGCCTGCTCCTGTTGTGAAGGTTACTCCTATCAAGAGCGACGATCCATATACCGCATCGTTCAACATCAAGGCTCCTAACAAGGATGTAGAGGAGGCATACTTCGCATGTAACTACATCCGTGAGTTTGACGATGTATTGAAGGAGTTCACATATCTAACACTTCTCCAGGAGATGGGTAATGAGCTTGGTGCTAACGAGATTGATGCTATAAACAGTGACGAGGGCTTCGTATTCTCTGTATCAAGCCGTGAGAATGCCACTACACGTCTTGCAGTCTTGGTTTATAACGATGAGGGTACAGGAAACAATCCTAACGAGACAGGTTCGTCGGCTGTTGCCGAGTACACTACTCCTCGTGCCAACTATCCTGCACGTGTAAACTCTGACCTATTTACAACACTTTGCGGCGAGTGGACAGCATCTGCTAAGATGATAGAGTACGTTACGGATCAGACCACCGGCGAAAAAGAGTGGAAGGAGATTGCCGAGCCTTACACAAGCGATGTAACTATCTCGTCGGGTGTTTATATCCCGGAGGCTATGACCGAGGAGGCTTACGAGATCTACGAGCGCAGTGGTATTGACCGCGACAAGGCTGATGCATATTTCGATGAGTTCAAGAAGTATGCAAGAGAGTACAACAGCCGTACACGTGGCTTTAACCGCTTGTTGTGTCTTGGTTACAATTTCGCATCTCCTGAGTATATGCTCAACAAGGTGATGACTCCATGGGAGCTCTTCATCTCTGAGGAGTTTGGTTCGGCAACCACGGCAAATATTTTCTACGACTTCGGTCCTAAGTGGAACCTGGAGATTGATGCCGATGGTTCGGTATGGTTGCCTCTCGATATCGAGAAGGAGTTCCCAATGTCGGTATACTACTTCGGTATGGACTATCCAATCTATATGTTGGGTGTAGGTATGAACTCTTATATAGGTGCGCCTGTATACGACAGCAATGGTAATGTACTATGTGATGCTCGTTTCCCTGTTGAGGTATCGGATGATGGCAACACACTCACTATCAAGCCTATTGTATACAACTATACAAATAGCGAGGGTGGCCTTTCAACCGAGACATACTATCCTTGCGTAGCACAGATACAGTATGGTATGGCAACACCTCTTAACCCACGTGTAAATGGCAATGTTGTTCTCACACGTAAGAGCGCATCTACATCTTCTGTAAAGGCAAATGCTCAGGTAGGTAGCCTTAAGTCAGAGGCTGTAAGCTCACTTGGTGAGGCTCCTGTGCCTATGGCTCGTACCTACTCGATGACTCCTATCAGCGTCGATATGATTAAGACACATGATCGTATCGTCAAGGAGCATAAGGTTGAGGCCGGCTCTGAGGCATTCCACAAGCGTGCCAAGGCTATGGTCAAGGGCTTGTACGGTATCGAGTTGGAGTAAACTCAGTTTATCTGCAATAGGGGAGTTGCGCAACAGCTGTTGCGCAACTCCTGTTTTATATATGTGCGTCTGATGTCTACTTTTCATATATAGTCAATGTAATTATTATTTTTATCTTTAATAATTTTTCGTATCTTTGCCAAATAGAGAATTATTAAGAGAGCTTCGCTATGGCAGATAACTATTTGGAGAAGAAGATGGAGGATTACCAAGCGCAACCCGCCGTGCGTCGTCGTGCCACGGCCTCGTTAGCCCGTCTGCTACGTGCCAATCGCAGCTATCGTGGCTATGACAATGGTTTTGTGGTGCGTGACGATCAGCTGCGACGCATTATCGATGTTGTGAGGATGTGTCCTTCGGCACGCAACCAGCAGGTTTTGCGCTTCCGCCCCGTATTGGGTGACGAGGCCGACAAGGTGTTGCCGCATATCAGGTTGGGAGGTGCTCTGCCCGAACTACACCTGCCTTTCGAGGGTACCGAACCCCGAGCCTTTGTGGTGATATGCTCCACGGTTGAGGAGTCGAAGTATGTGGATATAGACCTCGGCATTGTGGCGCAGTCGATGTTGTTGCAAGCCACCGAGATAGGACTTGGAGGCATATGTATCGGTGCTTTCGATCATGCTCCATTGCGTGAGGCGTTGCAGCTTGCCTACGAGCCGTTGCTTGTCTTGGCAATAGGCCGTCCGCAGGAGCGCATTGAACTTGTTTCGTGTAGCGAGGGCGATGACCTAAACTACTATCGTCGTGATGGTGTCCACTACGTACCTAAGATTAATATAGATGACCTAATACTGAAATAGACTATGCAAAAACTACTAACTACGATCTGTGTCATGGTCGTTATGGCCATTACGTTTGGTGCCTATGCCGTCGAGGAGCGTCCCTACTGGGAGCGTCCGGAGGTGTATGCCATCAATAAGCTCCCGTCACGTGCTACGCTTACACCCTATGCCTCTTTCGAAGAGGCGTTGCAGCGTGGTGCTTCGCCCTATGTTCAGTCTATCGGCGGCGAGTGGAAGTTTCATTGGACGGCAACTCCCGAGGAGCGTCCCGAGGGCTTCTGGATGCCTGAGTATGACGATGCTGCGTGGGATATAATGGCAGTCCCCGGAAACTGGGAGTTGGCGGGATATGGCGTACCTATCTATACCAATGTAACATATCCCTATCCGCTTAACCCTCCATTCATTCCGCACTACGATAATCCTACGGGATGCTATCGTCATAGTTTCGATATTCCTGCAGAATGGGAGGGGCGACGTGTGATACTTCACTTCGAGTCGGGTCTGGCAGCTATGCACGTATGGCTCAATGGCCACAATGTGGGTTACTCGGAGGGTACTAAGACTGCCGTGGAGTTCGATATCACCGACTATATAACCCGTGGCGAGAACCTGATAGCTATCGAGGGCTATCGTTGGGCTGATGGCACGTACCTTGAAGATCAGGATTTTTGGCGTCTGTCCGGCTTCGATCGCGATGTCAAGATATACTCGGTGGAGGATGTGCGTATCGCCGACATCTTCGTGCGTGCAGGGCTGGATGGCGACTATAAGGATGGTCGTTACGAGGCAGATGTTGTTATAGGCAGTAAGCTTCAAAAGAGTTTTGCAGGCAGTGTCGAGCTGCAACTCATAGATGCGGCGGGTGCTGAGGTGCTTCGTCTCAGCCGCAAACTGTCGTTAGGCTCGGAGCAGAGTCGGGAGTTGAAGTTTAAGGCTACGATACCGTCGGTTGAGCATTGGAGCCACGAGAAGCCGACGTTGTATACTACGGTTGTTACGTTGAAGGATGGCAGCGGAAGGGTTATCGAGGCTACATCGTCACGTACGGGCTTCCGCAATGTGGAGATTAAAGATGGCCAGCTGTTGCTTAATGGCAAGCATATTATGATTCATGGCGTTAATATCCATGAGCACAACCCCGCTACGGGACACGTCGTAACACGTGAATTGATGTTGAAGGATATAGAGACGATGAAACGCTTTAACATAAACGCTGTGCGTACAAGCCACTATCCCGAGCCTACGTTGTGGTACGACCTGTGCGACGAGTATGGTATTTTGCTCGTCGATGAGGCCAATATCGAGGCACATGGCTGCGGTACAGGATATGCCGACCACTTCCCAAACTACCACCCCTCGCATCGTGAAGAGTGGAAGGGAACGCATCATGACCGTATATCGGCGATGGTCGAGCGCGATAAGAATCATCCGTCGGTAATCATATGGTCTATGGGTAACGAGAGTAGCGATGGTCCGGTTTATACGGAGAACTACAAGTGGATAAAGGAGCGTGATAAGACCCGTCCGGTGCAGTTCGAGCAGGCTTTCGGAGGGCCTAATACCGATATAGTCTGCCCTATGTATCCGTCGATAGAGCAGATGCAACGCTATGCCGACAGGGAGCGTCCTGCCAAGCCATATATAATGTGTGAGTTTGCACACGCTATGGGTAACTCTACGGGTAACTTCCGTGAATACTTCGACATCATGGAGGGAAGACCCCATATGCAGGGAGGATTTATCTGGGACTGGGTAGATCAGGGTATCGATGCCACGGGACGTGATGGCCGTCACTATTGGGGCTATGGCGGTGACTTCGGTGCATGGATGTATACTCACGACGAGAACTTCTGTTGCAACGGTCTTGTATTGCCGGACCGTACGCCACATCCCGGACTATACGAGGTAAAGAAGGTATATCAGTATATCAATTTCGAGTTGGTAGATGCCGACAAAGGTATAGTGCGTATCAACAACGAGTACCTATACAACAACCTCTCGGAATATGTGATAAGCTACGAGGTGCTTTGCAATGGCGAGGTTATCATCCCTGGCGAGATAGGTGTGTTGGAGTGTCGTGCAGGCGAGAGTGTCGAGATAGAGATAATGACCCCTGAGGTAGAGGCTTCGAACGAGTATCTTGTAAATATTTATGCCCGCCAGAAGGAGAAGCACCCCTTAATCCCCGAGGGGCACTGCGTGGCGATGGAGCAGCTGCCGCTTGCCGGCGAGTATAACTACAATACCGCTGTTGCGGAGGGTAAGATTGAGATTGAGAAGGCCGACAACTGGCTTGCGGCCTTTGCCGGCGAGACGGGCGTATTGTTCAACACCTCGAATGGCAGATTGGAGCGTTACGTAACCGAGGGGCGCAACCTTATGAAGGATATGCCCGAGCCTTGGTTCTGGCGCGCACCTACGGATAACGATTGGGGCGAGGGCTTGCAACGTACGTGCAACGTATGGCGCACGAATCGTCGTAAGCCGCTGGATACTACTATCGAGGAGTTCGAGGATAGGGTAGTGGTAAAGGGTGTGTACTACCTTGTGGATGCACCTTCCTTCCTGACGACCATATATACCTTCCGTGCCGATGGCTCGTTGCAGGTTGAGATGGAGTGGAAGCGTGATGGAGAGTATGTTCCCGAGCTACCGCGTCTGGGTATGCGTATGGCCTTCAATCAGAGCTACACAAACTTCAAGTTCTACGGTCGTGGCCCTTGGGAGAACTACTCCGATAGACAAGAATCATCGCTGCTTGGTATTTACGAGCAGAGCACCAACGAGCAGCTATTCCACTATGTGCGTCCGCAGGAGTCGGGTAACAAGACCGATGTGCGCTGGTTGGAGCTGACCAACGATGAGGGTGTGGGTATACGTGTAGAGGGTATGCAGCCGTTGAGCGTAAGTGCAATGCCATATCGCTCGGAGGACTTCGACCCGGGTCTTACCAAGAAGCAGATGCACTACTCCGATATCGAGCCGCGCCGTGAGGTGGTGTTGCACGTAGACTATGCGCAGCGTGGTCTGGGTGGCGATAACTCGTGGGGTATGTCGCCACACGATCCATACCGTCTTACGGGCGATAGCTACTCATACGGATACATCATACGTCCGATAAACAAAGAGTAGGGCGTAAAACAGGGTAATGATGCAAAAGACGGCTCTTTGCATCATTGCACATATTTCGATTCAACCTAAAAAAATGGAGGTGACTAATTAACTTTTTTAGTCACCTCCATAATTTTATTATACAATATATTAGTGGCAACCGCCGCAGTCGCAGCCATCGCCACACTCGTGCTCACCGCAACCTCCGCCACAGTCACCGCAGCCGCAACCGCCCTGTGACTGCAAATCCTCGGGAGTTACGTCACGTACCTCGACAACGGTAACCTCGAAGTTGAGGGTCTTACCCGCCATAGGATGGTTGAAGTCCATAACAACACTCTCCTCCTTAACCTCCTTAACAAGGCCCATCATATGCTGACCATCTGCCGTAGACATCGGAATCTGGCTGCCTACAAACAAAATCTCGTCGGCAACCTTGCCATCCATCATAAATACAGTCTTGGGCAACTCTACGATAGCCTCAGCGATAACCTCGCCATAGCCATCCTTAGCCTCCAAAGTGAAGGCAACAGACTCGCCCGGCTCCTTACCCATAATAGCCTCCTCGAACTTGGGCAACAACATACCCATACCCGAGATAAACTGCAAGGGCTGGCCTGGCTGCGACTGGTCTGCGATAGCACCATCTACTGTGAGCTTGTAATCTACGCTCACCATCTTATTCTTTTCTACTTTCATAACTCTATTTTTTATTAATAATTAACTCTGTTAGCCATTATTACGGCCTGCAAAGATACGCAACTTCCTTGGTAGTGCAAAATTTGAGCATACTTTTTTACTGCGTGCCACATATTTTCCTGCCGAAGAGATGTAATAGCGCAACCGCCTTATATATATATTAATATATGTATACCCTCAAAAACAGCCATAAAATCAAAAAAAATCGTACCAACATAAAAAAAAGTGTGTTCACTATTTCGTGATTAACAAATTAGTTGTATATTTGCACTCGATTTTCCGTCAAAATCCCGCAAGGATGTAGGCGGCAGTTCTTTGAAAGTGTGCAGGTGAATATTTTTTGAAAAAAGTTTGCAAAAAATTTGCAGATTAAAAAAATGTTCGTACCTTTGCAATCCGATAAGGTCAATGCCGATGTAGCTCAGTTGGCCAGAGCAGCTGATTTGTAATCAGCTGGTCGGGGGTTCGAATCCCTCCATCGGCTCCAAGACAAAATATTGGGAAGATACCAGAGTGGCCAAATGGGGCAGACTGTAAATCTGCTGGCGTACGCCTTCGGTGGTTCGAATCCATCTCTTCCCACTTACGACGCCGTCGGAGTTGCAAGGTTCTCACTTAGTGAGATGGCACGCTCTGAACGGTGTATTTTTGCGGAAGTAGCTCAGTTGATAGAGCAATAGCCTTCCAAGCTATGGGTCGCGAGTTTGAGCCTCGTCTTCCGCTCACAAAGCAGGGTGCTGCGCATCACCAAAGCCCGATGTCGGGATGGTGCTGGGCAGTTTGCTGCAGGTAAGAAAGCAAGTAACTTTAATAAAACTTAAATACTTATAGTACTATGGCAAAAGAAAAATTTGATCGTTCGAAACCGCACGTAAACATCGGTACGATCGGACACGTTGACCACGGTAAGACTACTCTTACTGCGGCTATTACTACTGTTCTTGCAAAGGCTGGTCTTTCAGAGCTTCGTTCATTCGACTCTATCGACAACGCACCTGAGGAGAAGGAGCGTGGTATCACCATCAACACTTCTCACGTTGAGTATCAGACTGCAGGTCGTCACTACGCTCACGTAGACTGCCCTGGTCACGCCGACTACGTTAAGAACATGGTTACCGGTGCTGCTCAGATGGATGGTGCTATCCTTGTAGTTGCTGCTACTGATGGTCCTATGCCTCAGACTAACGAGCACGTACTTCTTGCTAAGCAGGTAAACGTTCCTCGCATCGTTGTTTTCTTGAACAAGTGCGATATGGTTGACGATCCTGAGATGCTTGACCTCGTTGAGATGGAGGTTCGTGACCTTCTTTCTAAGTATGACTTCGACGGCGATAACGCTCCTGTTATCCGTGGTTCAGCTCTTGGTGGCTTGAATGGCGAGCCTCAGTGGGAGCAGAAGATTATGGAGCTTATGGAGAACGTTGATAACTATATCCAGATTCCTCCTCGTGACAACGAGAAGCCTTTCTTGATGCCTGTTGAGGACGTATTCTCAATCACTGGTCGTGGTACTGTTGTTACCGGCCGTATCGAGACTGGTATCATCCACGTTGGTGATCCTGTTGAGATTATCGGTTTGGACGAGAAGATCCGTACTTCAACTTGTACAGGTGTTGAGATGTTCCGCAAGCTCCTCGATGAGGGTGAGGCTGGTGATAACGTAGGTCTCTTGATGCGTGGTATCGACAAGAAGGAGGTAAAGCGTGGTATGGTTGTTGCTAAGCCAGGCTCTATCACTCCTCACACCAAGTTCACCGCTGAGGTGTATATCTTGAAGAAGGAAGAGGGTGGTCGTCACACTCCATTCCACAACAAGTACCGTCCTCAGTTCTACCTCCGTACAATGGACGTTACCGGTGAGGTAACTCTTCCAGAGGGTGTAGATATGGTTATGCCCGGTGACCAC
>JAFVRN010000019.1 GCA_017504265.1 Alistipes sp. | reverse complement strand
GACCCAAGTTGATGTCCTTTTTGAGTTAATAATCAATAAAAGCGTTAAATCTTCACCTTTTAGAATGTGCAATTAAAAATAACAACCATATTTCTGACTTATTATCTATAAAATATTGAGTAATAATCGGTTGTAAATACGCTTATTGCAGCAGCCTAACAAGTGTTACAATCGGCGATAGCGTAACGACGATTGGAGATGCGGCATTCTCGGGTTGCAACAGCCTAACAAGTGTATATATCACAGATATTGCTGCGTGGTGTAATATATCTTTTGGTAGTTCTGATTCTAATCCTTTACGTTTTGGTAAAGCGTTGTTATATCTCAATAATGAACTTGTAACAGAGCTTACCATCCCCTATGGCGTAACAACAATTGGAAATAGGGCATTCTATAATTACGACAGTCTAACAAGTGTCGCAATCCCCGATAGCGTAACGACAATTGGAAATAGGGCATTCTCTGATTGCGACAGCCTAACAAGTGTTACAATCGGCGATAGCGTAACGACAATTGGAAATAGGGCATTCTCGGGTTGCAACAGCCTAACAAGTGTCTATTGTAAGGCAACAACACCGCCGACATTGGAGGATAGCTATGTATTCGACTACAACGCTGCTGGTTGCAAGATTTATGTCCCCGAGGACTCGCTTCGAGAATATAAAATGGCTGAGAATTGGAGCGAGTATGCCGCAGATATTGTTGGCTACGACTTCGAGTAGGGCTAATAGAGGCTAATTGGCTTATTGCCAACAAAAACGGCACGGGTATCTTCCTGATACTCGTGCTGTTTTTCGTTTGGGTAGAGGTGGGTAGCGCTCTCCACCGTGTCATGTTGAGCGGAGCATGAGCCCCTATTCACCGCGTCATTCTGAGCGAAACGAAGTGAAGTCGAAGAATCTACGACCGCTGCTATGTGATAAGATCCTTGGGTTCCTATTCGTTGCTACGACTCGGCGTAGCAAATAAAATTTCACTACATCAGCGCATTTTTACGGCAAAAAGTTTGCAGATTCAAAAATCTTATGTACTTTTGTGCACTCTTAAAACAAGAGGCCAATGGATATGCTGTTGTAGCTCAGTGGTAGAGCACTTCCTTGGTAAGGAAGAGGTCACGAGTTCAAGCCTCGTCAACAGCTCAAAATGATAAATGCCATCCGAACAGGGTGGCATTTTTTTGCTTTGTGGCGTGATGCAGGCTTTGGCGAGCGACCTCTAAAGCCCTCCTTATCAAAGGAGGGTTTGGGTGGTTTGTAAATATAGCCCTGTGGGTGCTACAGCACCCACGGGTTCAAGCCTCGTAAACAGCTTATACGACAAATGCCATCCCACTCGGATGGCACTTGTCGTATATGGCTTATGGATGCAGAACCTCTGCACCGCAAAATTGGGTTGCCTCCTAAGGCTGCGGGTTGCTTCTCATCGATAGGCACTTAGTAGTTGTCAAATACGGGGGCTAGTATCTCCGGAACAACAATCTTGTACTCCTTAAGTGCGTGAAGTCTCTCCATACCGGCATGTGTAAGCGTCATGTTTATCTGGCGTTTATCGTGCTTATCGATGTTTCGACAGACCAACTTACGCCTCTCCAATGCCGATATTATCTTTGAGCAGTGCGATGCTCGCATCCCTGTACGCTCGGCTACAACCGAGGCGGCAACGCTATGCTCGCCAATAGCACATAGCGTCATTGCCTCGTTCAGCGTAAGGCCGAGTTGGTCAATTATTCTGTTTTCTAATTCCGACATAGCAGATACTATATCACGCATCACGCATATACACTTTACCTTCTCCATGCGACTAAGAGGTTACTTTGAATTTTATTATACGGTTAGTTTGTTGTCGCGATATATGGTCTTGCACACTCTAAGACCTCTAAAATCTCGAAATGAGATAAAACAACTTCTAACTTTTAATATTAAACATCTTGCATCAATCTATCTCGGCCACATAATTATCTTATCCGGACGAGTAGAGCACCTCTATATAAAGAGGTTTACGCCGGCCTTCTCGGCTCGCTCCATATATGTTGCAACTCCGCCAACACTTACCTCATCAATCAACTCTTCGCGCTTGATGCCCATGACATCCATAGACATCTGACAAGCGATAAACTCCACGCCATTATCAAGAGCCTGCTGACGTAAACTCTCCAAAGAATCTACCCCTCTGAGCTTCATCAAATGGCGCATCATTATACGCCCGAGCCCAAACATATTGAACTTCGATAGCGACAGCTGCTGCGAGTGTGATGGTAGCATCCAGCCAAACATCCTACCCCATATATCCTTCTTCACGCGAGGCTTGTCTACACGTTTTATAGCGTTCAGACCCCAGAACGTAAAGAATATGGTAACACGCTTACCTGTGGCTGCAGCTCCATTTGCAAGCACAAAGGTAGCTAAAGTTTTGTCAAGATCATCACTAAACATAATAAATGTCTTCTCGTCGTTTTTGGCAACAGGTGTCGTGGAGGGTGTGCTCTGCACATTTACACATCGTTGCACCACGGCTCGGTATATGCCCTTATCGCAACTTGTTGCCAACAGACGATTGCCTGTCGAGCAGCACCACGCCTCTACGTCGCGTGTGAATGCCGAATCTGTGGCCTTAATCTCTATGCACTCGCCATCTTTTAGTGTCGATACTTTCTCGCGCAACCTTAGAATAGGGCCCGGACATTGAAGCCCACACGCATCAACAATAATACTTGGCATATCACTATCATCGGAGCTGCCGCTCTTTATCCCACCGTTTTCACCACCCTTTGGTACTGTCTGTGTGTAGTGTGCCGTTGCTATGTTATACGTACGTATGCCGCCTATCAGGTTGCGAACATCACTATAACCGTTAGCTTTTAGGATGTTGGATGCGAGGTATCCACGAAGGCCTACACCACAAAATAGATATATCGACTTGTCGCGAGGTATCTCATCGAGTCGCTCTCGCAGCTTGTCGAGCTCGATATTTACAGCACCTTCGATAGTTCCCAAAGCATATTCTTCGGGGGTTCTCACATCAATAAGCACGCTCTTAGCTCTGTCCGCAGATAGCAGGTCGCGCCAATAGAGAGGTGTCATCTTACCATTGAGTATGTTGTTTGCAACATACGCGCTCATAGCGACGGGATCTTTTGCCGATGAATATGGCGGTGCATAAGCATGTTCGATCTCCATGAGTGATGTTATGCTCAGTCCATGCTTTATCGCCATAGCGTAGCTGTCGATACGTTTATCTACCCCATCCACGCCAACAATCTGTGCACCAAGCAGCTTACCATCCTCAGGCGAGAAGATTACCTTTATGGTCATAGGCATAGCTCCGGGATAGTACTGAGCGTGCGAATTGGGGTGTATTGTTGCCGTTAAGTAGGGGATGTTTAGCTCTCGCAGACGTTTTGCAGGCACTCCTGTCGATGCTACCGTGATATCAAACACCTTGGCTATGGCCGTGCCTATCGAGCCTTCATACTCTTTGTGATTGCCAAATACCATGTTGTCCGCAGCAATTAATGCTTGTCTGTTCGCCGGTCCTGCGAGCAGGTTGAGCCACGGCTTATTGAGCAGCGGATGCTGAAATTCTACCGCATCACCTACGGCATATACTCCCTCAGCCGAGGTCTGCATAAAGTTATCCACGCGTATGCCGCCAACCTCGCCAAGTGCGATATTTGCATCCCGCGCTAAGGCCACCGTGGGGCGCACACCAATACTGAGGATGACGATGTCGGCAGGGATGCTCTTTTGCGAGCTTAGCACAACATTAATCTCCCCATCCTGGCTCTCAAATGCCACAACTCCCTCACCCAGATATAGCTCAACGCCCTTTGTTACAAGGTGTTCATGGACAATTTGCGCCATCGAGAAATCTATCGGAGCCATAACCTGTGGTGCCATCTCAACGACCGACACCTTAGCACCTGTTGCATGCAGATTTTCGGCCATCTCAAGACCTATAAATCCGCCACCAACAATAACAGCCCTACGCACATTGTTTTTCGTGATATACTCCTTGATGCGATCCGTATCATTGACATTGCGCAGGGTGAATATAGCACCGTTATCAATACCTTTGATAGGCGGTTTTACGGCTGTTGCCCCGGGAGATAGAAGCAGCCTATCGTAGCTCTCGGTATATACTCTATCATCGCCACCCCTGACCTCTATCTGCTTTTTCTCAGGGTCAATAGCTATGACCTCGCTCTTCGTGCGCACATCTATATTGAATCTCTTACCGAAGGCCTCGGGGGTTTGCACAAATAATGAATCGCGCTCCTTGATTGTCCCGCCAATGTAGTATGGCAACCCGCAATTTGCATAGGATATGTACTCACCCTTCTCGAATAATATGATCTCTGCCCTCTCGTCATTACGCCTTATTCGCGCTGCCGCCGTAGCACCACCTGCCACACCGCCTATAATCAGATGCTTGATTCTTCTCTGCTGCTCCATAATTCACCTATTTTTTGTATTTTATAATATATTAAAATTATTTTTCCATTGGAAATTTTTGCAAATGTAAAATATATTTTCCAATAAACAAAGTTTCCAGTGTAAAATATTTTATTTTTTACAAAAAAAGCAAGAAACGCTCGTTTCCTGCCTATAAGTGTATCGGGCAACAAGTCATTACGTTGTTGCCGGATAGGTCTTAGAGATATATCTTATCTGCTAGCGAAAAAAGTAGGGTGACTAATTTTGGAATTAGTCACCCTACTCTCTGTGTAAGTCGTCAATATTACAACGCATTAACGTGCAATGTGAGCGAGCTCTTAAGGTTAGCAGCCTTGTTCTTGTGGATAATGTTGTGCTTAGCAAGCTTATCCAACATAGAGCTTACCTTAGGCAACAAAGCCTCAGCTGCGCTACGCTCAGATGTATTACGCAATGCCTTAACCGCATTACGAGCAGTCTTGTGGTAAAGACGGTTGTGAGCACGCTTAGTTACTGTCTGACGAATTCTCTTCTTCGATGACTTGTGGTTTGCCATAATCTTAATCTTTTATTTTTTACTTTTTATGTTTGCTAAATTTCCCGACTTTTCGCTGACTTATAGTCCTCGAACATAGCCTTGTCGGGCGGCACTTCAGACGGTCGTAACCGCTTGCGGATAGGCTCTAAGCCCGCTCCTTATACTCTTTATAACCGCACGCACCACACTAAACGTGTAACGCGCCAAGTGCAGCCCATAGCAGAGTCGAACTGCTCTTTCAAGAATGAAAATCTTGCGTCCTAACCGATAGACGAATGGGCCAATCCACTAACAGCCACCTTGCAGTGAGCAGTTTAGCGGTGCGAAGGTACGTAAAATTTTTTGTTTGGCAAAATCTTTTACTAAAAAAGTTTTTACTTTATACCACGCATCGCCTCAAATATTATGATATATCATAGATTTACAGCCTGTTAGATGCATCTATCGCTGCATACGAATAGAGCGGCTTGCAGCATCAAAGGCCACATTATCGCTATTGAAAAGACGCTCAATATTACCCGATGCTATCATCTCATCGGTGGGCATATGTCTAAGATAGGGTGTATCGACCAAGGCTATGCTATCTGCCAGCGACAAAGCTATATCTAACTCGTGCGTAGAGAATATGATGCACTTTCGCTCATCGTGTGCAAGGCGTGTTAGCAGCGTACACAGCTCATAACGATTGGGAAGGTCAAGGAATGCCGTAGGCTCGTCAAGCAGGATTACAGGGGTATCCTGCGCCAAAGCTCGAGCTATCATCACGCGCTGCGCCTCGCCATCCGACAGGCTCTCGACATAACGGTTACGCATAGCCTCGACACCCGTGATGCGCAAGGCTCGTTCGATAATCTCGCGATCCTTACCTCGAAGATGTCCGCTCCAATCCGTATAGGGCGAACGTCCTATTGCAACAAGGTCGTAGACGCTGAGGGCCTCTACTGCTATTCTCTCTGTGTTTACAAAGGCGATACGTCGTGCCAACTCCACACTGTTAAGCTCGCCGATAGGCATCCCATCTATGATGATATTACCACGCTGCAGCTCGCCTAACGATGCTATGGCACGCAGCAGAGTACTCTTACCTGTACCATTACGGCCAAGCAGAGCTGTCAGCATACCGCACTCGAAGCGCGTTGTAACATCTGTCATCAGCCTCTTTGAGCCAAACCAAAGCGATATCTCTTGCAGTTGTATCATTAGCGGTTGCGGTTACGGAAGACAACAAAGATGATGATAGGCACACCGAGCAGCGATGTTACGGTATTTACGGGCAGCAGCAGGTCGCTATGTGCCATAATATCGCACACGACACAGCATATCAGCATCGCAAAGGCACCCCAAAGAATTGTACCGGGCATAAGTATGCGGTGGTCCGCCGTGCGGAATGTCATACGCGCGAGGTGCGGCATGGCAAGACCGATAAAGCCGATAGGGCCACAGAAGGCCGTGACACCGCCTGCAAGGAGCGTCGTCGATAGGAATATGATGCTACGAGATAATCCCACCCTCAGCCCCATGGTGCGGGCGTAGCTCTCGCCAAGAAGCAGCATATTGAGCGACTTGATGGCAGCTATGGCAAGTATGAGTCCTAAGACAGTTACGGGAATGAGTATCTCCAAGTCCGACAGAGTTACAGTCGAAAGAGAACCCATGGTCCATACAATAAAGGCTTTGAGTGACTCATCCGTACCCATATATTGAAGGATGTTCACTACAGCAGATATAGCCGAACCGAGCATCATACCAAGGATGAGTATCACGTTTATATTCTTGATGTGTCGTGACAAGGCCATAACAAGAAGCAGTATTGCTGCCGACCCGACCCACGCCATACCGGTAATACCGAGGCGCATCAGCCATCCGCCCGATGCTATACCGAGCATAGGCAGAGCGAGCGTAAATATAGCTACTCCGAGGCTTGCACCGGCATTTATACCAAGCACATATGGGCCGGCCAGAGGATTACGAAACAGCGTCTGCATCTCCAAGCCACTTGCCGCAAGTGCCATACCGGACACGATGGCCGCCAACACCTTGGGTAGGCGCATGCGATATACAATAACCTCATACTGCGGATTAGTACAGCTACCCGTAAGTGCTGCCCACACCTCATCGATAGAGACTTTCGTAGTACCTATGAGCAGGTCGGCAAAGGCCAATACTACGATACCTATGCACAGCAACGTAAATAGAACAATACGCCAAATATGTAATCCATCTCTTGTCATCTGCTATCTCAGTCGGTGATGATAGTAAAGTGGTGTCGTGTCACCACGCATTATCGCGCTGAGGTCCTCAAGGACTACGTCGGGACACACTATGGCTGACTCCCAAAAGTCGCTGCCACCACTCGCCGTGCGACGGCGGTTGTTGTTGTATACCTCTCCACGCCTTACTACCTCAGCATCGGCAAAATGGGGGGCACTGCTACGCAGCTCGTCAAGCGACGTGCACTGACCGACATTAAGCCATATGTCAGCCTCGCATACAAGCATATACGCCTCCTCAAGCGAAATGCCCACCGATCCCGAACTACGGTTCTTACCGCTGTATATGTAGCTGCCTCCGGCATCCTCGACAAGCGTCACCATATAGCTCGCATCCGAAGGCATATACCATACATCCTGATAGGGAAGATTGAACATAACCTTGGGTTTATGCTCAGCCTGAGGTATCTTGCTGCGTATATTGATATATCGCTCCTCAATGTTGCGAAAGAGATTCTCGCCCTGTTCTCTGCACCCCATAATCTCGGCTACGGCAACCACCCACTCGGCTTTGCCCAACGGCGACTGCTCCACATAATCACCCAAATAGATGTAGGGAACACCTAATTCGCGCAGCTTGGCCGTAACACTGCTATTCTCGGAAGATACTCCATACATCAGCACCACGTCGGCATCAAGCAATAGAAGCTCTTCGTAATCGAGGTTACTGTCATAGCCTATATCCACTACCGAGGGGTTCTGCGCAATCTTCTCGTTAAGTATGTATTGCTTACCCGACACTCCTACAACATCCTCTACCCTGCCTATGGCATCGAGCATAGCCACGTGACTCGACGACATGCAAACGACCCGCGTTGCAGGGCCTACTATATACTCGCCGTTGTATGCCTTCGCCATGTCGCCATCAGCAAAGCGTGCAAGCCGCTGTTCTGAGATGGCATCTCCCTGCCATGGGCGTGTGACACATAGCAGCGTGTTACCCGCTCTGTCGGCCCTTATCTCGAAGCCGGAAGCATACCTCGGAGTGTATACTACCTCAGTAAAATCGGAGCTATCGTCCAACTTACTGCCAACACAACTCACAGCAATGCAGAGTATTAATGTATATATAAGTATATTACTGAACCTTTTCACGATACAAAGGTACATTTTTTTTGAAATTAATTTGCACTATTTGAAAATTTGTTATTATCTTTGCACACGCTAAAAGCAAACGGGATGTAGCTCAGCCCGGTTAGAGTACACGTCTGGGGGGCGTGTTGTCGCAAGTTCGAATCTTGTCATCCCGACTAACCGCAAAGCCTTGATATTCAATCGAGTATCGAGGCTTTTTTCTTTTATGAATTTACGCTAAATTTAGGCTATGGGAGTAAAATGGTATTCTCTTGCTTTCTATGGTAAATCCATACTAAAAATCGCTACCAGAAGTGTCTGTGGAAGGGGTGACTCTTGCTTTTTATGGTAAACTAGGGTAAAATAAACGCGAGTAGTAAAAAAAATCTTTAGCACTTGCCAACGAGGGAGAGATTTGCGTATGACCTACTCGGTCAAAAAGTGAGTTGGTCACGAATTTGGTCCAGGTCAATGGTTTTTCGGGAGTAGGTAAGTGGTTTTCTCGAGTAAATCTGCCGCATAACGACGACAAAAGTGCGACAATCATACGACAAACTACGACATTTCTTACCCTTTGAGTGTTAGCGGGTTACAGCGGGGTAGAAGCTAACTTTCTGATATGCAACAAAAAAAGAGAAGAACTCTCGTTCTTCTCTTCTGTACCCCCACAGGTTGTTCCTGTAAGCCTTTGTGTGCCAACATTTTCCAATTTAGGCACTCTGGTTGGTCGTGGTCGAGCAAAAATGTCGCATTGCCAAAGCGGTGAGAAAAAGTTCCTGCCCTTAAAGGGGAGGTGGATTCAAAAACGACAATGTCGTTTTTGAAGACTGAGGGGTTTTCCTCGCGTAGTATGGTTTATTGTAGTACGATGGGTTAAGAACCACCTCCGAACTTTTTTCTCGGGAAAAAGAGGAAGACCTCACATGCGTTCGGCACTCCTTTGAGAATATAAATATTCCGTTGTCGCAAGCAACGCTCCATTCCGCATTGCCCCCCTTTAAGAGGGATAGTTTTTTTAAGTTTCTTATTTTGAAGAGATTAGCAAAATATAAAAACTGAAAGATGTGTCCAAAGATTAGCTTAAAGTGGGACAACTTTTCAGTTACTTATTTCCACCGACATTGCAATGCAACGTTGCATTTTAGGTAATATATTTGATAATCATTTAAGACAAATATAAGCAAGCGAAGCAATGCTAATCACAATCCATAGCAGTACACCCTGCAACAGCGGCTTCAAGCCCACGCTTTTAAGCACATCAATCGACAGTGAGGCTCCGATAAAGAACAGAGTAATAGTCAACAGTT
>JAFVRN010000018.1 GCA_017504265.1 Alistipes sp. | reverse complement strand
GTGTATGTGTGCGTGCCGAAGTAAACTTCGCCCACACACCTCCACATCCCATTGCGAGCAATGCCGTTCCCTATTGCCCATCATAGCCCTGCTCACGGGTTGAGGTTGCACAGACAAGAGAGTTTATTGCTCGGCTTATCAGCCTGCGCTATGTTGTGTCTGTGCGAGCTTGCGTCATATGCCGCTGCGCTTCGAGTCCTATCCTGGGCACAGAGAGCTATCCTCTCGGAACATGGCTTTTAATTTTTAACCGATTGATTTTCAGTATTAGTTTTTACGAAAATTGCGAAATCCTACATAGAAGACTACATGAAGATCGTAATTAAGTCAAAAAACTACGAGTACAAGGGTAAATAAAACTTTTGAAAGTAAAACACTGAAATCAAGCATATTCCAGAGATGCATTGTGAATAAACTAAGGTGGCGTATGAAGAAACTACACAGTTCCCTACATACGCCACCGCTGTTTTGTTATATGTTATCAATGGTAAAAACGGATTAATTCAGAAGACCGTTTTTAATCGCATCATTATATTTTTTAGTAGCTGCCTCCTTAGATTTATATGAAAACGTGAAGGTATAGTACTCACATCCATCAACCAATTTTTTACGAAGGATAGCATCTTCCTTATACATCATAAGAACTTGGCTGGCCATCTCGCGATTATTATTTAGAAACGAAATATTTAAAATCTCGTCACACAAAAGATTATATCTACTTACAAAAATATAATAACTATACTCCTTTGTATACTTGCTATAGCTTTCATTAACAAGCGGCTTAGTTCCAATAATATTCATCATTGCGAGAGTATTTATTAAGCGTTTATTGGCAGCCTGATCATTCATTTCTATCAGATACATCATTTCGGATTTATATATATGATCAGCAGCTCCCCAAAATTGCTCAATATACTCATAATTGAACGAGTACCCTTGGGCGTTTCCATCAATAGCTTTCTGTAAATACTTATCTAATATTGCATGTGCCGTAACATAGTCGTTGGCTGAAACTGCCTCAACATATGTGCGTGGCTTAGAATCATTACCACCACCACAAATACTCATCACCCCTCCTACGATAAAAATACATAAAATACCAAAAATCAATTTTTTCATAATTATATAAATTTAAAATGAATCAACAAGATTAATCACTCTAGAGCCTAAAGAGCCCCAGAAGCCTTTGCGCTCATATTCTAGTTCTCTTTCCAGTTTTTGAATTTCTTCACTAACAGCATCGGACTGATACTGCACCATCATACGCTCTGACTCCAGCTGTGCCATTTCTAACTGATGTTTTCTTTCCTCTGCTGAAATCTTCTGCATCTCATCCTTCTCGCGCTGCTGATTTATTTTATTTTCATATTCGGTAGAAAGTGCAAGTGCCTCTTTATACTCAGGAGCATCAGTAGGGATCAATGACAGATGAGCATATACTTCAGGTGACAATGTATTCTCAGACGCAAGGATAGCTTGTTTCATTGCAACCAATTCCTTACTTGCATTCTGCATTTTGAACTTAGCTATCACTCCATCATGAATAGATGTAGCATACTCAAATGCGGCCACAGCTTTCTCAGGAACACTATTAATCAAAGCTAGTGCATATGCATAATCGTTTGTTCCTAAAGCTGTTGAAACCTGTTTCTTAAAGGTTCCCAGATTCTCATTATACCAAGTAATGATTTTCTCAGATGCTGTAGAGAGCATCTTCTGGATATGGACATTGTTTTCAATTTCATTTACTGCATTTCTAGTTGCTTCCTCCCATGAGCCACCAACTCCAGTAACTTCCTGTTCATAGCTTGCATAAACATCATCAGTAGCAAGGTTTCTCACTGAGTATGATATTGAATACTTTGTTACCATTTTCTGCGGAGCTGTAGAAGTTAGCTTTTTATCAACTTCATCCATTGATGCACACAATGCAAATCCAGGAACATTGTTCAGTCCACCTATACCATTTGCAGTAGTGAGATGAAGAAGTTTAACTGCAATGCGCTCTGAGATTGCTTCAGTAATATCGCCTTTAGGGAATGGAGGCATTACGCTTAACTTCACATCATTTGAAGCCAATGCAACACCAAGATCGACTCCTTTTTCTGCTTTCTTTGCTTCTATAGCAGCTCTACGCTCAGACTCGGACATTTCTACGGTCGTCCTATCCTTTGGAGTAAAGCTTTTCTGATTTGAGTTATTATTTCCGCCACACGATACTAAAATGAGGGTGACGAAGATTAAATTCTTTAGTTTCATATTATCAATTATTTAAGTCCATCTAGTGTAATAAGGATCTCACCCAATCCCTGAGACTTGTTAGTCGCTTTAACGCCAAGATTCTTTCTGATAGATTTACTCATATCTCTTGCCCAGTCATAAACACCATACTGAGTTCCATCCTCATTTAGCAGAGGGATACGGCAATTTACGAAATAAAGTTCCTTATCTGTATTACGCTGCATCTTATACGCACCTTTAACCGTATGTGTCTTAATATAATCAACTATCCAATCTGAGTATGGTTCATCAACGATAGAATCATCATTAAGTGAGAAATCACAACCTGCACCAACTGCGATGCGAACTGTTACATTGCGACCACGGGTCAAGATATCGCTAAACGCGTTCTGAATTTCTGAGGTCATCTTCTTTGCACTCTTTTCTAAACCAGCAGAGAGGATTGAAGCGGTATTTTCGCCAGTAAGACCGGTCTCGCTAGTTGAAGAAATAACTGTACTTGTATATGAATCTATAACATTTAATGTGTAAGAAATTGTACGAGCTTCATTTACGGGCTTTTTCATGTCAAAAGATGAGTTATAATCAAGCTCGATAATCATATCAGGCTGAGCAACCGTAAGAAGCATTGTCTTGGCATCTTTTTCCATACCATCAACCATATCTAGCGCCTCCTGAGTTTCTAACTGCTTAAGAGTTTGCTCCAAATCTTGGATTGGATAGTTCACCTGAACAAAGGCATTTTGAATAACAGAAATGATAGCCTTATTGTCCATGTTGGAAGTAAAGAACTTGTTGTAGTCACGCATAACTACACTCTTACCATTGATAGTTTGAGTAGTCAGAGCACCGCTATTCTTCATAAGGTTATCGCTTGGAAGAACCATAAGAGTTGGAAGGGCTTGCTGTATGGCATTGACTGCAGAATTTTCATATGCAACAATGTTACCAGAAGCACCTTCAGCAAGGCTTTTTACTTTAGAGTTAGAGTTACCACATGATGCAATCATGAGAGTTACTGCAAGCAGGCTAATAAATTTTGTGTAATGCATAATTTTATAATGTTATATTGTTTGGTATCCGTATGAACTTATTATAAGTTAAACACTTAATTAATTTACTGTTTCTTGTAAAGAAAAGGTGATGACATACCTTGTTTTCTATAGTATTCAGGAATCAGCTTGCCTCGAAAAAGATTTGCAATCTCTCGATTAGCTGGCTTGCCTTTAAATTCTATGCGGCCATCAAATTCGGTACTCTTGTACCATTCGTCGACCTCATACACTTCTCTGACAATACCACTAATTACAGAAAGAACAAAATTCACTTTACTAGCCCTTTCAAGATTAGCACGCCACGCTCGACGAGTGGCATCATACAGACTACCTTGTGCGATTTGCACGGCACTATTTGAAGTCTTAACAATAATATAATCTATTTCGGTTGGCTCCTCATATATGGGTCGTTCAAAAGATGATTGTAAATCATCTGCTGTTATTACTCCACGATCACTTCCATATCCACTAACAAGATTGGTTAGACCAGGGTAGCAATCAATCAATGCAGATTCTACCTCCATCGCCTGCTCCTTAGTCAATCCATAACGATGAATTACGCAAATTACTTCTTTACCTGACAATCTAATTTCTCGAATCTGCTGTAGTTTTGTTGTCAGAGCATCTTCGTCATCTTCAAAATGTTTTAATTCAGCTTTTGCGTGCTGAAATACTCGATTGCCAACCCCTCTACCAACATAAAAGGTTTGAAAATCACGAGGATCAATAAGACGATACACATAGTTATCTATCTTACTAATTACATCCGTTGAGAACATAAATCGCACTATTTAAGCGCACCCCAAGCTCCTAATATGATGCGGTAATTATAAAAAGAAAGTGTGGAGTTGATTCCCGTTTATCTGTTGAAGGTTGTGGAAAGACCTGACCAAAATAAACGCTACAATGCCCCACACTTGGATAGTATGAGGTCGGTATGCAGAATGCATACAGCCACATAGCTATACAAGAAATGAGTGCTGTTCGTTTATCCTTTGGTCTAGAAAACTTCCACATTTTCAACAAGGATAGAAGCGAAAACACTTTCGTAAATATGTCCGCCAAAAAGTGGCACAGATAGCCACATCTTCGACACTACAAAATTAAGAAAAATTTCCCAAACGAACAACACTCTGCGGGACATTGTTCGATAAGAATACAAAAAACAACACCTTGCTATTAAACGAAAGACGAAATAATGGGAGTCTATTTAATTTTACTTAATTTAGACTTCATATGAGGCTACACGGGAAGCGCAAAATAGGATTATTAAAGATTTTTTCAAGTAAAATCGTTTCACAATAATTCTACATAACCTATTGTGTATAAACAAATTTGGCGGTGAAAATCAATTCACCGCCAAAAAAGCACTATCCTTTAAGGGTAGCTCTTTTTATTTGTCGGGAACGGGGTAGCTGCGCTACCTATGGCCGTGTATGTGTGCGTGCCGAAGTAAACTTCGCCCACACACCTCCACATCCCATTGCGAGCAATGCCGTTCCCTCTTCCACCCACCCACCTTCACAACCCCATAGCTGCATAGCAGCGTGCTACCCTTAGCGAAGTGTACTTCTCTTAGTCGCAAGGCGACGCACTACCTTTTGCCATGGCAAACATCGCATAGGAGCATTACCCCCCCCCTGAATATTTATTGAAAAAAAGTGGTCTATATTGGATATTATTGAAAAAAATGCTACCTTTGTAATAGCTATACTGTTTATTACCAGCAATAAACGCAATAATCTAAATATATGAGAAGAAAAAATTATGCTTGCCGCATTCTTGCGGTGGCAATGGCATTTATTATTGGTGCCTGCGGTAATGATTTTCGCCTCGACGAGGTATCAACCGAGATTACGCTTGGTCAGGGTACAACAACAATTCCTCTCGGTTATCTCAACGACCGCACGTTGGGTAATATGCTTGGCGGTGATTCTATCGATGGTATTGTGGTAGATCCCGAGACGGGTGAGTACAGCATATCGTACGATGGCCAGAGGATGGAGTTTGAAATAGAGGGTATGGTGAACTCCTTCTCTATACCGGAGATGGTAAACAAGTTCGATGTCGAGTACCCTTCATTTGATATGGAGGCTACCACCGTCGAGATTCATCAGAAGAGCAGTATGAAGGTGGATATGGGAGATTTGTCGGAGTTCGGACAAAATGATAGGTATGTACTACCCGAGGGTGTGGTTCTGCCGATGTTGCGTGGCGAGCTGCATGAGACCATCGAGGAGAAGAATATACATATGGTTGTCCCCGATCAGATAGACAAGGTTGTGCAACTGTTTTTTAGCGATATCGAGAGTGGACATAAGGGTGCCCCGCTACATATTAGGCTCGATATGGAGGACCTCAAGACGGTAAATGCCGGTGGTGAGCTAACCCTCGATGTTAAGCTCGATGGCGGTGACTTTGTAATGTGTGATGCTCAGGGTAAGCAGTATTATAATGAGTATAGCACACGCTACGATTTGGCCGCCGGCGAGGGCGAGATAGACTTTGTGTTATATGTTGAGCGTGTGGATAACATCGCTGCTTTGAATGTAGATCACGAGCTCGATATTCCGTTGCAGCTAACCTACTCTCTTGCGTTTGATATGGCGACACGCCCGGGAAGCTATGCGCTAAATACTATGCCGGCACTTACGGTGGATGCCGACTTTGAGTTTGGCGATGCCGATGTATTGCTCAATGGCGGTGTATCGTTTGTCGAGAGTCATCCTGCCGAGCCTGCCGAGCTATCATTCGGTAACCTTCCGGCCGAGGTGAAGAGTATAAAACAAATAGAGTTGGCCGATGATGCTACGATAACACTATTTGCCACAGGTTTGGAGTGGCTCGATGAGTGTGACGATAGTGTGGAGATTAGCTTGGCTCTGCCCGCCTATTTCGTGTTGCGCGACATGCATAGCAGCGACTACGACTATGACCAGACGCGACATATGCTTACATCGACGTTGGATGCCTTGGTTCATGGCTTAGAAATATCTCTTGCGGCTATCGACCTCGGAGAGGGTGGTGCTACACCCGAAGATGGAGAGCTGAAGCTGTCGTATATGCCGGAGTTTGAGGCTCACTTTGCCGAGGGTGCCGAGGTCTTTATCTCGGAACTTATGCACGACGATGAGCTGAATGTGGTGCTCAGCACGGGCATTGAAAGTACGCAGCTCGCGCCGCTATCTATATGTGGCAGCATAGATTATAAGTATGAGCAGACTACATCTATGGAGCTTGGCGATATTATGGGCGATTCGGGCTTTGAGATGGAGGGTGCAACACTATCGCCGGTGATTGTGCTCAACCTAAGCAATCCTCTTACCATCGACTCGCAGATAGCTCTGTCGCTGATGCCGGTAAATGGAGGTGTTGCCGATGCCGATAATGCGGTGTCGTTTAGCGATGTGGCACTTACGCCCGCAACGCACAATGGCACATCAATCGTAAATAGCGATATAACTATCGTTCTTGCCGGCGAGAGCCATCGTGCCGAGTACGACGACGGAACGTGTACGTTCGTTGCTTGCGATGCAGGTAAATTGTTTGGTGACTCTATGCCCGAGGCTCTTACAATGAACATCTCGCTTGCGACGAATCCGGCGGCTGACAGCGTACTATATATAGACGATGAGTATATGTTCAGCTATACCTATGGTATGGATATGCCACTTACCGTAGGTAAGGGTTTCAGATTGGGCTACTCTGATACTATCGAGGGTCTTACCGACACCTTTGCGCAGCTTGGTGGTTACAATCTTAAAGTGGGCGACGTGGCTCTTATCTTGAAGAGCCGAAGCACGATACCTATGCAGTTTGCCTTCGATGCTCAGACGCTCGATGCTAACGGTAACCCCACGGCGATACGCATAGGTGTTCCGGAGGGTGGAGCACTGCTTGGCGGCTCAAAGGATGGTGTTACCGAGGCGGAGTCGGAGACACGCCTTGAATTCTATGTGCCCGATGGCGATCTTAGTGCCATAGCCGATATTGATGCTCTTCGTTTCGACTTCGAGGCATTGGGTGTTTCGGATAAGGCCGTATCGCTCAGCGAGGAGCAGAAGCTTAGCATAAAGTTGCAGCTCGAGGTGGCCGGCGGTATAACTATAGATTTGGAGTCGTTATAGAGGTTTTGACCAACTTAAATAAGTGAATGTTATGAGAAGAATCAAGTATATAGTAATGAGCATCATAGCTATTATGAGCATGGAGTTTGTATCGGCACAGACGCTCAATACATCATATTTTATGGAGGGTAGCTATCTGCGTACCAATCTAAACCCTGCGCTGACACCCACACGAGGCTACGTTACCGTGCCTCTGCTCGGTGGCTTCACCTTGGATATGTCGAGTAACTACCTTTCGGTAAGCAATTTCTTCTATAAGCGTGGCGATGAGGTGGTATCGGCCCTTCACGAGTCGGTGTCGTCCGAGGAGTTCCTTGGTAAACTGCCCAACAATGCGAAGATGGGGCTGGGACTCGATATGAGTATATTCAGTGCCGGTTTCTATAAGCATGATATGTTTTGGAATTTCGGACTTAACCTGCACTCCGAAAACGATATGGTGCTGTCGAAGGATCTCTTTGCGGCATTAAAGACTCTGGGTAATGGTGTGTACGACCTTAGCAATACGTCGCTAAATTCTAATAACTATGCAGAATTGTATGTTGGTACTACGCGCGACATTTTGGATTGGGTTACGGTAGGTGCTCGTGTTAAGTTTCTTATCGGTATCTGCAACATTTCGGCCGATATCGACGATATGTATGCCAATGTCTCGGCCGATACAATCGAGGGACGTTTGCGTGGCACATTGCGTATGAGTGGTGCGTTCATTGATACTGCTGGAGCTGTTGCCGGTAGTGAGATTACCGACGATATTTTTGGCTGGGGAGGTATTAACAGTTTTGGTGCCGGTATCGATCTCGGTGCTGAGGTGCGACTTCTGGATAATAGGCTGAGGGTGTCGGCTGCTGTTACCGACTTAGGTTTTATCTGTTGGTCTAAGAAGACGAGCGTCGAGGCTGTGGCTATGGGCGACTTCCACTATAACGGTGTCGATATCGCAACGGGCGAGACCGATATGGCAGGTGAGATAAAGGCTGTCTACGGTGATAATGCCTCTAAGGGCTATACCAAGCGTCTGAACTGCTCGCTCAATATCGGTGCCGAGTATAATATCTTGGACGATCGTATTGGCTTCGGACTGCTGTCACATACGGAGTTCTGCAATACTATGAGCTATACCGAGCTTACGGCATCGGCTAATTTTAGACCCTTGCACTGGCTCTCGGCATCACTCAGCCACACCTTCCTCAATCGAAACAGAATCGGTATCTTCGGCTGTGCTGTAAATATCCATCCCTCGGGCTTTAACCTCTTTGTCGGCTGCGATTATATAGGTTTTGCCTCGGCATCGTATAAGGGTTTGAGTATCCCTCGTAACCTGAAATCGTTTAATATCTACGCAGGTATCGGCTTTAATATAGGCGAGCTGAGAAAACGATAAGCTAAAGAGGCTGTCTAACAAGGCTCTTTTGGCATCTGCCTTGTCTGAAAAATGCTCATTTACGCTAAGTAAACTCCGCTTTTTCAGCCTGCGAGCAGCTTCAAAATAGCTCTTGTTATACAACCTCCTCTTGTCATACAAATGCCAACAAAATGGGGATGACCGATTTACTTTTCGAGGTCATCCCCATTGCTTTTATATATGCCTATGCGTTTACTGCTTGGCTAACCACACTCTGATATTTTCGGCTATGCAGCCAATAAGGCGGTCTATGGCCTCGGCTGCTGCCCACGCATTGTGTGGCGAGGTAAGCAGACTATGTCTGTCGCGTATGTTGTATAGTGGCGATTGACGCAGTGGCTCGGTAGAGAATACATCAAGTGCTGCTGCCGAGATATAACCATTGTCGAGAGCCTCGGCAAGGGCTGCCTCGTCAATGATGCCGCCACGTGCAACATTGATGATGATTGCCGATGGCTTCATCATCTTCAACTGCTCCAGGCCGATAAGACCACGTGTGCGCTCGTTTAGTGGCGAGTGTACCGAGACGATGTCGCTATTGCGCAGCAACTCGTCGAGTTCCATGGCGGGGTATGCCTCCTCGCGCTTAGCTCCCGATGTAGAGTGGTATGACACCTCGCAGCCAAAGGCCGTAGCAAGACGTGCTACCTCACGGCCGATATTGCCAAGTCCGATGATGCCCCAACGCTTGCCTCGTATCTCGTAGGTCATACGGTCGAAGCAGAAGGGACGCTCGGCAGCGGCATAGCGACCGTCGTGGCAGTACTCGTCGAAGTATACGATGTGGCGTGCTAAGGCAAGAGCCGAGGCAAGAGTGGTCTCGGCAACAGATGTTGTAGAGTAGCCCACAGCGTTGCGTACCTCAATGCCTAACTCGGCTGCGGTATTCAAATCGACATTGTTCATACCCGTAGCGGCAATACATATGAGCTTCAGGTCGGGTAGTTGTCGCATAGCGTCGCCATCGATAACCACCTTGTTTGTAATGGCTATATGGGCACCACGCAGCCTCTCGACAACATCCTCCTTGCGAGTGAAATCGTAGGCCTTATATTCGCCCTGTGAAGTGATGCTCGACATATCGCGATTGGCGACACTGTACTCATCCAAAAAGACTATTTTCTTCATATTAATTGTATTTGTTATTTAGTTTACATTTCCGATATAAGATCACGCACGACAACCGATGCGCAGCCTATGCCAAAAAGTGCAGGAATATATGATATAGTACCTACATTCGATTTTTTGTTCTGCTCTTCGCATAATATCATAGCTCCCTCCCTTACGGGCTCGGGCGAAAAGACGGCACGAAAACCTCTGTTGATGCCTATTTTATGTAGCCTTTTGCGCAGCATATGTGCCAGCGGACAGTGATGTGTTTTGGATATATCCTTAATCTCCATCAGCGTTGGATCGGTTTTAGCCCCTGCCCCCATGGAGCTTACCAGAGGTATGTTCCGATCCAATGCCCCCTTTATAAGTGCTAACTTCGGCGATAGGGTATCTATGGCATCTACAACATAGTCGAACTTGGCACTGTCAAGGAGGGTGTCTGTCTCATCATCCTTGATAAAACGGTGTATGGCCGTCAGTTTCAACTCGGGATTTATATCCAATAGACGATCGGATAATACCTCGCACTTCGAACGTCCTATGGTTGAGTGCAGTGCTACCAGCTGTCGGTTGATGTTGCTCTCCCCCACCACATCGGCATCGGCAATGGTGAGCGCACCGATACCGGCACGCACTATCATCTCGGCAGCATATGCCCCGACACCTCCTACGCCCACTACCAGGACGTGTGCTTTGCGTAGTATTTCAAGTTTCTCGACACCCAATAGCAACTCGGTGCGTTCCAGCCAATTATCCATTATGTTGTAAAAAGTTTTTGTAGTTTGTGTATATCTGTGCCGCAAGCTCCTCGACACTTGTGTCACGCAGTGATGCTATACGTTCGTATACCTGCTCAATGGGCATCGTAAGGTCATTGTCCGTCTCGCAGAAGAGCAGATTGTGTGGTGCGCCGGCTATTACCTCGCGTGTGCGTGGCGAGCTTAGCGATCTCCTTCCAAACGAGAGATAATACCCCGCCTTATAACACCTCTTGGCCTGCTCCACAGAGCCTATAAAGCCGTGAAAGAGAACGCCTGACAGGGAGTGGCGGGTAAGTTCTCGCATCACCTCTTCGAAGCTGCGCACAACGTGCAGTACCACAGGTTTGTTGAGCCTTTCTGCCTCGCGAAGATGTGCCCTAAACATCTGCATCTGTGCATCGCGCGACACATTTGATGCAAAATCAAGCCCCGTTTCGCCGATGATATCGCACTCGCCGAGATTGGGCAATGGCAATCCCTTGTCGCTATGCCAGGGGTGTATGCCGGCCATCGTTGGCGACCATATTTCGGGTCTTGGATTATGCGTGTGTATGTCGATATATGGGATGCTCATAGCTGTTATTCCGACTACAAAAATAATAAATTATTAATCAACTCAAAAATATATAAGCCTAATGATTGGCGGATTCGAAAAAAAAGTGTACCTTCGTGCGAATTTTATACCAATATAGGTATAGGGTATCACACAGATAAACACAACAAAATTATTTATAACTAAATTAATCTAACAAACAGTTTTTATGTCGAAAAACATTAAATTACGTAAAGGTCTCGACATCAAGCTTGTAGGTAAGGCTGAGGCAGTCTTGGAGAATACTCCGATGGCTAAGTCGTATGCTGTTAGCCCACTTGATTACGAGAACGTTACTCCTAAACTGTTGGTTAAGGTTGGCGATAAGGTTGAGGCCGGAAGCGCATTGTTCTTCGATAAGAACAATCCACGTATTCTGTTTACCTCGCCGGTGAGCGGTGTTGTTTCTGCCATCAATCGTGGCGAGAAGCGTAAGTTGCTCAATGTTGCCGTAGAACCTGACCAGGTGCAGGTGTATAAGGAACTGCCGGTAGTAAATGTTGCTAAGGCTGAGCGTTCGGAGGTTATCGAGATGTTGCTGCAATCGGGTCTTTGGACTCGCATCGTAGAGCGTCCTTATGGTGTCATTGCCAACCCCGAGGCCAAGCCAAAGGCCATCTTCGTGTCGGCATTCGATTCGGCGCCATTGGCTCCCGACTACAACTTCATCCTCAAGGAGGAGCGAGCTGCGGTTGAGGCAGGTATGGCTGTCCTGGCTAAGCTTACCGACGGTAAGGTTCACCTCTCGGCTCGCAAGGGTGACGAGGGCTATATGGCCGAGGTTAAGGGTGTTGAGTACCACACCTTCGAGGGCAAGCACCCCGCAGGTAACGTAGGTGTTCAGATTCACCACATCGACCGTATTGCCAAGGGTGACATCGTATGGACGGTAAACATTCAGGATGTAGCCATTATCGGTCGTTACGCAACGAGCGGTAAGTTGGATATGTCGAAGGTGGTGGCAGTTGCAGGTAGCGAGGCTCAGAAGCCTCTCTACAAGCGCATCATCTCGGGTGCTGCCATCGAGTCTGTCGTAGGCTCTGTTGCTGCCGGTGTGCGTATCATCTCGGGTGACGTTCTTACGGGTGTTACAACCGCTGCCGACGGCTATATCTCAGCCAATGCCAATGTCGTAACTCTTATCCCCGAGGGTGATAAGTACGAGTTGCTCGGTTGGGCTATGCCACGTTTCCACCGCTTCTCGGTATCTCGTGCATACTTCTCATGGCTCTGCCCAAAGAAGGAGTACAAGCTCGATACCAACCTCAATGGTGGTGAGCGTCCATTTGTAGTAACGGGTCTTTACGAGAACTATCTGCCTATGGATGTCTACGTGTCGTACTTGCTGAAAGCAATTTTGGTTGGCGACTTGGATAAGATGGAGAACCTCGGTATCTACGAGGTGTTGCCAGAGGATTTGGCATTGTGCGAGTTTGTTGATCCTTCGAAGATCGATATGCAGCAGATTGTTCGCGATGGTATTAACTTAATGATTAAGGAGAGCTAAGCTATGGGATTGCGTAAATTTGTAGATAAGATTAAGCCCACCTTCTCTGAGGGAGGTAAGCTCGGTTTCCTACACTCGACATTCGAGGGTTTCGAAACATTCCTATATGTTCCCAATACCGTGACACGCAAGGGTTCGCATGTTCGTGACTGTAACGACATCAAGCGTGTGATGATTGTTGTGGTATTGGCTCTTATCCCTGCTACGTTGTTCGGTATGTACAATGTAGGTCACTTGGCCGGAGAGGAGGGTATATTGCCAGCCTTCTGGTATGGTTTCCTCGAAACATTGCCTACCATCATCGTATCTTATGTTACGGGTCTTGCTATTGAGTTTGCCTTTGCTCAGAAGCGCAAGCACGAGATCAACGAGGGTTTCCTTGTAACAGGTCTTCTTATTCCATTGGTTATGCCCGTAACCATTCCGTTGTGGATTGTAGCTCTTTCAACTGCTTTTGCCGTAATCATCGGTAAGGAGGTATTCGGTGGTACAGGTATGAACGTCTTCAACCCTGCGCTCTTGGCGCGTGCCTTTGCATTCTTCGCCTACACACCCCAGATGTCGGGTGAGGCTGTATGGTATGCCGACGGCAAGACCGGTGCCACAGCTTTGGAGCAGCTCTCTACCTACACCGCAGGTTCGGAGCTTCCATATTCGGTATCTGACGCCTTCTTCGGCTTTATGCCCGGTTCACTTGGTGAGACCTCTACTTGCGCTATCTTGATTGGTGCTGCTATCCTGCTCTTTACAGGCGTTGCATCTTGGCGCATTATGTTGAGCGTATTCGTAGGTGGTTTGGCCTTTGGCTACCTCTTCGACGCTGTGGGTGTGACCGAGTATCCTGCATACTATCATCTGTTGGTTGGTGGTTTTGCATTCGGTGCTGTATTTATGGCTACCGACCCTGTTACCTCGGCTCAGACCAACACAGGTAAGTGGATTTACGGCTTTATGGTAGGTGCTCTTGCAGTTCTTATCCGTGTTGTAAACCCTGCATATCCAGAGGGTATGATGCTTTCAATTCTCTTTATGAACGCCCTTGCTCCGCTCATCGACTACTTCGTGGTTGAGCGTAACGTTGCGCGTCGTAAGAAGCTTATCAAGAACGTTAAATAAGTAGGGAGCTATGGCAATTAATAAGAATTCAAATTTGTATATCATCATCTACACAATTGTGATGGTGGTTGTTGTTGGTGCCGTGCTCGCAATCTTGGCAACATCGCTTAAGGATAAGCAGGATGCCAATGTCCTTAACGAGCAGAAGGTATCTATTATGAAGGCCTTTGGTGAGGCAGATGCTTCATTCGACGAGGTTGTTACCATGGGTCGTTTGACAGGTGGTGAGTTTGTGGCTGTCGATACTGCGGATGCAGCCGATGTACAGGCCATCTTCGATCTTCTCGGTAACCGCAAGGCTTTGGCCGAGGCAGAGGATGCTCTTCCAATCTTTATGTTGGATAAGGATGGCGTAACCAAGTATGTATTGCCTATCGTAGGTAAGGGTCTTTGGGGCGATATCTGGGGCTATGTGGCATTACAGCAGAGCGCGGATAACGTTGTTATCACGGGTATCGTTATGGATCACGCCGGTGAGACCCCTGGTCTCGGTGCTGAGATTGCTACCGAGGCTATACAGCAGAAGTTCGAGGGCAAGGCTCTCTACAATGCCGACGGTGAGTTCGCTGTTCGTATGCAGAAGGGTGGTGCGCAGAATGAGCATCAGGTAGATGCCATTACCGGTGGTACCAAGACTTCCGATGGTGTGAATGCCATGTTACAGACCTCTATTGGTAAGTATGAGTCATTCCTTCGAGCTACGGAGGGTGCAGCAGCTGCTGATGCAGATGTATGCGATTGTGGCGAGTGCGAGGCAGAGGCTATTGTTGAACCTGTAAATGTTGAGGAGGAGTAAGCTATGAAACTAAGCAAGAATTTTACAAGTCCTTTGGCAGCAAATAACCCTGTCATCGTTCAGATTTTGGGTATCTGCTCGGCTCTTGCCGTTACGGTAAAGTTGGAGCCTGCGTTGGTTATGGGTCTTTCGGTTATGTTCGTTACCGCATTCTCTAACCTGCTGATGTCGTTGTTGCGTAATGGTTTGCCATCACGTATCCGTATCATCGTACAGTTGGTGGTTATTGCGACGTTGGTAATCGTTGTAGACCAGTTCCTGCGCGCGTATATGTATGATGTGTCAAAGCAGTTGTCGGTATACGTTGGTCTTATCATCACCAACTGTATCGTAATGGGTCGTGTCGAGGCATTTGCTTTGGGTAACAAACCATGGGATTCGTTCGTAGATGGTTTGGCTAACGGTTTGGGCTACGCCTTTATCTTGGTGCTGGTTGCCTTCTTCCGTGAGCTTTTCGGCTCGGGTGAGCTCTTTGGCTTCGACGTACTCGCACGCTTTGGCTATGTAAATAACTCGTTGATGCTCTTCCCGCCGATGGCTCTTATCATCATTGGCTGTATCATCTGGGTTCATCGCTCTATTAATAAGGATTTACAGGAAAAATAGGAGGGTAGCGTATGTTAAATTTGTTTATTAATTCGGTATTTATCGAAAACATGGTCTTCGCATACTTCTTTGGTATGTGTTCGTACATTGCCGTATCGAAGAGCGTTAAGACCGCACTTGGCTTGGGTGCTGCCGTTACCTTCGTAGAGGTTATGACTGTGCCTTTGAACTACCTCTTGAACCAGTATGTGTTGGCTCCCAACGCTTTGGCTGAAGGTGTCGATTTGAGTTTCTTGTCGTTCATCCTCTTCATCGCCGTTATCGCTGCATTTGTGCAGTTGGTCGAGATGATTGTCGAGAAGTTCTCGCCATCACTCTACAACCAGCTCGGTATCTTCCTGCCACTTATCGCCGTAAACTGCGCCATCATGGGTGGTTCGCTCTTTATGCAGCAGATGGTAGGTACGGAGATCAATAGCGTGGGCGACTCTATCGTCTATGGTCTCGGCTCAGGTATTGGTTGGTGGTTGGCTATCGTTATGATGGCAGCTATTCGCGAGAAGATTGAGTATTCACACGTGCCCGCAGCATTGAAGGGTCCCGGTATCGCCTTTATCATCACAGGCCTTATGGGTATCGCCTTCATGATATTCTCGGGTATTCAGTTGTAACCTTTAATAAAGAGTATTAATATGAACTTTACTGTTATTTTATGGGCAATAGTTGCCTTTCTTGTGGTGACACTCATATTGGTGGCACTGCTACTCTTTGCAAAGGCAAAACTGACCTCGTCGGGTGCCGTTAAGATCGACATCAACGATGGTAACAAAGTGTTGGAGGTTGAGTCTGGCTCTACGCTCCTTAACACCCTTTCGGAGCAGGGTATCTTCCTTCCTTCGGCATGTGGTGGTAAGGGTGCATGTGGTCAGTGTAAGTGCCAGGTAGTATCGGGAGGCGGCGAAATATTGCCTACTGAGCGTGGTTTCTTCAACCGCCGTCAGATTAACGAGGGCTGGCGTCTTGGCTGCCAGGTTAAGGTTAAGGAGAATCTTGCTATCAAGGTTCCTGCATCGGTGCTTAGCATCAAGAAGTGGGAGTGTGAGGTTGTATCTAACCACAATGTGGCTACCTTCATCAAGGAGTTTGTCGTTAAGTTGCCTGAGGGTGAGCACCTCAATTTCCGTTCGGGTGGTTACATCCAAATCGACGTTCCTGCCATCACGGTGGACTATAAGGATATCGATGTAGATCCCGAGTATCGTGAGGATTGGGAGAAGATGGGTGTCTTCAACCTCAAGATGGTTAATCCTGAGCCACAGGTACGTGCATACTCTTGTGCTACATATCCTGCCGAGGGTGATATCATCAAGCTTAACGTGCGTATTGCGACACCTCCGTTCGATAGAGCCAAGGGTGGCTTTATGAATGTTAATCCGGGTGTATGTTCTTCGTATATCTACTCGCTCAAGCCGGGTGATAAGATCATTATGTCGGGGCCTTTCGGCGAGTTCTTCTTGCCCGATAACCTTTCAGACGATCAGGAGCTTGTATTCATCGGTGGTGGTGCCGGTATGGCTCCTATGCGTTCGCACATTATGCACCTCTTTAAGACCTTGAAGACCGGCCGTAAGGTTAATTTCTTCTACGGTGCCCGTTCACTCAAGGAGGCCTTCTACCTCGATGACTACTATCAGATCGAGAAGGAGTTCCCCAACTTCAAGTTCCACTTGGCTTTGGACCGTCCCGATCCTGAGGCTGATAAGGCAGGTGTTCCATATGTTGCAGGCTTTGTACACAACGTGCTCTACGAGACATATCTCAAGCAGCACGATGAGCCGGAAGGCATCATCTATCTGATGTGTGGTCCTCCAATGATGGCGCAGTCGGTAGTAAACCTTCTTGATGGTCTTGGAGTACCGGCTGAAAATATCCTATTCGATAACTTCGGCGCATAATATCCTATATACGAGTGGGGTGACTTTTAAGGTCACCCCACTTTTCTATTCTCTATTATCCTACACCGTAAGCCGTTACTTCGCAGGTAGAATATACCTATTATTATCGCGCACGATACGTCCGGACTCGACTAGTGTTGCTATGGCACGTGATAGCGATGGTCGGGCAACGCCCATTCGCTCGGATAGCTCCTGTATGTTGTCTATTGTGCCGTGTTCACGCAGATAGTCCATAACACGCTCACCAAGACTTTGCAGTGCAAAGCCTTTGAGCTTGCGTGTGAGGAATGAGGTGCGGTCGGAGATGTTTTGAAGGAAGCGACGTAGTATCTCGCTGTCGTGTTGCATAAGGTCGAGGAAGTCCTCGCGTGCGAGGTAGCCTATCGATGAGTCATCGTCGGCATATAGCGTTACGGGCATACGGTTATCCCTACTATATATAAATGCCGGTGCAAGGATGTCGGGTGCTGTGAGATGGTCTATGGTAAGCTCCCGCCCCTCCTCGTTCATCATGCGCGCGGTAAGTTGCCCGGAGTGTAGGAGCATAAGGTTGTTACACCTCTCGCCCTGCATTGCTACTATATCTCCACGCTTGAAGTGGCTTATACGATAGCGGTAGCTCTGTACGAGGCTATCCACCATCTCAGCACTACTGCCCGCAAATATGTCGAACTCCTTGAGGCTATACAATTTTCTCTCCATACAAAGTTTTTTTGTTAGGTGTAACATATGTTACCGGTTATCATTCTCCGACACCCTATCTTTGCACAAAGATATGATAATTTTAATAAAACAGAGATATGAATATAGATATTAAGAGTAGAAATGTGGGAGATATCGTTGCCGATAACTTTGGTTACGCAACACTATTTAAGAGGTATAACATCGACTTTTGCTGCCATGGCGCAACACCCCTTGTCGAGGCATGCCGTAATGCTGGTGTCGATGTCGATGAGGTTATCGCCGCCTTGGACCGTGAGCGTGAGGTGCAAGGTAGCTCCCATACCATGCCCTTCGCCTCGTGGCCCATTGATCTGCTTATAGATTATGTGTTGAAGATACACCATCGGGGTATCCGAGCCAATGGCCCCGGTATCCTTGCCGATATTCAGAAGGTGCGCAGCGTGCACGGCGAGGCGCATCCCGAGTTGGCAGAGTTGGAGGAGCTGTTCGCCATGTCGCTCGACGATTTGGAAAACCATCTAAGCAAGGAAGAGCAGGTGTTATTCCCTTATGTGTATGCACTTTATGAAGCCTCGGAGCGTGGCGCGATGCACGAGAAGATGCACTGTGGTACGGTGATGAACCCTATACGTGTGATGTGGCGTGAGCATGAGGACGAGGGGGCGCGTTATATGCGCATACGTGAGCTTACTCGCAACTTCCAACCCCCTTCTGATGCCTGTGCTACCTATCGACTTATGCTTGGCAATTTGGAGAAGTTTATGGATGCTCTGTTCGAGCATATACATTTGGAGAATAACATAATCTTCCCTCGTTGTATATCACTCGAAGGGTGCTGCGTGAGATAATATACTACCTTATTGACAATTTTGCAGATGGTATGATTGGAAAAAATGACCAATTGATGCCATCTGCATTTTCATTTCGGAGAGGCTAATTTGCAGTGTTAGAAAGATAACAGCGAAAATACTATGATTTTTCGTGTGAAATATGTACCTTTGCACCGATTTTTGAGAAATTGTAATGGAGTTATGCTCCGCAACATATTCTCGGGTGCGGGCGCAAGAGTTATTATTACCCCTATGGGGTAGTTGGTTTGAGGCCGAGACCCTAATGAGAGTAAAAATTAATATAATGTTGTAAGATATGGCAGAGAAGAGATTTATTACTTGCGATGGTAACTACGCTGCGGCACATATTGCCTATATGTTCTCAGAGGTAGCAGCCATCTATCCCATCACCCCATCATCGACTATGGCAGAACTTGTAGACGAGTGGTCGGCACAGGGCAAAAAGAACATTTTTGGCGATACCGTAAAGGTGGTGGAGATGCAGTCTGAGGCAGGTGCAGCAGGTGCTGTTCACGGCTCGTTGCAGAGTGGTGCCCTCACATCGACATTCACCGCATCACAGGGTTTGTTGTTGATGGTGCCCAATATGTATAAGATTTCGGGCGAGTTGCTTCCCGGTGTTTTTCACGTTTCGGCACGTGCTTTGGCGGCACAGTCGCTATCAATCTTCGGTGACCACCAGGATGTGATGGCAGTGCGTCAGACAGGCTTCGCAATGCTTGCAACATCGTCGGTGCAGGAGGTAATGGACTTGGCAGGTGTGGCTCACATCGTAGCTCTTAAAGCCCGTATTCCATTCCTTCACTTCTTCGATGGCTTCCGCACATCACACGAGATTCAGAAGATTGAGCTTATCGACGAGGCATCGCTTGGTGCTATGTTCGACCGTGAGGCTCTCAAGGAGTTCCGCCAGCGTGCATTGAACCCCAATGCCCCTGTGACACGAGGTACGGCTCAGAATCCCGACATCTACTTCCAGACACGTGAGGCTTCAAATAAGTTCTACAACGCAGTGCCCGATATGGTTGCTGAGGCTATGGCTCAGATCTCTACCATCACGGGACGTGAATATAAGCCTTTCACATACTATGGCGATGCCGATGCCGAGAACATCATTATCGCTATGGGCTCTGTTACCGAGACCATCAAGGAGTGTGTAGACTACTTGCGTGCGCAGGGCAAGAAGGTGGGTGTTATCACCGTACACCTCTATCGTCCATTCTCGGCAAAGTATCTCTTCGATGTAATGCCTAAGAGTGTTAAGCGCATCTGCGTACTCGACCGCACGAAGGAGCCTGGCGCAAATGGTGAGCCACTGTTGCTCGACATCCGTGATGCTTTCTACGAGTGTGAGAGCCGTCCTATGATTATCGGTGGTCGTTATGGATTGTCGTCTAAGGATACGACTCCTGCCCAGATGTTGGCGGTATTTGCCAATCTCGAAGCCGATGAGCCTAAGCGTCACTTTACGGTAGGTATCAACGACGATGTTACGATGCTTTCGTTGCCTGTGGGTAAGGAGATATCGATGGCTAAGGAGGGTACCTTCGAGGCATTGTTCTTTGGCCTTGGCTCGGATGGTACGGTAGGTGCAAACAAAAAC
Organism: Alistipes sp.; assembly: GCA_017504265.1. Classification (GTDB taxonomy): domain Bacteria; phylum Bacteroidota; class Bacteroidia; order Bacteroidales; family Rikenellaceae; genus Alistipes. The sequence continues at coordinate 6,971 of JAFVRN010000018.1, read as the reverse complement.
TCTATCAAGATTATCGGTGGCTCTACGGATAAGTATTGCCAGGCATACTTCTCGTACGACTCTAAGAAGTCGGGAGGTTACACCTCGTCGCACCTTCGTTTCGGCGATAAGCCTATCACCTCTCCCTACTTGGTTACTACGCCCGACTTCGTGGCGTGCCACGTGCCATCGTATGTCGATAAGTACGATGTGTTGAAGGGTCTGAAGCGTGGTGGTTCGTTCCTTCTTAACTCGGTAAACGATGCGGAGACGACATGTGCTACGCTGCCTGTACATATGAAGCAGTATATGGCGAAGAAGGGTATCAACTTCTATATCATCAACGCTACCAAGATTGCTGCCGAGTTGGGTCTTGGCTCTCGTACCAATACCATTATGCAGGCTGCATTCTTCAAGATTGCCGATATTATTCCTATCGAGCGTGCTGTCGAGGAGATGAAGAAGGCTATCTACAAATCGTATGGCAAGAAGGGTGAGGATATCGTAAATATGAACTACGCCGCTGTGGATGCCGGTTGTGAGGCTGTTCATAAGGTGGAGGTTCCTGCCGAGTGGGCAGAGTTGGAGGTAGTAGAGGCAGACCACGAGGCTAAGGCCGATGTGCCGGCTTTCGTACGTGAGGTATGCGAGCCTATCGACGCTCTCAAAGGCGATCTTCTCCCCGTATCGGCATTCAACGGCCGTGAGGATGGTACTTGGGATAATGGTACTGCCGCATACGAGAAGCGCGGTATCGCAACAAATGTTCCTGAGTGGAAGATAGAGAACTGTATACAGTGTAACCAGTGTGCATATGTATGTCCTCATGCCGCTATCCGTCCATTCCTCGCAACCGAGGAGCAGGCTGCGGCTTCGGGCGTAGAGTGGAAGCAGGGCTTGGGCGAGACTAAGGCTTTGAAGTTCCGTATTCAGCTATCGCCACTCGACTGTACGGGTTGTAGCAACTGTGTGGATGTATGTCCTGCTAAGGAGAAGGCATTGGTTATGCGTCCATTGTCTGAGCAGCTTGGCCAGCAGAAGAACTTCGATAAGATAAGCAAGCAGATTGGTTATTCGGAGTATGTAGATAAGACAAAGTCTGTTAAGAACTTGCAGTTTGCACAGCCATTGTTCGAGTTCTCGGGAGCTTGTGCAGGTTGTGGTGAGACACCATATATCAAGGCTATTTCGCAGCTCTTCGGCGATCGTATGATGGTAGCCAACGCTACGGGCTGTACCTCTATTTACTCTGGTTCGGCTCCATCTACTCCATACTGTACCAACTCCAAGGGTCAGGGTCCTGCGTGGGCTAATTCGCTCTTTGAGGATAACGCCGAGTTTGGTCTGGGTATGCGTGTAGGTGTTGAGAAGATTCGTCAGGGTATCGAGGATGTTATGACCAAGGCTATTGCCGAGTGCAAGGAGTGTTCAGAGGAGCTTAAAGCAACTATGAAGGAGTGGATTGAGGCACGTCATTTCGCTGCTCGTTCGCAGGAGGTAACCGAGCGTCTGTTGCCTCAGTTGGAGGCTTGCGGTTGCGATGCTTGCAAAACTATCTTGGAGTACAAGGATTGGCTCGTTAAGCGTTCGCAGTGGATTATCGGTGGTGACGGCTGGGGCTACGATATCGGTTTCGGCGGTGTAGACCACGTTTTGGCATCGGGCGAGGATGTAAACATCTTGATTCTCGATACCGAGGTATACTCTAATACGGGTGGTCAGTCGTCTAAGGCGACACCTGTGGGTGCTGTTGCTAAGTTCGCATCGTCGGGTAAGCGTATTCGTAAGAAGGATATCGGTGCAATCGCTATGACCTATGGCTATGTATACGTAGCTCAGGTATCTATCGGTGCATCGCAGACGCAGTTGCTCAACGTGTTGAAGGAGGCTGAGGCATATCCCGGTCCATCGCTTATCATTGCCTATGCTCCATGTATCAACCACGGTATTAAGGGTGGTATGACACGTACGCAGACTGTCGGTAAGCAGGCTGTAGAGTGTGGCTACTGGCACTTGTGGCACTACAATCCACAGTTGGAGGCCGAGGGTAAGAATCCATTCGTTATGGACTCTAAGGAGCCGGATTGGTCTAAGTTCCGTGACTTCCTTATGAAGGAGGTACGTTACACCTCATTGAAGAAGGCCTTCCCGGCAGATGCCGAGCAACTCTTTGAAGCTGCCGAGGAGAATGCCAAGTGGCGTTACAATAGCTACATACAGCGTGCAAAGAACTAATCGAGGGTTGTAATCCTATATTTGAAAAGACGAGGATGTCCGAAAATCTTATACGGGCATCCTCGTTTTTAGTATATGTGTGAGATTGTAAATAATTTTATTTTCTTCGTTTGAGCATTTTTGATTTGATTGTGAAGAATAAAGTAGTATATTTGCATATTATTAACAATCATGAGCTATGAGAAAACTATTTACCTTTTGTCTATTTGTATGCGCCTTATTTGCTGGATGCAGTGATTCGGATGATACGGCGAAGTTGTCACTACAGATTACCTCATCAAAGGAGATGTATGTTGATGCTGAGGGTGGAGATGCTACTATAACGTTTAGTTGTACCGAGGGAGCTGTTGTCGAAGCGAAGTGTGATGATTCGTGGATTACAGCTATCGAGGTCTCTGCTTCGGAGGTGTACTTTGAGGTTTTGGCTAATGACGATGTGCAGAGACGCACTACGCGTATCGAGCTAAGCGTGGGAGATATTAGAGAGAGTGTTCTTGTCGTACAGGAGGGTGCGGTTAGCGATGCTCCGATAGTTGTTACCTCTGGGATGGAGATGAATTTCAAGGTCAAGGGTGGCCGTGGCGAGATTACCTATATATTAAAGGATGCCCAGGAGGGTGATGCACCTGAGGTTGAGGTGAGTGCGCCTTGGATAGAGAATGTCGTAGCCAAGACAGATTGTTGTCTGTTTAGTGTGGCGGCAAACGATGCTGATAACGGCCGTCAGGCGACTATCGACCTTACATATTCGGACTATAAGGTAAGTGTCGCTATTGTGCAAGCCGGTAAGGTTGCGGAGTTGCGTTTGAGTGTCGATAGCAACTATGTATCTGTGGGCGAGCCTGTTGCGTTCAGGGTTGTGTACAATGGCGAGGATGTCACAGAGAGTTCCAATATATACGAATACACTACCAATGCCGAGCTAAACAACCCTTATACCTTTACCGAGGCCGGTGAGAAGGTCTTTTATGCTATGTATGACGGTCTGCGTTCAAAGGTTTGTACCATCACAGCAGTGCCTGTTGGAGCTCCTGAGTTTGTGGCCGATACCAATCCTGACAGCTTCGACTTCCATTATAGAATGTTGCTTATAGATCATACCGGTACTGATTGTCCCAACTGTCCTGCGGTTATGAGCGGTCTGAAAACTCTTTCTGAGGATGAGGCATATTGTGATAAGTATAGTTTGATAATGGTTCACTCGTACAACACCTCGGATCCGGCATTTAGCCTTACGGCACAGGCTATCACCAGGGTGTTCGAGAATGAGAAATATTTTAAGTATGAAAAGCAGCTCACGGGTTATCCGAGCGTTACGGCAAACTTCTGTTATGGCTATATTGCCGGTGCCAATAACTTTATGAGTGTAGCAACGCGTAAAATTGATGAGTTGTGGATCGATGGCGTTGATGCTTCGGTTGCAGCCTCTGCAGCGTTGGTCGGCGACAATGTTATTGTGAGTGCTTCGGTTAAGAGTGCTGAGGCGCGCCACTATCATATTGCTGCATGGCTTATGGAGGATGGCATATATGGCCGTCAATCGGGAGCCAGAGAGGAGTGGCAGAATACGCACAATAATGCATTCAGAGCGTGTGCCGGTGTAATTGAGGGAGATGATCTTTCGGGTATCGATATGGGTTATGTGCAGTCAGAAAGTATCACCAACAAGATATTGACAATACCTGTTAAGGAGTCGTGGGATAGCTCAAAGCTACGCGTGTTGCTAATCATCTCTACGCCTGGCGAGGATGGTCGCTTTGAGGTTGTCAATACGGCGATATGCAGTGTTGGTGGCAGTGTCGGCTTCGAGTATAACAAGTAATTCAACAAATTATAATTATAGCATATGAAAAGAGTATTTGTGGCACTGCTTCTTACATTGGTGTTTGCAGTGGCCTGTGATAATGGCTCGTCGGTGGGCGATGGACTACTTACTATTACCTCTAAGACCCAGATTATTTGTGAGTCGGAGGGAGGCGTTGGACAGATAGAGTATACGTTGGAAGGTGCAACCGACGTTCAGAATATTAAGGCTGTGACAGAAGCCGAGTGGATAGAGAATATAGAGGTGGGAGCCACTATCAGCTACAATGTCTTGGAGAATAGCAGCGAAGAGCCACGTACCGCAAAGCTTGTTGTGAGCTACGGTAAGCAGACTGTAGATATTACGATATATCAAAAGGGATATGTGCCTGCCTATCAGTTGCACTTTGAGGCGGGTACCTTCAACGCATCGTATTATGGTAAGGTTGGTAGCACGGGCTTCAACTTCCCTGTTGTCCTCTCGGATATAGGTGTTCCATCGCCTGTAAACCAATTCTACGGTAGTAAGCAGTATTATCTTGATCTCTATTCTGATGTAGGTTATGGCTTCCGTACCGATGTAGTACCTCTTCCTGATGGTGTATATACCTACGACCATCAGTCTAAGGGACTCCCCGGCACGTTTGCTTCAAAGTTTAGCAGCTATGTCGAGGTGTCGGAGAGTGGCAATATTATCGAGTATCGCATCATTGATGGTACGGTTACCGTTGAGAATGGCAGCATAGAGGCTCTGGTATGCTTGGAGAATGGCGATTGGCACTATATCACCTATGAGGGCGAGCTTGTTACCGGCTATGAGTATCAGGCAAACATCACACCTCCATACTCGTTGTTTAACGAGGACTACGACTTCAATATCACTAATGGCTATATTCGTTGCTACTATCGTGGTGACTTCTACGGTCTGGGATATGACGTGTGGTATATTTCGATGATTGAGAGCAAGTCTAACTTCTCGGGTTTGTACCTTATGTTTGAGATACTTGTAGACAAGTCGCGTGGCGGATACAAGGAGAATGCCTATCTCGGAGAGTATAAGGTGTGCAAGAGCTTCGATGGCGAGCTCGACAGCTTTATCCCGGGTCGTCTGCGCGATGCCTCAATTCCTGTAAATACCTGGGCTATGAGGTGTAAAGATGGTATGACGCTGGGTGATTGGGGTGGCCCTATCGCCGACGGAGTCATCAGCTTTACGGAGGAGGATGGAGACTATGTAGTCACGTTCGACTGCAAGGATGATGCAGGTCACGCCGTTAAGGGTACGTTCAAGGGTATCCTTGGCGAGCATATGAATCAGAGTCCGGAGTTGGATGTGGATGATGATGATATCGCGCCGGCTAATCTCTAAATGGTTATGTCAGCGAGGGTGTAATGAAAATGTTAGTGCAGTAATATAAACAATTTTAGAACTATGAAAAGAGCATTGTTTTTTATCGCGATGTGTGCGGTAGCTTTGGTGTCGTGTTCTCAGGAGGGCGACGATACATCGGCTCTACTTACGCTGACTTCTGAGGAGCATATAGATGTTTCGGCAGATGGAGGAGAGGGTGTTATAACCTACAAGTTGGAGAATGTACGGGATAATGTGTATCCATCGGCCGATAGTAGTGTTGATTGGATTACCGATGTTGAGGTTGGCGCAGATATTCGTTTCAAGGTTGCTGCTAACGAGGCCGAGGAGGAGCGCATAGGTACTATCTATGTGTCGTATAAGAAGCAGAACTTCACGGTGACCATTAAGCAGGAGGGTGCTTGGATTGTCGATGTGGAGTATAAGGCGCAAGCACTCAATGGCGAGTATTTTGGTATAGATAAAAGAAGTGGAGCTTTCAACTACTTTGCCATATTCTCGACACTGGGTACAACCGGCCTTACGGATTTATACTTAGATACCTATTATCGTTTCGATATATACACCGATACTCCTGCCGCTACCAATGGTCCTTTAATGTTGCCGGAGGGTGTATACGAGCTTGACCCATACTCTTTGGGCGAGGTAGGAACATTTGGTGCTGAGTACAGCCTTCGTTTCCAGACATTCGAGAGTGGTGAATATTCCGAGACATTCTTTATGGATGGACGTCTTACCATCACAAAGGATAGAGTTGAGGGTATATTCCTAATGGATAATGGTGAGGTTCATCGTTTGGTGTATGACGGCAGCCTTGAATTGTCGTATATCGAGGTAGAGGTGGAAGGTCCGTTTAGCTATCTTAGTGAGGACTATACTTTTGACCACTCGATGTCTATCTTCCGTTTGTTCTATTATGGTGACTATTATGGCATCGGAGCAACCAATTGGTCGCTTACGGTAATGGAGACGCAGAACCCTATAAATGGTGATTACTTCACGTTTGACATCATAGCATACAACGATGGCAAAACCATCGCAGATGCCATGGGTACATACGAGGCCATCGCAAGTGCGAAGGATGCTGCAAAGGGTAAGTTTATTGCCGGAACAATGGATAATAGTATGCAATATCTCTACTCGTGGTATAAGGTTGTCGAGGATGACTATATTGTGCAGACATCGGGTGGCCCGATGGTTGGCGGAACTGTTACTCTGGAGCAGGCTGATGCTCAAGATGGTTCGGCAACAGAGTATCGCCTTACGATAGATTGCGTTGATGACCTTGGATATAAGGTTCAAGGCTCGTTTAGAGGTGTTGTTTGCGAGTTCTACGACCGTACCGAAAGTAGTGTGGCGAAGCTCGCTCCCCGCAGCTTGGTCTTTATATAAGATGTAGCGATTCTTGCTATACAACTTCTAAGATAAAGGGCGTGTCCAAATGATCTGACCCCAAAAAGTTGGACTGATTAATAAAAAGAATTTTACTGGTAAAGAGTTCGGTATTGCACCGGACTCTTTCCGTTTAATTTTAGTTTAATACGGTCGTTATTATAGTAGTTAATATACTTTCGCAACTCAC
>JAFVRN010000017.1 GCA_017504265.1 Alistipes sp. | reverse complement strand
TCAGTCGGGTGTTGATGGAGCAGCCAACGATGTTCGATTGTGTCCTCAAATGGTTAAAAAAGTGTTAATGGTGACTGCTGCTTTGCAGCATGTAACCGGCAGCACCCTTCGGGGTGCTGTTTTTATTATATATAGGTATAGGGACTAAGGCGTAGAACTTTGTGCCGAGAGAAGAGGAAAGAGGTGCGCAAGCAGGGCTATTTGCTGCGAGCTGTTTGTCGTATTCGATTTTTTTTGTACCTTTGGAGCCTGTAAAATGCACTCCTCATAGGACAATGCATTATGAAAAGATGAAATTATTAACATTGGCGAGTGCTACAACCACTCCCAACAAAAACTATGAATATGAAACACGCATACGTATTTCCCGGTCAAGGCTCACAGGCAGTAGGAATGGGTAAGGACATCTACGACAATGTACCTGTTGCCAAGGAGCTATTCGAGAAGGCCAACGACATTCTCGGATTCCGCATTACAGATATAATGTTTGAGGGTACGCCCGAGGAGCTTAAACAGACCAAGGTGACACAGCCCGCAGTATTCCTCCACTCGGTGATTTTGGCAAAGGCTCTCGACGTGAAGCCCGATGCCGTTGCCGGACACTCGCTCGGCGAATTCTCGGCACTCGTAGTAGCCGGAGCACTCTCTTTCGAGGATGGATTGAAGCTCGTATCAAAGCGTGCTATGGCTATGCAAAAGTGTTGCGAAGAGCAGCCGGGTGGTATGGCAGCAGTACTCGGCCTTGACGATAAAACCGTAGAAGAGGTATGCGCATCGGTAGAGGGTGTCGTAGTTGGTGCAAACTATAACTGCCCGGGACAGCTGGTCATATCGGGTGCCGATGCCGCTGTAGACGAAGCATGCGAGAAGCTAAAAGCCGCAGGCGCACGTCGCGCTCTACGCCTACCGGTAGGCGGCGCATTCCACTCTCCGCTGATGGAGCCTGCACGCAAGGAGCTGGAAGAGGCCATAGCCGAGGCTCAGTTTATGACCCCTACATGCCCTGTATATCAGAACGTCGATGCTATGCCATATACTGATGCTGAGACAATTAAGAAAAATCTAATAGCTCAGCTCACAGCACCTGTGCGCTGGACACAGATTGTAGAAAAGATGATTGCCGATGGCGTTACAGAGTTCAGCGAGTTGGGCCCGGGAAACGTCCTTCAAGGCCTTGTGTCGAAGGTTAGTCGCGAGGTTAAGACCGAATCGAAGTCTACGCTATAGAACAACTACAATACTCGATACCAGAGGTGAGGAGCATAATGTATGAGTGTGCTCCTCACCTCTTTCTAATTAGCAAATAGCCCCCTATTCGTCTTAATAAAAAAGACCATAAAACACTGCAATACGACTCCACGATATTAAGGGCATAGAAAATATCGTGATTAGGTCAAATTGCTACATTTAGGGCAAAATCGGCAACAAAGACTAAAAATTTATTGAAAAATCTTTGCTGTTTGTGATTAATTTACTACCTTTGCATAGTAATGTAGAGTGCGGAAATGCACACATACCTGCCAAGTGTCTGAAAGACAGATTCTTGAGCAGGCAGTTGTGATATTTGCACGCATCACCTGATGTCACAAATGGTGATGACTACGATAATTCGAAAATGACGAATGACAGGAAAGGGTAAAATAGCTTTGTTCATGGTGTCGCTCATAGCGATGCTCGCTATGCCGTTTGCAGGCAGTGCACAGCAAACACGCACTGTCGAGCAGCATGGCATCAGCGTAGACTTCCGTGTGAGCAGCTCGACAATAGACCCGACCTACATGGACAACGCCACGGCATTGCCCCGCATAGACTCTATGCTCCGTGCCATACAGGCAGACACACTTCAGAAGATTACCATGATAGAGTTCTGCGGTACAGCATCGCCTGAGGGTAGTGCCTCGATAAACCGTCGTCTAAGTAAAGAGCGTCTTCGTGCCTTGGAGAATATGGTGCGAACAAAGTTCGATATTGACGAGAATGTAATAGTTCGCAACGACCACTACATCGCGTGGAACAGGCTCGCCGAACTTATCAAAAGTGATGGTGACATACCTCAGATGGAGAGGGTGATAGAGATTCTCGCAACGGAGTATCCCGAGAGCAAGGATGGTCTTGGCAACCCTATTGATGGTCGCATCCCCGAGCTCAAGAAGCTCAATAATGGCGAGGTATGGCGCATACTATACAAGCGTTACTTCTCTCATATGCGCGAGGCCTGGTTTATCATAGTGACTACGCACACCATCCTACCCGAGCCTGAACCCGAGCCGGAGGTGGTAGAGGTAGTTCCTGAGCCTGAACCAGAGCCCGAGCCAGAACCAGAGCCTGCACCTGAGCCTGAGGTGGTGACAGAGCCTGTGAAGGATAGGTTCCCGCTGATGAGCCTCAAAATGAATGCTGTGGAGGCAGCAGCACTCCTTGTGAACTTCGGAGTCGAGATGCGCATAACACCGCGTCTTTCGATAGACGTGATGGGACACTACTCACCATACGACTACTTCAAGAGCGACCGCAAGATACGTATTTTCGCCATACAACCAGAGGTGCGTTACTGGTGGGGTGAGTCGTTGCGCAAAGGTCACTTCGTAGGAATACACGTTCCCGTAGCGGGATTCAACGTCCAGCTAAGCGATGGCTACCGCTACCAGGACCCCAACCGTGCAGTATGGGGTGTAGGTGCAAGCTACGGCTATGCGATGCCTCTCGGCAAGCGTGGTAACTGGGGCGTAGAGTTTACCATAGGTGTAGGCTACATGAACATCGTCTACGATGTATACGAGGGTGTGCACAATGGTAAGTATCTGCGTACCGAGAAGTTGAACTACGTAGGACCAACACGTCTTGGAGTGAACTTCTCGTACATAATTGACCTGAGAAAAAAGGAGAATAGAACAAAAACCATAGAATAGCACTGATGTTACGCCGTGTCAGACATATTGTAATGATGCTCCTATCGCTGTTGGTAATAACCGGCTGCGATAAGACCATTCATGAATATCCCGGTGTGAGCAACATACAGCTTACAGTGCAATGTTCTGTGGATATGACACACCCCGAGCACTTCGTAACAGTAGAGTGCGATGCCGAGGAGGGTGCATCATACGTGGTACGTACTCAGAATGTAGGACTACTGGGCACACGCTTTACCGAGCCTGTATGTCTACGCTACGTAATCGACCTATACCGAGTATCGGCATCACACTCCGAGTTCGTGGAGCGTCAGGTAGTATTTGCCGATGTGGAAGATCCCAACCCACAGGCAATAGCTACATTCGACGTAGATGCCTCACACTACAAGGTATTGGTATGGTGCGACTACGTACAGGACGAGGTGCGCGAGGCGTGGTACTATGTAACGGACGACCTGCGACGCATCACCTATGCTGACGAAATTGTTGAAGATAACAACGATAAGGATGCCTTCTCGAACGTACTCGACGTAGATCTCACGGAATACTACTATGCCGAGGGTGACTACGAATTGGTATACGACCTTATGCTAAACCGTCCTAAGGGCCGATTTAAGTGTATCACAACAGATATGGAGGACTTCGTGAAGGCCGGAAACAGCATTGACAACATTATATCTCATGTGACATATACACAGTATGTCAGTGCCGGTTTCAACGTTGAGGAGCAGAAGCCTAACTACTTCGAGCCGACACGTACCTTCACCGCATATCCCGAGATTGACAGCGAGGGTAACCTGGAACTTTGTTACGACTACGTATTCGTAAACGGTAAGCAGACAAACGTAAAGATCGACTTCTACTTCTACAATGGCGAGATAAGCGAGGAGAAGGAGATAAGTCACTGGACAGGAATCGTCGTGCCACTGAAACGTAACATGGAGACCGTAGTAGAAGGCCGTATGCTTACGACATCATATGGTACAGGCGGTATCGGCATCGACCCAGGCTTCGAGGATGAGATTGTCATCAACTGGGGCGACTAAGAGAGGAATAAACCTCGAAGTGCTGAATAAGAAAATATTTTCGCGTAACCAATACGGGGGCAGAACGGGGGCCGAAGATATATTACAGGCGAGGACAGAACGGGGCAGGAGATACATTACGGCGGGAAGAGAACGGGAACAGGTGATATATTACAGGCGGGAACATCTATGAGGAGTGTTCCCGCCTTTTTAATTACAAATATCACTATGTCTCACAAAAAAGTTGTATATTTGCGAAATAATGTATTTATGCAAATATGCTACTACACGATAAACTTAAAAGCTACGAGATAATACTCGCATCTGCATCGCCACGACGTAGAGAGTTATTGCGAGCATCGTGCATCGAATACCGCCTTGCCGAGAAGTTCGAGTGCGATGAGAACTACCCATCGACACTACCTACGGAGGATGTGGCAGCATACCTCTCGGCTCTGAAAAGCCACGCATACCCCGCCACACTCACCACAAACCAGATACTTATCACGGCCGATACTACAGTTGTCCTGGGCAACAAGGTGCTGGGCAAGCCACACAGCGCACAGGAGGCGTGCGCAATGTTGGCCGAGCTATCGGGAAAAGAGCATAGCGTTGTGACGGGCGTGACACTACGCACCACAGAGCGTGAACGCACCTTTTCGGCACGTAGCCGTGTACGCTTTGCCGAACTTAGCGAGGAGCAGATAGCCTACTACGTAGAACACTACAAGCCTATGGATAAAGCCGGAGCATACGGCATACAGGAGTGGATAGGATATATAGGTATAGAGTCTATCGAGGGGTCATTCTTCAACGTAATGGGGCTACCGGTACAGCGTCTGTGCAGAGAGTTGGAGGCATTTATCGAGGCATGGCCCGAGTGTCACCTCGGATAAAAGGCGTAGTACAACAGCTGATATAACAACTAAAACTACTAAATATGAAAAGGACATTACTACTATTTGCATTGGTATTTGCTACTGCCCTTACGGCCGTGGCAGACAAGGGTATGTGGCTACCCTCGCTTATCTCGTCACGCATTAAGGATATGAAGTCCAAGGGTTTCAAGCTATCGGCCGAGGATATATACTCTATCAACAAAGCCTCGTTGAAGGATGCCGTAGTACTCTTCGACGGCGGTTGCACAGGCGAGATAGTATCCGAGAAGGGCTTGCTTCTGACCAACCACCACTGCGGATACGACGCTATTCAGGCTCTGTCGAGTGTCGAGCACGACTATCTCACTAACGGCTTCTGGGCTATGTCACACGCCGAGGAGCTACACTGCCCCGGACTTAAAGTCCATATCCTTGTACGCATGGAGGAGGTTACCGACCGTATTGCCGCAGGCGAGACACGCGATGACATTATAGCTAAGGCAGAGGCTGAGGGCGTAGGCTACCGCGCACGTGTGGAGTCTATGTACTATGGTAATGAGGCATACCTATTCATATATCGTGAGTTCAACGACGTACGTCTGGTGGGCACTCCCCCATCTGCTATCGGTAAGTTTGGTGCAGACAATGACAACTGGATATGGCCTCGCCATACAGGCGACTTCTCGGTATTCCGCATCTATGCCAACGAGAATAACGAGCCGGCAGAGTACAGCGCAGACAACCGTCCATACACCCCTGCGCGCCACTTCGAGATATCTACCAAGGGTATCAACGAGGGTGACTTCACAATGATATACGGCTTCCCCGGCAACACACAGGAGTATATCACATCTGATGCCGTAAGCTACATCGCCGAGATTTCAGACCCCACGAAGATAGAGCTACGCACCAAGCGTCTCGACATCATAGGTGCTGCACAGGCAACATCTCCTGCAATACGATTACAGTATGCCGCAAAGCATGCCAATATCGCTAATGCTTGGAAGAAATGGCAGGGAGAGGTGCTCGGCATAAATCGCCTTGGCACATTCGACAAGAAGGTAGCATACGAGGAGCGTTTCCGCAAGGAGAATCCCGATAAGGCATACCTTCTTGACTCGCTCACGGCGGCATATAAGCGCAACGTCGAGGGTTACTTCAACTACGAGCTCTTCTCAGAGACTCTACGTGGCATCGAGCTACAACAAGTGGTACGCATAGCACGTCACCCCAAGCTGACGGCCGAGGAGAAGCAGGCTGCAGCAGAACTATTCTACAAGGATTTTGTAGCCGAGGTTGATCGCAATCTTGCAGTAGCGATGCTCACCGCATACGAGAAGCTCAGCAGCTACTGCTCTGAGGAGCTTAAAGCACTACTCGACAGCCACGGAGGTGCTCAAGGTTATGCCGAATGGCTATACGACAATACAGCACTTGGCACTATCGAGGGCTTCAATATCGAGACAATCGAGAGCGATCCTATGGCCGCATTTGTAGATGCCATAGAGCCTATACAGCAGCGCATAAGAGCATATACCTATCGTAATCTTAGCAACATACCGGATATCGAGCGTTGGTTCCGTCCATACGTCAAGGCTCTTATGGAGTGGGATAAGGAGCGTGCCTTCTTCCCCGATGCCAACCTCACGCTACGTGTTGCCTATGGTAAAGTTGCGGGATATGAGTATGCCGATGGCGAGTACCACCTGCCACAGACAACCTTGGAGGGTATTATGGCAAAGGATAATCCAGAGATATACGACTACAATATTCCTCAGAGCCTACGTGACGTATATGCCACGAAGGATTATGGTCGTTGGGGTGTAGAGATGTATGGCAAGTATACCGTACCTGTATGCTTCATCGCTACAAATCATACCACAGGAGGTAACTCGGGCTCGCCTGTGCTCAATGGTCGCGGTGAGCTTATCGGCATCAACTTCGACCGCACATGGCTATCTACAATGAGCGATATCGAGTTTGACGAGACGCTATGCCGCAACATCATCTGCGACATACGCTACGTTCTCTTCGTTATCGACAAGGTAGGCGGTGCAGAGTGGCTTATCGAGGAGATGGGACTATAACCATAGTACCATAAGAGAGTATTGAGCGTGCCCCGAAGGCACGCTCATTTTTTAGACGTTGTATAACAAGGAAGTTGTATAACAAGAGCTGTTTTGAAGCTGCTCGCAGGCTGGAAAAGCGGAGTTTACTAAAGCGTAAATGAGCATTTTTCAGACAAGGCAGATGCCAAAAGAGCCTTGTTAGACAGCTTCAATATTTCACCTTACCCCTATTTTATATCGAAATCGAGTACCGTACGCTCACCTATGGTCAGTCGATAGTTATCACCGGCAACGACATCGAACTTCTCGGACGACCCGAGGTATATAAGATCGCCTATGCGCAGTGTCATCGCCTCAGAAAGCGTGCTTACCACCCTATCCGCCGTAAAGCGCATATCGCCGATACTGAGTCGCAGACGCTCCTCGCCATTGATATAGAATGTAGCACCCTCCAACATAGAGTCGCGTGACAGCACATCGAGAGATAGTGCCGACGAGTGGTCGAAGCCAACTGCTTCATCCCAGGGCAAGCCCTCGGCACGTAGCCTCGCAAGATGCTCCTCGGCAGTAAAAGTCACACCTCCCATAGTAGCATCTATACAACGTGCTGCGAAGCGTTCGCCAACATACTTTGCCAAGCGTGATACACGCAATACAATACTTGGCGAGGCTGTAACGCGACCCACACCATCCGGAATATAGAAGGCATCATTATTACGTAACAGTGCCGTATCGGCTTTTAGATAGAAACGAGGTCTTTCGCCCTCCGAACAGTAGTTGTTTATTATGTTTATCAGCTTCATCCTCTCAAACTTTTTACTATATCCTTGGCAAAACGCTCTGAGGCACCCTCAGCACCAATTATTCGACGCAGCTCATCGAAATCATCAAGCATCGCCGCACGACGCTTACCGCCCTCACATATAGAGCGTAGCTCCTCGACGGCCTCGTCGATGTTTAGATGCGCACATACTAACTCACGCACAGCCTCGCGACCGAGGTTTATATTAACAAGCGATATATATGGAATCCGCAGGAAGTATGGTTTAAGTCTCTCATAGAGCCATGGCACGTGGTATATAACCACCTCGGGAATACCCATAAGAGCCGTCTCGAGTGTCGCAGTACCTGATGTTACAACAGCCGCCTCGCTGACATATAGTGTCTGCTGCGTACGATCGCATACATACCTGACATTTTCAACGCCTTCGATATACTTCATATACAATGCCTTATCTATCCATCCCACAGCCGTAACTACGAATTGCAACTCCGGCATACGGCGTGCTATGGCTACCATATCAGAAAGATTGGCTTTGATTTCGGATGTTCTGCTACCGGCAAGCAGTGCCACGATAGGGCGGCTATCCAAGCCATACTCCTTAACGAAGCACTCCTTAGAGGAGTATGAAATACGGCGTTCGGCGATATCATCGACAAGCGGATTGCCACAAAATATCGGTTCGATACCCCATCTGCGGAAATACTCCGTCTCGAACGGGAAAATAGTATAAAGCCTATCTACATACTTGCGCAGACTCTTCACCCTACGCTCCTTCCACGCCCACACCTTGGGGGCGATGTAGTAGTATACCCTTCTACCCTGTCGCTTCGCCCACTTTGCGATACGCAGATTGAAGGCGGGATAATCTATGAGTATTATAACATCGGGATTGAAGCTCTCTATATCTCGCTTAACATCCTCTATCTGCCGAAATATCGTTGATAGGTTGCACGCCACCTGCACAAAGCCGAAGAACGACATATCGCGATAGTGGTATAGCATAGCATCGCCGCCTGCGACCTTAGCCATAGCCTCTCCGCCACAAAAACGGAACTGCGCCTCGGCATCCTCGCCTGCGATACCTCGCATCAGCTTGCCACCATGTAAATCGCCAGAAGGCTCTCCCGAAATAAGATAGTACCTCATACTTTAATCAATAACGTTATACAAAGATAGCCTTTTATTTCTAATTACTACATATATTTATTATGTTTTGCACGATATGCTGCGGGCGATATACCCACCACACGGGTAAAATACTTGCCGAAGAACGACTGCGAGGGAAAGCCAAGGTCGTAGGCTATCTCCTTTACGGTGCGTGATGTCGAGCATAGCTGTGTAATAGCATCAAGCGTAACATAGCGTTCTATCCACTCCGTAGCACTATACCCGCTACACTCACCAACAACCGTAGATAGGTGTTTGGCCGTGAGGGATAGTCGCTCGGCATAGAAGCCCAAGTTGCGATGTGTGCTGTAGTTATCCTCGACAAGATGCAGGAACTCCTCGACAATACGCTCGCCACGGCTACGACACTCGCTCTGTTCGGATAGCGAGTGCATATAGTAGCCAAAGCCGAGAAAGAAGGCACGTGTAAGGAGTGTCAGTATCTCTCTACGGTGCGGATTATGTTGGGTAGCAATAAGCGTAGAGCACATCCGGATATAGGTATCGAGAGCCTCACACGCCTCGCTACTAAGTTCATAACAGGGGTTGTGCGTGACACTGCGACGAACGGCAAAAATATTGGCTATACCGAGTCCCGACACAAACTCATCGCTCATAAGAACATAATCTGCCCTGAAATCGGAACTCACATCAACAAGTTCGGTTATCTGCTGCGACAGAACAATAAAGAATGAACCGCTACGAACCTCAAATGTCTGCATATTCACTCGTCCAATGGCACGGCCACTACGACAAAAGAGGGCTACGACAAATGGACTACGATAGGGGTGGTCGGGCAATACATCGAACGAGGGGGAGTATACTATGGCAAAGTCATCGCCAAGAGTCACGGTACGTGCCTCGTGACCACTCTTAAGATATCTATCTAATGTCTGTTCTATGGTATGATTCATAAGCGCAATCGGATATTTACTCCACAAAGATACGCAAATCTATATAAATTTCACATATATTCGGAATATTAGTCCAATGTTTAGGTATATGAGAACTTTACAGACATTGTTCATTGCACTACCTTTGCCCTCGAAAATAGATATTATAATTTAATTAGCATAGAGAGTTATGAGTAAGTCGAAAAAGAGGTTAAAGGAGAGCATAGTTAAGGCCTACGCAGGTATTGAGAAGGCCGTTGTCGGCAGCTACAAAGCTATCGAGAATAGCGTAGTTAATGGTTATATGGCCGTAGAGAGTGCCACCGTCGAGTCGTATAAGTCGGTGGAGGATACAGCAAAGCGTATAGGTAGTAGCCTAATGGAGGAGTACGACAAGCAGAAGAATAGATAGATTCTCTTTCTCGTAGAGACAATGAGGCTGAATAAAAAGATATAGTTTTTGGCCTGCAATCCCGAAAAGCAGCGTTTACTAAGCGTAAATGAGTATTTTAAGGGTGAGCCAAACAACAAAATAGACTTTTTATTCAGCCTCATTATTATATTTGTCGATGCTACTCCTCGATAAGGTCGGGGCGCAACGCTTTGGTACGACTCCACGCCTGCTCCTCCTGCCACTTCTCTATCTCGGCGAAGTTACCCGAGAGCAACACATCTGGAACTCGCCAGCCATTAAACTCGGCAGGACGTGTGTATACCGGCGGTGCAAGCAGGTTATCCTGAAAACAGTCTGTAAGTGCCGAGGCCTCATCGCCAATAGCTCCGGGGATGATGCGTACCACCGAGTCGGCAATGACGCAAGCCGCCAACTCTCCACCCGTAAGCACGTAGTCACCAATAGAGATTTCACGCGTTATGAGATGTTCTCGGATGCGATAATCTATACCCTTGTAATGCCCGCATAGAATAATGATATTCTGCATCAACGACAAGCGGTTGGCCTCGTGCTGATTGTAGGTGATACCATCGGGTGAGGTATATATAATCTCGTCGTAGTCACGCTCCGATTTCAGCTTCTCGATACAACGGAATACCGGCTCGATTTTCATAACCATACCCGCCTCACCACCAAACGGATAGTCGTCTACCGTACGACGCTTGTCGTCGGTATAGTCACGCAGGTTGTGGACATATATCTCTGCGTGTCCCGACTCCTGCGCGCGTTTGAGGATAGACTCATTAAGAGGCGAAGCCAATAGTTCCGGAACTACCGTGATAATATCTATACGCATAGTCTGCTAACCTTTATAGTTTATCTCGTTATTAAGCACCTCGGTAATAAACGGATTATACAACACCTCGTGACCTATGGTCGAGTCGGCCTCGTGACCGGGATATATAACCACATCATCACCAAGAGGCACTATCTGCTCCAAGATCGAGGTCATTATCCACGAATAGTCGCCACCCGGAAGATCGGTACGACCTATACTCTCACGAAAGAGTGTGTCGCCCGTAAATAGGACTCTCTGCTCCGAGTTAAACAACGATACGTGGCCGGGGGTATGTCCCGGAGTTTTGATTATCTGCAAACGTGTATTACCGAAGCTGATGCTTTCAACCTCGTCGAGGTCGATATCTATGGCAGGTGCAGACGAACACTGCATACCGAACATAGCACTCTGCTGTGCAGCACTATCTACCAGGAACTTATCCTTAGATGAGCAGGCAAACTCTACGCCGAACGTCTCTTTAAGATGTGCCACGCCGGCCACATGGTCGAAGTGTCCATGGGTATTAACAGCCATAACGGGTTTAAGACCATTCGAGGTAATGAAATCCACAAGCTGTGCATCATCACGTGCCGTCATATTACCGGCATCGACAATGATACACTCCTTAGTCTCATCCCAAACAACATATGTATTCTCCATCAATGGATTGAGCACCAAACGTTTAATCTCCATATATAAAATCTTTTAGTTACTTAACAATATTTGCCTTCAAGGTTATATGCTCCACGCCCGCGGTCGATGTCGAGAACAGCTGTATCACGCGATAGAGCGCACCTTCGGGAGCCCTCTTAGGGTCGAAAATGATGGTCAGCGCACTCTGCTCATCGGGTTGTATGGGACGACGCTCATACTGCACCGTGGTACACGAACAACTTGTGCGCACCTCGGTAATGACCAGAGGCCTATCGCCTACATTTCGAAACGACAGACGCACCTGCTGTTTATCATCATCCGTGTATAGCTCTCCAAGGTCAAGCTCCTTACTCGACAGCTCTATGCGCGCACCATGCACCTCGCCACTCTCCTGTCCGAAAGCGACATACGACATAAGTGTTGCTACGACGAGCAGCATAAATCTATAATATCTCATACCGACTATCTTAGCTTAAAGACATAGGTTATCGTACCTCCCTGCGACAGACGTGTGCTGGGCTTGAACTTAGCCTTACGTGCCGCCTCTACAGCAAGGCGGCGCAGCGTTGCATCCTGTGTCGTGGAGCCCTGCTGACGTATCTCGGCCGAGGTTACATCACCGTTACTGTTTACGGTGACGAATACCACCACCGTACCCTCAACATTGTACGATGCCTCGGGGCGTGGCAGACCCTCGCGAAGTCCTCGTCCCTGCAAGCCGGCATCCAGCTGATCTGTACCTTGCAGGTTGTAACCGGCACCTTCGCCCTTATGTCGTTCGGCATCGCCATCAGGCGCGAGCCTGTTACCCACGGGGAGCGTCTCTTCACTATTTCCTGCGACAGGCTTAAAAAGAGCATTTGGGTTGATGGTCTCGGTCTTATGCTCCTCACCCGAGGTCTGCATACTCTGCTCCATATTGGCACTCTCGACGTGGGCAGCTGCCCTATCGCGACGCACATCCGTCGGAGAGCTCTGCACAACAGGCCGTGGAGGCTCTACTTCGGCAAGCTCCTCGAAGACGATCTCCAGAGGAGGCTCCTCCACATCGAAATCATGCACATCGAAGTCTATGTAGCTACATACCACACCTACAAGTGTCATAACGGCTACCGTCGTGATGGCGGCAATACGTCGTGAGCTGTGGTCTATGGGATCGTAATACTCCATTATCTCTTCTCTTTGGTGGCAAGCACCATTTTATATTTCTGCTCACGTGTGAGGTCTATAATCTCCACCAAAGCATCTACGGTAACCTTCTCGTCGCAACGCAACGATATGTATGGACGCTCCTCCTCGGGGCGACCCTCATACTCGGCATAGTGTAGAGCAAGTGCAGCAGCAACCTCCGTAACATCGCTATACTCCTCGTTACGATTTATAACATAGCGGTATCCCGACTCGCTTGCAGCATCGCCCACAACGGATAGGGCTATGACCGAAGGGTCACCCTCCTCGCTTGACGACGATGGCAGAGTGAGCTTCACCGAATTATTGGGATTAATCATTGTCGTAGCCAGCACCATAAATATCAGGAGCAGGAATACGAGGTCGGTCATCGACGATGATGAGAACGATGAGCTGACCTTAGAACTGCGTTTAATAGCCATAATCTACTACTTTTGTACAGGCTGGTTAAGAATATCCATGAATGCGATGGTGGTGGCCTCCATACGGAATATCAACTTCTCGATACGTGCTACGAGGTAGTTGTGTGCGAAGTATGCAGGGATACCGACAATAAGACCACCTACCGTGGTAACCATAGCCACATACATACCTGCCGAGAGCTGTTGTATCTCAATACCTCCCGAAGGATTTGCCGACATATCTATAAACACCTGTACCATACCGACAACAGTACCAAGGAAACCAATCATAGGGGCACCACCCGATATCGAAGCCAACCATGGGAGTCCCGCTTCGAGCTTGGCAACCTCAACGTTGGCCACATTCTCGATAGAGTTTTGAATATCGGCCATAGGACGACCGATACGCTCGATTCCCTTCTCAATCATGCGGGCCACAGGCGAGTCGGTACGACGGCATAGGTCGATAGCAGCACTTATGTTACCCTCAGAGATATAGTCGCGTATTCTATTCATGAAGTTGTTATCTATCTTTGTTGCCTTACGTATTGCGATAAAACGCTCTACGAAGATAAAGATCATCACAGCAGCCAAGAGTACAAGTACCCACATAAGCCAACCACCGCTTAAGAAAAGATCCCAAAAACTGATAGATAGCGTTTCGGCCTCTTGAGCTGCCTGCGCAGCAGCCTGCTCGGCCATAGCAAGTGAATCGATTGGCGAGGCCGTCATCTCGGTCTCGGCAGCCACAGTGGGCGTAGTAGTAAGTAAGTTAAGCATAATGTAATTGTTATTAGTTATTATTGATTTATTCTTCGGTTATCTCCCCTTCGACTATCTCCCCGTCATCCTCCTTGTTGCCTGTAATTACAACGTTTGGCTCTGACGAGGGAGTATCTTCCGTATCATTTTTTTCTTGTTTGACAGCTCTTCGAGCCTCTTTCTTGGCACGACGCTCCTCACGACGTTCCTTGTTATTGAACTTATTACGCAGGCTCTTTGCCAAGTCACTAAAGGTATTGAAGCTCTCGCTATAATAGAGACCGATACCCGTTTCCTGCATACCCTGGTTCTCGCCATAGCGGTCTATGGTCTGCGTGAAGCCCTTGAAACGCAGCGTGCCATCGGGATCTATAAGCCATGTGATAAAGGCTTCGCCTACGAAGTTAGATGCATTTTGACGTGACTGCACTGAAGCATCCGAGAGGTAGCCACCCTCCAACTCCACAATCAGTCGGTTATCGAGCCAGCCTTTCGAGAAACCAACATCAACCTCATCGCCCGTAAGCTCGGTACGAGGGCGATAGCGCAGCACAATATTGTAGTTGTCACCCGACAGCCAGTTACTAAGCTGATTGGAGAGCAGCTCGAAACCTGTTGTTGCCGTAAGCGTAGCACCCATAGCTCCCGTATCCTCGGCGGCAAAGGTGTTCGCTGCAAGCAACCAGAACATCTGCGTTGCGATAGCCTGCTGGTCATTGAGTGCCGATTGTATGACGGTCTGTATCTCCGGAGCTACGTTTGGCACCTGCACATCGAAGGTTACCGTAGGCGACATAAGCTCATCGGTAAGCTTTATGTAGCAGTCCACGGGTACGGCACGTGAGGTATCGATGCCCTGCATAGAGTTGCCTATAAGAGGCTTCAACGAGGCCTTCGTGCTATACACAGCATCGATATTGAGCATAGCACCCAGCGGATCTCCTGTCCAATGTATCGACGATGCCGGAACGACCGTAAACTTCTTATTCCATATATTCTGCAAGGTGAAGAGGTAGGTTCCCTCGCTTATCGTATAGTCGCCACGCATCTCGAAAATATTGGCCTTAGGCACGACATGCATCGTAAGCTGTCCATTACCCTTTGCCTTGATAATATCGCCTACCGTAGGATCGATTACCAGCTGTATCTCGGTATTGGGCAACACGTTGAAGGTCATATCTATATCCATCATACTACCCAGCGTATTTACCGGACGCATCTTACGCTCGTAGGCCATCATACGTCGTGTAAGAAAGGCTGTGGTATCTACCTCCTCGATGCCTCCTTCACGGAACTTGACAAAATCGGCATAGGCCACATCCGACTTACCCGACAAAGGCATAAAGAAGTGAGAATTATCGCCGCTCGTCGCCTCGATGTCCATCTTCAAGCCTCGCTTATCTCCGGCAAATGATGCCGAGCCCGAGGCATACACATGGCCATAGAAGAGGTCGTTACTCTTGGCATCGGTATCGAGTACAAGCATATCCTCCACACCGATGTCTATATCGTAGGTGACATTTGACAGATGGTTGAGGTTCAAATCTACCGAGAAGTCGCCCTTGTTACCCTCGCCATCGTATACGGCAACATCTTTGGCTATGATATGGTTATCGACAATATTTACCTCGCCTCGCGGTGCCGTATAGCGCACGTTGAGGTAGTCTACCGTAACCCCTATTGAGTCGGCTAAGGCATAACCATTGAGCGTTGCCTTACGTCCCTGACCCAGAATATTGGCCTCGACATCTGCCGTACCCTCTATATCCGAGATTATACCTTTGAGGAATGGAGATATGAGTTTCAGACTTACATTATCGATACGTGCTTGTGCATAGTAACGATTATTTGCCGGCTGGTAGTAGCCACGTATCACCGTGTCGGCACTCTCTTTATCGCTGACTATGACACGTGCTCTATTGCGCTCGAAGTCCCAATTCGATGTAATGTTTTGTGGTGGAACAGATATTTCGTTTACACCTATGCTATCCAAGTCGATATTGGCCTCGATCTCCGGAGCCTGCAACGCCGACTTAACCGTAGCAAAACCATTGGAACGTCCCCTTATCTCATACCCCACACGTGAGGTAATCGCCGAAAGTGGCGAGAGATCGAAGTTATTAAGCGTAAGACGCAGAGAGTCGCTACGTAACTTCGAGGCAACACCGTCTATTACAAGACGCTGCCCCGGGCGGGTCAGCACGAGGTTACGTATGTTGATATGCGTAGAGTCTATATCTATACCACGAGAGAGCAGTCGCCACTGCTGTGTTGCCGTGGTATAGTAAGAGGGCATTATGTCTATATGCACAGATCGACGCTTAGACTCGCTACTACGGTGGAATTGTGCGCGCAGGCCCAGCAACCCGGACTCATTATCATCCCTGTCACGAAATCCTGCCGAGAGCGATACTCTGTTCTGCTGCGCACCACCCGTTATCGAGAAGTTGGGCATAACAAGACGTGAACCCATATATATACCCGACGAATTAAGCCACATCGAGAGTGAGTCGCTGCGATTGTTTATGTCGAGCTGATAGTTCGCCATCAACATTCCGGCATACTCCAATGTCTCGGACGATGCCTGCAACGAGAGCAGGTTCGTTCCCGGGTTGAGCATCAACGTAGCCTCCGTATCGGGAGCCATAAAGAGGCCTCCTGCAATGGCGGCAAAGAGGTCATTGATATTGTCGCGCGCCGAGAGTTTAAGCACCGTAAAATCGTTGGAATAGACTATCGGCTCACCATTAGCATCACGTCCTGCGCCCTCCTCATATAGCAGCGGAATGTAGGTTTTGAGCGAGTTATACAGATAGCCGAATACCTCGTCGTAGGTCGAACGACTCTGATATTGCAGATCGAAGAAGTCCGTCTCTACGTTGAGCGACTTTATGCCGTTACCGCTCTTGGCCTCGGCCATAATGTGGTCAGAGGAGAGTTCTCCCTCGGGATAGAGGTAGTTTATATCGGCGATACTCGCATAGCCATCCATCTCGTTGAGTGTCTTGCCAAACAACTCGACACCGAGATTTGCCGACAAAGACGAGATACTATCACGACGATTTACGCCGAGAGCATTTAGGTCGGCACGATGCAAGGCCATAGATAGGCCATATCGTGGCAACTCATCGTTGTAATCGACCTCGGCAAAGAGGTCAAACTCCATGTTGGGGTCGCGGGAATTAAGCTCGGCATAGTATAGGTTGCCATCTACACGCCCCTCGACATCTATATCGGAATATGTGTAGCCTCCAAAGCCGAGTGCTGCAATATGCGCACCGACACCGGCAATGACACCTCCCGATAGCTCGTCGCCCAGCGAGCCATTGATATTTACACGGGTATCGAGCTTATGTAACGAACGCTGTGCAAGCAGTCGTCCGAGGTCCAACGCCTCAGTTTGCAGATAACCCGCTATGTTGTATCGCTGCTCTGGCTCTCCGGCAATAACTACGTCGGTGGATATATCACCCACGCCCGACGACACATTACCCACCACACGATACGACGAGAGACGACCACCAACCGTGGCACGCACATCTGCCCACTCCACTCTATCCACTATTTGGCGCACACCCTCGGGTAGGCCCTGTGGCAGAATATTGTCGGTGATATGCAGCACATCTTCCGATGTGGTGTGCAGCTCTTTTATGCCTATTACGTAGTTTGAGGTACGCCATTGTGGCAACCCCGTAATGTGAAACGTGGCGTTTACCTTCGTACTGTCACATATCGTCGCACGATAGAGCTCACCCTCGAAGTCACGCACCACACCTCGGAACTCGGCATCGGCATTCGACACCGCCACATTCCATTTACGCAGTCCGGGAGCAAAGTAACCAAGGTCATCGGTAGATATTGTCGTATCCTCGATTTTGCCATGCATAACCACCTTGTCGATGTAATACTTGTACTCCGTCCAATCCTTACCCTGAATGGTCATTAGCGGCAGGTATATTGACGATGTGGGCGTTGATGCCGAGAAGTCGGTAAAACGGATTAAGCCACGCTCCACATCCAACTCACAGGCCAGGTCGTCGAGTCTAAAACCACTACGCTCCTCGGCACTAAGTTCTGCGATATCCACCTCGACACCACCCTTAGCCACCGACAACCTGTCAATCTTGGCATTGATATCGTGGATATACATATTGTAGTAGTCTATACCATACTCCGGATTGCGGTGTTCAAGACGCTCAAAGAGGAAGGCGGCATCACGCGCCTCTATATCCTCTATCAACAGCCTGAAGTTACCCTTTGGATTCGGCTTCTGCATGCGTAGCACTATGGGGCGCACATTTATCTCGCCCGAGGGCAACTCACGCAGGAAGAAACGAGCACCTTCGGCCTTAGCCTCCGTAAGCACTACTCCCTCACGCAAGATGTTAAGACTCGATATAGCAACCTCGGCACGCCGAGCATATAGCAGTGTATCTTGCTGATAATCCTCGACGTAGAAGTCCTCAACACGCACCCTTGAAAATAGGTCGATGTCGATGCTGCCTATCTCGACACGTGTTTCGAGAAAGTCGGATGCTACGACAGCCAACCTATCTGCCACATAGTTCTGCACCGCCCCGACGTTGAATAGCAGAGCGATGCTTACAGGTAAAAATATCGACAACAAAATGATAATCGATAGTAGCTTTACCAATATTTTTATAACTTTGCGCATTGAAACAAGTTAAACACTATATAGCAATTAACCTACAAAAGTAATCATTTTCTATTAAAAATAGAAAAAATAGTGCAAAAACAGTAAAAACGACTATATAAAATGGATATTACGATACTTGGCATAGAGTCTTCATGCGACGACACCTCGGCAGCTGTGATACGCAATCGCACACTGCTATCGAATGTCATCGCCTCACAGGCTGTGCACCAGAAATATGGCGGTGTCATCCCCGAGTTAGCCTCGCGCGCTCACCAGCAAAATATTATCCCTGTGGTAGATACAGCCCTAAAAGAGGCCGGTACGACCATCGACAAGATAGATGCCATAGCCTTCACTCGTGGCCCGGGACTGCTCGGCTCGCTACTCGTTGGCGCATCGTTTGCCAAAGGTCTATCCATTGCCCACAACATACCGCTGGTCGAGGTAAACCACCTGCAAGGACATATCTTATCACACTTTATCGATCTTCCCGACAGAGAGATAGCGCATCCCGACTTCCCATTTCTATGCCTGCTTGTAAGCGGAGGCCACACACAGATAGTGCGTGTCGATTCTCCTACCGAGATGGAGATTATAGGAACTACCATTGACGATGCTGCCGGAGAGGCCTTCGACAAGTGCGCCAAGGTTATGGGACTACCCTACCCTGGTGGTCCCATTATAGACCGTCTTGCCAAGGAGGGTGATAGCAAGGCATTTAAGTTTGCCAAGCCGCATGTCGAGGGAGAGTTCGACTATTCGTTCTCGGGTCTTAAAACATCATTCCTCTACACCCTGCGTGATGCCATAAAGGATGATCCTGACTTTGTAGAGAAGCATAAGGCCGACATATGTGCATCGTTGCAACACACTATCGTCGATATTCTGCTGGACAAACTCATCAAGGCATCCAAGGCCACAGGTATCAAGGATATAGCCATTGCAGGAGGCGTATCGGCAAATTCAGGCCTTAGAGAGGGCATCACCGAGGCGGGTCGCCGTCGTGGTTGGCGCACCTTCCTGCCTGAGTTCAAGTTCACTACGGACAATGCTGCGATGATTGCCACTGCCGGTTACTATCGCTATCTCGCAGGCGAAATCAGTTCGCTCGATGTATCTCCCGTTGCACGTCTTCAAGATCTGCAACAGTAGCCGATGTTCTCTCCACTGCCATACAACGACTACGGCGAGAGTATGCGCCGCCGATTGGGCGGACGCATACAGAAACTCGCGATAGAGGCCTCATTGGGATGCCCAAACCGCAGTGGAGAGAGGGGCTATGGAGGGTGTACATTTTGTCGCAACGACGCATTTTCCCCATCGTATTGTCGCACCACGACAAGCATCACAGAACAGATAGATGCAGCCATTGCATTTCACCACGCCAGACGACGCAAAGCCGATATATATCTCGCTTATTTTCAATCGGGAAGCAATACTTATGCCGATATAGAGACCCTTCAACAGCTCTACGAAGAGGCATTATCACATCCTGCGATAAATGGTCTGATAGTAGGTACACGTCCCGATTGTATCGACAGCCAAAAGCTCCAACTTTTAGAGGATATATCGCATAGACATTACCTTGCCGTAGAGTATGGCATAGAGTCGGTTTACGACCATACCCTAAGACACGTAAACCGCGGACACGACTACGCCTCGGCAGTCGAGGCAATCAAAGCCACACGTGAACGCGATATAGATGTAGGTGGTCATCTTATCATCGGACTACCGCATGAGGGCAGGGCAGAGGTCATAGAGAGTATCGAACATATAAACAATCTGCACCTCAACTTCCTGAAACTGCACCAATTACAAATATACAAGGCTACGCCTATGGCCGACGAGTGGCAACGATCGCCCGAAGATTTTCTATTCCATAAGGAGTGGAGTGCCGAAGAGTATTGCTCGCTCGTTATCGACATCCTTCGCCGTCTTACGCCCACCACCGCCATAGAGCGATTCGTAAGCAGCGCACCTCGCCATCTACTGCTCTTCTCACCACTATCGGGCATACGCCCCGACGTGATACGCCGCCTTGTTGCAGAGACCATGACAGCGCGCGGCTACAAGCAAGGCGACTTGCTGTAAACAAGCGACATAGGATTACTTACGTCATACAACTTTTTCATTTATCAAATATTTCGTATATTTGTAGTCGCTACCATAGGCGAGTAAAACTAAAATCCAAACATATATGAAACGAGTACTGCTTTCGCTTGCTGCTTTGATGCTGCTGACGGCCACTGTAGGCAGAGCCTCAGAGCCTGAGAACCGCCCCCTCTACCTAAACCCCGATGCTCCTATCGAGGAGCGCGTAGAAGATGCCCTGAGCAGAATGACACTACGTGAGAAGATAGCCATAATACACGCACAATCGAAGTTCTCGGCACCGGGAGCACCTCGCTTAGGCATTGCCGAGTTATGGTGTACGGACGGCCCGCACGGCATACGTCCCGAGGTTCTTTGGGATGAGTGGGATCAGGCACGTTGGACGAACGATTCATGCACAGCATATCCTGCATTAACCTGTCTTGCAGCCACATGGAATCGTGACGCAGCAAAACTATATGGTGTATCGATTGGCGAGGAGGCGCGCTACCGCGAGAAGGATGTACTTCTCGGGCCCGGTGTAAATATCTACCGCACACCCCTCTGTGGTCGCAACTTCGAGTATATGGGCGAAGACCCATTTCTGGCTGCCGAAATGGTTGTACCGTACATCCAAGGTGTTCAGGAGCAAGGCGTAGCAGCCTGCGTAAAACACTATGCACTAAACAACGAGGAGCAACATCGTCACACCACCGATGTGGACCTCAGCGACCGAGCCCTATTTGAGATATATCTACCGGCATTCAAGGCTGCCGTAACCGAGGGCAAGGTGTGGAGCATTATGGGCTCGTTTAACAAGTATCGAGGCACGCATGCCTGCCATAACCACCGACTACTCAACGAAATACTCAAAGATAATTGGGGTTTCGATGGTGCTGTAATATCGGACTGGGGAGGCACGCACTCTACCGATGAAGCCATCCGCAACGGCCTCGACCTCGAATTTGGCTCGTGGACAGATGGCTTGCGTGAAGGTGCCAGCAACGCCTACGACATGTACTACATGGCGCAACCATACCTCGAGCGCATAGAGCGTGGCGAGATAGGCACCGAAGAGCTTGACGACAAGGTACGCCGCGTGCTGCGCCTGACATTCCGTACGGCAATGAACAACGATAAGCCCTATGGCTCGATGTGCAATGAGGCACATACCGAAGCTGCCCGACATATTGGCGAGGAAGGTGTTGTACTCCTAAAAAATGCGAACCACAATCTCCCCATATGCCCGGATGCGAAACGCATCCTTGTCGTAGGCGAGAATGCCATTAAGATGATGACCGTGGGCGGTGGCAGCTCGTCACTGAAGGTAAAACAGGAGGTGTCGCCCTTGGACGGCATCAAGAGTTACTACGCAGGCCGTGCCGAGGTTATCTATGCACGTGGCTATGTAGGCGATGTCACAGGCAGTTACAACGGTGTGGTTACGGGGCAGGACCTACGTGATAAGCGTTCGCCAAAGAGGCTTATCGAGGAGGCTGTCGAGTTGGCCGGCACTGCCGACCACGTGATATTCATAGGAGGTCTTAACAAGAGCGAGCATCAGGATTGCGAAGGCGCTGACCGCAAGGGGCTCGAACTACCTTACAACCAAGACGATGTCATCGAGGCACTTGCCGACGCAAGCGACCACCTCACCGTTGTTCTCATCACGGGCAATGCCGTTACCATGCCATGGTTGGAGCGCGTGGAGTCGGTTGTTCAGGGCTGGTATTTAGGCTCGGAGTCGGGCAACATCCTCGCATCGGTGCTTTCGGGCGAGGTTAATCCAAGCGGCAAGCTCCCATTCACCTTCGGCCACCGTCTGGAGGACTATGGCGCACATAGCGATGGCGCGCACTTCCCCAACCACGATAAGGTCTTCTACCACGATGGCATCTTCGTAGGCTACCGAGGTTTCGAGAAACGCAACATTGAGCCGCTCTTTTCATTCGGCCACGGACTAAGCTACACATCGTTCGATTACAGCAACTTACAACTATCGAAGAGAGAGATTTGCGATGGCGAGAGCATCGAAGTACGCCTCACCGTACGCAACTCTGGCGGATGTCGTGGCAAGGAGGTCGTACAGCTATACGTGGCAGACTGCGAGGCATCGCTACCACGCCCCGTGAAGGAGCTTAAAGGCTTTACGAAGGTCGATTTGGAGGCCGGCGAGTCCACCGAGGTATGTTTCACTATCGGTCGTGACGCGTTGTGCTACTACGACGACATCCGCGGGGAGTGGATTGCCGAGGCAGGCGAGTTCAAGGTTATGGTCGGAGCATCGTCAGCCGACATACGTCTTGTCGAGAGCTTTATGCTACGATAAAAAATATTGCAAACCGTCCATTCTGAGGGGCTGCGTCTGCTAAATAGCGGGTGCAGCCCCATTTTTACTGAAATTATTTGCTTGTTTGTTCTATTTTTCGTAACTTTGCTACGAATATACACATAGTGTATCCGTTCCAAATCTCGAACTAAGAGAGAAGATTGCAATAGAGAGGGGCGGGCAAACAAGAAAAAGTCGGCAGACGAACGAGAAAAAGCAGGCAGACAAACAAGAAAAGCCGGCGGACAAACAAGAAGCGGACAAACAAGAAGCGGGCAAACAAGAAAAAGCCGGCGGACAAACAAGAAGCGGACAAACAAAAAAGCAAATAAATTAAAACACAATACTATGAAGCACAATTTTTCACTCTTCATCATCGCAGCTGTTGCACTTCTTGCAGCAGCATGTCAGCGATACACTCCCGACTACTATGCCGGAAGTGATGCAGTAGACGTAACACTCAGCATCGACATCCCCGAGCTTGCACACACGCGCAGTGGCGAGACCGGCATGAACAGTGCTCTCGGCGCAATCGACAACTTCGAGGCGGCAGGCCTCTGGGATAAGTTTGACGTGCGTTACATCTTGGAGGTATACGACGTATCGGCAGGTTATGGCGACGGCATCAACGGACGCGAGCCTATCTTGGCACGTGATCGTGATGTGAATATCCTCGACGAGTACGATGCCACCACTTTCGACTTCCGTCTTATCCCTGGTCGTGAC
This sequence comes from Alistipes sp., assembly GCA_017504265.1. GTDB lineage: Bacteria > Bacteroidota > Bacteroidia > Bacteroidales > Rikenellaceae > Alistipes. Next base: position 23,413 of record JAFVRN010000017.1, on the reverse strand, counting down.
TACAAGTTCATCCTTTGGGCAGACTTCGTGGCAAACGGCTCGTATGCCAAGAGCGACGAGGAGCAGCTCGCAGTTGCCGACCTCAACTACAACACCACCGACCTGCGCAACATTACACGTAAGGCGTGGACAGCTATGGACGAGTGCCAGGATGCCTATTTCTTCCAGCACACCTTCACTATCGATGGCCCGTTGAAGACCAATATCGAATTGAAGCGACCTTTCGGCAAGCTACGCGTTGTCACCACCGACATCGAGGAGCTCAACCTCGGCAGCGTACCAAGCAAGGTTGTTGTAGAGTTCGAGAACTGCAAGGCATTTGGCTCTTTTGATGCTTTCACAGGTAAGGTTCTCGGCACTGCGGCCAACACATATACCTACACCGTAGCTAAGGATGCCCCTTATAGCGAGGGTTTGGATAAGGAGAGTACACATCAGACGCTCTTCAGCGACTACCTCTTTGCCGAGGATCAGCAGAACGATGTAAGCTTCGACATCCATGTTTACGAGAGCGTTAATGGTGCCGACCGCATCATCCGCGAGCACGAGTTCACCACACAGATTCCTGTGCAGCGCAACCACCTCACCACAATCATCGGTAATCTTCTGACCACAGCATCGCAGATTGCCGTGACTATCGACGACGACTTCGTTGATCCGGAGTATATCCGCACAGCGTGGAGCGGCGAGTATGAGGCACTTCCTGCTGCCGGCACTGATGGTTATATCACTATCACCACCCCGGGACAGTTCGCTACGCTTATCACCTCGGATATCAAGGGCAAGAAGGTACGTCTTGGTGCAAATATCGATCTTGGCGGCTATACTATCAACCCATCGAAGTACGTGTTCAGCGGCGACAATGCAGCCTTTATCCTTGACGGTGCAGGATATACCGTTACGAACTTTATCGCATCGCCTGCCGGCGAGAACGGCGGCCTGTTCACCACGCTTGTGAATGCCACTGTCAAGGACCTCACTATCACCAACGCCAGCGTATGCCCCGGCACACGTGGTGCGGGCGACTACTACGCAGGTATGCTTGCAGGCTCTACTATGGGCTATTGCCATATCGAGGGCGTGAAGGTTATCGGCTGCGAGGTTGTGGGTAACAACAAGGTTGGTGGTCTTATCGGTAATGTTGCCGAAAATGACCCTATCACTATCAAGGGCTGTGTTGTAAGCGACACTAAGGTTAGCACTACCAACACCGCAGATGGTGGTTGTGTAGGTGGCCTTGTAGGTTATGTCGTGCCTAATGCCACTGTTGAACAGTGTCAGGTAGAGAAGAGTACTATCGAGGCTATCAACTCACGCAATAATGCCGAGCGTGCCAACGCCGAGTTTATCGGCACATTCCACGGTAACGGCAAGACACTTACCCTTAATGGCAACACTCTTGCTGATAACACCTTTACACAGGCTCCTACAAGCTATGTGGCTCCTGCCAACTTCGGTGCTTGGCTTGGTGGCGTGCGCTTCGCCGATGGCAGCAAGGTTATCCTCGATGGCAAGAACCTTATGGAGAAGGAGAAGGTAGCACTTGCTACACCTCAGTGTACAGTGAACTACAAAGGCGTATATGGCGAGTATACCATTCACCCATCTATCTCTTGGACCGAGGTAGATAACGCTGCGGCTTACCGCCTTGTTATCGACGGTGTGGAGCACGTTCTAACAGACCTTACCTATATATATGATGGCAACTGGGGCGATAATGTAGCGTTTAGCATCACTGCTGTTGCGGAGGAGGATGGCGACTACCGTGAGTCGGCAGCTTACGAGAGCAATATCTCTATCGTCGATACTCAGGCTCTATCAAAGCCCAGCGTTTCCTCTCCTCTTGCCACTGATGGCAAGACCATCAACATCTCTTGGGAGCCTAAGGCAAATACCGAGAAATATATTATCTATGTCGATGGCAAGGAGGAGGCTGTCTTGGGGCAGAGCAATAATACAATCAAGTATGACTTTATCGGTAAGTTTGACTCTACCTACGAGATTAAGGTTCTTGCCTTAAACGACACCGATGGCTACGAGTCAAATGTTAGCAATCCTATCACTATCAATACCCGCCACTATATCTATCTTAATCCCAATATGTGGAACACAGCTAATCCTCGTTTCATGGTATGGACCTGGGCAGACAATAGCGAGGGTAGATGGGTTGAGATGGCCGATAGCGATATTGACGGCATCTATGAGGTAGATAAGAGTCTTCTCAGCGAGAATCTTATCTTCGTTCGTATGAACCCTGCCGGCAACATTGATTGGAGTAGCAAGTGGAATCAGACCGGCAATCTAACACTTCCTACCAACGGAAATAACCTCTTCACTCCTTCGGATTGGAATGACGCAACCAGCACCTGGAGCAAGAAGCAGACTAACATAGAGCAGACAGAATAAACACATAACAATTTATAAAACACTTTTCTTATGAAAAAACTTTTAGCTTTGGCATTGGTTGTCTTTGGTTTGGCAGCCTGCCAGACGGAGCCCGAAGGCTTTGACGTTACAGTCAATGGCGAGGTGCCCGTAACAGTTACAGTCGATTTGTCCGATGCAGTGGGCACTCGTGCCGACAGTGCAGAGGGCGCAATCGACAACGGGGTTGTTACATCCGATGACTACACTCTTCGTTATGCTTTGCAGGTATTCAACGAGAATGGTACTGCATCAAAGGATATCATGTACAAGTATAGCGAGAATACGAGCGTTGCTTTCGACCTTCGTCTTGTTCCTGACCGCCCCTACAAGTTCGTTGTTTGGGCAGATATCGTTGATGCGAATCAGAACCCAACCGACGGTGATGAGTGTACCCCCTTGCACTATGCTATCGGTACTGACTTGCGCAACATCACCCTTATAAAGGACTCTTGGAAGGCTATGGACGAGACTCGCGATGCCTATACCGGTGTTTGCGGTACTGATAGCTTCAACGCTGCGCAGAACATCACCATCAAGCTTGAACGTCCTTTTGCTAAGTTGCGCGTGGTAACTACCGATATCGCCGAGCTTTTCGACGGTGTTATTCCTGACAATGCTGTGGCTACCTACACTACAAAGCACCGCCGTTCGTTCGATGCTTTCGCTCAGAAGGCCGGCGAGGCAGAGTTGCAAAACGTTAATCACACATTCGATATCACAGGATACGACGAGGGTGATGATGCCGATACTGAGAACAACAAGACTCTCTTTGTAGACTACTTCTTCGCTGCCGATCAGGACGACGTTGTAAACTTCACGCTCGACGTTAAGGAGGAAGACGGCACAACAATCAAGTCGAACACCTTCAACACGCCTATCCCTGTTAAGCGTAACTTCCTTACCACTATCAAGGGTAACATCCTTACCGAGGGTAGCAATATCAATGTCGATATCGACGACAACTTCGGCGAGAATCAGGAGAACTGGGGTACTATCAGCAGCCAGGCTGAACTCAAGGCTGCCGTAGATAATGGTGGTAAGTATATCGTTATTGCAGACCTCGATATCAATAATGGCGGTGCAGGCACTGCAGCCGTAAGATTTGCTGCTACACGTGCTGCTGTTGAGACCGTTATCGACCTTAACGGCAAGACTATCACTGTTAAGAATACCGGCACCAATGCTCTTATTACCGTAGAGGATGGTAACACTCTTACATTCACCGGCAGTGGTACTATCAAGCTTACGGACGATAGTACCGGCTCATTTATCAAGGTTGAGGATGGTGCTAATGTAAACATTGAGGGTGCTACACTTGAGGATGATAACACGACCGTAAACATATTCGAGGGTGAGGGCGCTGTTGTTGATTACGTTGCTTTGCTCAAGAAGGCGTTCGAAGAAGCAAATGGCGGTGAGTATATTTTACCTACAGACGTAACATTGTCTGAGCCTCTTACTCTTGATGCCGGCAAGACATTGACACTTAACCTTAACGGCAAGACTATCAAGCAGTCACAGGCCCAGACAGGCGCATATTCTATGATTACCAACAAAGGTACTCTTACTATCAAGGGTAACGGTACTATCGACTATGCGGACACAGCCGATTTGACCGCAGATATAAACTATGTGTCAAATGCTATTCAGAATAGCGGCGTACTCACAATCGAGGATGCTACTATCATAAATAGCAGTACCGATGATGTTGCTGATTACGGTTTCCCTCACTGTATTGATAATAGCGGTACGCTTACTATCAATAGCGGTACATTTACCAACAAGACCAAGTACTCTTCTATACGTATATGGTGTACAACTGATGATGACACTAATGTCACTATCAATGGTGGTACGTTCAACGGTTGTATCGACTTCCATAATGTAAACGGAGATCCCAATAAGGGTACACTTACCATCAACAATGGTGTATTTAATGCTGAGAAGAACGCAGTTCGTCTACTTGGCTTCGGTGTTGATGTCGATGAGCTAAACTGCTATATCAAGGGTGGTGTATTCAACGGCGATATTACTCTTAGAAATTACACTAGCGGAGAGTTTAACTCACAGGTATTCTTTATCTCAGGCGGTACGTTCTCTAACGACCCATCAGCATTCGTTGCAGAGAGTTACGAGGCTGTTGAGCAGAACGGCGTTTGGGTAGTTACACCAAGCTATAGCGTAGAGGATGACGTATATACCATCTATACTGCTAATGGTTTGAAGTGGCTTGCTCAAGAGGTAAATCAGTACTCAAACTATGAGTATCCTTTTAAGGATAAAACCGTTAAATTGAATAACGATATTGATTTGGGAGGTATAGAATGGACACCTATTGGAGATTACCGTTTCTCTGCAAACCGTTTCTGCGGCACATTTGATGGCCAAGACCACACAATATCAAACTTTAAGATTACAAAGAAGACTGATAAGAACGATAGCAACAAGTCTTCATATGGCTTCTTTGGAAATATGGAGGGAACTGTAAAGAATCTTACTATCTCTAATGCGACCGTTTCATCTTATGCATATTGCGGAGCACTTATAGGTCGAACTAATAATGGTACTATTGAGAACTGCCATGTAATTAATTCTAACGTATCATGTAGCTATTGGCAGGCAGGTGGTATGATTGGTCAGGCAAACGATGCAGTTACAGTCAAAGATTGCACTATTAGCAACTCAACTGTAACTGGTGCATCTGCCATTGGTGGCTTAATCGGTCCATTAACTGTTGCTGATGATGGTAGCAACGGAAAGACAGCAATCGTTCAAAATTGCAAAGTAATCAATTGTGAGATTATTCAGGAGGGCTCATTTGGAGAAAGCTATGACAAACACTTTGGCTCAATGTTCGCTTACCTCGATGCAGGAGACAACTCTATTATTAAGATTGAGAACTGCGTAGCTGAGGATACAACAGTAAAGGGTGAGGAAGGTGAACTCACATACAGTATTACAGGTAAGACAATATACATCAACGGCGTTCGTTATGTATCAACCAGCGAACATCTGCAGGATGCCTTTGACGATGGAGATACGAACATTAAATTTCACAGCGACATCACAGGTGATGTGGAAATCACTCAGAAGAGTGGCGTAAACGTTGTGATAGATGGTGCCAATAAGAAGTTTGCTGGCGTTATGACCACATATGGTAAAGGCTATGATAACACACGTACTGAGACCCTTACCATCAAGAACATCAACTTTGAGGCAAAGGCTGGTGCTGCATCTTGTATCGTTAGTCCAGACAAAACTAAGCATAACGCGTACTCATATTCTCACAATGTAACCGTAGAGAACTGCACATTTACCGATCTTGACGGAACTGTTAATTGCGCAGCTGTTCGCCACGAAGATGGTGGTGATAGGAATTGGGTAATCAGAGGTTGTACGGTTGATAGCACCATGCACTCTATCCTACAGGTAAACAACGTTGAGGGTAAGCTCACAATTGATGACTGTGAGGTATACTCAAAGAATGGCGCAAACCTTAACTCTTGTACCAATGTAGAGATGACAGAGTGTAACTTCGATGTAAAGGGATATGCTCTTCGATTTGGTGTTAACAGTGGTGGCAACCTGGGCACAGCTAAGACTTACTTGATTAAAGATAGCACATTGAAGTCTGCATGTGACGACGGCGACGCTGTTATTATGTTCCGTGCATCGGCTGTTGATGCAAACTTGACTTTGACAAATACATCGCTTGTTGGCACTACTGAGATCAGTGGTAACACAGACGCAACAACAATCGTTAGAAACTAACAAACCTTTCCTAATAACAGAGAGACCGGCCAAAAGCCGGTCTCTCTGTTTAAGCTCCAATCATATACCAACACCGATTATTGCAGGGCGATGCTCTGCCCTCTGCAAAGCAGTGTGGGTCAAATGGGTCAGATGGGTTAAATGGGGCTTCTCCCACAGAACCCATAGAACCCATAGAACCCACAGAACCCACCAAACCCACAGAACCCACCAAACCCACAGAACCCACAGAACCCACAGAACCCATAGAACCCATAAGACCTATACGACATCTCGGCCGCAACCATCTCAACGGCTTCAACGGCTTCAACGGCTTCAACGGCTTCAACGGCTTCAACGGCTTCAACGGCTTCAACGGCTTCAACGGCTTCAACGGCTTCAACGGCTTCAACGGCTTCAACGGCTTCAACTATTTCAAAGCGATATGGCACGCATAGCTGAGCCTCCACAACGGCAAAAAAGAGTCATCTTATAAAAAAGTAGTCGCCAAATTTTTGAATTTACGCAAATTATATTATCTTTGCTCTATTAATAACCCCAACTTCTATTGTATGGCAATTAAAAATAATGTAATGATCGTACGCCAGAGACTTCTTACAAAGCTTGTAAGCCTCTGGAATGAGGGCCAGCTCGTGGAGAAAATCGACAGAGTGCCCATCGAGTTTAGCCCACGTAACTCGCAGGTGCGTGGCCGTTGCTGTATACACAAGGAGCGCGCTGTATGGAAGTACAAGTCGCTACCTCTGCTCGGCTATGATATGACCGACGAGAAGGATGAACTAATGCCTCTCTCGGACTATGCCAAGATGTCACTCGACCGTGACAAGATTAAGGATAACATCATGTGTGTTATCGACGAGGCGTGCTCATCGTGCGTGCGTACAAACTATGACATTACAAACCTTTGCCGTGGATGCGTGGCTCGTGCATGTGAGCATGCTTGTCCGAAGAATGCAATAGAGTTCGACCCCGACACATCGCAGGGTAAGATCAACCATAAGGTATGTATCAGCTGCGGTAAGTGTTTCGCAGCGTGTCCATATCACGCCATAGTATACATCCCCGTACCTTGCGAGGAGGCGTGTCCCGTAGGTGCTATATCGAAGGACGAGTATGGCGTAGAGCATATCGACGAGACGAAGTGTATATATTGCGGTAAGTGTATGAACGCCTGCCCATTCGGTGCTATCTTCGAGATATCGCAGGTATTCGACGTATTGCAGAGCATACGCCGTGGCGAGGAGGTAGTGGCAATGGTAGCTCCATCTATCCTTTCGCAGTACGATAAGCCCACAGAGCAGGTATATGGCGCGATTAAGGCTATCGGCTTCAAGGATGTGATAGAGGTGGCTCGTGGTGCCGAGGTGACAACAGAGCGCGAGACACACGAGTTTGCAGAGAAGATGGAGGAGGGTCAGCCATTTATGACAACATCGTGCTGCCCATCCTATATGGAGATGGCACGCAAGCATGCACCCGAGCTCCAGAAGTATATATCATCGACATACTCGCCAATGGTATACACGGCAGAAATCGCTCGTCAGAAGTATCCTAATGCAAAGCTTGTATTCGTAGGCCCTTGTATCGCCAAGCGTAAGGAGGTACGCCGCGAGGATCTTCCTGAGAAGATTGACTTCGTATTGACATACGAGGAGATACACGCAATACTTGGCGGTATGAACATCGAGCTTGGCGAGGCTCACATACACCCTGTGGAGTGCGCATCACGTCGCTCAGCACACGGATTTGCCGAGAATGGTGGTGTTACAGCAGCCGTGAAGGAGCTTGTAGCAGGTAAGATTGACTTCACCACATTGCAGATTGCAGGCCTCAACAAGAAGAATGTAGGTCTGTTAAAGGCATACGGCAAGACGGGTAAGGCTCCGGCACAGTTTATCGAGGTGATGGTATGTGACGGCGGATGTATCTCAGGCCCGAGCGTACACACCGCATACGACACCGGCAAGAAGACATTTACAGCAGAGCTATTGAAGAGATAATAGATGAAGAGTTTAGTTGAGCATCTGGCGTGTAGTCACAAGCTCGACGCCAAGGGTTTGGGGCAGTTGCTTCGTGGGACTGTCGCAGATACTAACGTGCTACAACTACTCCGAGACACAGCCGTCCGAACTGCCCGTGAGCAGTTCGGACTTGGCATATATATACGTGGGCTGATAGAGCTGAGCAGCTACTGCCGTTGTGACTGTCTATACTGCGGTCTAAGACGCAGTAACCGCACGGCAGAACGTTACAGGCTGAGCAAGGAGGATGTAATGGCCTGCTGCGAGGAGGGTTATGCCCTCGGATTTCGCACATTCGTATTACAAGGAGGAGAGGATGGCACGCACACAGACAAGTGGCTTGTAGAGCTTATATCAAAGATACGTGAGCGTTATGCAGATGTAGCCATAACACTATCGCTCGGCGAACGCAGCGAGGAGTCATACCGCAAGCTCAAAGAGGCGGGAGCAAATCGCTACCTGCTGCGTCACGAGGCAGCAAACGGCGAGCTGTACGCATCGCTGCATCCATCAAGCCGAGGATTGCAACACCGTATAGCATGTCTGGATGCACTACACAGGTGCGGATATCAGCGTGGCATGGGCATGATGATTGGGGTTAAGGGTCAGACCATAGACCATATCGTCGAAGATCTGCTACTTATAGAGAAGATGCAGCCCGAGATGGTAGGTATCGGGCCCTTCATGCCACACAGCGCGACACCGCTGGGCATGGAGCCGGCAGGAGGATTGACACTGACACTGGCGGCAATAGCCATAGTACGTCTGATGCTGCCGCATGCCCTCATACCCTCGACAACAGCACTTGCTACACTATCGCCAACGGGAAGATTGGAGGGTATATTATCGGGAGCAAACGTAGTGATGCCCAACCTATCGCCATCGAACGTGAGGGCGAAGTACAGTATATATGAGAATAAAGCCTCGTGGGGCAAGGAGGCAGCCGAAGGGTTGGCGGCACTCGACGCAGAGTTGCAAACAATAGGCTACCACATAGACTATGCACGAGGCGATTACAAACCCTAAAACTATGATTATGAGTAGAGCAAAATATGACAAACATTCGGTACACGCCGCAGAGTTTATTAACGATGCGGAGATACGTGATACCCTCGACTATGCCGTAGCAAACAAAGACAATAAGAGCCTCTTGGAGGAGATACTGCGCAAGGCTGAGGAGGGTAATGGCATATCGCATCGCGAGGCGGCGGTACTTATCGAGATGGAGGATAAGGAGATTGAAGAGCGTCTGTATGCCATAGCACGCAAGCTCAAAGAGCGCATATATGGCAACCGTATCGTGATGTTCGCACCGCTATACCTCTCGAACTACTGCATCAATGGCTGCGTATACTGTCCATACCACGCCATAAACAAGACCATACCTCGCCGCAAGCTGACACAGGAGGAGATACGTCGCGAGGTTATAGCACTACAAGATATGGGACACAAGCGTCTGGCACTCGAAACAGGCGAGCATCCAAAGCTAAACCCTATCGAGTATGTATTGGAGTCGATAGATACCATCTATTCGATACACCATAAGAATGGTGCGATACGTCGTGTAAACGTAAACATCGCGGCAACAACCGTCGAGAACTATACACGTCTGAAGGATGCCGGCATCGGCACATACATCCTCTTCGAGGAGACATACGACCGTGAGACATACGAGAAGCTACACCCCACAGGTCCTAAGAGTGACTGGGCGTATCATACCGAGGCAATGGACCGCGCAATGGAGGGCGGCATAGACGATGTGGGTATCGGTGCGCTCTTTGGCATTTCAAGCTACCGCTACGACCTTGTTGGTATCCTTATGCACGCCGAGCACCTCGAAGCACGCTTCGGCGTAGGCCCACACACCATAAGTGTACCCCGTATACGCCCTGCCGACGACATCGACCCCGCCGACTTCCCTAATGCCGTAACCGACGAGGTATTCCGCCGCATTGTAGCCGTGCTACGTGTCGCCGTGCCATATACAGGTATGATTGTATCGACACGAGAGTCTAAGCGTTCGCGTGAGTTGGTACTCGACGTGGGCGTATCGCAGCTCAGTGGCGGCTCGCGTACAAGCGTAGGTGGCTATGCCGAAGGTATAGAGGATGCCGAGGAGTCTGCACAGTTCGATATCTCGGATAACCGTACACTGGACGAGATTGTGGAATGGCTACTCGACCTCGGATATATACCGAGCTTCTGTACGGCATGCTATCGTGAGGGACGTACAGGAGATAGATTTATGTCGCTGGCAAAACGTGGCCTCATAGGTAACTGTTGCGCACCCAATGCGCTGATGACTCTCGCCGAGTATATCGAGGACTACGCATCGCCACAGGTAAAGTTGAAGGGTAAGCAGATGATAGCACGTCTGACAGAGGTGATACCCTCGGAGAAGGTGCGCCGCATAACGCAGAGCAACCTCGAAGAGATTGTTAAGGGTAAACGTGATTTCAGATTCTAAGATTAGCATATGCAGACTACACCATCATCCGAGCGAGTACATATAGCGATATATGGACGTTGCAATGCCGGCAAATCCACCCTTATGAACTGCCTCACAGGGCAGCAGACGGCCATAGTATCCGAGATAGCCGGTACGACGACAGACCCTGTGCGCAAGGCTATCGAAATCAATGGCCTTGGTGCAGCCGTTATCATCGACACCCCGGGTCTGGATGACAGGACACAACTCGGTGGCGAGCGTGTTACACGAAGCACCAGAACCCTCGACCAGACCGATATAGCCATCATCCTCTTTACCGACCAGGGCACAGATGTCGAGATGGCAACTATCGAGGAGTGCCGTATAAGGGAGATACCCTACATCGTAGTATTGGCACAAGTAGACCGCATAGCTGATGTCGAGGCACTGAAACGAGATATTGAGGCACTTACGTCAAAGCGCGTTATTGCTATCAGTGCCGAGCGTGGCGAGGGCATAGAGGCTCTCAGAGAGGCCATCGTAGCACTTCGCAGCACCGAGCAGAGATATATAACCGAGGGATTCTGCAAGGCGGGTGATAGCGTACTTCTGGTTATGCCTCAGGATAAGTCAGCACCCAAAGGTCGCCTTATACAACCACAGGTGCAGACCATACGAGAGCTTCTTGACAGAGGATGTACGCCCATCTGCTGTACACCCGACGGTATGCCAGCTGCTCTGGCTGCACTAAGCAGAGCCCCCGAGCTTATTATAACCGACTCTCAGGCATTCGATGCGGTGTATGCTCTCAAACCCGAGGGCTCTACACTCACGTCGTTCTCGATACTCTTTGCCCGATACAAAGGCGATATAGCTCTATTTATGGAGGGAGTAAAGGCTCTTGGCAAGATAACATCGTCGTCGCGAATACTCATTGCCGAGGCCTGTACACACACCCCACAGAATGAGGATATAGGGCGCGTGAAGCTACCACGCATCCTACGCAAAAGGTTTGGCGAGGAGCTACAGATAGACATCGTAGGTGGCGCAGACTACCCTGAGGACCTCACACCCTACGATCTTGTCATACACTGCGGAGCGTGTATGTTTAACCGACGACACGTACTCAGCCGCGTGGAGCGAGCCCGCAAGCAGGGCGTGGCGATAACGAACTATGGCGTGATACTCGCAGCATTAAGTGGCATACTGCAACGTGTGCGCACCGAATAGTCTTGCTTTTGAAAAATAAAATATCTACCTTTGAGCAAAAATAGAGGCTATGGATAAGATTAAACTTTTGGACAGACGTTTTAAGATTATGATACCTGCCGAAGAGATCGACAAGGCAGTAGAACGTGTTGCCGAGCAACTTAACGAACGTTATAAGGGCAAGACACCTATCTTCCTCGGCGTGCTGAGTGGTGCATTTCTCTTCCTTAGCGACTTGGTACGCAAGGTCAATTTCGACTCGCGTCTGGCCTTTGTGAAGATTTCGTCGTACGATGGTACACAGTCTACGGGTTGCATCAAACAGCATCTTGGTATCGACTTCGACATCGAGGGTAAGGATATTATCATTGTTGAGGACATCGTGGAGACGGGACACAGCATGAACTACCTGCTCGACTATCTGAAAGAGCGCAAGCCTGCGAGTGTAGCCATATGTACGCTGTTCTTCAAACCCGAGAAGTTCCTCCACGAGTATAAGATAGACTATGTGGCGATGCCTATCGGCAATGAGTTTATCGTAGGCTACGGCTTGGACTATAACCAAATTGGACGTAACCTAAAAGATATATACGTCTTAGACGAGGAGTAATCGATAGGTACACGTAGCGTACGCCATAGGGGGGGGGGGGGAAAAAAAAGTGTGTAAGCAGAGGTGTGAGCAGAGGTGTGAGCAGAGGTGTGAGCAAATATATAGTATATGAAGGATAGTACCAAGGAGAAGATAATACAATACTTTTGGCGTGGTCTTATATTGGCCATCGCCGTGTATACCGTTATTGTCTGCATCAGCACCATATGGGATATCACGCATATTAACATACGACGCAGCAAACTTGATGAGCGTATAGCAAAGCTCGAAAGCAAGATTGCAGCAGACAGCACCTTTGTCGAGCAGATACAGCACTCACCCGAGTTTATCGAGGCCTTCGCTCGCGAGCAGTACCATATGCAACGTCGTGGCGAGACGGTATACATCCTCGAAGAGTAATATCACATTTTTTCATAACACAAACAATATTGTACCCTGATAGAGCGTTATCAGGGTACAATAACTTTATAAACCTGTTGCCTATGTAGAGATGTCGCCTACTATTAATTATTAATTTTGAGTGTTATGAATAGAAAAATTATGACTGCTGTTGGCATAGTACTACTATCGGTACTAAGTGGCATTGGCGCAAGCATAGCTACCAACAGACTATTAGAAGGCAACATTACTGACTATAGCACAGCCATATCCTTCGAAGATAGAGATACCCGAGAGGCATGGCAACACAACACACGCTTCGCATCCTCGGTTGCAAACTGCGACTATCCCGATCTGACATATGCTGCCGAGAATGCTGTGAAAGGTGTGGTAAACATCGAAGCTATCAAGCAGACATCCACAAACGCACGACAACTCGACCCCTTCTTCCAATTATTCGGACTGCCGGGAGGCTACGAGCAGCGGGAGATGCGCGCCGGAGGTTCGGGCGTAATAATCTCGGAGGATGGATATATAGTGACCAATAATCACGTCATCGATGATGCCACAACACTGCGTGTCACTCTGCACGACGGCCGCCGCTTCGACGCGAAGATAATAGGCACAGACCCTGCAACCGACGTGGCACTCATAAAGATTGAGGCCACGGAGCTAACAGCACTGCCCTTCGGCTCGTCTGACGAGCTGCGCTTAGGCGAGTGGGTACTCGCCATAGGCTACCCTATGGAGTTGCAATCGACCATCACGGCGGGCATCGTGTCGGCTAAGGCACGTAGCCTCGGAGCACTTAACGACAAGCACGGCATAGAGTCGTTTATACAGACCGATGCCGCGGTAAATCCCGGAAACTCCGGCGGTGCATTAGTTAATACACGCGGAGAGCTGGTGGGCATCAACACCATCATCAAGACCTCAACAGGCAGCTACGTAGGATACTCGTTTGCCGTACCTGAGACTATCGTACGCAAGGTTGTCACCGACCTTAAAGAGTCGGGGGTTGTGCAGCGCGCCGTACTTGGCATCAGTTTCCGCGCTGTGGATCAAAACTTTATAGATGCTATGGGCGAGGTTACGGGAATTGATACAATAGGCGGCATGTACGTTGCCTCGGTTGTTGAGAATGGTGCAGCCTCAGAGGCAGGACTTCGCAAGGGCGATGTTATTCTTGCCGTAGATGGCATCGAGGTAAACGACTCGGCGCAGTTCCTCGAGCAGATTGGCAAGCGTCGTCCTGCCGACCAAATATCGCTTACGGTACGTCGCAATGGCAAGGTAAGCGAGTTTAGAGCAACACTTCAAAATCGTAGTGGCACTACTACCCTACTATCTCGTGACGATGTAGATGTTGCTGCGGTACTCGGCGCCAAGCTCGCTACAGCCTCGGAGGCTATATGCCGCAAGCTCGATATACGTGGTGGCGTGGAGGTTGCATCTGTCAAGCGAGGCGGTCTGCTCGAACGGGCACGCGTCAAGGATGGTTTTATCATCACACATATCAACGACAGACCTATATACTCGCTCGAAGAGCTGGAGCGTCTAAACGACAAGGTGACATCTATCGACGGCATATATCCCAATGGGCACGCATCGAGCTATATGTTCGTGGAATAAGATAGGCCGAAATAAAAAGATAAGACGGAATAAAACTGGGGATGACTTCTTATTTTAGTCATCCCCAGTTTTTCAATCTCCTATATCCATAACAGTGGTACTCCCAACGCAGCAAGCTCCTCGTCGCTAAGCTCCACAGAGAGTATTCCGGCATCGAATGACGCTATCTCATAGGGCTGATATACGAGCAACAATCCGCTATCGGTAAGTTTTACGGAGCGAGGTATATATATATCCTTGGCTGTGGCTATGAGCTGCTCGTCGCCATACATATCTACGATACGCTCATATATTAACTGACGCAGAGCATCGCACCACTCGCCATCCATAAGGTATCCGAAGTCGTAGGCCTGACCTGTCGCAATATCATAGCACTCATATATAAGCGACTGGCCTCCATGCGCACCACCCGTATATACCTCTATGTAGGATTCATAGCATACTACCTCATCGTTACGGCTGAGTATTACCACTTGATCGAGGTTATAGCTATACGCCTGTTCCGACATATGCCCCTCCGAGGCGTACTCCTCCACAAGCATACGTGCCGAGGCCTCTACATCCATTGGCTCCAAAGCATACTCATCGAAGGTGTGCTTATAGTTCAGCTCATCGATATGCGAAAGAGCAGCACTCCGCTCGGTGTTTGTCATACGCTGATATGTGATATTTACACTATAACCACTCTCCTCGACAGATAATATATACTCCTCGAACTGCGGAAGTATATCACCGTTACCATTTTTGTTATCTCTGTTGCATGCCACAACTGCAATAGAGAGCATTAATATCACCCAAAAATTAAATCCTTTTCTCATATTAAAGTCGGTTTAGAGAGTAAAATTAGACATTTTTTAAGGAAAATGAAAATTTTTTCACATTTTTTTACCAAAAGTTTTGGCAATTAAAAAAATTGCCGTATATTTGCATCGTCAAAAGGGAGATAACCCGATGACACCAACTGGTGGATTCATCTAAGGGCTAGGATACATGCCTCTCACGCATGACATAGGGGTTCGAATCCCCTATCCACTACGAACGGACAACGAGAGTTGTCCGTTTTTTTTATTTACATTCCAAAAAAATGGCCTACGGCTTGTCATTTCAATTCTTTTATATTATATTTGCAGAGACAAAGGGGTGCCTTAATTGGCTGAGATTATACCCTCGAACCTGATGCAGTTAGTACTGCCGTAGGAATTGTGGATAATATCATAACGCATACCCCGTAGTGTAGGTATGCGTTTTCTTTTTAGGTAACCCCGTTGTAGAACTTTTAATTTACGGTATATGAAACTAAAAGTGAGCAACACCCATGAGGGTTACTGCAACAACAGCCCAACGCCTAAAAGAGGCTATCCTGCCGTATTATCCATCGCAGGTTCGGACTCATCGGGAGGTGCCGGCATACAGGCCGACATCAAGACATTCTCGGCACTCGGAGTATATGGAGCAACAGCTATTACGGCTATTACGGCACAGAATACCCGAGGTGTACATTCCCAAATCGCCATAACTCCACAAATGGTGCACGACCAGATTATTGCCGTCGTGGAGGATATTCATCCTACCATTATCAAGATTGGCATGCTTGCCAATGCAGATGTGGCAAATATCGTTGCCGACACGCTTACCCGCTACAACATCCCTATAATCCTCGACCCGGTAATGGTATCGAGCAGTGGTCACAGACTGCTATCAACCGAGGCTCAAGAGGTTGTTAAGCAGAGGTTATTACCCATGGCAATGCTTGTAACACCCAATATCCCCGAGATGAACTCTCTTACGCATATGCCGCTATCTACCCCTGCGGAGAAGTTGGAGGCTGCGCGCCACCTATTATCATTAGGCGCAAAAACCATACTTCTAAAAGGTGGGCACGAGGAGGGGGATACAAAGAACGATATACTATATAGGAACTCGCCAAAGGGTATTGAGGCCATAGATTTCTCGACACCAACCATCACAACACGCAACACACACGGCACAGGATGTACGCTATCGTCGGCTATAGCAGCATATATGGCGCGAGGCAGCTCACTGGAAGATGCAGTACGAGAGGCTAAGATATATCTCTTTGAGGCGATCCTGGCCGGTGCCGACATCTCCATCGGTCATGGCATCGGCCCTGTAAACCATCTGTTTAATCCTCAACAAATGCAAATATATGAAGAGTAACTACCGCTTACAGTTTATCACGCACTACAACGACCGCTACTCCTACATCGACTCCGCGCGGCTGGCCCTGAAGGGTGGCTGTCGCTGGATACAACTACGAATGAAGGGTGCTGAGCAGGCTCTACTGGAGACTACGGCACATGAGCTTAAATCGTTATGCAGAATGTATGGTGCAACGCTGATCATCGACGATGATGTACATCTCGCCAAACGTATCGGTGCAGATGGAGTGCATCTTGGCAAGGAGGATATGCCCATAGAGGATGCTCGCAGGATACTTGGCAATGGGGTTATCATTGGTGCTACGGTTAATTCGTTCGATGATATTTTACGCCATATTCATGGTATATGTCCCGACTATTTCGGCTGCGGGCCCTATCGGTTTACCACAACCAAGGAGCGACTCGCCCCCACTATCGGCATCGAGGGATACCGCTCCATTATGTGTGATATGCGTAGTGCAAATATAGCGATACCGCTTGTGGCTATTGGCGGGATACGCAAAGATGACATCCCCGCCCTTTTGCAATGTGGTGTAGATGGCATTGCACTCAGTGGCTCGATACTCAGTAGCGACAACCCATCGACTGAAATGGGCGATATAGCCAATATAATATTTGACTTCGAACATTAAAATCGTACATATTATGGATCTATCGACAGGTCGGAACATCCACGAGACAAGAGAGTGGATTCTGCGCAATGAGAATTAGTCACACGCTATGTGATGAAGATAAATAGTTTCTTAACAACCTTTTTTTAATTTATTATGATCGAACAAAGAGTTTCCAAAGGTATTATTTCTACCTACTGCAACAAGTTAGAGAAGAACTTGGAGTTAGACGTAGCCATTGTTGGCGGTGGTCCATCCGGCATTGTCGCAGCATACTATCTCGCCAAGGCCGGACTTAAAGTGGCTCTATTTGACAGAAAGCTATCACCTGGTGGCGGCATGTGGGGCGGAGCAATGATGTTTAATCAGATTGTTGTGCAAGCAGAGGCGTTACACATCGTCGAAGAGTTCGGTATAAACTACGATAATTACGACGATAATCTCTATGTCATGGACTCCGTAGAGAGCACTTCGGCTCTGCTATACAAGGCCGTACACGAGGGTGCTACTATCTTCAACTGCTACTCGGTCGAAGATGTGATATTTAAGAACAACGTAGTAAGTGGCGTTGTCGTAAATTGGACACCCGTACTGCGCGAAGGGCTACACGTAGACCCACTCAACATCTTGGCTCGATGCGTTATTGATGGTACGGGACACGATAGCGAGATGTGTTGCACCGTAGCTCGCAAGAATGGCATAAAGCTCGCTACCGATACCGGAGCTGTCATCGGCGAACGCTCGTTGGATGTCATCGCCGGCGAGCAGGAGGTGGTCAATGGCACCAAGGAGATATACCCCGGGTTGTATGTCTGCGGTATGGCAGCATCGGCCGTAAGCGGCACACCTCGTATGGGCCCGATATTTGGCGGTATGCTCCTCTCGGGAAAGAGGGTTGCAGAGCTTATCATCGAGCGACTAAAAGAGTAAGGAGGATGCTTAGAATTGCTATAACACTACCTGAGGCTATCGACGGGGAGCTCGCCATTATTCGGCGACTCCTTGCCGATGGTTTCGATATTATTCATCTGCGCAAGCCCAATGCCGATACCAACTATTGCAGGGCACTGCTTGAGCAATTAACCGATAAAGAGCGAGCGAGGATTGTTATCCACGACTACTATCCACTATACGAGGAGTTTGCTCTGCGAGGCGTTCACATAAATAAAAACGTCACGCACCTACCACCCGATTATTCGGGGTCACGCAGCCGCTCCTGCCACTCACTCGACGAGATAAGAGCGTATAAAGAGGAGTATGACTATCTCTTTTTGAGCCCTATTTTTGATAGTATATCTAAGCGAGGTTATCGCTCGGCGTTTAGCCACGACGAGTTGCAAAATGCCTCCGACAATAACATCATAGATGCCAAGGTCATAGCACTGGGCGGTATAACCGAGGATAAAATCCCATACCTCGAATCGCTACATTTTGGCGGCATAGCGATGTCGGGAGCTATATATCGCCATTACGACAAATAGTTACAGCCTACGCAACACGCTACGATTGCTTGCGGCAGGTTATAGCTGCAAGAGTATTGAATAACAGCAGTTTTTATATTGGATGCAAAAGTGATTACTGCCATCTACAAAAGAGTGAGGTAGCACCCGTCATGAAGAGACACTACCCCACCACTCTTTCTTACAGGCCGAAAAGAGTATTTAGCCCCTTCGCCTCAACGAATTATATCTCGGCTACGACAAAGTTGCTGCCACCGATAAATATCGCATCCGTATTTGTTGCCAGCGACTTAGCTCGTGCCACAGCCTCTGCAACAGATGCGGCAGACTCATACTCCAAGCCGAGCTTGTCTGCGATAGCCACTATATCCTCGATAGCACGAGCGCGCTCTATGGCAGCACGCGTAAATATATAGTGTGCCTTGCGGGGCAGTAGCGGCATAATGGCATCGAGGTTCTTCTCGCGAGCGAAGCCGATAACACAGTACAACTTATCACACTCCAACGCCTCGAGCTGCGCTGCAACATAGCGCAAGCCATCTGCATTATGTCCCGTATCACATACCATATATGGCTCATGCGAGAGCACCTGCCAACGACCCATAAGGCCGGTATTGGCAGCCGCAGTTGCAAGACCCTCGCGAAAGGCACGACGCGATATGGTTAGTGGAGTCTGCTCGGCAAGGTAGTCGGCAGCGGCACACACCGTAACGATATTACGACACTGATAGTCGCCCAAGAGGTCAATGTCGAGCTCATAGTTACGATTATCGCGTGTACGTTCGAGGCTGAAATGTTGATTCGAGTTATCGAAATGCTCAACAGCATTTAGCAGGAACTCCTGCTCTGCATATATCAGCTTAGAGTTAAGCTCCGCAGCACGACCCTCGAATAGAGCATTATAACTATCCGAAGCCTCACCTATTACCACCGGCACACTCTTCTTGATGATGCCGGCCTTCTCGGCAGCTATCTTCTCTATCGTGTCACCAAGGAACTCGGTATGCTCCATTCCGATATTGGTGATTACGCTGAGTATAGGCGTGATTATGTTGGTTGCATCCAGACGGCCACCAAGACCTGTTTCGATAATAGCCACCTCGACATCGCTCTGATCGAAGTAATCGAAGGCCATAGCTGCCGTCATCTCGAAGAACGACAAATCCAACTCCTGCATCTTCTGCTGATGTTTATCCACGAAGTTTACCACCTTCTGCTTGGGTATCATCTCACCATCGACACGTATACGTTCACGGAAGTCTACGAGGTGTGGCGATGTGAATAGTCCTGTTCTATATCCCGCCTGTTGCAGTATCGAGGCAAGCATATGCGATACCGAGCCTTTGCCATTAGTACCTGCAACGTGTATGGTATAGTAGTTACGCTGAGGATTACCGATATGCTGACAGAAGGCCGCTATACGCTCCAAGCCGGGCTTGTAAGCATCGCCTCCGACACGCTGAAACGAAGGCATCGAGGTAAATAGAAATTCGAGAGTCTGTGAATAATTCATAACTAATATATCTCATTTTTAATTAATCTACAAGATGATTGCGACGACGCACTCTATATGCCATATAGTATAGTGCGGCAAGCAGGGCAACAAAGGTTGCTATGCGCGCCACCCAATCGCCATATCTGACATAGACGGTTATATCATTGCGCAGCTCGACATCGGCCGTCAGTATGCCTTGCTCGTCCCACAACAGACGCTGCGGGTGTATGTCGCCACGAGGCGATATAAATCCCGATATGCCGGTATTGGCACTACGTGCTATGCTACGACGGCACTCTATGGCGCGCAGGCGACAGAAGTCGAAAAGACGCTTATGTCCCGGGGTGTTACCCCACCATCCATCGTTCGATATCACAGCCATAACCTCAGCACCACGACCCACAAAGCCGCTGAAATACTCACCATATAGGCCCTCGTAACATATAGCAGGGCCTATGTTGATGCCGCAACTCTCGAATAGCAGATGCTCCGTACCCCAACCGAGCTGTCCCGAGATACCTCCGAGGTCTATCTCAAAGAGGTCGAACAGACTCTTCAACGGCACAGCCTCGACACCTATCACAAGCTTACCCTTATGGTAGGTACGCTCCACCTCACCGCGTATATTGGTCAGAAGTGCCGAATTGTAGTGGTCAAACCAGCCATAACGCTCCGAGTAGCGTGCAGTATTCGTCCGGGGAGTATCGCCATAATAGCGCACCGTAGATGCTCCCATTATAAGCTTTGTGTTGGCAAGATGTCCGCCGTGGATATAGCTTAGTATGGGTATCAGGCGGCCGTAACGAGCCTCATCGGCAGATCCTACCATAGGAAGATATGCCAACGCCGATTCGGGCATTATGGCAAATGAGGCATCGGATGGTATCTGCGACGTGAGCTCAGCAATGTCGTCAAGCGGATTCATCATACCGGCAGCAATACGCTCATCCTCGTAGCAGGGAACGTTGGGCTGAATAACCGATATTGTCGTATTTCGCTCGGAGGGAGTATATCCCCAATATAGTGCCAAAGAGAGAGCTATCGGAAGCAATACAATAAGCACAGCACGCACGACAGATGTTGTACTACGGCTACGCAGTATCTCGAATATAGAGATGTTGGAGGCCAAGACCCACAGTGTACCGCCAAAGATACCGGTATACTCATACCACTGTACAGCCCATACATCACCCGAAAAGCCGTGTCCTAAGAGCAGCCAGGGAAAGGTCATCACATCTGCCGAGTTGTACGCCCACTCGGTTGCTATCCACAATGTGGCCAACAGCGTGTAGGCCAAGGCTCGGTGCGCACGCTTCGATGTATAGTGGTAGGCCATAAAGGCCACAAGGTTGTAGAACGACCCTACTATCGCCGCCGTTATGGGGCCTATGGGCGTAGCTATCCACACCCACCATATAGTCACGGCATTCCACACAAGGAATGTGAGCGCAGCCCAACCGCACATACGCCAAAAGTCTCGTCGCGAGTCGGAGTAACCCTCACTGATGATCATCAGCGGGATGAGTGCCACAAGGAGCGTAAGACCTGTTACACCGAGCCATCCCAACGACAGCAGCACAACAGATAGTAGGCATAGTAATATCTTTCGTTTCATTGTATCGCTAATTATTGTTGCGACCGCAAATGTAACAAACATTCCCCAAATAGCAATCTATGATTGCAAAATTTATCGACAAAGGGAATATGTTGCACAGATAGCGACAGTACAGGATGTAAAGAATATCGTTTTTAGGCGTGCGGCATAGTGTAGGCACGATTAGGGACGCAAAAAAACAACGCCATTTATTTGGAATTTCCGAGAGGGTTTCGTACATTTGTGATAGATAAGATGAACTATTATGCGTAACCTCACCAACATATCTTTGCCGTTGTCGGCTTCGATAACTTCTTTTAGGGGGGGGGTATAGCATTGTAAATCAAATAGTTGCAATTATAGGCAGGAGAGTGTCCGAGAACATCTCTCCTGCCTTGCTGTTTTTTGTCGTATCGCTCAATAGATGTTTAATCCAAAATATTTAAGTATTATGAAAAACTATCTACTTTTAGCACTCTCAGCAGTGGCGCTGTTGTTTGCGTTCTGCAAGAAGAATGATCCTGATGTGGACAAGCCGATGGTTGTTGCTGTGACCGGCGTATCGCTCAATACAGACGCTGTCACACTTGAAGTTGACGATAGTGTCACCCTGACGGCTACGGTTGCTCCTGACGATGCAACAAATAAGGCAGTAAGCTGGAGCTCGGCCGACGATGCCATTGCTACGGTTAAGGATGGCGTTGTTACGGCGGTTGCTGCCGGCGAGACTACCGTTACCGTGACTACGGTCGATGGCGACTTTAAGGCTACGGCTAATGTCGTAGTAAAGGCTGCGCCTATCAAGGTCACGGGCGTGACGCTCGACAAGCCGAGCTTGGGGCTGGAGGTTGGCGATAGTGATACTCTTACTGCTACCGTTGCTCCTGACGATGCCACAAATAAGGCAGTAAGCTGGAGCTCGGCCGACGATGCCATTGCTACGGTTGAGGATGGCGTTGTTACGGCGGTTGCTGCCGGCGAGACTACCGTTACCGTGACTACGGTCGATGGCGACTTTAAGGCTACGGCTAATGTCGTAGTAAAGGCTGCGCCTATCAAGGTCACGGGCGTATCGCTCAATACAGACGCTGTCGCACTTGAGGTTGACGATAGTATCACCCTGACGACTACGGTTGCCCCTGCGAACGCCACAAATAAGGACGTTGAGTGGAGCGTAGCAGACGATGCTATTGCCACCGTTAAGGATGGCGTAGTTAAGGCTGTAGCTATTGGTGAGACTACCGTTACCGTTACCACCGTCGATGGTGGATTTACCGCATCGGCTACGATTACCGTCGCCGAGGGCATCATCAAGGTCACGGGCGTGACGCTCGACAAGCCGAGCTTGGAGCTGGAGATTGGCGAGAGTGATACCCTTACTGCTACCGTTGCTCCTGACGATGCAACAAATAAGGCAGTAAGCTGGAGCTCGGCCAACGATGCCATTGCTACGGTTGAGGATGGCGTTGTTACGGCGGTTGCTGCCGGTGAGACTACCGTTACCGTGACTACGGCCGATGGTGGATTTACCGCATCGGCTACGATTACCGTCGCCGAGGGCATCATCAAGGTCACGGGCGTGACGCTCGACAAGACG
>JAFVRN010000016.1 GCA_017504265.1 Alistipes sp. | reverse complement strand
GAACCAGAACCTGAACCTGAACCTGAACCCGAGCCAGAGCCTACTATTACGCTTGCTGCAGATAAGCGACAGATTGTAGCCGATGGTGTAGATGCTGTAACATTCAGTGTTACGGTAAAGGATATCGATTCTACGGATACACCTAAGATTATCAACCTTACAGATAACAGCGAGGTGAATGGTACGTTTACCACAACAACTGCCGCTACATATTCGTTCAAGGCTACGTTGGGTGAATATGAGTCAAATGAGGTCACTGTCGTTGCCGTAGAGGATTTGGATCCTACGCTTACAATCACATCGGATAAGAGCATGTTGTTTGGAGCGAATGGTGGCAGTGGTACAATATCATACCTGTTGGAGAATCCCGATGATGGTGTTTCGGTTGTGGCAACGTGCGATGCGTCATGGGTGAAGAGTATCAATACTACGATGGTAAATGGTAAGGTGCTCTTTACGGTTGAGGCAAATAGCAATACTGAGCCACGTAGCACAGAGTTAGTGCTAAGCTATGGTGAGCTGACTGCAAGTGTTGCCATTGAGCAGGAGGCGGGACAAGCCGTACAGCCTGGTGATGGCAACAAGCCGGAGAAAGATCCAAACAAGACTTACGAGTTGGAGTATACGGCGACACACCTAAACGGGGAGGTAAATGGTAATATCTATACTGTGATTTTGTCGCAGAGTGGTGTAAGCAAGGATGTTACAAATCCATTTAATATGCCTGATAATACAAGTTGCTTTATTCTCTCTATATGCTCTTCGAAGTCGAATTCGACGACTGTTCCCGAAGGTGTATATACCTACGACGGTAGTGACCATGGTGGCAATAAGGGTACATTCTATGGCATGGGAAGCTACTATCGTGATTGGGTAACAATGGGCTCTCCCAATAATGTAAATCTCTGCTTCGAGAATGGTACGATTACCGTAACATCGGAGGGTATATATGTCGATGCTGAGTTTTCGGTATATGAGAATGGCAAGGAGCGTACGGTATACTACTATGCCGTATACGAGGGTTCGCTTACGTTGGGTTACGAGTAGTAACACCTCGTATATGATATAATAATTCCGCCTAACACAATTTTTGACAAAGTGTTAGGCGGAATTTTTTACTCTATGGCGATCTGTCGGTTTTCGTGCGATGGCTTGTTGCCCTCGTGCTTAGGCATACGTATACGCAGTACACCGTGCTTTATCTTGGCTGTGATATGGTCACGATCGACACTGTCGGGGATGTTGAATATCTGGCGGAATGAGCTGTAATAGAATTCGCGACGCAGGTAGTGTCGCCCATCCTCCTTATCGCACTCCTTATCGCACTCCTTGTTGTCATCCTTCTCGGTATCCTTTTCAAGGGTTACGATAAGCTGATTATCCGACGTGAGCTCCACCTTTAAGTCCTCCTTGGACATTCCGGGTGCTGCAATCTCGATCTTGAACTTCTTGTCGCTCTCGATGATGTTCACCTGAGGTGCTGCATCACGCTTGAAGAAGAGCTCGGGCCACTGCTCACTGAATATATCACCAAGCATTCCGGGCATACGGCTGAACTTTTTAACTGGCATCATAACAGTAAAATTTTAATTGTTAATACACCGGTAGTTCTGCAAAATCCGTACCGTATGAGGAGTATCATCGCAGCGGAAAAGAGAGGGTGCGAGCATCACGATAGCCGATAGGGGAGTTGGGCCAAGGCATATAGTTGTATGCCGAGCCGTTGCTGATGGTTAATGTGGTATGCCCATTACTGCCAAAACGCAGTGTCACGGAGTTATAGTCGTTGAAGATAGGTGTCGTAGTGCGTATAATAGTGCGGATTCTATTCTGCTGCCATATAATGCGGTCGAGCGATGATAGTCGTAGTCGGCCTATCTCTATATGTGGTGGTAGGGGAGGCGGCGTCTGCATAGGCTTGAAATATAGGTGGGGCATATCCTTGCCATACCTGGCAATTATGGCCATAGCACTGCTATCGCCCGGCTCCAATGTGATGATGTCACCATCGATTTGTTGTGCCGAGAGAGTTGCTATGCTGCCGAGTAGCGTGGCGATTATGGCGAATACAACTCTCATAGTATGATTGATTGCTACAAATATAACGCCTAAACGTAGAGAATATTGCAGGCAGGGCCTTTTTTTGGTGTCCCCGAATAACAGGGGTTTGTGAGGTATATAAAAAAGCAGCGGTGGCCTATAAGACCACCGCTTTGTGACTCCGACAGGATTCAAACCTGTAACCGCTTGATCCGTAGTCAAGTACTCTATTCAGTTGAGCTACGGAGCCATTTCTTTGCTTTTGCGAGTGCAAATGTACGCCAAATATTTTAATCGTGCAAATATTTTATGAAAAAAATGATTAAAAAATGCGGCAGAATTTTCTGCCGCATTGCTTAACCTATGTATATCAGCTTTTTAGATGATATGCTCAGAGAGAATTTTTTCAATCTCTTCGCCACGAAGATTCTTGGCTACGAGCTTACCTTCGGGCGAGAAGAGGAAATTGGTAGGGATAGACTGCACGTTGTATGTATCGGCAGCGGGGCAGGTGTTAGCCTCGTTGTAACCCCATACGTTGACCCAAGTCATCTTGTTCTCCTCAACAAAGCTCTTCCAGCGATCCTCGGTGCCTGGGCGGTCAAGGGTGATACCATAGATCTCGAAACCCTTAGGTGCGAACTTCTCGTAGGCAGCAAGAAGGTGTGGTATCTCGCCACGACAAGGACCGCACCACGTAGCCCAGAAATCGACAAGCACCCACTTGCCCGCAGCGCAAAGCTCCGATACAGATACCTGCTCACCGAGGGTGTTGGTAAGGGTGATGTCTACGAGGTCTGCTCCGATGTCGGTATTCTTGCTATTCTCGATGATGTGCTTATACTCGCCATACATATACATATACTCATACTTCTTGTCGATAGCCTCAAAGAGCTCTGCAAGACGCGTGCTATCAGCGCCAAACATCATATAGTACTGAAGCATATATACCGAGATAGGGTTGTTGCTATTAGCCGTGATACACTCGTCGAGGTATGCCACGATGCTCTCCTCGGTAGTCTCCTCGGCCTCATACAGGGCGATAAACTCCTCCATGGTTGCTGTCAGGCGGTCGTTAAGCTCCGAGCCTGTGATAACGATGTCGTCAGCCTCGGCATCGTATCGAATAGAGAGGTCATTACCATCGCTGAGTACAATAGCCACAGTTTGGCCGTTGATGTTGATATCGATGAACTGCTCGCCGGCATATGGAGCCTCGATGGTAAAATGCTTGTCGGCATCTACCACTGCCGATACCTCGTTTTCGTCATCTCCCATAATAGCAAGGCTCACTTGTGCGCCGGCCTCAACACCATCAAGAGCCGAAAAATCGCCCTCTACCTTAATACCATTATTGCCGCATGCCATAAGTGCTACGCAGCAAATCATTGCAAATACTTTCTTCATTGTTGTCTATTAGTTTTATATGTTTGTTCTAAATATATTATATATCTTATATATTTCGTATTACTTCTCGGCCCTCCACTATCGCTTAACTCTATCAGGATTGGATTGCACGAATCTCTCCCACGAGGAGCTGCCGCGACGCGCCTTGCTGTCGCCACCAAGCCCCTTACGCTTATCGCCTGCCGTAGCACGTGTGAGGGCGTTGCTTGTCGTATAGTAGTGACATATCGCAACGGCCATACCGTCTGTGGCATCGAGCTTGCGTGGGTGGTAGTCGGTGCCGAGTATCGTGTTAATCATCTGTGCAACACGCTCCTTTGAGGCTTGTCCGCTGCCCGTTATGGATTGCTTGATGCGTGATGGCGCATACTCCTCAATAGGTGTGTCGGGCGATGTGCTGAGTACCGCCGCGATTGCCACACCCTGTGCCCTGCCAAGTTTTAGCATCGACTGCACATTCTCTCCAAAGAATGGCGATTCGAAGGCTACCTCATCAGGTTTGTAGCTCTCCGTGAGGCTCTTAACACGCTCGAAGATGTAGCTTAGCTTCTGATGTGCATCTTTGATGGTGTGCATATCTATCTCGCCGAGAACAACCGATGTGGGACGTCCGCCGATGACATCGATGATGCCATATCCCATATAGTTAGTTCCGGGGTCGATACCCATTATGCGCACTACATCCTTCACCTCCTACTCCTCGACTTTTGATAGACGCTTCTCCAACTCTCGCAGCTTGGCTGCCATATCGGGCAACTGGCGGAAGACGGCAAACGAGCGGTGATACTGCAGGCCGGGAAGTGCAGGATAGCCGAAGCGTATCTCCCCATCGCCTACATTCTTGTCGATACCGCTCTTCGAACCTATCTGCACACGGTTACCAATGGTAACGTGGTCGGCAACACCTACCTGTCCTGCCACAAAGCAGTTGGCTCCGACCTTTGATGTGCCGGCGATACCCACCTGAGCCGACATTACGGTGTCGTTACCTACCTCTACGTTGTGGCCTATCTGTATGAGGTTGTCCAACTTCACGCCGTGACGTATAATCGTCGAGTCGGTCTTGGCACGGTCGATACAGGTATTTGCACCCAGCTCGACATTATCTTCGATGATAACGTTGCCCAATTGTGGAATCTTGGCGAATGTGCCATCTTCACGTGGTGCAAAGCCAAAACCATCGGCACCTATGACAACTCCTGAGTGGAGTATGCAGTTTGCTCCGATGACACAACCTTCGTAGACCTTAACCCCGGGGTATATCTTCGTGCCCTCGCCTATGGTGACATTGTCGCCGATGTAGCATTGTGGATATATCTGGCAGCCGTTGCCAATCTTTGCTCCACGCTCGATGACGGTAAAGTCTCCCACGTAGCACTCTTCGCCTATGTGTGCCTCCTCGCTTATCGACGCGAGCTTCGATATGCCCTTTTTGCGAGGACGTGATGCATTGTACATCTCCAAGAGTGATAGTACGCACTCGCCGACATTTGCCACCTTGATAAGGGTTGTGCTAACCTCCTTCTTTGGCTCAAATTCATTGTCTACAAGTACGATAGTTGCTTGTGTTGTGTATATAAACTCCTCATATTTCGGATTGGTAAGGTATGCCAACGAGCCACTCTTGCCACCATCGATAGAGGATACGGTGCTTACTGTTGCGTTTTTGTCGCCAACGATTGTGCCGTT
Source organism: Alistipes sp. (assembly GCA_017504265.1). GTDB lineage: Bacteria > Bacteroidota > Bacteroidia > Bacteroidales > Rikenellaceae > Alistipes. The sequence continues at coordinate 10,362 of JAFVRN010000016.1, read as the reverse complement.
AAGAAGTCCGGCAATCATCTCTGCTGTAAACTGCATTTTATTCCTGTTGTTAAATGTTAGTCTAAATAGTCATTAAGAGTTATACCCTCGGGCATAAACTCATCCGTGTTGCGATTGAAGGTGTGTAACTCACGCACCAACGACGATGAGATATGCTCTACATCCTGTGGTGCAAATAGTATTACGGTTTGCATATCGGGGTAGAGATGGCTATTGGCCTGCGATAGGTTACGTTCATACTCAAAGTCGATGATGTTACGTACGCTGCGCACTATAACCTTTGCCCCGACACGTTGTGCCTCCTCGCCCGTAAGTGTCGTGTAGGCTGTAACCTCGACACGTGGTTCGTTGCAATATATGGCCTTTATCAGCCTTTTGCGTGCCTCGATACTGAGCAGACCTCGCTTCTCGGTATTGTAACCTATGGCCACAACAACCTTGTCGAATAGGTGTAATGCCTGTTCTACAATGGCCTGATGTCCTCGCGTGAAGGGATCGAACGACCCGGGGAATATAGCTACTCTCTTCATATCTTATATATTATAACTCACAAAGGTATTAAAAATTGTCCAATATGCAAAACTTATCTGTACATCCGCCCGATATATTCAAATTATGACAGATAATTGATGATTATGTTTAGAGAAATTGGACAGAAAATAGTAATTTAAGAAAAAAATAATATCTTTGCACAATAATAAACCTATGGTGTGTGAGTAAAAAATATAATATGATAGAAATTATGAACAGATTTTTCAGACGAGGTCTTTACGTCTCGCTTTTTGTTGCAGCCCTTGCCTGCAAGGAGGCACCGGTAATCGAGCAGGTTGATACCTATGATTCGATGGTTGTTACGGTAGACGATGCTGTTATTGAGAGCCGCTTCTCGGCATCTATCCGGGGTCGTCAGGATATTCAAATCATGCCTCAGGTGAGTGGTACTATCTCTAAGGTGTGTGTTGCCGAGGGTGATGTGGTCAGGAGTGGACAAACACTATTTGTCATCGACCAAGTGCCCTATAAAGCTGCTTTGCAGACTGCCGAGGCCAATGTCAAGGCTGCCAAGACAAATGTGTCGATAGCCGACATCACGCTCAAAAGCAAGCAAGAGCTTTACAATCGTGAGGTTATTTCGGAGTATGAGTTGCGTATGGCCGAAAATCAGTTGCTTGCAGCCGAGGCACAACTGCTGCAGGCTGAGGCTCAGCGTATAAATGCCAGCAATAGCCTTAGCTATACCGAAGTTAAAGCTCCGGCAAATGGGGTTGTAGGTACAATACCTTTCCGTCAGGGTGCATTGGTGGGCCCTACGATGGCTACGCCGCTGACTACCGTATCGGATAACTCGGAGATGTACGTATACTTCTCGATGAACGAGACACAACTGCTTAAACTTACACGAACACACGGCTCTATGGATGCGGCACTCGCAGCTTTTCCCAAGCCTAAGTTATTGCTGAGCGACGGCTCGGAGTATGAGCATGAGGGATATGTGGAGTCAGTGAGCGGTGTTATTGATAGTAATACGGGTACGGTATCGTTACGTGCGGTATTCCCCAATCCCGGCCGTATACTGCTTAGTGGCAGTACCGGAAATATCCTACTGCACTACTACGAGAAGGATTGTATTGTCATACCATGTGTAGCAACCTACGAGGTGCAGGATAAGACCTTTGTCTATATCCCGGTCGAGGGTAAGGCTAAGTCGCGTATGGTCGATGTGCAGCGTTACGATGGAGTGAACTATATCGTGCGTTCGGGCCTCTCGGTAGGCGATGTCATCATCACCGAGGGTGTGGCAATGTTGCGCGATGGTGCTCCGGTGCAGCTTAGAGACAATGTAGCAACGCTAAATGATAATCAGCAAAGCGAGGAGTAGACTATGAACCTGAAACGATTTATCGACCGTCCCGTATTATCGACGGTCATCTCCATAACTATCATGCTGGGCGGTATCATCGGTCTTGTGTCGTTGCCCGTCGAGCAGTATCCCAATATCGCGCCGCCTACGATTAAGGTTACGGCATCCTATCCGGGTGCTTCGGCCGAGACTATACAAAAGTCGGTCATAGCACCTCTCGAAGAGCAGATTAACGGTGTAGAGAATATGACCTATATGGTCTCTACGGCATCCAATACGGGTAATGCCTCAATATCGATCTATTTCACACAAGGTACTGATCCGGATATGGCTTCGGTAAATGTGCAGAATCGTGTGGCACGTGCTACATCCGTACTGCCTGCCGAGGTGACAAGGGTAGGTGTTCAGACCGATAAACGTCAAACCTCTATCATCAAGGCTATAGGTATATATTGCGAGGATGATAGCTACGATGAGGCATTCCTTGCCAACTACTTTGTGAACAATATACAGCCTAAGCTGTTGCGTATAAATGGTGTCGGCGAGTGTCAGACGCTCGGTTCGAAGTATTCGATGCGTATATGGCTCAAAGCAGATGTTATGGCGCAGTATGGACTTATCCCATCGGATATCACCGCAGCTCTTGCCGAGCAGAACATAGAGTCGTCTACGGGTAACCTTGGCGAAAATTCTCAGAATACCTTTCAATATACGATGCGTTATACCGGACGTAAGGAGCTTCCCGAGGAGTTCGAGAGCATCGTAATCAAGTCGTTGCCTTCGGGTGAGGTGTTACGCCTATCGGATGTGGCACGTGTGGAGTTTGGTAACGAGACATATGCCTATACCTCGGAGGTCAATGGCCATAAGGGTGTGGTCGCTATGATATACCAAACGGCAGGCTCTAATGCTACGCAGGTAATCAACAGTATCGACGAGATGATTGCCCAAGAGAGGGAGAAAGCACCGCAAGGAGTGGAGTTTGTGAGTATAATGGATACCAATGACTTCTTGTTTGCCTCTATACACGAGGTTATCAAGACCCTTATTGAGGCTATTATGTTGGTAATCCTTGTCGTCTTTGTATTCTTGCAGAGTTTCCGTTCGACGCTCATCCCGCTTATCTCTATCATCGTATCGCTGGTAGGAACATTTGCTGCGATGATGATGATCGGCTTCTCGATAAATATGCTTACGCTCTTTGCTTTGGTGCTTGCCATTGGTACGGTTGTCGATGATGCGGTTATTGTCGTTGAGGCTGTCCATGCCAAGTTCGAGGCGGGATACCGCTCGGCATATTCGGCCACGGTAGATGCTGTTAGAAGCATATCGTCGGCGGTGTTTACCTCGACGCTGGTCTTTATGGCGGTATTTATCCCCGTGTCGATGATGGGTGGCACGTCGGGTATCTTCTACACGCAGTTCGGTATAACTATGGCCGTTGCAGTGGGTATATCGGGTATCAACGCCTTGACGCTCTCTCCTGCACTGTGTGCCCTTATGCTTAAACCGCACGATGAGCATGGCGAGATAAAGCAGACCTTTGCGACACGTTTCCGCCGAGCATTTGATGCCGCCTACGGCTCGTTGCTCGGTAAGTATCAGCGCGGTGTTAGCTTCTTCTTGAAGCGTAGCTGGGCATTGTGGGGTGTGCTGCTGTTATCTGTAGTGGCTATGGTATATCTCTTCTCCACGACCAAGACCAGTCTTGTGCCGTCGGAGGATCAGGGTACGATAATGGTCAATGTCACTATGGCCCCCGGCTCTACACTCGAGCAGAGCGACCGCATTATGGAGCAGGTTAGCGATCGTATTGCCTCTATACCTCAAATCAATACATATTGTAAAGTTTCGGGCTTTGGTATCATCTCAGGTCAGGGCTCGTCGTATGGTACGATGATTATCCGCCTTAAGGATTGGGAGCTGCGTCCGGAGGATACGGACGACGTATCCTACATAAGCAACCAGATTATGGCTATGTGTGCCGATATCAAGGATGCGCAGGTAATAGCCATCGTGCCTCCGATGATTTCGGGTTATGGTACGTCGAACGGTATCTCTATGTATCTGCAGGATCTATATGGAGGCGATATCACCAAGTTCTATAACGTGGCTATGAACTTTATTTCTGAGCTTAACAAACGCCCCGAGATAAAGATGGCATATACCACCTATAATGTAAACTTCCCACAATATATGGTCGATGTCGATGCTGCAAAGTGTAAACGTGCCGGCATATCGCCCTCCGATGTACTCTCCACGATTGGTGCTTACTATGGTGGTCAGTACGTGTCGAATGTAAACCGCTTTTCGAAGGTCTACCGCGTTATGATTCAGGCCGATGCCGATGATCGTAGGGATGTAGAGTCTATGGATAATATCTACGTGCGTGTCAATGGCAAGATGGCTCCTGTGAGTCAGTTCGTTACCTTAGAGAAGGTGTATGGCCCTGAGACATTGAGCCGCTTCAATATGTTCAACTCTATTGCAATCAACGGTGAGGCTGCCGAGGGTCACTCTTCGGGCGAGGCTATTCAGGCAATCAAGGAGACTGCCGCCAAGGTGTTGCCCCGTGGCTATGAATATGAGTTTAGTGACCTTACACGTGAGGAGGATAGCACGTCGAGCAATGCCGTTGTTGTCTATGGTATCTGCTTCCTGCTTATTTATCTGCTCCTTGCATCGTTGTACGAGAGCTACCTGATACCGTTTGCGGTATTGTTGGCCGTACCTGCGGGTTTGATGGGCTGTCTGCTCTTTGCTCGTATTATGGGCTTGGAGAACAACATATATTTGCAGACGGGTATGATTATGATTATCGGTCTGCTCTCGAAGACAGCGATTCTGCTTACGGAGTATGCTACGGAGCGTCGTCGTGCGGGTATGAGCCTGCGTCAGGCAGCTATGGCTGCGGCACGTGCGCGTCTGCGTCCTATACTTATGACGGTACTGATGATGATCTTTGGTATGTTGCCGTTGATGTTCTCTACGGGTGTGGGTGCTAATGGTAATGCTTCGCTTGGTACGGGTGTTGTTGGCGGTATGTTCATCGGAACAATAGCCCTGCTCTTCCTTGTCCCTGGCCTGTTTATCGCTTTCGAGTGGTTGCAGGAGAAGTTTAGCCCGATAACGCCACCTGCAGAGATTGACGAGGCTACGTTGCGTGACATCGAAGAGGTGGACAAGATACTTAACGAAAATAAGTAGTGCTATGAATAAGTATATAACCATAATCGCTATCGCCATGCTTGCTGCAAGCTGTGGCATATATAAACCCTATGCACGTCCCGAGGTAGCAGTGGATAACCTCTATGGCGAGGAGTACAACACCTCGGATACAACCTCTATTGCCGATGTGGAGTGGCGAGAGTTCTTTACCGACGATAAGTTGCAGAGACTTATCGATCAGGGTCTTGATAACAACACCGATGTAGAGTCGGCATACTGGCGTGTTAAGGAGGCTGAGGCTACGTTAAAGTCGGCACGATTGGCTTTTCTGCCCTCGTTCTCGTTGAATCCTAACGGTGGTGTGTCGAGCTTCGATCAGTCGGCTGGGGCTTGGAGCTATTCGGTGCCGTTGTCTGCTTCGTGGCAGATAGATATTTTCGGTGGTTTGAATAATGCCAAGCGTCGTGCCAAGGCTCTCTATGCTCAATCTATGGAGTATCGTCAGGCTGTACGCACGCAGCTCATCTCGACGGTTGCCACCTACTATTACACGTTGCTTCTGCTCGACGGCCAGTATGAGGCTACGCGCCTTACTGCAGAGTCGCTTATTGCAAGTGCCGAGACTATGCGTGCAATGATGCAGGCGGGTATGACCAACCAGGCGGGAGTATCACAGATGGAGGCTGCTGCCTATGCTGCTGAGGCATCGTTATATGACATAAAGCAGCAAATACGAGAGGTGGAGAACTCACTCTGTTCACTTCTTGGCGATACGCCACATGCCATCGAGCGTACTACGCTTGCCGAGCAGCACCTCCCCGAGACGCTGCTCACGGGAGTCCCTGTGCGTATGCTCTCTAACCGTCCCGATGTGCGTATTGCCGAGTATTCGTTGATGCAGGCATATTACTCTACGGCTGCGGCACGCTCGGCACTATATCCTACGCTTACCCTTGGAGGTCTTGTCGGTTGGACTAATAATGCGGGAGCTGTTGTCACCAACCCTGCATCTATACTTCTTTCGGCTACGGCATCCCTTGTAGCTCCTATATTTAACGCAAATAAGGCGCGTTCGCAGGTGCGTATTGCCGAGGCGCAGCAGCAGGAGGCTCTGCTTAGCTTCCGACAAAGCCTGCTCAATGCCGGAGGTGAGGTTAATGATGCTCTTACGCAGGTGCAGACCGCACGTGCTAAGAGGGGGCTGCGTGAGAAGCAGGTTGCAGCGTTGCGTGCTGCTGCGGAGAATACAGCACTGCTTATGCAGTATGGCTCTACGACCTACCTCGAAGTGCTTACCGCACAGCAGGAGTTGCTCGCAGGCCTTATCTCCGAGATGTCGGATCGTTACGACGAGATTAGTGGCGTTGTAAATCTATACACCGCATTGGGCGGTGGCCGTGAGAGTGACGAGGCTGCTGCTGCAAGCCTGGAGGCTGCAGACGAGCATGCTAAGGATAGAAAGAGAGCAGCACGACATATGGAGCAGGGGTCAAAGAGGTGACCACGTAGCAAACCTATACTATAAATATTGCCTACCATAAAACACTATGGTAGGCAATATTATTATATTAGACTATTATAAGATTAACTGCGTGAGTATCATAGATTTATTTTAGCAAATTACCCCCCCCACTATATCGTGGAGGAGGGTAATTTCTTATTAATCAGCTATGATTATCTGCGAGGCTTGATATCGAGTTTCACAGGCTTAATCATATTCTCGGGCGATAGAATCGTGTCGAGCTCCTCTTTGGTGAGGATGCCGTGCTCGAGGACGATGTCATAAACTCGGCCGCCGGTTGCCATAGCCTCCTTGGCGATCTTTGTCGAGTTCTTATAACCGATAATTGGGTTAAGGGCTGTAACGATACCGAAGCTATCCTGAACATACTTGCGGCACTGCTCCTCATTAGCGGTGATACCATCCACGCAGTTTACGCGCAAGGTGTCGAAGCCGTTCATCATTATCTCCGCAGACTCGAAGCAGCACTGTGCCATTGTAGGCTCCATTGCGTTAAGCTCCATCTGAGCCTCCTGTGCGCACATCGCAACACATGCATCATTACCGATAACCTTGTAGCATATCTGGTTCATAACCTCAGGAATAACGGGGTTTACCTTACCCGGCATAATCGATGAACCTGGCTGACGTGCCGGAAGGTCGAACTCGTGCAAGCCGCAACGAGGACCTGAAGCCAACAGACGAAGGTCATTACAAATCTTATTGAGCTTAACAGCAACGCGACGCAAAGCAGATGAGTAGCCCACCATACAAGTGGTATCAGATGTAGCAGCTACCAAGTCCTCAGCGAGCTTGATATCCCAACCTGTAATCTCGCGTAGAGCTGCCACGCACTTCTCCGAGTATCCTGGCTCCGAGCAGATACCTGTACCGATAGCCGTAGCACCCATATTCACTGTAAGGAACTCTTCGGCCGCAAATTCGAGATTCTTACGCTCCTCCTTCAAAATCTGGGCAAAGGCTCCGAATGTCTGACCAAGAGTCATAGGTACAGCATCTTCGAGCTGTGTACGACCCATCTTTAGGATGTGTGCGAACTCCTTAGCCTTCTTCTCGAACGACTCGATAAGGGCGTTGTAGTGGCCCATAAATACCTTGTGTGTAGCATACAAACCGAGGTGGATGCCGCAAGGATATGCATCGTTAGTAGACTGTGAGCAGTTTACATGGTCGTTAGGCGAGCAGTACTGATACTCACCTGCCTCGTGACCCATAATCTGCAATGCACGGTTTGCGATTACCTCGTTGGCGTTCATATTGGTAGTAGTACCTGCGCCACCCTGAATCATATCACATGGGAACTGGTCGTGGTGCTCACCGTTCATAATCTCGAGACATGCCTTCGAGATGCCGTCAAACTGAGCGTCAGTCAAAAGGCCGAGCTGGTGGTTAGCCTCGGCTGCACCAAGCTTAGTCATAGCAAGACCATTGATGAACAATGGGTAGTCGCAAAGGTGGAAGCGGCTGATTGGGAAGTTTATGATGCCGCGTAGTGTCTGTACGCCATAAAGGGCCTCTACGGGCACCTCCATCTCACCTAAAAGGTCGCTCTCGATACGAGTTTTTCCTGAATACTTAGTAGTCATAGTTTGTGTGTTTATGTTCATTTAGTTTTTTGTGTCTGCAGATGGTTGTTAAACAATAGTGCTAAGGTACGTAATTTTTATTAAACGTGCAACAATTTTCCTCTTTAATTAATAAATATAGGTATTGTCTGCAACATCCTCTCTTAATTTGGTAGAGTGTGCAGCATACCGACAACCCACGACCATATTACTCTGCTGTTTCTAATCGATTTAGAAAGCATGGCTGTTTTGTAGGCCTACCTTTGTAGAAAAAATTATATGAAACGTATTATACTTTTACTTGTCGCGATCTCTATTGCAATATCGCTCGGCTCATCGCTCTATATCCGAAGGCTAATCAAGGATAAGCAACGTCTTATTGATAATCAGGAGGTGCTGCTCTCCGATATAACACTCTATCGCACCGAGGCAGATAGATCGGCAGCATCGGTCGGGGTGCTCACCCTGCAACTCGACGAGCTGCGCAGACAACGAGCCTCGGATGTCGAACAGATTAAGCAGCTTGGTATACGTCTGCGCCGTGCCGAAAGCTATGCGCGTAGTGTTACCACGAGTAGTTATGTGGCTACAACCGCTCTTCGCGACTCGATTATTGTGCGTGATACCATACGAGATACCGTGCGAGTGTTCCTTAGTGGTGATACGTGGAGTAGGGTGGAGGGTGTTATTCGTGGAGATAGTCTGCGTTATAATGTCAGCAGCGTCGATACGCTCTTTCAGGTTCTGCATCGTGTTCCGCGTCGCTTTCTCTTTTTTCGATACGGTACTAAGGCCATACGCCAGGAGATAACATCCTCTAATCCGCACACAACACTTGTCTATGCGGAGTATGTCGAGCTGCCGCATAGACGTAGATAACCATAAAGAGATATATTATACCTGCAAAATAGAATTGAAGTGACCCTGAGGTCGGTTATAACCTGCGGGGTCACTTCAATTTTGCCAATCCATTACCTAAAACATAGCAATCAGTTCGTCGTTGGTGTATGCCTCGGCTCCATAGCATGTCTTCAGGTATGCAAGTCCACCGATGTAGTCCTCCTCTGTGAAGGAGTCTGTTGCCTCCTTGGCCACCATCACGTCGTAACCCAAGCAGTAGGCATCTGCCGATGTGTGGCGTACACACATATGAGCGTGCAGACCGGTCATTATCACACGCTTTACGCCTAACTCTTTGAGTAGTATATCAAGGTCTGTCTGGAAGAATCCGCTGTATCGACGCTTTGGTACTACATAATCTTTCTTTGATAGCTTTAACTCGGGTATCACCTCAGCACCCTTTGTTCCGGCAATCGCATGGTCACCCCAAAGCTCCAATTCTCGGTCAATGCCTGCAATGTGTGCGTCGTTGCAGAAAATCACAGGTATATTGGCTTCGCGCGCTGCATCAAGCAGACGTGCTGTCGCCGGAACAATTGCCTTGCCTCTATCGCAGGCCAATGCTCCTGTCACAAAGTCGTTAAGCATATCAACAACTAAGATAGCTGCATTTTGAATCTTTTCCATAATACTGTGTTTAATGTGTGTGTTAGTAATCAAATACAAAATTAATTGATTTTTATAAAAAAGCCAAAGTTGAATGAAATTGTAATGTTCTATTATGCTCATCTTTCCCTCTTACACATCCTCAAACGCCTATACCTATATTATATATATAGCATCTTGAGTATATCTGTACACGTGCCAAAATGCCGGCTAAATTCTTTTGCTATGTAATGTGCTGATATATAAGATATAGCACTTTTTGATGCAAAAAAAGATTAAAAAAAGTTTATAAAATGCTTGCAGAATAAAAAATAAGCGTTACCTTTGCACCCGCAATCAGAAAGGGAAACCGCTCTGAGAGCGTAGCGAAAGGTTCTTAGAAAATATTTTTGAAAAAAGTTCACAAAAAATTTGGTGGTTTCAAAAATGTGTTTTATCTTTGTACCCGCTTTCGCCTCTAAAACGGCGATAAGCAGAAAAGGTTCTTAGAAAAAATTTTTTGAAAAAAGTTCATCAAAAATTTGGTGGTTCAAAAAATTTGCCTTACCTTTGCACCACTTTCCGCTCTGTAAAAACGAGCTGGAAAGTTTGAAAACGGTTCTTTGATTTACTGGTTTTTATATTGAGAGAAAAGTGTAGTATTTATCTGTCAATTTCCTTTAAGAGGAAAACGAAACAGTCAGGACTCTAACAAAACATTTTATTTTTTTACAATGGAGAGTTTGATCCTGGCTCAGGAT
>JAFVRN010000028.1 GCA_017504265.1 Alistipes sp. | reverse complement strand
TAAGTGCAAGACAACCTACGCAGTTATTGAAAAGGTCATCAAGGAGAACAACATCACGGCAACTCTTACCAAGGTAGAGGATATTATGGAGATTATGAACTACAATATCCTCACAACCCCTGCCGTAGTGGTTGATGGCGAGGTGAAAATCAAGGGCTATGTGCCAAGTGAAAAGGAGATTAAGGAGTTATTGGGTGTATGATACAGAGTTTTGCAGATTGGTTGGTTTATGGCATTTTCGGGTTGGATGCCGCCACACCATTGGGCACTGCTGTCAATTTCTTCTTTTACGACAGCATCAAGATTATAATACTGCTTTTCAGCATAAGTTTTGTGATGGGTATTATCAATGCCTACTTCCCCATTGAGCGACTACGCCAATATCTCGCTACGCATAAGCTCTACGGCTTGGACTACTTCTTGGCGGCTATCTTTGGTGGCATTACTCCGTTCTGCTCCTGCTCCTCGGTGCCACTCTTTATCGGCTTTGTCAAGGGAGGAATACCGTTGGGCGTAACACTTACATTCCTTATCGCCTCGCCTCTGGTTAGCGAGGTGGCGGTGGCAATGTTCCTCGGCTCGTTTGGAGTCAAGGTAACACTTATTTATGTTGTGAGCGGTACGCTACTGTCAATGATTGCGGGCTTGATATTGAGCCGTATGCACCTTGAACCCTATTTAAGCGATTGGGTGCAAGCGGCACAAGCACAATCATCTGCGCAGAGCCAACGATGGGAGGCAGAGAAAACACCATTCATCAAGCGACTGCCTACTATCACTCGTGAATCGTGGGGTATTGTGCGAGGCGTTTTACTCTATATCCTGATTGGTATCGGTATTGGTGCTACGATGCACGGCTATGTACCCGAAGGCTTCTTTGAGCAATACCTCTCGGCAGAGAATTGGTGGGGCGTGCCGCTTGCTGTGGTGCTTGCAGTGCCGATGTATGCCAATGCAGCTGGTATTGTGCCCATCATTGAGGTTTTTGTGGCAAAGGGCATTCCGCTTGGAACGGCTATTGCCTTTATGATGGCTATCATCGGGCTATCTATCCCGGAAGCCACGATGCTCAAAAAGGTGATGACTTGGCGATTGATAGGTATCTTCTTCGGTGTGGTAACGCTGTTGATTGTTATCTCGGGCTATCTATTTAATTGGATTTTGTGAGGCTATCATATATGATTATACGAAAGTGATGCCATAAACACAAAAGGCGACCAATCGGTCGCCTTTTGTATTAGTTGTAATCAACTAATGCAATTATTTCTGTGCGAAGAATGCCTTGATCTCCTCGTCGTCCAGAATGTTCTGGCTCTGGAAAACGTAAGCACCGGTCTTCTCCGACTTAACCATCTTGATACACTTAGTGTACTTCTTTGCGGTACCCGTTTTAAGGGTTGCAACTACTTTCTTTGCCATACTTTACCTACTTGTTAAAATTACTTAATCTCACGGTGTAAAGTTACTCGCTTCAAGTAAGGATTGTACTTCTTACGCTCCAAACGATCGGGAGTATTCTTCTTGTTCTTGGTGGTTACGTAGCGTGACATACCTGCAACGCCGCTCTCCTTCTGCTCAGTGCACTCAAGGATCACCTGCACTCTGTTACCTTTCTTTGCCATTTTCTTTCAGCTTTTTTTAGTAAACCTTCTTAGCGGCCTTAGCCTCACGAAGTGCAGCTGCAAGACCCTTCTTGTTGATTGTTTTGATACCGGCAGCCGAAACCTTCAAAGTGATCCAGCGGCCCTCCTCCTCCGACCAGAAACGCTTGGTTCTCAAGTTTGGAGAGAACTTACGCTTGGTGCGGATGTGCGAGTGAGAAACATTGTTACCCACCATCGCTACCTTACCAGTGATTTCACAAACTTTCATTGTACTTTTCATTTAACTTAGTGCCACCGTGGCACAAAAGCGCACAAAGATACAAAATATTTTTCATTCTGCAAACTTTGTACGCTCTTATTTGCTAAACATTATCTTTATGTCTATATCACTCACCCCGCCGATTATAGCATCTTTCATCCCAACTACGTTGTACCCTTCCTATGATTCGGGTATACTTCTACCTACCTGTGCGGTTGTATGGGTGATAGTTTCAGATAGGTTGAATGCTATTGTTGCAGCTCTTTGGGCTCACATCCTCCTTCACTAGTTTACTTTCCTTGGTTGCGGAGCAGGTAGCGGTATACTCTAACCTCTTCCGGATCGCCCATCTCCTTGCCTTCGACATCCGATAGCTTCACGCACAACTCCTTGGGCTTACGTGAGTTAATCTGGCATGATGAAAGTTTCATTACGATGTTGCACGAGGGGTGGCCGGTGTCGCACGTGAGGTTTGTGCCTATGCCGAACATACACTTGATGCGTCCCTCGCAGGCCCTCTTTATCTCCACGCACTTCTCAAAATTTAGCGAGTCGCTAAATACGATACTCTTGGTCATTGGGTCGATACCGAGCTCCTTATATCGGTTGATAGCCATATCGATAAAGGTGATAGGGTCGCCTGAGTCGTGGCGAACACCATCAAACAGACAGGCGTGTTTCTTTGAGAAGTTGTTGAAGAATACCTCCGAGCCGAAGCTATCTGTAAGTGCTGTTCCAAGGTAGCCGTCGTATACCTTAACCCAATCCTCCATAGTGAGGTAGTTGGCATTACGGGGGCCACCATTAACTGCTGCAATAAACATCGGCAGTTCGTGAGGATATGTTCCTATCATCCTCATATCAAGCTCCATAGCGAGGTGGCAGTTGGATGTGCCTGTGCAGCCGCAAGGGTTGTTCTTAAGGTGTTTGACGACCATGCGTTGCACATCATATGAGAAGCGGCGGCGAGTGCCGAAGTCCGAGAATGTGATGCCATTGTCGCGTGCTATCTGCTCCTTCTTCTCCAATCGCTCGATCATAGCCTCGGCATCGAAGCTGTTGCGCAGGTGGAAAAGTTCGGATACGGTGGCAAGGATAGGTATCTCGTAGAGTGTAACCTTATACATATAGTCTGTGACGTTGATTTGCAGGTGCTGCTCCTCGTCTAACCATACGTTTATCTTCGAGGCATCAAATCTAAATCCTGTGAGCCACTCGAAGTAGTTTTGTGGAATATACTTGCAATTTTCGTTCATATAGCGGAACTCATCATCGGATAGCGATATGCGCTCCAAGGCTTTGAACTCGGCTTTGAGGTCATCGAGAAAGTCCTCGTCGTAACGGGTCTTGGCTCGGTCGTTAAAGGTAAATGTACCTATTGCCTGTGGGTACAATTTGAAGTAGGCGTACGACGTGGTAAACTTGTACAGGTCGGTGTCTAAGATTGAGCGTATCATAGTTTCAGGTTTTTGTTTATGCGTTGTTGTGTTCGTTATTATATGCTTTGAGCTCTTCGTATAGCATCTCGATAGCATATGCTGTGGCTCGGCTTATTATCTGCGAGCGGTCCGTGCCGCAGTTTCGCATTACAGCTCGCGAGCCTCTCTCTGTTGCTATAGCCATCCATACGGTGCCTACGGGTTTATGTTCGCTACCTCCTGTAGGTCCTGCTATGCCTGTTGTAGCTATTGCATAGTCGGCATTACCAACACCTCTCACGCCCTCGGCCATAGCAAGAGCCACCTCTTGGCTGACTGCTCCATGCTGCTCTATCAACGAGGCATCTACGCCTAAAATGCGGCATTTCGACTCGTTTGAGTAGCTGACTACTCCTGTGTGAAAGTAGGCTGAAGCACCCGCCATAGCGGTAAACTTTGAGGCGATGCTGCCTCCCGTGCAGCTCTCGGCAACGGCAAGGCTCTTGTGGCGTGCGGTGAGTATATCGTGTATATGTCGTTCGATGCTGTCGCCTTCCAATCCTACTATGTTATCACCCAAAATGTTGTGCAACCTGTCGAAGGCCGCCTCTATATCGGCCGTAGCACTCTCTCTATCTACATCATAGGCCGATAGCCTCAGACGTACTACATTGGGTGCGGGCAGATATGCGAGGTGCAGATAGTCGGGTAGAGCATCCTCCCACTCGGCGATACGTGCGGCGAGTATCGACTCGGGTATGCCGCGTGTTATCAGCGTGCGGTGTACAATATCGTTTAGCTCGAAACGCTCTTTGAGGCGCGGCACTACAATATCTTCCATCAGATGCTCCATTTCGAAGGGTACACCCGGTAGTGATACCACAACTCTTCCATCCTCGCCATCGAACCACATTCCAGGGGCTGTGCCGTGGGCGTTGTGAAGCACCACGCAGCACTCCGGAACCATTGCCTGGCCTTGGTTAAGCTCGGTGAAGGCTATGCCGCGTCGTGCCAGCAGAGTGCGTATATGCTCAGCCTCGACGCTGTCGTATACCAGCTTCGATGAGAACATCTTGGCGAGGGTGTGTTTGGTGATGTCATCCTTTGTGGGGCCCAGTCCGCCTGTGATAATCGTCACCTGCGACTCCTGCATTGCATCTCCCACGGCTGCTACAATCTCCTCGGCACTGTCGCCTATAGAGAGCTTCTTGCAAATGGTGATACCTATGGCGTTAAGCTTCTTGGCGATGCTTACGCTGTTGGTATCGACAATCTGTCCGATGAGTATCTCATCGCCTATGGTTATTATTGTTGCTTTCATTCTCAATCTTCTGCTCTTCTTGCTCTGTAAATAGTAGCTTTGATGTTCGTGACAGCAGGCGTAGTCCATTCTCGCGCAATCCGGTGTTAAGGGCAACAAGCGATGCTCCTGCCGCCAACATACGCGATATATCCTCGGGTTGCATCATACCTCCCGAGCCGATGATAGGGTAGTTGCCCTCGGTACGCTCGGCAATGTATCGCACGACCTCCAAGGCGCGCTCGGTAAGGCGTGCGCCACTCACAGCCCCTGCCTCTTCCGGAAGGAGGTTAAGCGAGCCTGCTACAGCCTCGATGCCATCTAATGGGGTTTCTATAAGTATGTCGATGACCACATCTATCTCCTCTTGTGTCAGGTCGGGAGATATTTTCAGAAGTATAGGTCGGTAGTCGGGCTGGCCTCGACGAAATTCGAACAGCGGCTCGACAAGGGCGAGCAACTCCTCGCGTGAGCGTGGAATAAATCTCTTGGATGCGGTGTTGCAAGCCACGTTGATGACGAAGAAATCGACATACTGATACATATTGCGAAATACTCGCAGATACTCCTTTACGGTATCTTCAGCGTGCGATGCCGTGAGCTTGCCTATGTTGCAGCCGATGACCAAATTACGCGTATATTTTGTTCTTCTGCGCACATTGTTGAGTGCATATTCCAATCCTCCACTCGGATACCCCGAGCGGTCTACAAGCGAGTCACTGCTACGCAGTCGCTTGATGCGCGGACGTGATGTTCCGGGCTGCGGACGCGATACCACAGACCCTATCTCCACAAAGCCGAAGCCTACGGCAGCAAGCTCCTCCAGTCTGTCGCCATCGCTGTCGAAGCCCGCGGCAACACCTATCGGGTTGCGGAAGTGTATGCCGAATACCTCTTTGTCGAGAGCTATCTTCCGTTTGGGCGCAAGCATCGTCCTTAGCCACCATTTTCCCATTGGTAGCGCACCCATAGCACCGAGAAGTGTTGTGTGTAGACTATGTGCTGCTTCGGCCGGAAGTAGTCGGGTGAGGTATTTGAAGAGAGTTCGTTTCATTTCTCCAATGCTTTATGCTGTTTCCTCTCCCACGGGTAGGGTTATCTTAAACTCCAAGCCTCCCTGCGGCCTGTTGTATACCTTGATGTCGCCACCATGGAAAAGAATTGCATTTTTAACAATAGATAGACCAAGACCCGTGCCTCCGAGTTTGCGTGAGCGACCCTTGTCTATGCGGTAGAAACGCTCGAAGATGTGGTTTATGTGGTCATTATCCACTCCAATGCCGTTATCCGACAGCGTTATCACATACATCGAGTTTTCGATTGCGAGCAGACGTATGAAGATGTCACGACCTCCGGAGTAAGACAAGGCATTGTCCGTGAGGTTCTTGAATATCGACATCAGTAGTGTCGAGTTACCCTTTACGGGCATCGTCGCAGGCAGGTCTACGTTGTAGCGCATACGCTTTACTTCGGGAAGTAGGGCTATGTCGGCACCTATCTCGTCGATTATGGCGCGCAAATCGACTATCTCGCACTCTATGCGGCTGCTGCCATCCTCCAGACGGGTGATGGTCGATACGTCTTGTAGTAGCTGCGTAAGACGCTGACTATGCGTATAGCTCTTCTCTATGAACGAGTTACGCTCCTCGTCGCTCATATCCTTGTTGTTTATAAGCGTCTCAAGGTAGCCTTGTATGGCTGCTACGGGCGTTTTGAGCTCGTGGTTGATGTTGTTTGTGAGCTGTCGCTTGATACGTAGCTTCTCCTGGTGTTCGTGTAGAGCGAGGTCGTGCTCACGGTTGATATCTACGCTCGCCTGATGCAGACGGCTGTATAGGTCAATAATATGGCGCGATATATCGCCCAGCTCATCGTTGGCGAATTGCGGTGCTGACTCTATGTCGGCTCCATTCTCCATGGCCTCTGCGGCACGTTTCAGGCTTCGTATATTGCGGTTAAGACGTATGGCGAGTATCAGTGCTATGCACGTAGCGGTGATGGCAACACCTATTATAGAGAAGAATATCACCTCGTCGAGCTCCTGTGGTGTACCCTTGTGGTGTACAAGCGAGAAGCGATAAACGATAAATCCGCCGATAAATGTTACAATAAGCAGCGTGAGCAATATGTACATCCCACCTCTGTAGCTGAAAACATTAGTCTTTGAAGCCATAGCCGTATCCTGTTCTTGTGATTATATTATTGCCGTATTCTCCTAATTTCTTGCGCATACGTGTTATATTGACATCTATGGTACGGTCCAATACCACCACTTCGTCGCTCCATACGCGCTTCATAATCTGTTCGCGAGAGAGTATCGTGCCTCGATTCGATAGTAGCAGTACGAGGATGTCAAACTCCTTGCGCGTTAGAGCTATCTCCACATTGTCCACATAACAACTCTTATCGAGGTTGTTTACCACCAACCCGCGATATGATATTATCTCCTCGTTAGAGGCAGTGCTATTTGTTGCTGTCGAGGTGCGTGACGAGCGACGTAGAACGCTGCGTACACGTGCTATTACCTCGGCCACGGAGAAGGGCTTGGCAATATAGTCGTCTGCACCTACATCAAATCCCTTTATCTTATCCTCCTCGGAGTCGAGTGCCGAGCAAAATATTATGGGCAACGATGCGGTATCGCTACGCTTGCGTAGTATGCGGGCGAGGCCGAAGCCACTCAACTCATTCATCATCACATCCAATATCAGCAGATCGAAGCCGGCAAGATCCAGTGCCAATGCCTCCTCTGCACTATTGGCCGTAGTAGCCTCGTAACCCTCCTTCTCGAGATTGTATTTTAGAATCTCACACAATGACTCTTCGTCGTCAATGATAAGTATTCGTTGCTTGCTCATTATTCGCGCACACATTATAAATAATATACAAATATAGTGGTTTCTTGTGAGAATACCAACAAAATATCGCTAAAAATGATAAATCGTACATCTCGATGTTACATCGGCTTAATAATTTTGTAATGAAAATGTAACAATTATTTCTTACCTTTGTCATCGTTCATTGTGATAATATGCAGGGCATTGTTATTACCATATAATCTCACTTTGCAAGGCTCTTAGGCTCTTGCAGTGAGTTTTTTTTGTACTATCGATGCTCATAAATATCTTTAATATGGATCTATTTATTGTCATTACACTTGCCTTGTTGGCGGTAATGGGCATCGTGGTCGGTGTGTCGAACGATGCTGTAAACTTTCTTAATTCTGCATTTGGTTCGAAGGCGGCCTCGAAGCGTATAATACTGACTATTGCCGGCTGTGGTGTAATGGTAGGTGTTATGACATCGAGCGGTATGATGGATGTGGCTCGTAGCGGTGTATTCTATCCGAATATGTTTTCCTATCAGGAGATTATGATACTATTCCTGGGTATGATGCTCTCGAATATCATCCTGCTTGATATATACAATTCGCTTGGTCTGCCAACTTCGACTACCGTGTCACTCGTCTTTGGCTTGCTTGGCTCGGCTATGGCACTCGCTCTGTACAACATCTGGGGCGGTTATACCACAGCCGACCTTGGTGACTTTATCAATTCGGGAAATGCGTTGGCCATTGTATCGGGTATCTTGATTTCGGTGGTGCTGGCCTTCTTTACGGGTCATCTCCTGATGTATATATCGCGCTTTATATTCTCGTTCCGCTATCACAAGCTGTTCAATCGCTATGGTGCGCTATGGTGTGGTGTCACAATGGCGGGCATCATATACTTCACCGTATTCAAGGGTTTGAAGAGTACAACTCTTATTCCGGAGGTACTCAAAGAGTTTGTGAACGAGAATACAGGTTTGTCGCTACTGATTCTGTGGGCAGGCAGCTCGCTATTGCTGTGGGTATTGCAACGCTGCAAGGTGAATATCCTCAGAGTATCTATCCTCGCCGGAACATTCTCGTTAGCCTTGGCCTTTGCCGGTAACGACCTTGTGAACTTTATCGGAGTTCCATATGCAGGCTACGATTCATATATGTATGCTCATAGCGAGGGTGCCGACTTAAGCTCCATGGTTGCTCTCTCTAATCCTACGAAGGCTAACTTCTGGATTATGTGTGCTGCCGGTTTGGTTATGGTCGTTACGTTGTTTACCTCTAAAAAGGCATTGCGTGTCATTGAGACCGAACGTGCTCTGTCGTCGCAGAGCGAGTCAGCACCGACAAATAGTGATGCATCGCCCGTATCACGTGGTATAGTGCGTGGCGTGCGTCATATGAATGATGCGCTGGCTGCTATCACCCCTAAGAGTCTGCGCGAGTTTATCAACCATCGCTTTGAACAACTTCCGGAGGAGGAGCGTGGCGATGTGAACTACGACCTGATACGTGCTACGGTAAACCTGACGGCAGCAGCCATACTTATATCGGTTGGTACACAGCTCAAATTGCCGCTCTCTACTACCTATGTGGTATTTATGGTCTCTATGGGCTCGTCGCTTGCCGATAGAGCGTGGGGTAGAGAGAGTGCCGTATACCGCATTACAGGTGTTATGACCGTTATTACCGGCTGGTTTGTTACGGCCTTGGGTGGATTTATTATAGCCTTGGGTGTCACGCTGCTACTTGCCTATGGTGGTAAGGTAGCGATCGTATGCGTCACCATACTCTGTGTATTCCTTATCGTTAAGAGCAACTTCTCGAAGAAGAAGAAAGAGAAGAGTACCGAGGCATCGGCTGTGGCGAAGTTGGGCGATACACTCAAAAAGAGCCCCGAGGAGGCGTTGATGACATATACCGAGTTGGTATGCTCATCAATGGAGAAGGTTACGGTCATCTACGACCGCACGATTGTAGCCGTATTCAAAGAGAATCGTAAGGTGCTGCGTGATATGGTGCGCGAGGCCGAGGAGTTCTACCAATATACACGCCAGCAGAAGTACGAGATAATGCCTCTGTTGCGCTCATTGGAGGATAGCGAGATTAGTACGGGTCACTATTACGTTCAGGTTGTGGACTACATATCCGAGACAAGTAAGGCTCTACTACATATAGCCCGTCCTTGCTATAAGCATGTGGACAACAACCATACAGGACTATCCAAGGAGCAGGTATACGACCTTAAACGTATCAACGACCGCGTGGAGGATATCTTCGGCGATATTAATACAATGCTGCGCACACGTTCGTTCGAGAATATGGAGATGGTGCTAAATAAGCGAGATAAGATGTTCGACCTTATCGATGAGGTGATGCAAAATCAGCTTCGCCGACTACGCGATACCGGTGGTTCGTCATCCGCAAATATGCTCTTCTTCAACATCCTCACCGAGACTAAGACCATGGTTCTTCACTCACGAAATATAATGAAGTCGCTCGAACACTTCGTGGATTTATCGTGATAGAGGGCTATCTTTGGCATTTCAGTCATTGGCTCGAATGGGAAATACGTCAAGTATGTCCCATCCGAGCCAATTTCGTGTCAATGCCAAATCTAACCCTCTCTGACGAAAAATCACTGTTGCAAGATTTTGTGATATTAGCTACCTTTCACATTTCAGTTATCAGTTCTAATGGTAAATACGCCGAGTATGTTCCATCCGAGCCTTACCTATATTATAATATTAAGGGCGGCACTCGTGAGTGTCGCCCTTAAACCTTATCTAAGGTCTATGTTATGATTATAGGTTAAGCTCCTTAGCGATATCTGCAATCTTCTGGTCGAGCTCCTTCTCTACGCGCTCGAAGTCCTCTACGCATGCAAGTGCAGCTTTAACACCGAAGTAGAACTTAATCTTAGGCTCTGTACCCGATGGACGTACCGATACCTTGCTGCCATCCTCGGCAAACCACTGCAATACGTTGCTCTTATCGTCGATACCCTCGATAGCCTTACGCTCGCCGCTCTTAACATCAATCTCTTCCAATGTCTTGTAATCGAGAATCTTGACAATAGGAGAGCCGAGAAGTGACTTGGGAGGATTAGCTCGGAAGTCCACCATCATCTGCTGGATTTCGGCTGCGCCATCCTTGCCCTTGCGAACAACATTTACGAGACCTTCGCGGAAGAGGCCATACTTAACATACAACTGCTGCAACCACTCGTAAAGTGTGATGCCCATAGTCTCGCGTGCCCAAGCGGCAGCCTCGGCAACAAGCGTAATGGCAGCAACGCCATCCTTATCGCGTACAAAGTCGCCGGGGAGATAGCCGAATGACTCCTCACCACCGCCGATGTACTTCGTCTTACCCTCCTGCTCACGAATGATCTTTGCGATATACTTAAAGCCTGTAAGACAGTTGTAGCACTTAACGCCGTAGTGCTCGGCAATAGTGTCGGGCATCATAGATGTCACGATGGTCTTCACGACGAACTCCTTGCCTGTAATCTTGCCAAGCTCGGCCCAGCGTGTTAGCTGATAGCTCATAAGCAGTACGAGCGTCTGGTTGCCGTTTAGGAGTACGTAGTCACCCTTGCCGGTGCGCAGAGCTACGCCAAGACGGTCGGCATCGGGGTCGGTGGCCATAGCAAAGTCGGCACCCTCCTTCTCGGCACGTTCGATAGCCATCGCCATAGTCTTGCGCTCCTCGGGATTGGGAGATGCTACGGTTGGGAAGTTGCCGTCGAGGACCATCTGCTCCTCTACACATATAATATTATTAAAGCCATAGTTTCTCAACGACTGTGGCACAAGCTTAACACCGGCACCGTGTAGTGGGGTGTATACAATCTTCATATCGTTATGCTTGGCAACAGCCTCGGGCGATAGCGATAATGCCTTGATAGCTGCAAGATACTTTTGGTCGAACTCCTCTCCGAGGATATGTATATTCTCGGGATTCTTGCCGGTGAGTACCTGCTTCACCTCGGTAACCTTGCCTACCTCCTCGATGATATTCACATCGTGAGGAGAGGTGACCTGTGAGCCATCTGTCCAATAGGCTTTGTATCCGTTGTACTCCTTGGGGTTGTGCGATGCTGTAACCATCACACCCGAGTGACAGCCAAGCTCACGGATGGCGAAGCTAAGCTCCGGTGTGGGACGCAGTGCATCGAATAGATATACGGTAAAGTCGTTAGATGCGAAGATGTCGGCAACGCGCTCGGCAAATAGTCGAGAGTTGTTACGGCTGTCGTGCGAGATAGCTACCTTGATATTCTCGCCGGGGAAGTTCTTCTTTAGATAATTGGCAAGTCCCTGTGTGGCAGCACCTACAGTGTAGATATTCATACGGTTGGTGCCGGCACCCATAATGCCTCGCAAGCCACCTGTGCCAAACTCTAAATCTTTGTAGAAGCTCTCAACAAGCTCCTTGGGGTTATTCTCTATGAGAAGGCGTACCTCCTGCTTTGTGGCTTCATCGTAGTCGCCATTTAGCCATGCTTGAGCCTTGGCCAATACCTGCTTATCCAATTCGTTTGCCATAGTACTATTAGTTATATTTATGATTTGTAATGTCGGTTGGTAAAATTTCTAATATGCAAATATAATAAAAAAATCTCATTTTATGCAGTATCAGACAATTAAATATATGGACAAAAATCGAGCCGGTTAATCCATATCAAAAAAATCGAATTTTGCAACTGAATTTCGAGAATATTTTAATAAAATTATCCACATCTTTGCAATGTCAAAACATCCCTTTTGCCAAGGCATTTTCAAGGGTTGTTAAAGCAAAAAATCAGGCGGTTTTCATAACGTGCTGAAACAGAAATAAAAGACTGTTTTAGTGACCGTTTATCGCCCCTCTCCAAAAGTGGCATGTGTCATACGACAATGTAGGCAGGCTTTTATTTGGGGTGTGAGTTGCGAGGATAACTGCTTGATAAATAGTGATAATATAATTTGTAAAGAACTGGTAGCGATGATGCAGGCCGATACATATAGCGATTTGTGGCAGGATTGCCTTGACAAGCTTCGCCCCTCTCTTACCGAGGAGGAGTTTGCCAAGTGGATCAAGCCTATTTGGCCTATAGGTTTCGATGGCTCGACGCTACGTCTCAGGGTGCCTAACGAGAGCTTCGTGTCAAGCATCGAGAAACGCTATCTACGCTATCTCGATCCGATCATCGCGGAGTTGTATGGCGCAGGTATCAAGCTCTGCTATGCCGTGCCTCGTCGTACGATGCAGCAGGCCGTAAGTGCCGATGCCTCGGCCCTACCTAAGTTTGCAGCACCTACCGACACTGCAAATATAAAAAATCCTTTTGTAATTCCGGGTCTTCGACGCATAACTTTCGATCCGCAGCTCAATGCCAACTATACCTTCGAAAATCACATCGAGGGCGAGTGCAATCGCTTGGCTCGCTCGGCAGGTATGGCGGTGGCTGTGTCACCCGGAGGCAATGCCTTCAATCCGCTGTATATCTATGGCGATTCGGGATTGGGTAAGACACATATAGTACAGGCCATAGGACACGAGGTGCGTCAGCGTCATCCCGAGTTACAGGTGTTGTACGTCTCTATGAATAAGTTCCAGGCACAGTTCCAGACGGCCTATAAGAACGGAGAGATTACCGACTTCATCCACTTCTATCAGATGGTCGATGTCCTCATCATAGACGATATTCAGGAGCTTACGGGCAAGACAGGTACACAGAATGCCTTCTTCAATATCTTCAACCACTTGCAGCTCGCAGGAAAGCAACTTATCCTTACCTCGGATAAGCCACCCGTGGAGCTAAAAGATATCGAGCAACGATTGCTTACCCGTTTTAAGTGGGGATTGTCGGCATACCTCAGTATCCCCGACTACGAGACCAAGGTTAAGATTATACGTGCCAAGGCACAGCGTCTCGGGGCTAACATTCCGGAGGAGGTTGTAAGCTATTTGGCCGACAACATCTCGGCCAACGTGCGTGAGATTGAGGGCGCGCTCTCATCGCTCATAGCAAATGCTTCGTTCCTGGGTCGCAAGATAACCATCTCGTTGGCTAAGGATATATTGAAGGTATATGTGAAGCTCACGCAGAAGGAGATTACCATCGACCACATCGTAAAGGTCGTATGTGACTACTACAACATCGAGCTCGATACCTTCAACTCGGCTAAGCGCACACGCGATGTGGCGCAAGCACGACAGGTGGCTATGTATCTTGCAAAGCAGCATACCAAGGCACCTCTTACCGTCATCGGCTCTTCGATAGGTGGCCGTAACCATGCAACGGTACTTCACAGCTGTAAGGCTGTCTCAGATATGATGGATACCGACAAGCAGTTCAAACTCCAGATTGAGGAGATTGGGCGGATTGTTACAGGACGCAATTAATTTTTGTGATAGCGGCTAATTTTTGTGATAAGGGGTCATCTGCGACCTCTCAATCATTGCCCCGAATGGAATGTACGTCAAGTACTATCCATCCGGGGCAATCTCTTAATCGAGGCCACAGCTAACCCCTTCTGACAAAAATTGGGGTTTAACCGCTGATTGGGATTTTCGTGATAGCGGCGCATCTGTCGCACCTCAATTGTTGGCTCGAATGGGAAATACGCTTAGTATGTCCCATCCGAGCCAACTTCTTTATCGGCGCAACATCTGCGCCACTCTGACAAAAATTGGGGTCTTACCGCTAATTATCCCGAGTGTTGTGGGTTCGGTGGGTTCGGTGGGTTCTATGGGTTCTATGGGTTCTGTGGGTTCTATGAGTTCTGTGGGTTCTGTGGGTTCTATGGGTTCTGTGGGTTCGGTGGGAAAATCCCCATCTGACCCATTGGACCCATTTAACCCATCTGACCCACACTGCTTTGCAGTGGCAGGGCTTCGCCCTGCAAAACAAAAAGCCACGCTCCCTTCAGCTACTCTTTAACTACCCTTTAACGCCGTAGGCGTGAACTACCCTTTCCTCTGCAAAGCAGAGGGCAAGGCACAGCCTTGCAACGATACTTTTAGATGGATTTTATTTTCCTTGAGGATTGTGCGTTTTTGAAAAATGTTGTATCTTTGCAACTTGATAAAAATATACGAATTAAACGCCGTTTATTATGTTAACTATTCTCTATTATGTCGTTGTTTTAGTGATTGCAACAATCCTATTTATTGCATCATTTATAGCATTGGTGGTGTGCTATCCGTTTGACCGTAAGCGTGTTGTTGTACACACGTTGTCGAAGTGGATAACAGACACCATTTTCGGACTTCCTCCGAAGATGCGACGTGACATAATAGGCGCAGAGTATATCGATCCTAAGCAGCCATATGTAATAACGCTCAACCACAACTCGATGGTCGATATCATCTGCCTTTATAAATTGCCGCTTGTATTTAAGTGGGTGTCAAAGAAGGAGGTATATCGCATACCTATCGTAGGGCCTCTGCTCTATGCTCATGGCGATATCGTAATAAACAGAGCGAGTACACGTGAGGCGATGCAGATGGTGCATAATCAGGGTAAGGAGTGGCTCAAGCGTGGTGCTTCGGTGAGTATCTTTCCTGAAGGTACGCGCTCTAAGGATGGCGAGATACATAACTTCAAGGCGGGAGCATTCCTTCTGGCTAAGGATGCCGGCGTGCCTATCTTGCCGATAGTATTGGATGGTACAACGACGATGGTACGTCATGGTTGGCTTATGAATTGGGGCAATCGTATTACGATAAAGGTGTTAAAGCCGGTAAGTAAGGAGGAGGTTGCAGAGCGTGATGTGAAGGATGTTATGGCCGAGGTACACGAGAGAATGGTGGCTGCATTGGCCGAGGTACGTGCCGAAAAGAATAAGTAGTAGCGAGAAAACGAAGTAGAGAAAGATATATGGCAGAACTCATCTTAAATAATAGTGTTGCCGATTACGACAAGGATGCTATCATAACGCTCTCGCCACGAGATCATATACGTTTGCGTCCGGGAATGTATATCGGTAAGCTGGGTGATGGCACGCAGGCCGACGACGGTATATATGTGCTGCTCAAAGAGGTTGTCGATAACTCTATCGACGAGTTTATCATGGGTGCCGGTAAGCGTATAGAGATAACTATCGAGGGTGATAGGGTGTCGGTGCGCGACTATGGCCGAGGAATACCTCTTGAAGCATTGTCGGATGCGGTGAGCAAGATGAACACAGGAGGTAAGTATGGCGGTGAAGCATTCAAAAAGACTGTGGGTCTAAACGGCGTAGGTGTAAAGGCCGTAAATATGCTGTCGAGCCACTTCCTTGCACGCTCTGTGCGTCAGGGTATGGCGCGTACAGTAACCTTCTCCCAGGGCTTGGAGCTAACCGATAGAGAGGAGAGTGGCCTGACCGAGCAGAATGGAACATACGTAGAGTTTGTCGTAGACACCGAGGTATTCGGTGAGTATAGCTACAACATGGAGTTTGTCGAGCAGATGGTTAAGAACTATACCTATCTGAATCTTGGACTTACCATTGTGCTTAACGGCAAGCCATATACCTCAAAAAATGGACTTTTGGACCTTGTGAATGACAACCTGTCGTCGGAGCCGCTATATCAGCCCATACATATCTCGGGTGATGATATCGAGGTGGTTATAACCCACGGCAATGGCTATGGTGAGGCATACTACTCGTTTGTAAATGGCCAGTATACTCCGCAGGGAGGTACTCATCAGGCGGCATTACGCGAGGCTGTGGCTAAGACCATCAAAGAGTTCTATCACAAGGACTACGAGCCGGCAGATATACGTACCTCGATAATTGCGGCTATCTCGGTGAGGGTGAACGACCCTATCTTTGAGTCGCAGACAAAGACGAAGCTCGGCTCGAAGGATAAGGAGGAGGGTGTTACGATGCGTCAGTTTGTCGGCGACTTCCTCTCGACAAACCTCGATAACTACCTGCATAAACATCCTGAGACGGCACAGACCCTACAACGCAAGATTGTAGAGAACGAGAAGGAGCGTAAGGCAATATCGGGTGTGCAGAAGAAGGCAAGGGAGGCTGCCAAGAAGGTGTCGCTCAACAATAAGAAGTTGCGTGACTGTAAGATACACTATACGGATAAGAACGAGCTTGCCGAGCAGACGATGATATTTATCACCGAGGGTAATTCGGCATCGGGCTCTATAACCTCGAGTCGTGACCCGCGTACGCAGGCGGTGTTCTCGCTGCGTGGTAAGCCGCTGAACTGCTATGGTCTGACCAAGAAGGTGGTATACGAGAACGAGGAGTTTAACCTTTTGCAGGCGGCACTCAATATCGAGGAAGATATGGATAACTTGCGCTATAACAAGGTTATCATAGCAACGGATGCCGATGTCGATGGTATGCACATCCGTCTGTTGCTCACGTCGTTCTTCTTGCAGTTCTTCCCCGATGTGATTCGCCTCGGACACCTATACATCCTGCAAACACCTCTGTTCCGTGTGCGCAACAAGAAGGAGACGCACTACTGCTACAGCGATGAGGAGCGTCAGGCAGCCATAAAGAGCTGTGGTGCGCAGGCAGAGATAACGCGATTCAAGGGTCTTGGTGAGATATCTGCCGCCGAGTTCAAGGAGTTTATAGGCGAGGGTATGCGCCTCGATAGGGTACGCCTTACGAAGGATGATCCGATAAAGGATATGTTGGAGTTCTATATGGGTAAGAATACCCCCGACAGAAAGGATTTTATCGTGGGTAATCTGCGTGTTGAGGAGGATATAGTCGAAAACCTGAAACAACTTAACTAATGGAGGATAACAAAGATATAATGGAGGTTGAGCAGGAGGTTGTCGATAACCAGGATATGGCCGATGATGCGCCTAAGGGTAAGTATGATGCTCTTACCTCTGCCGAGGAAGATGTGCGTCGCCTTACGGGTATGTACAAGAATTGGTTTTTGGACTATGCCTCGTATGTGATTTTGGAGCGTGCCGTGCCCCATTTGGCAGATGGCTTGAAGCCTGTGCAGCGACGTATACTTCACGCCATGAAGTGTGTGGAGGATGGCCGCTACAATAAGGTAGCCAATGTCGTGGGTCAGGCTATGCAGTACCATCCACACGGCGATGCCTCAATCAAGGATGCGTTGGTGCAGCTCGGACAGAAGGGTCTGCTCATAGATATGCAGGGTAACTGGGGTAATATCCTTACCGGAGATGAGGCTGCTGCTGCACGATATATCGAGGCTCGTCTGTCGAAGTTCGCGCTGGATGTTGTTTACAACAAAAAGACAACGGAGTGGATGTTGGCCTACGATGGCCGTAAGGAGGAGCCTGTGACGTTGCCCGTAAAGTTCCCGTTGCTCTTGGCGCAGGGTGCCGACGGTATCGCCGTAGGTCTTGCCTCGAAGATATTGCCTCACAACTTCCTCGAGCTTATAAATGCCTCGATAGCCTATCTTCGTGGCGAGGAGTTTATGCTGCTGCCCGATTTCCAAACAGGAGGTGTTATGGATGCCAGCAACTATAACGATGGTCTGCGCGGAGGCTCGGTGCGGGTGCGTGCCAGAATATCTAAGATAGACAAGCGTACGTTGGCCATTACGGAGATTCCATATACCACAACATCAGAGTCGATAAAGGAGTCTATAATCAAGGCTAACGATAAGGGTAAGATAAAGATAAAGAAGGTTGATGATAATACCGCCGAGAAGGTCGAGATTATTATTCAGGTTGCTGCCGACGAGTCGTCGGATAAGACTATCGATGCATTGTATGCCTTTACGGACTGCGAGGTATCCATCTCGCCCAATGCCTGTGTTATTGTCGATGACAAGCCGGTATTTATGGGTGTCAGCGATATTTTGCGATACTCTACCGACCATACCAAGTCCTTGCTTGGCAAGGAGTTGAATATTCGTCTTGATGAACTTAACGAGGCGTGGCATGCAGCATCGTTGGAGCGTATATTTATCGAAAACAAGCTATACCAGCTCATCGAAGGGTGTCGTACTCGCGAGGCGGCATACGAGGCTGTGGACAAGGGGTTGGAGCCGTTCAAGAAGCGACTGCGCAGGGAGGTTACACTCGACGACGTACAGCATCTTACCGAGCTTAAATTCATCCGTATATCGCGTTATGACTCAGATAAGGCCGATAACGAGATAAAGCAGATAGAGGCAGATATCAAGCAGACGAAACACGACTTGGAGCATCTTGTAGAGTATACTATCGCCTACTTCGAGCGTATCAAGGCTAAGTATGGCGAGGGTCGTGGTCGTCGTACCGAGATACGCGAGTTCGATACTATCGAGGCGTGGAAGGTGGCATCGTCTAATGCTAAGCTCTATGTGGATAGAGCAGAGGGCTTCTTCGGCTATGGTAAGAGTATGAAGGATTCGGAGTTTGTATGCGACTGCTCGAATCTCGATGATGTGATTGTCATCTTGAAGGATGGTAGATATAAGATCACCAAAATCTCGGATAAGGCATTCTTTGACAAGGGTATATACTACATCGGAGTATATAAGCGCAACGATGAACGTACGATATACAATATGTTGTATCGTGATGGCCGTGGTGGTGCTATTATGATGAAGCGATGTGCCATTAAGAGTGTCACCCGAGATAAGGAGTACGATCTGACTAAGGGTACGCCCAAGAGCGAGTTGTTGTACCTCTCGGCAAATCCGAATGGCGAGGCCGAGGTACTCAAAATATATCTGCGCCCACGTGCCCGCTTGAAGAAGTGTATCATAGATTTGGATCTATCGACACTCGCAATCAAGGGTCGTCAGAGTGTGGGAAACCTTGTTACGCGATACAGCATTAATAAGATTGTACTCAAAGAGAAGGGTGCATCGACACTCGGAGGCCAGGATATATGGTATGATGAGGATGTGCGTCGCCTCAATACCGATGGTCGAGGTATGCTCCTTGGCGAGTTCAAGGGTGATGATAAGATTGTGGTGTGGACAGCCAAGAATCAATACTACATCACGGGCTTCGATATTCAGCAGCACTTCCCCGACGATACGGTACGTGTCGAGAGATATGTGGCAGATAGGGTATATGCTCTATGTTACTACGATGGCGAGCAAAAATACTACTATCTGAAACGCTTCTCGTTGGAGGCAGGTGAT
Source organism: Alistipes sp. (assembly GCA_017504265.1). Taxonomy (GTDB): domain Bacteria; phylum Bacteroidota; class Bacteroidia; order Bacteroidales; family Rikenellaceae; genus Alistipes. The sequence goes on along the minus strand of JAFVRN010000028.1, from coordinate 17,821 downwards.
AAGACTCAGTTCTTCCTGGAAGAGGGCGCTCCGATGCGAGTCGAGGCTATAACCTATTGCCGAAATGCATCGTTGGAGGTGGTCTTTGGCGGGCAACATTCGCAGCGTGCCACGGAGCTAATCGATGTGGATGAGTTTATCGCCATCAAGAGCCATAGAGCCAAGGGTAAACGTATTACCACCTATGATGTTGCGTCGTTGCGTTTTATCGAGCCCGAAGATCCTGTTGATGAGGATATTGCAGAGGATATTGCAGAGGACATTGCAGAGGATGTCGCGGATGATATGGTCGATACGGAGGATAGCTTGATAGATGTTGAGGAGATTATCGGTGAAGGAGTTAAGGCCGATCCCAATGTAGATTATAGCAAACGTGGCGAGACGGATGATATAGGCTTTTCGGCCGAGCAGTTAAACCTCTTTTAATGCGATAGCGGCGGGGTATGATAATATTCTTGGTGGGATATGCAGGCTCGGGTAAGAGCTCTATGGGTAAGCGTCTTGCACAACGCCTCGGTTATCGTTTTGTCGATACGGACAAGGCTGTCGAGAGTAGTGTAGGTGCAACAATTGCCGATATCTTCTACTACGAGGGTGAGGAGTATTTTCGTCGTGCTGAGCGTCGTGCCATCGAGGATATTGTATCCGCAGGAGGCGATATTATAGTGGCTACGGGTGGAGGTTTGCCCGTGTGGCAAGATAATATGTCTTGGATGAAAGAGAGGGGTCAGACCATATATCTTCGCCGTGATGCAGCCAACATCCTCGCTCGTCTATCGGCCTACGGACGTGAGAAGCGTCCGATGTTCAGGGGCAAGAGCGACGAGGAGCTATTGGCATTTATGGAGGAGCAGATGAAGCTGCGTGAGCCATATTATATGCAGGCCTCGATGTGCGTAGATTGCTCGTCATCGAGTGATGATGAGCTACTTAACAGAATAGTTGAAAGTATTAAGGCATAAGCTATGGATTGTCGTAGTATAGGTGTGTACGATTCTGGTCTTGGTGGCCTTTCGGTGTGGCGTGAACTACGACATCGGGTCAGCAACGAATCGCTTATATATCTGGGTGACGGCAAGAATTGTCCCTATGGTGGCAGAACGAGGGAGCAGATTACAGGTTTCGCGCTCTCGGCTGTCGAACGACTTGTTAAGGAGGATGTTAAGATGGTGGTTGTGGGGTGTAATACTGCAACTACGGCAGCTATCGAGACATTGCGAGAGCGTTGGCCTGATATGCCTATTGTGGGGTTGGAGCCTGCCGTGAAGCCTGCTTGTCTTGCGACACAAACCGGGCGTATAGCAGTGTTAGCTACGGAGCATAGCCTATCGAGTGATATGTTTTTGCGTACTGCGCGTCACTACGCTTCGGGTATCGAGGTGTTGAAGGTCGTTGGGCGGGACTTCGTTGAGATTGTCGAGGCCAATGCCGAGCATACGCCACGTGCCGAGATGGCTGTACGACGTGTTATCGAGCCACTTTTAGGCTCGGGTATAGATAAGGTGGTGCTGGGGTGTACGCACTATCCATTTCTCAGAGAGCATATCGAGCGTGTGCTGTCTGGTAGTGGTATTGATGTTATCGATTCGGGCGAGGCTGTGGCACGACGTGTAGAGTGGCTTTTGGAGCGTTACGATATCAAAGCGCCTGAGGGTAACACTCCTACATTCAAGTTCCTTACCTTTGCCGATGAAGAGTACCGCAAACGTATTGAGTATAAGGCAAAGCAACTATTGTAAACAGCAGAATATGTACCTACATCGCACGAACTCTACAAGGGACGTAAAGATGGAATAGAATACTTCTTTAAGTATAAAGACAAGCAGGGAAGAGGGATATATTTCAAGGTGGCCTATGAGCCAGCACAAGGACAAGGAAAGAAATACTATTTGCGTTCGGTTATGGAAAAATAAATCCCCGAAGCCCTGACAGAAAAATGTCCTGCGATACTTCGGGGTAAGAGGTTGAGAGCTGCAACAAAAAAAATATTTGCGCCTGACTTCTTCCAATGTCTTAATAGACGACACAAAGATAAGCAAAAATAATGACAAAACAACGAATTAACTACGAAATAGTATGCCAACCCCCGAGAATGTAATAGGCAAAGGCAATAGGTTCTCCTCCACGAATCAGCCAGCCAACAAAGGATGCAAGAAATCGGTATTCAATCAGCTACGCTATAAGGTGTACGCATAGGCGGGCTTACGCCTCAGTAGAGAGGATTGCTACAAGTTGTGCGCATCGCTCATAGAACTACCAGTAGAGGTAGGTTACAGCATAAATTTTTATATGTAAAAAAAATGTAGTAACTTCGCCAAATATTTATATTGAAAAAATGTCGTTTATGACTAAAGATAATAGGGATAAAATTACAAAAAACACTAATAGTAGGGGTAAGGGCAGTAAGGACACATCGCTATCGACACGTGAGAATATACGTCTTGTATCGGGATTTATGATGATGGTTCTCGGAGCTTTCCTCTTCTTCTCTATTCTATCGTACTTCTTCTACTGGAAGGAGGATATGAGCGCATTGTCGCAGGTGGGTGTGCCTATGGCCGACCCACGTTTCAGCAATATATGCGGCTCGGGTGGCGCGCGTGTGGCTAATAGCATTGTGGGTGGAGGTTTCGGCCTGTTCTCCATTATCATCCCTGTTGTCATTCTGTTGTGGGGCTGGCGGCTTTTCCGCTATGTGCCTCTGCGTATCTTGCATACAGCACCTATATATTGCCTTGTGTTGTTGCTTGGCTCGCTTACTCTGGGCTTTATCTTTGGCAGCAGCTGGGATCTCTTCGGCTCGGGCCTTGGTGGTGAGTATGGTTTGGCTATGCGTGATGCGCTAAAAGGTGTTGCAGGCCCTATCGGTACACTGCTTATAATCGTTGCAGGATGGATTCTTGTGGGACTACTTATCAACCGTAACTTCCTGCGTGTCGTAGATGATAAGGGCACGAAGGTGGTAGGTGGCGTGAGTAGTGTTACCCGTCGCCTATGGGGTACTATACGTCGTAATAAGGAGGATGACTTATCTTTTGACGATGATACGGACGAGGCCTTTGAGGAGAATGTAGCAGACTCTCCGGTTGCGGAAGAGCCTCAGTTCGAGGTAGTTGCTGTTGGCGATAAGGCAGAGGAGCAGAACGCGGGAGAACTTATGGAGATGCCTATTGTCGATGATGCAACGACCACTATGGGCGATGCTCCTATAAAGGCCGATGAGCCAATGAGTGCCTCGGAGGCAGAGGATGTGTTGGGTGTTGAGGGAGATGATAGTGACGAACTAATAATCACCGTTGAGCAGATAACCTCAAAGCAGGTAGACGAGGAGGATATCGACAATGACCTCTACGACCCTATGCGTGACCTGCACAACTATATTCCACCTATGCCATCGCTACTTGTGGATCATAAGTCTAAGGCGGTGGTCGATGACGAAGAGATATTCCAGAACAAGGAGCGTATACGCGAGACGTTGCTTAACTTCGGTATACCTATCCGCAGTATGCACGCTACGGTGGGTCCTACTGTCACGCTCTATGAGATTGTACAGGAGCAGGGTGTTAAGATATCCAAGATTCAGGGCTTGGAGAGCGATATTGCTCAAAACCTAAAAGCCTTGGGTATACGTATCATTGCCCCTATCCCTGGTAAGGGTACGATAGGTATCGAAGTGCCTAACCTCACCAAACAGACTGTATCTATGCGCTCGGCACTATGTTCCGAGGAGTTCCAACAATCCAAGGCCGAGCTACCTGTGGTCATCGGCCGTACAATACAGAACGAGAACTATACCTTCGACCTGGCCAAGATGCCGCACTTGTTGGTGGCAGGTGCTACGGGTCAGGGTAAATCTGTGGGACTTAATGCCATTATCACATCGTTGCTCTATCGCAAGCACCCCGCAGAGCTGAAATTTGTGCTTATAGACCCCAAGATGGTGGAGTTCTCGCTCTACAACAAGTTGGAGAAGCACTTCCTTGCCAAGATGGAGTCCGAAGAGGAGTCGATAATTACCGACCCAAAGAAGGCTGTATATACTCTCAATGCGCTATGTACGGAGATGGCCAACCGTTTGGAGCTGTGTAAGACGGCACACGCAAAGAATATCGTGGAGTACAATGAGAAGTTCCTGCACCGTAAACTCAATCCCGAGAAGGGTCATCGCTTCTTGCCATACATAGTGGTTGTTATAGACGAGTTTGCCGACCTTATAATGACTGCCAAGGAGGTTGAGGCCCCCGTTATGCGTCTTGCGCAGAAGGCACGTGCCATAGGTATTCACCTTATTGTGGCTACGCAGCGTCCCGATGTGAAGGTTATCACTGGTGGTATCAAGGCAAACTTCCCGGCACGTATCGCCTTTAGAGTGATGCAGATGACCGACTCACGTACAATCATCGACCAGCCTGGAGCTAACCAGCTTATAGGTCGTGGCGATATGTTGCTGTCGAATGGCGGTGAGCTGACACGTATACAGTGTGCCTTTATCGATACCCCCGAGGTGGAGAAGGTGGTAGACCACATCTATTCACAGCAGGGATATCCCTCGGCATATAACCTTCCGGACTACACGCCCGAGGCCGGTGCTGGAGAGGGTATGCCTTCGTTTGGTAGCGAGGAGAGCAGTGCTCCGCAGAAGTATGACCCTAAGTTCGGAGATATAGCACGAGAGGCTGTGGCAAATGGTATTATCTCTACATCGATGATACAGCGTAACTTCGAGGTAGGCTTCAACCGTGCAGGCCGTATTATGTTGCAGTTGGAGCGTGCCGGTATTGTAGGCCCTCAGATAGGCTCGAAGCCGCGTGAGATAAAGTTCTACGACCTGCCATCGTTGGAGGCTAAGTTACAGGAGTTGGGTATATACTAATCGCGATGGATATGAAAAGAGTAGTTTTTACAGCTGTTTTGCTCTTGTCTACGGTTGCACTATGGGCGCAGAGTCAGCCTCGTGAGTGGCTCGAAGGTGTGTCACGGGCACTCGGAAAGCGATATGCGACGCATATCACCGTACTTGCAGATGACATATCGCCACTTAGCGGCTACTTTGTTGTCGATGGCGATAGCTACTACCTTACACTCGGCAGCATGGAGGTGTATAGCGATGGAGATGTGCGTTACGAGGTAAATAACGACCGTAAAGAGGTGGTAGAGGACGTAGTGGACTTGGCTGCAAAGGATATTTTGACGAATCCTACACGCGCATTTGACTTCCTCTCGGACAGCTATCAGATAGATATTGTCGAGATCTACACGGATGGAGCTAAGATTAAGGTGCAGCCCAAGGATGATGTGGCCGACGTTGTGATATATGTTGTTGTTAAGCGTAGTGGCGAGAGAGTGTTGCCTCGCAGTATAACATATGATTATGATGGTGACAGCTATGCTGTATCACTCGATATTATCAACGAGAGTATGGATGTGCCCAGGTGGGATAAGACGGAGTACAGAGCATACGACATTGTGTCGTTCTTATAATATGATGTAATATTAACAACTAACCAAATTTTATATGAAGAGATTATTCACGGTATTCGCATTATTTCTATTAGCAGGTTGTCAGATGGTAGATGATGCCTTTGAAGAGATACAGAATGCCTTTACTGAAGCTGTTGTAGAGAATTTTGAGAAAGAGTTACCCGTAGATACAGGTTTCAAACTTGGCTACACGTCGGATTATCTGGATTTCGAGTATTTCAAAAACGAGGAGTATGGCTATTGGGGTGGTTTTGCTCACTCTATGATTATCAATATGATGGATGGTAGCTACGAGAACCAGTACAGCGCATATAACAGCGCAGCCGCCTCGGGCGAGGGATACTTGGTATATTACTACGATAGTTTCAACGAGCCGTGCGATATACTATGTCGCTACTTTGGCGAATATCACTTCACTACGGTGCGCCTAAATCTTACGACCTATACCTATAAGTCGATTACCGAGGAGGAGAGTAACACGTTTGCCCGAGTATTCACCGATGGCGACTATATGAAGGTGCGCTTTACGGCACTTCTTGAGGATAAACAGGAGGGTGATAGTGTAGATTGCTATGTTGTAGACTTCCGTGATGGTAAGCGTCTCTTTGCCAACGAGTGGACGAACTTCGATATAAGTGCGCTAAGTGGCGATTTGTGGGGTATACGTGTGACTATCGAGACCACGGATGTGGGAGAGTGGGGTGCAAACACACCGCTATATATATGTATGGATGACCTTACCTATACGGTATCACTGCTCTAAATAGCTTACGAAATAGTTGCGAGGCCGGCTAATGATAGTCGGCCTCGTCTCTATTTATATTATATATGTGTATTATATAGGTTAGTTATTATCCATCAGCCACTGCTTGAACTCGGCAACGCGTGCCTTAGGTATCACTATGCGTTCGGGTAGCTCCACACTCAGATTAAGCGTAAGGCGGCTACCAAACCATACAGCTATATCCTTTACGGCACGTCGTGATACGATAAATTGGCGGTTGGCACGGAAAAATTGCTCCGGTGGCAGTTGCTGTATAAGAGTTTCGAGAGTCTTGTCCACATGGTAACATTCGCCGCTTAGCGTTGTCAATGTAACGCGTTCTGAGAAGGTGTAGAAGAATGCTACATCTTCCACGTTGATAGGTATTATACGATCCTTGTAGCGTATAAGCATAGTCTTTACCATGCTCTCCGATGCTACATCGTCGATTTTCGACATCTCGTTTTGCTCGTTTGCTGTCAGGCGGCGCAGCTTATTTAGTGCACGTCGCAGCTCCTCCTCCTTGAATGGCTTTAAGAGGTAGTCTATGCTGTTTACCTTAAAGGCCTCAATGGCATATTGGTCATAGGCAGTGGTAAAAATTATAGGTATGTCTATATCAACACTGCGGAATATACGGAACGAGTCGCCATCGGCAAGATGTATATCCATAAAGATGATGTCGGCTTCGACCTTCGACGAGAAGAACTCTATGGCCTCCTCTACCGACTCCAAGATGGCAACAACCTCGGTCGTGGGCTCTATGCTATGTAGCATGCTGCGTAGGTTTACTGCAGCAGCTGTCTCATCCTCAACAATTACAACTCTTCTCATAATTACGACTGTTTGGGTGGTTCAAGGGGCAGGCGTACCATAAAGCGTGTAGCCTCATCGATAATCTCTATCTCCTTGCCCGATATTATCTGCCAGCGGCTGTTTAAGTTTTGTAGGCCTATGCCTGTTGAGGGCTCGCTATCGAGTTTCGGTTGTTTTTGGTTTTCAATCTCCAAGGTGCCATCTACGATGCGGATGATGATATGCAGAGGCTTCTTAGTTGTTATACTATTGTGTTTAACAGCATTGCCAATGAGCGGTTGTAGCGACAGTGCTGGTAGTTGCCAGCTATTGTATCTCGGGTCGATGTCGAACTCGAAGAAGAGTTTATCGGCGTAGCGTATCTTAAACAGGTAGGCATAGGCCTCGGCAAAGGCAAGTTCCTCTGCAAGTGTGGTCTTGCCGCTCTGTCCGTTCTGAATAATATAGCGGAATGTGTAGGATAGCTGATCTATATACTCCAATGCACGTGCATCGTCGTGTTCGCGAACGAGCATTGCCAACGAGTTAAGAGAGTTGAAGAAGAAGTGTGGGTTTATCTGTCCTACAAGCATATTGTATCGCGTGGAGAGGTTCTCGTTTTTGAGCCTCTCGTTTTCGATGACTATCGCCTGACGCTGGCGCATAAGGATATATATGCGGGCATAGAGTATGCTTACAACGAGCATAAACAACGACTTGGTAAGCACAATAAGATAGGTGTTGCTGTGGGCATCCGCCGAGAAGAAAAAGACGATACGCATAACGCCATGGCGGAATGTCGTCACGGGGGCTAACGAGATGGCTGCTGCCGAGAGTAGTATGACAAGCAGCGTGCGTTGTGCAAATTTTCGATTTGAGAAGGCTCCGTTGCGCTGTGGCCACGTGAGTATTATGAGCATCAAAAACGAAATGATAGCATAGTAGGCTATCTGCCATATAAACTCTACCGTGCGGCTGGGACGATCGTATAACGAGTCGATATCGAACTTCTCGCCATTGCGCATAAAGACCTCGTTGAGGCGGGGATGCGCCTTACGTAGCTCCTCCTGAGAGTAGGTATCGCCCCATGCCGGTTGTCGGCTGAATTGTAGATGGTCGCCGTTTTGCAACTTGAGGCTGTGTACCTGCCATGCTGAGACATATACGCTGTCGCGTGCCTCGCAGTCGCATACGATATATCCGTGCAGGTCATCGCTCAGATATAGAATACCGCTATCGTGCAGCTCCTCGCCATTGTTGTCGTGGGCACTATCACCACGCTGATTCATGCCACGATCGGTGATGATGGGTAGCAGCAGGTACGAGAAGTTGATTACAAGACTCAGTGCTACAGCCGTGAGCATGTGTAATCCTATGTTGTTCTTCGGTCGCCTCATCTACTCTATTAGGTTATGTGTGGCATAGCCACTCGGTATGATTAAATCTCTTCCTGTTCGTACCACGAGGCGTATAGACGATAGTCTCGTGCCGTACGCTTGATAATCTCGTTGCGTTGCTCGGGTGTTACATCCTTAACCTTCTTGGCAGGGACACCTGCATATACCGAGTTGGGTTCCAACTTTTGGTTCGACAGTACCAGAGCACCCGCTGCCACGATACAACCCGAGGCTACCACAGCATTATCAAGCACAATTGCACCCATACCTATGAGGCAGTCGTCCTCGATCGTCGCTCCGTGGATTACGGCGTTGTGACCCACCGATACGTAGTTGCCTATATGTGTCTGTGATGGGTTCTTCGAACCATCGAAGAGCGTATGGATGACTGCTCCATCCTGAATGTTGGTGTGGTTGCCTATGGTTATAGAGTTTACATCGCCACGTAGCACAGCATTGTACCATATAGAGCAATCCTCTCCAATCTTAACATCACCGATGATTGTTGCAGTCTCGGCCAACCAAGTCTTATCTCCTATCTCGGGCTTAAAGCCTCGTACGTTTCTAATAATTGCCATATGTTAAAGTATCTATTGTTATCACCTTTATTATTCAAATTTCTTGGCCGCCTGCCAGTGTTCTTCCATCTGCTCCAACGACATATCGTGGAGTGAGATGCCGCTGTCAGCCGCTTGCTGCTCCATATAGTTGAAGCGGCGTATAAACTTCTTATTGGTGCGCTCCAACGCTGCCTCGGGGTCTATGCCGTATAGGCGGCAGGCATTGACCAATGCAAAGAATAGATCGCCCATCTCATCTGTAAGATGCTCCTTATCTTTTGCCTCAATTTCGGCATCTACCTCGTGTAGCTCCTCACGTACCTTCTCCCACACATCCTCTCTGCGCTGCCAGTCGAAGCCTGTGGCCGCGGCCTTCTCGCCTATGCGGAACGCCTTAACCATAGATGGAAGTGATACGGGAACACCGCCAAGCGTGCCACTCTTGCGCTTTTTCTTACGCAGTTTCAGCTCCTCCCAATTCTGCTTAACCTCCTCGGGCGTGTCGGCGTGAATATCGCCATAGACATGCGGATGTCGGTATATAAGCTTGTCGCAGACGGCATTGGCAACATCCGTATAGTCGAACGCACCTTGCTCCTCGCCCAACTTCGAGTAGAAGGCGATGTGCAGCAGTAGATCGCCAAGTTCCTCCTTGATGCCATCCATATTCTTGTCGGTGATGGCATCCGCAAGCTCATAGGTCTCCTCTATGGTATTGTTGCGCAACGTGTCAAAGGTCTGCTCCCTATCCCAGGGACACTCCCTGCGCAACGTATCCATAATTTCAAGTAGTCGTGCTGTGGCCTTTTCGGCCTCTTTCATATCCATACTATTGTATATTAGTTTTTCGTTTTATGCGTCTAAATGGAAGTTTTAGTACTCCGAAGAATGCCTCGCCAAATATGCCACTCGACATCTTCGAGGTGCCGGCCTCGCGGTCTATAAAGATTATAGATACTTCGCCAATCTCGTACCCCAGTCGCCAAGCACTATACTTCATCTCTATCTGAAAACCGTAGCCATTCATCTTTACACGGTCGAGGTCTATGGCATCGAGAAGCTCACGACGATAGCCCACAAATCCCGCTGTGGCATCGCATATCGGCATACGGGTAATCGTACGCACATATTTCGATGCGAAGTACGACATCAGTAGTCGCCCCATAGGCCAATTAACCACGTTTACCCCCTTGCAGTAGCGTGAGCCTATGGCCATATCTTTGCTCTCAAGCATAGCATCGAGGCGTGTCAGGTCGTCGGGGTTGTGCGAGAAGTCGCAGTCCATCTCGAAGATACGATCGTAGCCATGCTCCAAGGCGAACTTAAATCCTGCAATATAGGCCGTTCCCAATCCGAGCTTGCCGCTGCGCTCCAAGAGATGCAGGCGTTCGCCATACCTCTCTTGTGCATTACGTACCAGTTGTGCTGTGCCATCGGGAGAGTTGTCATCTACTATAAGCAGGTCGAAGCACTCCTCCATAGCCATCACACGCTCGATCATCTGCGTAATGTTTTCACGCTCGTTGTATGTGGGAATAATGATAACTCGTCTCATTACATCATATTATTAAACCTACGTTGTCCACAGAGATAACGTAGTACAATCGAATAGGGGTATATCCCCGTAACCTTTTTTTTGCGCAATATAGCCTTGCGTTTATCCATCAGCCTCTTGTGACATGCGATGAAACTGCCCCAGGCACGTACTACAGCCCAAGCCCTTTCGGGATGCAACGTTAGCAGGTGTACCACTGCCTCAATACCATCGGTCAGGGGTCTAACTATGGCGACTACCATGCGTTGCATAGGCGATGCGCACTTCATCAGCATAGCCAGATTGTTGCGGTGGTTGAGATACACCTTTTGTGGTGATGCCGGCAGTGTGCCTCCGCCAAGGTGATACACCTTTGAGCGAGGCTCGACAACTATGCGCCATCCGGCGAGTTGCATACGCCATTGCAGGTCTATCTCCTCCATATGAGCAAAGAACTCCTCGTCTAAGCCTCCGAGAGAGTGGTATACATCGGCACGGCAGCACAGTGCTGCACCACTGCCCCAGAATATGTCGCGACGCTCGTCATATTGACCATTATCCCGCTCAACTGTGGATAGTATACGACCACGACAGAAGGGGTAGCCCAGATAGTCGATAAAGCCTCCTGCAGCTCCGGCATACTCAAATTCTTCGCGTCGCTCCACGGATAATAACTTGGGTGCTGCTGCTGCTATATCCTCCTCCTCGTCCATACATGCTACAAGTGGCTGCCACCAACCTTCGGTAACCTCCACATCGGAGTTAAGAAGTATATAGTACTTGCTCCCAATCTCTTTTAAGGCTCTGTTGTATCCTCCGGCAAATCCGTAGTTGCGATCTAAGCGCACCACACCTGCCTCCGGATAGGTGATGCGTAACCACGCCAATGAGTCGTCTGTCGAGCCATTGTCGGCGACAATAACCTCGGCATCGCCCGTGGTGTACTTCACAACACTCGGCAAATAACGCTCCAAGTGGTGACGGCCATTCCAATTGAGTATAACAACACTAACCTTAGCCATAGCCTACTCCTCTCTTTTGTACTTCCATCTGCGGTGCGACCATAACCATCGCTCGGGACAATCTGTAATCTGTTGTTCGAGGCGACGTACATATCGCTCCGTAATCTCACCTTCCGAAACCTCATCGCTACCGTCGTATAGTAGCTCCATATGTAGCTCATATTCGCCACGGCGCAGCCACTTCATATCGGCAAACCATACCGGTATACCTAACTTTCGTGCCAATTGCTCACCGCCCTCGGCAAAAATGGTATCTTGATTTAGGAATCGGAACCAACGTGAATCCTTATGTCGATAGGGGTTCTGGTCGGCAATAAGACCCATTGCAAGGTGTTTGCCACAGCCTTTGCCACCACGATTTTTGATGAAGTAGCGCAGACTGTCGTCACGAGGTATAAGATCGCTATTGTCTATGTGTCGCATACGCTTGAACAGATCGTCGAGGATGCTGTTCTGCAAAGGGTGGTATATGCACATCAGCTTATGTCCGCTGTCGTACAGTGCTACTGATGCGAAGTACTCCCAGCATCCATGATGGCCGCCCATAAGTATCACATCGTTATCCTTCGTAGCCTCGCTATATGCCTTCGCTTCGGGGAATGTGAGGTACTTACGCATACGTTGGCTCGATGCTCCCGTTACGCTCAGCGTATTTATTATCTGTTCGGCAAGGTTACGGTAGTTGCGCTTGGCTATGCCTCGTATTGTGGCTTCATCGTAGTGCGGGAAGGCGTTGCGCAGGTTGGTGGTGATAACCTTATAGCGGTAATGTATGAGGTAGTACAGCACAAAGAAGAGTATCTCCTCTATGACGTAGTAGCGTACCCAGCGGGGTAGTATGGCGAAGCCTCGACACATCACATATAGAGTGTTCGATGCAAACCTCTGCAATGGAGTTAATGTATATCTGTTGTTATCCTTGGCCATGTGGCTCTATCTATTGTGTGATTATTTATCGGCAATGCTACTCATCCTCCTCCGGCTCATCGTCACCTGCTGTACGACCGGCTTTGGCATCGTAGCCTTCGACGACGATTACAAACTCGCCCTTGGGCTCGTGACTCTTGAAATGTGCCGTCACCTCGCTTATTGTGCCCCGTACGGTTTGCTCGAACTTCTTGGTTATCTCACGTACCACAGCCACGCGACGTTCCGTGCCCATCACTTCGCCCAACTGCTCCAAACACTTTACTACACGGTATGGCGATTCGTAGAATATCATTGTACGTGGCTCTGTCGATAGCTCCGTGATACGCTTCATTCGCCCCTTCTTCTGCGGCAGGAAACCCTCAAAACAGAATCTGTCGCAGGGGAATCCGCTCTGTACAACAGCCGGTATAAGTGCGGTTGCACCCGGGAGTGTCTCAACCTCTATGCCCTCCTCCACGCATTTACGCACAAGCAGAAAGCCCGGGTCGGATATGCCCGGAGTTCCTGCATCCGATACGAGTGCTACGTTGCGGCCGGCGGCTATACTGTCGGCAACACGGCTTACGGTGGCGTGCTCGTTGAACTTATGGTGAGAGTGCATGGGCTTTTCTATGCCGAGATGTCGCAACAGATGCGATGTTGTGCGTGTATCTTCGGCGAGGATAAAATCGACCTCACGCAATACATTTATTGCACGCAGCGTAATATCTTCAAGGTTGCCTATGGGCGTGGGGACTATGTAGAGCTTTGCCATCTTACGATAGTTTTCTTTCTATTAGTGACACAAGTAATTTCGCTCCCTCCGAATCGGGATTCCATGCGAAGTTCTCGACGATATATATCATACACTCATCCAAGTCGTCAAATTCGTTGAGCGTATCTATGGTGTCGTTGTACCTCTCGGCATCGCCTTCAAAAAGATCGCGTATCATCAGAAACTTGTCGTTAAGGCCGATTGCCTTGTGTAGGTCGCTGATACGGTTGAAGGGTGTCGTAGGCTGCTCCTCCGAGGCCATCTTGTCGGCAAGGGTTGTAATGCCACCACCGAGCACCTCGCCTAAACGCTTATCCTCCGATGCGGCTCCTACTACCTCGGCGATGCTCTTCTGTGCCGATTCATCTGCCGATGGCTCTGTCGCCTTGTGATGCTCCACTACCGTGGGCGTTGCGTCGATTTTAACCTCTCTATCAACCACCTCTTTTATCTCAGCTGCGGGTGTAGATTCAGGCTTGGGTGTGTTGTGCTGAGGTTCGGCCTTAGGCTGCTGTGCAGGGGTGTTGTATAGCGATATCATCTTGCGGCTCGACCTGCTGCGTACGGGAATATCATCTATATCGAACAAACCGCCTATCTTGGATATCTGCGTAGACTCGCTACTGCCTGATGCCGCACCCTCTTCGATAGCCTCTTCAGTTACCTCTTCTGCCTCCTTGACAGCCTCTTCAACTCTCTCTGCCTCTGCTGCCGTTTCCTCTTCGGCCTTGTCGGCCACGTCGCCTATCGGTGCTGACAGACCGAGCAGGGCATCTATGTCGAGTGCATCGTCGAAGGATGCGTCGCTGTCTGTCTCCGCCTCTACATCTCTCTCCGCCTTGGTTTTCTCTTGATACTCGGCCTCTACGACAACCGCCTTGTCGGGTCGGGTATTGCCACTGTCGCAGTGTTGCTCGGCGTTTATATTTCCGATGTTGTCATATAGTGAACGTAGTATGGAGAGTGCTATGTCACGCTCGATGGCCGATACTGTGTTGCCACTCTTCCAGCTCTCCACGAGTGTTGCGATACGAGATAGTTGCTCGTCAATAATTCTATATTTCATTGCCAATATTTATATGGATATATAACGTATCAAAGGTACGATAAAAAAATGAAAATTGCAATACCGCCAAACATAAAACGCGATGTTGTTAAATTGATATCAGTGCTTTACCTTGGATAAATGTTTGCTGACAGCCTATTTTGGTCATTTCACCGACCAAAGGCTTATAATTTGAGAAAAAAGTATTACTTTCGCATTTGAATAATTATCCAGAAGATAAAATGAATAGAAATAATATGAGAAGAATTTTTGCACTTGCCGTGATGCTCTTTATGACGATAGGTGCGTGGGCGCAGTCGGGACGTATTACAGCAAAGGTTATCGACGGCGAAACAAAGGAGGGTGTGTTGGGAGCTATCGTCGAGGTGGTATCTACAACCGATGCAGAGTATAGAAAGCATACAACGACTGGTGCGGGCGGTGCTTTCAGCATCACATCACTGCGTAATGGTGAGTATGAATTATCCGTGTCGTTTATCGGCTATGCTACCTACAGGCAGAGTGTTAAGGTCGGTGGTGCGGTAGACCTCGGCAATATAGAGTTCTCGCCGGAGAATGTTGCTATCGAGACTGTCGTTAAAGAGGTGCAGGCATTGCGCACATCGCAAAATGGCGACACAGTTGCCTACAATGCTGCTGCCTTTAAGGTGGCCTCGGATGCCGATGTGGAGGGACTTCTCAAAAAGATGCCCGGCATAACCGTATCTAATGGCTCGGTTGAGGCTCAGGGTGAGCAGGTTAAGAAGATATTTGTGGATGGCAAGGAGTTCTTTGGCGAGGATGTCTCTACGGCACTCAGCTCGTTGCCTGCCGAGTCGGTGGACCGCATCGAGGTATTCAATAAACTCTCGGATAATGCCGAGTTCTCGGGGATGGACGATGGCGAGGGTTACAAGGCAATAAATATCGTTACCCATTCCAATATGCGTCAGGGTGTATTTGGTAAGCTATATGGTGGTTACGGCTATCAGCCCGATACGGATGGCGGTGCTCCGGAGTTGGACTTCGCCAGCAGCCTCTACACCCCTGCATTGGAGAGTGTTACCTCGCACCATAAGTATAACATCGGCGGTAACATCAACCTCTTTCACGGCTCTTCACGAGTGTCGGTCATAGGTCTGTTCAATAATGTCAATCAGCAGAACTTCTCGTTCGAGGATATCCTCGGTGTTACGGGCGGTGGTGGCGGCATGGGTCGTGGCCGTGGCGTAGGACGTTATATGGTACGCCCGCAGAGTGGTGTGGCACGTGTAGGCTCAGTGGGCGTGCAATACTCCGACTCGTGGGGTGAGGCCGATAAGCTCAAACTCAACGGCTCGTACTTCTATAACAACACCAATACCAAGAATCAGAGTGTCTTGGAGAGATGGTACGAAGCACCTCTTCCTGATGACGATCTTATACAGGAGGGCGAGTCTGAGATACGCAACTACAACCACCGTTTCAATGTACGTCTCGACTGGAAGATAAACAAGAATATGTCGATAATGTCGCGTACGAATTTTAGCTTGCAGGGTAATACCCCATATAGCATACAGTATGGTGAGCAGTCGGGCGAGACCGCTACAAGTAAGGGCCTGCCATACGATATTCTATATAGTGGCTCTGAGGCTTCGTCGCAGGCCTTCCGTTTCAGCGAATTTTTGCAGTATCGTTTGCTGTTGGGTAAGCCCGGACGTACCATTACCGTTGATGGCCGCTATGCTCTGCGTAGCACGCCACGTTCGTGGACCAACAGCTTCTCGACGATGGCGACGCTCTACGACCCCGAGACGCTTATCGCAACTCCCGAGCTACGCTACGTGTCGTCTACGGCACCACAGTCCGAGACAGATATTAGTGCCAACTTTACATATACCGAGCCTGTGGCTAAGAATGCGCAGATAAGTATGCAGTATCGCTTCGACTACGAGGATCAGGATATAGAGAAGACCGCATATATCACAGGCAGCGACTATGATATCATAGGCCTTACGCCCGATGTATCACTATCGTCGATGACCGATAGCCGTAGTATCGAGCACCGCATAGGCCCGGGCTTCCGCTATGCTAAGGACCGCAACACCTTTGTGGCAAACGTATACTATCAGCACTCTACGCTTGATGGTGCTGTCAAGGGTGAGAATATCAAGCGCGATTTCGACCATATTACATACTTTATGATGGGTAACATAGCCTTCAACCCGCAGAATACTATCCGCGTGTTCATCAACTCATATACGCATAACCCCGATGTGCGTAACTTGCAGGATATATACGATATGTCGAATGCTCAGTATCTGTCTAAGGGTAATCCAAACCTTGTATCGTCGTACAACCATCGTATCAACTTCCACTACATACGCTCGAATGTCGAGAAGGGTCGCACCTTTATGTGGATGTTCTCTACGCAACTTACACAGGATTACATAGGACAGTCGATAGAGTATAACCCCGATACCATCATCATCGATGATGTGGAGTATAACCCTTTGCAGTACTCTACATATGAGAATATGGATGGCTATGCTCAGCTGCGTACACACCTTAGCTACGGCTTTCCTATCAGTGCTATCAAGTGTAACCTCAATATGATGGCAGGTGTAAGCTGGACACGTACCCCCTCGATGATTAACCAAGACCTTAACTTCACAAGCAACCTCGGCTACGATGCTATGTTCACGCTCGGTAGTAACATCTCGGAGAATATCGACTTTACTATACAGTGGAACGGTACGTTTAACGATACCAAACAGTCACTTGCATCTAAGGGTGGTAAGAATCAGTACTTCAACCATACGGCATCAGGTACGTTGAAGTGGGTATTCTGGAAGGGCTTTACTCTTACTGCAGCCGTGAACTACAACCAATACATCGGTTTCACCAACGACTACAATGAGGACTACCTTATATGTAACATCTACCTTGGTAAGAAGCTCTTCAAGAATCAACGTGGTGAGGTTCTTGTCGGCGTAAACGACCTCCTTAACGAGAATACAGCCTTTGCTCGTAGCGTGGGTAGTGGTTATACCGAGAATGCGTGGAACTCTACCGTAGGTCGTTACTTTACCGTACAGTTTAACTACAACCTACGTTACTTCGGTAAGAATGCCTCTAAGGATATTTCGAAGTATGAGGGTATGGATATCAAGACAAATGCTCATGCGTTTGGGCGTCCACCAATGCGTTAATTTTTGTGATAGCGGCGCATCTGTCGCACCTCAATCGTTGGCTCGAATGGGAAATACGCCAAGTATGTCCCATCCGAGCCAACTTCTTTATCGGCGCAACATCTGCACCGCTCTGACAAAAATTGGTGTTTAACCGCTGATTATCCCGAGTGTTGTGGGTTCGGTGGGTTCGGTGGGTTCTATGGGTTCGGTGGGTTCTATGGGTTCGGTGGGTTCTATGGGTTCTATGGGTTCGGTGTGTTTTGTGTGTTTTGTGTGTTTTGTGTGTTTTGTGGGTTCTGTGTGTTTTGTGGGTTCTGTGGGTTCTGCAGGTTCAGTGAGTTCTGTGGGTTCAGTGGGTTCTATGGGT
>JAFVRN010000015.1 GCA_017504265.1 Alistipes sp. | reverse complement strand
TTCCCACTTGGGAGGGCTTTTTTGATTTCGAAACCAAAGAGAATTTAGAGAATTTAAGGAGTTTAGGGAAATCAACTAAATAGCATTAAACTCTCTATATTCCTTAAACTCCCTAATATCCCTATACTCCTTAAACTGCTTCGCAGTGGCAGGGCACAGCCCTGCAACACAAAGGCCCCGCCCTGCAACTCCCTCCCAACACTGCCTGAAAACTACAAAAAAAGCGTTCCACGTGGAATGCTCATAGATTCAATATCTCAGGCTCTATCTGCCAAACTTTATTAGCAGTACGTTTATATCTGCTGGCGATACACCCGGAATACGCGAGGCTTGTCCTATGGTTTGTGGGCGTATGCGTCCGAGCTTCTGTCGTGCCTCGATGGTTAGCGACTGCATAGCATCGTAGTCGAAATCTTCGGGGATATTGATACTCTCCAATCTTTGCATCTTCTCGGCGAAATATCGCTCCCTCTCGATATAACCTCTATACTTAACCTGTATCTCCACCTGTTCGATAATCTCGCTACTAAAAGCCTCCTTTTCTACAAACTTTGATAGCTTCGTATGCTGTTTAATAAGCTCAGATAGTTTAACACCGCTGCGAAGTACTATGTCGTATAGCCTTTTTCCCTGCGTTAGCGGCTCTTCTCCAACCGAAATTAGATAGCTGTCAATTTCGCCTATTTTGACCGATGTACTACGAAGGAATGAAATAAGCGATTCTACGGCTGCATTTTTTTTGAGCAGTGCATCATATTTTTTCTCATTTACAAGACCGATTTTATAGCCTATGGGTGTAAGTCGTGCATCTGCATTATCTTGTCGCAGAAGTATACGATACTCTGCGCGTGAGGTAAACATACGGTATGGTTCGTCTACGCCCTTTGTTACAAGGTCGTCTATGAGAACACCTATATATGCTTCGTCGCGATGCAACACTATGCCATCCAAGCCTTTTAGTGAGCGGTGTGCATTGATGCCCGCCATAAGACCTTGTGCTGCTGCCTCCTCGTAGCCTGTTGTACCATTAACCTGTCCTGCGAAGTATAGACCGTCTACGAGTTTTGTTTCGAGCGTATGGTATAGCTGTGTTGGTGGGAAGTAGTCATACTCAATTGCATATCCTGGTCTGTATGCGTGTACATCTTCCAGGCCTACGATGTGGTGTAGTGCTTCGAGCTGTACCTCATATGGTAGTGACGACGAGAAGCCATTTAGGTAGTATTCGTTTGTTGAGCGACCCTCTGGCTCTAAGAAGAGCTGATGCTGGCTCTTGTCGGCAAACGTGCGTAGCTTATCCTCAATGCTCGGGCAGTAGCGTGGGCCTATGCCTGATATAGTACCATTGAATAGTGGTGAGCGGTCAAATCCCGTGCGCAGTATCTCGTGTACGCGCTCCGAGGTATATACCATAAAGCATGGTAGTTGGTATTTAACACTCTGAGTATCAGCGTCATACGAAAATTTTGAAGGCTCTATATCGCCCTCTTGTACTTCAAGTGCATCGAAGTTTATGGTACGTGCATCAAGGCGTGCAGGAGTACCTGTTTTCATACGTCCTGCCTCGAAACCGAGTGCCAGCAGGTTGGCTGTAATGCCGTGTGCTGCCTGGTCGCCTGCGCGTCCTCCCTCTGTCGAGGCACTGCCACAGTGCATTACACCTTCGAGGAATGTGCCTGCCGTGAGTATCAGACGGCTGCACTCTATCTCTACGCCCATACGTGTTCTGACACCTCTGATATGTGGCTTCGACCCACCATTGTCCACCAATATATCTGTCACTGAGTCTTGCCATATATAGAGGTTAGGCGTATTTTCGAGTACTCTGCGCCACTCTTTCGAGAACTCTGCCTTGTCGCATTGCGCTCTGGGGCTCCACATTGCAGCACCCTTAGAGCGGTTGAGCATTCGGAACTGAATTGTAGAGTGGTCTGTTATACGTGCCATCATACCGCCAAGAGCATCTATCTCTCTTACGATTTGCCCTTTTGCCACGCCTCCCACCGCAGGATTACACGACATCGAGGCCATCTTCTCCATATCTATGGTGATAAGGAGTGTGCGCGAGCCGAGGCGTGCAGCAGCCGAGGCGGCTTCGCATCCTGCGTGGCCTGCTCCGACCACTACGATATCATATTTGAGCATCATAGTATCTCGTTGCGTAGTAGTTTAAGGTATCTGTTCTCCAGGCGGCGCATCTGTTGTGCTGCCGTAGGGCTCTTGTCGAGGTGTCCGCAAAGGTGCAGTGCTCCATGCACTATCACACGTCGCATCTCGTTGAATGGCAATGAGTTGTATATATCGGCATTGTCCTCTACCGTAGCTACATCTATGTATACCTCGCCGCTAACAATACCATTTTCTATACGACCTTCCCTCTCCTCGAATGTTATGACATCTGTATAGTAGTCGTGGCCGAGGAAGTCGCGGTTCATCTGTCTGTGGTATTCCGACGAGCAGAAAATATAGTTTATCTCGCCGGTGTTGTATCCTTCGCGGCGCACCACCTCCTCTATCCATCGACGTAGTTTCAGTCGGTTTGTGGGCAGGTAGTTACAATCTTGGTTATAGAAATGAATCATACGTCGTTATTTTTTCTTGAAGAAGTCTGCTACCGATATTTGTCGTCCTGCGCGTGTGTCGTGTATAGCAAACTGCACATAGGCATACTGCTTGCCGCTGGGGTCTACGCCGAGGCCTATCGTGCCTATTGTTTGGTCGCGTTTCACCTTATCTCCTGCCTTCACGTTTACCTTACTGAGGTTGGTGTATACCGAAAGGTACTCGCCATAGGCGATAAATACGGAGTAGTGGTTTGTGATATCGCTCTTATCTACGCGCATCACAAGGCCTTCGTATATGGTTCTTACTGCAGCACCCTTGCTTCCTGTTATTGTTGCAGTTGCACCTGTGGTCTTGGATATTGCTCCACCCTCTACCGGCAGGTTAAGGTTGGATGTCGATGCCGAGAAGCTGCCACCCACCTTGTTGCCACGTGTAAGCTTCGATAGCTCGGCTATGGCTTTGTCTAAGCGTTGCTGTTGCTCGCGCTGACGTGTTATAGCTCGTTTTTCTTTGCGGCTCAGCTGGTTGTAGTCTTGTTGTGCTTCGGCTCTGTCGGCTTTAAGTGCGGCACGTTCAGCCTCCAACACACGTGTTGTTGAGTCTAATTCGCCACGACGCATATCGAGCAATGTTCGTTGCTGATCATATGTTATGCTCTGTGCTGCTATGGTGTCTGCCAGGGCCTGCCTGCTACGTGCTATATGCTCCAATTGTGCCATGCGGTGTGCCATCTCCGAGAGGCTTGCCGAGGTAAAGAGATAGTTGTTGTAGTTACTATGCCGGTAGTTGCGATATGCCGTACGTATCGCCTCGCTGTATATATGGCGGTTGTTGTTAAGTTCTCGGCCGAGCGAGTCGAGGATATGGTTTATGCCATCTATTTCGCCCTCCACAAGACCCTTCTCGCGCTCTATCTCGCCGATATACCTGTTGCGCGTGCGCACCTGTCCGTCGAGTGCCGATATGCGCTGTGAGGCTGTGCTTTTCTCCTTTTTAAGCTCTGCCACCTCACGCTTTACACTCTCCAAATCTCGCTTATACTGCTCTACACGTCGGCGTTGCTCCTCGATCTTGCTGTTGCTCTGTGCCTGCACCGCGCCGTGTGCCGATAATACCACTATAAGTGTTATGAGTATGTATATCTTCTTGAACATCGTACCTCTATTTTTCTGCCTTTATCTGCTCTATATGTTGTTTCATTTCGTCGGCATCGTAGCCCATCTCCACTGCCTTCTGCCAATAGGTGTCTGCCATAAACTTCTCGCCCAAAGCCCATAGTATGTCGCCATAGTGCAGCAGTAGGTCGGGGTCACGCTGTCGGCTTATCGATAGAGCCTGACGCATAGCGCTCTTTGCCTCGTCGTTGCGACCAAGGCGGTGTAGTACCCAGGCATAGGTATCTATGTAGGTAGCATTTCCTGCCTCTAACTCTATGGCGCGTGATGCCATCTCCAAGGCCCTCTCTAACCTCTTATCCACGATACTCAGGAAGTAAGCGTAGTTGTTGAGCACCAATATGTTGTCGGCATCATATTGCAACGCCTTGTCGTATGCCTTAAAGGCGGCATTGTCACGCTTCATCTCGTGATATATGTCGCCTATATATCCCCACATACGACTAATATCCTTGTCATCTGTTGCTCGGCTCAATGCTTGCCGCATATAATCGAGAGCCACCTTATTCTCGCCACGCTCCGTAGCCATAAACCCGGCGAAGGCATGTAGCTCACAGCTGTTGGGAAAGCGTTCAAGACCACGCGCGAGATCCTCCTCTGCAAGATCGCTGTATTGCAGGTAGTTCTCCAATTGCAGTAACGCTATATACTCCTTGTCGGTTGTGGATGCGTCGTCAAGGTGGTTGCGCAGATGCTTCACCGCACCCTCACTGTCACCTATCGCCAATAGGTGCGAGGCGAGCATATCTACCACCTTTCGGTTGTCGGGATAGTCCACTTGCAACATACGCATAATGCCTCCTATGCGTATGTAGTTCTCCCCATAAAACTGCACGTCCGAGGTGTACTGCTCCATGCGGTGTACCTTCTCCTCTACACCAACCCTCTTGTCGCGAAACAGACGCTCCTCATAGTCGAGCATCTCTTTGATGTCGCCTCTGCGGTTTAGGTAGTCTATATATGCTGTCAGTGTCGTTAGATTTGTGCTGTCTATGGCAAGTGCCTCTCGGTAGCTGTGTCGTGCCAGGGAGTCCTGCCCCGAAGCCTCATATGCCTCGGCTAATGTCGTGCGTGCTTCGGCATCGTACGGAAACTCTGCCGTTATGCGCTGCCCTCGCTCTATCGCCTTATCGTACTGGCGTGTCTCTATCAGCAGTCGCTGACGCATTGCTGCAAGGTAGGAGTTGTGGCCTATGCGCTGCTCGGCACTGTCGAGTATTGCTATCGACGAATATGGCATACCTCCGGCCGCATATAATACCGCAAGTGCGTGATATGCCTCTATCTCACGGGGGTCTATGCGCATCAGTCGCCTGTATATGGGCAGAGCCTCACGGTAGCGACGAGCCGCAATAAGCTGCGATGCATAGTTGTGCGTATACCACTTGTTGCTACTATCCGAGCGATATGCCCTCTCGGCATACTCCACGCCACGGTCGGCAGGCTCTATACGGCTGAGGTTGTATAGTGCGGGTGCATATGTAGAGTCTGTGGCCACTATATCGAGCCATATTCTGCGGGCACGTGCCGTGTCACGCTCTATGGCTATGCTCTTTATGGCATCCGTATGGCGGTAGCTGCGACTTGTGCTGTCGGGCAAAAATACGCGCGTGGCATCTGCAGCACCTACCGATAGAGTATCGGGGGCGGCAAATGCCATTAGCGGAAGCAGTACTACGACTGCCACAATATTTAGCCTTAGCCAATTAATCATAATCTATGTATGTGTTGGCCAAATGTCGGCCGAACTATAATGCACTCTCAAACTGATTGAGGAACCTCACGTCGTTCTCGAAGTATAGACGAAGGTCGCCTACGCCGAATTTGAGCATTGCGATACGCTCAATACCCATACCAAATGCAAAGCCCGAGAACTCCTTGGGGTCGATGTTGTTTGCCTCCAATACGTTGGGGTCTACCATACCGCAACCCATAATCTCAAGCCAACCTGTACCCTTACATACGCCGCAGCCCTTACCGCCGCATATCGAGCACGATACATCCACCTCTGCCGAAGGCTCGGTGAATGGGAAGTACGATGGGCGCATACGTATCTGTGCCTGCTCGCCAAAGAGCTCCTTGGCAAAGTATAGCAGCGACTGCTTCATGTCGGCAAACGATACGTTGCGGTCGATGTAAAGACCCTCTATCTGGTGGAATATGCAGTGGGCACGATACGATATTGCCTCGTTGCGGAACACACGTCCCGGGCATATCACACGGATAGGTGGCTTCTGACGCTCCATCGTGCGCACCTGAATTGACGAGGTGTGTGTACGTAGCACCACATCGGGGTTCTTCTCGATGAAGAAGGTATCCTGCATATCTCGTGCGGGGTGTTCCGGTGGGAAGTTCAGAGCCGAGAATACGTGCCAGTCATCCTCTATTTCTGGGCCGTCGGCTACGGTATATCCCAGGCGCGAGAAGATGCTCACAATCTCGTTCTTGACAATAGATATAGGGTGACGTGATCCCACCTGCTCTGTCGTTCCCGGGCGGGTCATGTCATCTATGTGTGATGCTTGGAGCTCGGCGGCAGCACCTATCTCCTCTTTGAGCGTGTTGATACGTTCTGTTGCCACATTCTTCAAGTGGTTGAGCTTTTGTCCCAGCTCACGCTTCTGCTCTGCGGGTACTGTCTTGAACTCATCCATCAAGGCTCCGAGGAGTCCTTTTTTGCCGAGTATTTTAATACGAAATGCCTCTACCTCCGCTGCTGTTTTTGGTGCAAAGGCCTCTATTTCGCTTAAAATTTGTTCAATTTTGTTTATCATAAATATTAAGTTATTGTTTTTTCAGTAATATGTACTAACTTTGCAATACATTCAAAGTACAAAGTTACTAATAATTTTGGTAATGAGAACCATTTTGTCAATAATAATCACTATTTTACTTCTATTACCTCTCGGTGTAAGTGCCCAGAGTGTAGGTGTTGTGATGAGTGGTGGCGGTGCAAAGGGCCTTTACCATATCGGTGTTCTGCGTGCTTTGGAGGAGAACGGCATCCCTATCGACTATATCTCGGGAACATCCATGGGCTCTATTATCGGAGCTCTTTATGCCTCGGGATACTCTATCGAGGAGATGGAGGCTGTGGCACTCTCGGGCGATATGGTGCGCTGGGTCAGTGGCAAGATAGATGATAAATACAAGAACAACTACGACGAGCGTGACCGCCTCAGTCGCATGATTACCATACCCATCCGCACCTCCAACGACGATGTCGCCGATGAGGAGCGTTCACGTGTTATACTCCCCGATGGCTTCCTTAGCACTGCCGAGATAGATGTCGCCCTGCAAAAGTTCTTTGCCGAGCCGAGTGCTGCTGCCGGTGGTGACTTCAACCGACTGATGATACCGTATAGCTGTATGGCCACCGATATGGTTAAGCATCAAGCTGTTGAGCTGCGTAGCGGCTACCTGCCGCGCGCCGTGCGTGCCTCTATGGCCATCCCCGTTGCCTTCACACCTATCGAGATAGACTCTATGACGATGTGCGATGGCGGTTGCTATGATAACTTCCCGTGGAAGGCTATGGACGAGGCCTTTCATCCCGACATCATCATCGGTGCTGCCTGTGTCGATGTAGAGCCCAAGGTTATCAAGGATGCCTCGGTTTTGGAGCTTGTAATGTCGCTTATCACTATGCCCTCGGACTTCAACCTTCCCGAGGAGCGCGCCATCTTCATACAGCGTGCCGTTGATGTCTCTATGCTCGATTTCAGCCGTGCCGACGAGATAATGGCGCAGGGCTATAACGATGCTTTGGCCGCGATGCCCAAAATCAAGGAGCTGGTATCGCGTCGTATGAGCGAGCAGGAGTTTAAGCAACGCCGCAAGGAGTTCCGCAGCCGTTGGCCGCAGGCAGGTCTTGGCGATATCCATATCGATGGCCTCAACGAGTATCAGCGACAAATGGTCGAGCGAATGCTCAAAATAGGCTATAAGGAGACGCAGCAACCCCCTATCGGACAAGATCAAGACCGCAGCATATCGGAGTTTGGCCGAGTGTGGGATAACTACCTCGTGCTCCTTGCCAATACTGCTGTCAGCAGCGATTTCCCTACGATGTCCTACAATGCTGCTACCGATAAGTACGACCTCTATCTGCCTATGAGTGTCAAGCCCAATCTCGACATCTTTATCGGCGGTAACATCTCCTCTACGGCCTTCAATCAGGCCTACTTCGGCCTGCGCTACGGCTGGTGGGGACGTGCCATCCAGGACTTCAACCTCGACATCCTTCTCGGCCCGGTGCATACCATGGCTCGCTTGAAGGGACGTACCACCTTTGTCAATAAGCTCTCGTGCTATATAGACTACTCCTATAACTTCAACATTACCAATACGATGAAGGGTAACTTCGGCAACCTCACGCCTGTCGATAATGCCGAGCAGATGCGTATGATGGAGAACTTCTTCTCCATAGCCTTTGGCTCCTCTCTTACGCGTCGCAGTGTTTCCGATCTCACCATAAACCTTGGTCGTAACAGTTATAGCTACGATATGGACGAGTACAAACGCCGACAGTATACGCACTTTACCTATGCGGCAGGAGGCTTCAACATAGCTAACAGCACCCTCAATAAAACACTTTTTCCCACGTCGGGTAACAAGGTTGATCTGTCGCTTATCTATGTCTACGGTCGTGATGAGCGTGACTCACGTGACGGCCTTATCTATCCCGAGGGTGACGACTACTATAAGGCTATCCGCCAGTGGTGGGGTGCAAGATTGCAGTGGGAACAGTACCTGAACCTTACCCATAATGGTGTGCTGTCGCTCGGTTATGCGGTTGAGGGTGTCTATACCACGCATCCCTCGTTCGACTCTTCCGAGGCTACCATGCTATCCTCTCCGCAGTATGCGCCGTTGCTGCACTCGCGTATGATATATATGCCTGAGTTCCGTGCCGATAGGTATGTTGGTGTAGGTCTTATGCCTACCGTTCGTATTTTCAATAACTTTTATGCACGTCTTAGCATCTATGCTATGATGCGCGACAAGTTCCACGACCACTACCTGCACTATATGTCCGATTTATCACTCATATACCATACCCGATTTGGGCCTGTCAGTCTTGCTGTCACCAAATATAATTTCGATAGTACCGACAACTTCTATCTTACGTTCAACTTCGGATATGCTATATTTGGTCGCAAGGGCCTATTCTTTTAATTTTTGTGATAAGCCGCAATCTGCGGCACGAAACTTATATCTCCGAATGGGAAATACGTTGGTATGTCCCATCCGGAGATATTTCATTTCGCACCACATCTCACGGCTTCTGACAAAAATTTGAGGTCTTACCGCTAATTATCCCGAGTGTTGTGGGTTCGGTGGGTTCGGTGGGTTCGGTGGGTTTTGTGGGTTCGGTGGAAAATCCCCATCTAACCCATTGGACCCATTTAACCCATCTGACCCACACTGCTCTGCAGTGGCAGGGCTCAGCCCTGCAACACAGAAGCCCCGCTCCCTTCAACTACCCTTCAACTACCCTTTAACGCCGCAGGCGTGAACTACCCTTTCCTCTGCTAAGCAGAGGGCAGGGCTCTGCCCTGCAACACAAAATCCCCGCTCCGTGAAAAATAAAATAACGATGTAGGCACACTTTTCGAAAAAAATTATTACCTTTGGATGAATTATGGCCTATCCTCTGTTTGTATAATAGTAGGCGAAGGTGGCAACAGATATTAAGTTAATGAGATATAAACATATATATTATGAACAATAAGTATAAACTTCCAAAAGATGGCGGGCTCATAAGGGAGTCGGCACCGAAGGATATAGTACACCGTTACGAGAGAATCCCCACCCGTGTTTTCGAGAGCGAGTATTATGGTGTGCAGTATGTAGCAGATATAATCTGTCGTCTTGTTAAGGCTCATGGCGACAACGCTTCGGCACGTGATATTTACGAGGAGCTACCTCCCTTTGTTCTTGGTCTTACCACTGGACGTACGCCTTTGGGTCTCTACCGCGAGCTTGTCAAGCGATACAACGAGGGTGAGATATCGTTTAGGAATGTGGCGGTATTCTCTCTCGATGAGTTTTATCCGATACGTCGTGACGAGCAGCAGAGCCGCAACTATCGTATTCACGACGAATTTTTGAAGCATGTGGACATTCTCCCCGAGAATATACATATCCCCGATGGCACTGTTGCCGAGAGTGAGGTTTCGGAGTATTGTGCCGCCTACGAGAAGTCTATACGCAAGATTGACCTTATGATTATCGGTATGGGTGAGCAGGGTCAGGTGGGCTTCAATGAGCCTGGCTCGTATGCTAAGTCGCATACACGTCTTGTGGAGCTTTCGCACAACTCGCGCAAGGTGCAGTCGAGCCAGTTCTACGGCTTGGAGCATACGCCAAAGATGGCTATCACCATGGGTATAGGTACTATTATGCGTGCCGATAGAGTGATACTCATGGCGTGGGGCGAGCAGAAGGCCGATGCGGTGCAGCGTGTTGTTGAGGGTGACATCACCTCGAAGTTCCCTGCGACATACCTGCAAGAGCATCCACAGATAGAGATGGTCATCGACGAGAATGCTGCCGAGCAGCTCACACGTGAGCAGACGCCATGGCTTGTAGGGCCTTGCGAGTGGACTCCCAAGTTTGTGCGTAAGGCTGTGGTATGGCTGTGCAGCATTGTCAATAAGCCTATCCTGAAGCTCACGTACAAGGACTATATAGAGAACTCGTTGGGCGAGCTTTTGGAGAAGTGCGGCACATATGACAAGATAAATATACGTGTATTCAACGACCTGCAACACACCATCACCGGTTGGCCGGGAGGTAAGCCCAATGCCGATGACTCTACACGTCCTGCACCCTCGTTGCCATATCCGAAGCGAGCGTTGATCTTCTCGCCACACCCCGACGACGATGTTATCTCTATGGGAGGTACGTTCATCCGTCTTGTCGAGCAGCACCACGATGTGCATGTCGCCTACCAGACATCGGGCAATGTTGCCGTGCATGACGATGTGGTATTGCAGAATATCGATACAGGCAAGGAGCTGGGCTTGGGAGATAGATTCCGGGAGGTTGTCGAGCTTATCGCCTCGAAGCGTCGTGGCGAGCCGGAGCCGCGTAAGCTCCTCGATATCAAGGGGGCGATACGTCGTGCAGAGGCACGTGCCGCGGTACGCTCATTTGGTCTTAATCCCGATACCAATGCCCACTTCCTCAATATGCCATTCTACGAGACGGGTGGCATAAAGAAGGGGGAGCTTACCGATGCCGATATCGACATCATCGTTAAGCTGTTGCGTGAGATACGTCCTCATCAGATATATGCTGCCGGCGACCTTGCCGATCCTCATGGCACGCACCGCACCTGTATGGAGGCGTTGCTTCTGGCCTTGGAGCGCACGCAGGATGACGACTGGCGCAAGGAGTGTCACCTATGGTTGTACCGTGGTGCATGGATGGAGTGGAACTTGGGCCTTGTAGATATGGCCGTGCCACTATCTCCCGACGAGATGCTCAAAAAGCGTCACGCCATCTACCGCCACCTCTCGCAGAAGGATATTGTCCCCTTCCCGGGTAGCGACACCCGAGAGTTCTGGCAGCGTGCCGAGGAGCGTACGCAGAACACGGCGAAGCTATA
This sequence comes from Alistipes sp., assembly GCA_017504265.1. Lineage (GTDB taxonomy): Bacteria > Bacteroidota > Bacteroidia > Bacteroidales > Rikenellaceae > Alistipes. Next base: position 155,854 of record JAFVRN010000015.1, on the reverse strand, counting down.
CGACCGTCTGGGTATGGCCGAGTATCAGGCTATCGAGGTCTTTGTCAAGATGTTTTAGTATGGCTTGTTTATTGTGTAACCGTTACATATAAAATATAGTAATATGAGAGTTATCATCAAGGATTATTCCGGTGAGGTTGCTGCGTGGGCTGCTGCCTATATTGTCGAGCAGATTAACAAGAAGGCCTCTAACAGCGATAAGCCCTTTGTTTTGGGTCTTCCCACAGGCTCTACACCCCTGGAAACATACCGAGAGCTTATCCGCCTGCATAAGGCCGGCGAGGTATCGTTTAGAAATGTCGTGACCTTCAATATGGACGAGTATGTCGGCTTGGAGGAGTCGCACCCCGAGAGCTATCACTCGTTTATGTGGAACAACTTTTTCAGCCATGTGGATATACTTCCCGAGAATGTGCATATCCTCAATGGCAATGCCGAGGATTTGGATGCCGAGTGTGCTGCCTACGAGGCTGCTATCACGGCTGCCGGTGGCATAGATCTGTTTATGGGAGGTGTCGGCGAGGATGGTCATATAGCCTTTAATGAGCCCTTCTCGTCGTTGCAGTCGCGCACGCGCATCAAGACGCTCACGCCCGATACCATCGCTGTCAATTCACGATTTTTCGGTGGCGATATATCGAAGGTTCCCACACGAGCACTTACCGTGGGTGTAGCGACCATTATGGATGCGCGCCGTGTCCTTATTCTCGCTACCGGCCGCAAGAAGGCACGTGCCCTGCGTCACGCTATCGAGGGCAGCTACAACCACCAGTGGACACTCTCGGCCTTGCAGCTTCATCCTGCGGGTATCATCGTATGTGACGATGCTGCTGCCGAGGAGTTGCGTGTTGCCACCTACCGCTATTTCAAGGATATAGAGCGATAAGCCTACCACCTGTCAATGAGGTCGATTAATCTCCGTTGGACTTAGTCGGCCTCATTGTCTGTTAAGTATGGCAAAAGAGGAGAGCTATAATTAAGATACCTTATGACACCGCGAGAGTTTATCGAGAGTTTCCGTAAGGCCTTTGGCGAGGCAGCACCTCTGCCCATCGCCTTTTGGTATGGTGATACCGCTGTCAATGCCGATAGTCGTGTGCCACGCTGTATGATTGGTGCAATCCGCAAGGTGTGCGATGGCTGCGCGCTGACGCTCACCGCTGAGAATGTGCAGTGCGGAGGTGGCGGGCTTTATACCGCCTTTCGTCCCATGTCCGAGCATGTGCCAATCTTCGTGTCAAAGACCGAGCATTACAAACAGACTCCCGAGCAGGTGCGAGCCTATGTCGAGAGCCTCGATATCGAGATAACCGATAAGCCATATCTCAACTTCGTGCGTGTCGATAAACTTATGAGCTGGGAGGGTGTTGAGGCTGTCGTATTCTTCGCCACACCCGATATTTTGTCGGGACTATGCACGTGGGCCTTCTACGATAACGATGCCGAGGATGCTGTCACTACGAAGTTCGCTTCGGGCTGTGCTGCGGTTATCTCGTTTGCCACGGTGGAGAACCGCAAGGGTGGTCGCCGCTGCTTCTTGGGTATGTTAGACCCCTCGGCGCGCCCCCTTGTTCCTAAGAATGAGCTGACCTTTGCTGTGCCTATGTGCCGACTAAGCGAGATGCTGACGACAATGTCCGACTCGGCTCTCTATCAAAAGGCATTTTCTGTCGTAAGGCGCAGAATAGAGGGCGAGATGCTGAAATAGAGTTTTCTTCAACCTTATATAAAAATGGAGGTGGCTAATTAACTTTTAGTCACGCTCTATCTCTTTGTCGAAGCTCTCAGACCCTCAATTACACTGTGTGTGAAGCCCGCAGCCTCCATTGCGTTTAATCCCTTTATTGTCAAGCCTCCGGGTGTTGTCACTCGGTCTATCTCTACTTCGGGATGAGTGTTGTTTGCTGCGAGTATATCGGTAGCACCACGTAGTGTCTGCATCACTATACGCTTGGCATCATCGGCACGAAATCCGAGCTCTATACCGCCCTCCATCGCCGCTCGTATGTAGCGCAACGCATATGCTATGCCACACGAGGCGAGCGACGTGCCGGCAGCTATCGCCCCTTCGTCTACCAACATAGCCTCGCCCAACTCGTTGAATATGTCGAGCAGGAAGCTGTCATATGCCTCTGTGGAGCGTGTTGAGGCTATAAATGTCATGCTGCTCATTGTGGCAATGGCCGTGTTGGGTATTATCAGATATGTGGCGGGCAGTATGCCGCAACCCTTATCGAGCCACTCTGATAGTTGTGTCAGGGTCAATCCTCCTACCATCGAGGCAACAAGCTGACGTGTGTAGTCTAAGTGTGGCTTAATCTCCTCGACCACCTCCAACACCTTCCACGGCTTTACGGCAAGTATGACCATATCTGCCATGGTCGCCGCCTCACGGTTATTTGTCGTGATGTTTATCTTTGGGAAGTCGCTCTTCAATGCTGTGAGCTTTGCCGTTGATGGATTTGATACATATATGTTCTCGGTAGGGATAATGCTGCCCTGTGCCAATCCACGTGCCACAGCTCCACCCATATTACCTGCGCCGATTATCGCAATCTTCATATCCTTATCGTTTAGTACTCATAAATTTCCACAAAGATACAATCTTTTGTAGAATATATAAAGAGCATCTCCCCGATGTTTTTATCATTTGAGTCGGTCTGTGGTTGAATTATGTGGAGTATGTGTCAAATCTTTATAAAGAGAAATATAGGACTTGTTTTGTATGACTCTCTTATAATCTCGAAAATTTTATGTACATTTGCCTTATATATTGCGCAACTGAAATATAAACTAACCTATACTGTAAACGATTATGAAACGTAGCGATCTCTACTTCGCCCTTGTTATGTTGGCGATATTCCTTCCATTTATTCTCAGCGACGATCTCTTTGCCTGGTATAAGAGCTTCAACGAGGACCACGCCATGGTTATGGCCTTTGCCAAGTTTGCGATACTTTCGACCCTTGGCGAGATGCTCGGTTGCCGCATATCTACCGGAAAATATACCACTCCCACCTTTGGTGTGTTACCACGTATGGTAGTATGGGGCATACTTGGTATGGCTATATCTATGGCAATGACTGTTTTTGCTGCGGGTATTCCGATGTTTATAGGCTCTATGGGTGGCGAGGAGCTTGTTATGGCATTCTATAGCGATGGTATCACGTGGGGTAAGTTTGTCGTGGCACTATCAATATCGGTTATGATGAACACCTTCTTTGCCCCTGTGTTTATGACATTCCACAAGATTACCGATGCACATATCGCCGAGTGCGGTGGTTCGCTCCGTGCGCTCATCACACCAATACCCATGCAGCGTCTTATCAAGTCGCTTAATTGGGATGTGCAGTGGGGCTTCATCTTTAAGAAGACCATCCCTCTTTTCTGGTATCCGGCACACACCATAACATTTATGCTCCCCTCCGAGATGCGTGTCCTCTTTGCGGCACTGCTCGGTGTTGCCTTAGGTGTGATACTCGCAATAGGCATCAAGAAAAAGTAGTAATATGCTGATTTTTAGTGTGCATAAGAATAGCTTATCGTGCCATAAAAAATCATTAACATAAATCTATTGCAGAAATAAAAAATAGCTATATATTTGCACCAGAAACCAATAGAAACAGACAATATTAACACCTTAAAAACTTAAAAGATTATGGCAAAGAAGTTCATTTGTTCAGTATGCGGATATATTCACGAGGGTAACGAGGCTCCTGACCAGTGCCCACTATGCAAGGTAGGTAAGGAGAAGTTCAACGAGATGGCCGAGGAGAATAAGGCCTTGGAGTTTGTTACCGAGCATAAGATTGGTGACGGCAAGGTTGATAATCCTGAGATTTTGGAGGGCCTTAACAACCACTTTATGGGTGAGTGCACCGAGGTGGGTATGTACCTTGCAATGAGCCGTCAGGCAGACCGTGAGGGTTATCCTGAGATTGCCGAGGCCTTTAAGCGTTATGCTTTTGAGGAGGCAGAGCACGCCTCAAAGTTCGCTGAGTTGTTGGGCGACTGCGTATGGGATACCAAGACCAACCTCGAGAAGCGTATGAATGCCGAGAGCGGTGCTTGTGCCGATAAGATGCGTATCGCAGCGTTGGCTAAGCAGAATAACTACGACGCTATCCACGACACTGTTCACGAGATGGCTAAGGATGAGGCTCGCCACGGTAAGGGCTTCGAGGGCTTGTACAACCGCTACTTCAAGTAAACCATATTATAAACAGATGAGCGTGTCCAATAAGTTTGGGCACGCTCTTTTGTTATATAGCTTCATTGTTTTAACGCTATGCGTTACCTATGCAGGGCCTCCAAAAATTCGGGAAATTCCCTCCACAGTGGTTCGGTGAGTAGCCACCACTCGCGAGCCTCGGCACGGCGTGACGGGCGTTCCGAGGTGATGTCACGGCGGAAGGCCTCATTGTCGGGGTGCTCCTTGGAGATAAGCTCGGCATAGTACTCCTTATGTCGTGAGCGCAGCAGGCCAAGAAGCTCACCGCTGAGCGTTCCACTGCGGCGCAGCGATGCCCACAGCCTTGCCACAACAGCCTCGGCAGACTTATCCGTGAGGTCAAGCTCTATATCGTCGAAGAGCTCCCACTCCCCGATAGCGACGTAGCATAGTGCAAGTAGGTTTACCGCCTCGAAGTGGTCCTCGGGGTCGCACTCCAAGAGCATCTCCAGCTGCGCCACACACATCTCCAAATCTCCGATGCGGAAGTGGTCTGTTGCCGATCCGTATATTATCCCAAGGGCGGCACGGCTATTGGCATGCTCCCAGCGTAGGGGTATACTCTCCTCGTCGGGCATAGCCTCGGCAAGGAGTAAGAAAGCCTCATAGCGTGCCTCGCACGCCTCGGCATAGCGACCCTCGGCCACTAACTGCTCTACGACATCCCTGCGTCGTACGAAGTTGTAACGTGCGCCTCCCGTAAGCTCGAAGCATTGGTCGGCAGCAGGACTAAATATCGGCTCCATTCTTGACATCTCTGCGTATCTTAACCATTATAAGACCTGATATTATGGCTGTAACACCTGCGGCATATACATAAGCAGCATCGCACGTACCCATACCTATAAATTGGTTGGATACGAAGACGAAAGCCGAACATACGTAGGTCATAATCATTGCAGGGATAAGCGCGAGTAGCACATAGTTGCTATGACGGCGTGACAGCCACGCGGTAATCATCCATAGCGTAAGCACGGCAAGTGCCTGATTAGACCATGCAAAGTATCGCCATATCACGTCGAAGTCGATAAAGGCGATACCTACGCCGATGACAAATAGCGGCAGGCTGACAAGCAGACGCTTGACGATGGAACGCTGCTCGATACGGAGCATATCGGCAACGATAAGACGTGCCGAACGGAAGGCTGTATCGCCCGATGTTATGGGGGCTGCTACAACTCCGAGCAGTGCAAGGATGCTGCCTACAACACCCAATGTCGAAGTGCTAATAGTCGATACTGCAAGGCCGGCATCGCTGCCATTGTCTGCCATAAAGCGGTTCAGACCCTCGACACCTCCGAAGAAGGCCATGGCCACAGCTGCCCATATAAGAGCTATCACCGACTCCGAGATCATAGCACCGAAGAATATCGGGCGTGACTGCTCCTCGTTGGTCATACAACGTGCCATAAGTGGCGACTGCGTGGCGTGAAAGCCCGATATGGCACCACAGGCTATACTAATAAACAGTGTGGGTATTATAGGTAGCTTGTCGGCATTAAAGTGCATATTCTCGAACGATGTGAGCTCCGGAATACTATATCCGCCGAAGAGTATCACACCCAGCATACATAGAGCCATAATGATAAGGGCAGCACCGAACAAGGGGTATATCTTGGCAATAATCTTATCTACGGGAAGTATCGTGGCAATGAAGTAGTAGACGATAATTATTGCAACCCACATAAAATATGGCAGGTCGGTCATCGAGGTAAGTATCTTCGAGGGTGTCACGATAAATACGCCTCCTACAAGTATCATAAGTATCGGAATAAGCACCAGCGATAGACGGTGTAACCCCCGACCCAGATACTTGCCTATAATCTCGGTGAGGCTTTTACCATCGTTGCGCAACGATATCACACCCGACAGAAAGTCGTGCATGGCACCCATAAAGATACCTCCGAGCGTAATCCATATAAATGCCACAGGGCCATAACAAGCACCCAGTATGGCACCAAATATAGGGCCTGTGCCTGCGATGTTAAGCAGCTGAATGAGGAATATGCGCCAGCGTGGTAGCGGGATGAAATCGACACCGTCGTAGTGTGTCTTGGAGGGTACTGCGGCCTTGGCATCGATACCTGCGACCTTGTTAAGTACTCCTCCGTAGAGGAAATACGATGCCACCAAAACGGCTAAACATATCAAAAAGGTTACCATACTCAACTTTTTTATATTTTCATAGTGCGAAATTAATAAAATTTTACGATATTTGCACCGTCAAACAAAAAGATTGACCATTAGGTGCCTTAATAGCTCAGTCGGTAGAGCACTTCATTCGTAATGAAGGGGTCGGGGGTTCGAGTCCCCCTCAAGGCTCGGAGCAGGTAGCTGTGTAGCTGCCTGCTTTTTTTGTATGCGGTGTGTCCCGTCCTGAAATAGCGTTACTTTTATTGTGTAACGCTATTTCAGGACGGGACAAACTTCTAAAATAAGGAGCGTGCCCAAACTTGTTGGACACGCCCCTCCTTGTCATGGTCGAGCAATGGTTACTCGACCTCGATATCTTTGTTTACATTCTTAGAGCCTATCAAAGCGTAGAAGAGCAAGTAGGCAAGACCTGCAACTATAACCCAGTAGCTTACGAGGTAGTTACCCGACAGGTCTACGACATAGTTTTGGAGCAATGGAAGGATACCACCACCACAGACCAAAGCCATAAAGATACCTGAAGCCTTCTCGGTATACTTACCCAGACCCTCAACAGCGAGGTTGAAGATACCGCCCCACATCACCGAGGTGCAAAGGCCGCACAACACAAGCAGTGCTGCATTGACAGGAACGCTCTCCATACCGAAACCGGCTGTGCCCATAAACACCGGCAGATTAACGCTTATTGCCGGATTGAGGAACATTGCGCCAAGAACCAGGCACAGACCTACGAGAGATACTGTTGTAAGCATGCTCTTCGCCGATACCTTAGCACCGAGAGCGGCACCGGCAAGACGGCCGAAGAACATAAGCACCCAATAGGTGGCAGCCACCGTAGCAGCTATACCCTCGGCACCTGTCTCAACATTAAGACCGCCATTCTGCAACCACTTCTGCAAAACATTGGGGATACCCACCTCAACACCTACATAGATGAAGATTGCCACAGCACCGAGAGCGAAGTGGCGGAACGACATAGGGCCGATATTCGACCTCTTCTCCTCGGCGACGGCTGTTACATTCTCGGGGATATGTGTAAAGAGAATAACGATAAATGCAACTGCGAAGATTGCCAAGGCGATAAACATCAACGGGAATACCTGCTTAATCTCAGCATTTGTGATGCTGGGCACAAAGACACCCGTAAGGAAGATAACGGCTGTTCCCATAAATGAGTTGAATGAGCCACCCACCTGCAACAGCTGGTTACCGCGGTTACCGCCGCCTGCGAGTTTATTAAGCATAGGGTTTACCACGATGTTAAGCATACACATCGAGAAACCTGCGATAAATGCACCGAGCAGATATACGCCAAAGGCGAGGTTGCCGACAAGCAGACCGGCAATAGTCTGTACACCCACACCAGTGAAACCTACGGCAACGGCCGTAAGAGCAGTAAACTTATAACCGCGCTTCTGCAATAGGTTACCGGCAGGTATGCCCATCACGGCATAGGCGATAAAGTTGGCAAAGACACCAAGTGTACCCATCCAATTGGCTACGCCAAACTGATTTTTGAGGACATCACCCATAGGCGATGCGAGGTTGGTAACGAACGAGATCATTCCGAAGAGCAGAATCATCACGATGATAGCCAACACGTTGCTTTTCTTTTGTGTACTCATAATTTTATGGTTTTAGTTTTGTTACTCTATTTATCTCGCTCGGCGATATAGGCACATAGGTTCATAAGTGATGTGCGATATGGTGTATCGGGATATTTCGACAGCAGGTGCAGAGCGCGAGAGATATATGCCTGCATAGTCTGTGCTGCATACTCCATACCGCCACCCTCGACAACTATCGCCTGTAGCCTATCTACGGCACTCTCGTCCTCGTGGCATTGGCGTAGCAACTCGATAATTTCGCCACGTCTCTTCTCATCGCTTCGCTCCATAACCTCGATAAGCGGAAGCGTAATCTTCTTCTCGCGCAGGTCGTTGTTCGTGGGCTTACCCGTATTGTTCTCGCGGTTGTAGTCAAGGATATCATCCTGTATTTGGAATGCTATGCCTATTGCCTCGCCAAACTTACGCATGCGGTCTACCTCCTCGCGTGATGCGCCTACGGAGAGGGCTCCCAGCGCGGCACTCACGCCGAGCAGACTTGCAGTCTTTTGGTAGATTATATTGTAGTAATCTTCACGTGTGGTATCAAGACGTTCGGCATGCTGACTCTGCAACACCTCACCCTCGCAGAGTGTAGCCATTGCCGTTCCTATGTACGATATCAGGTCGTACTGTGCCGAGGCCATACCTATTGCCATGGTGCGTGCAAGGATATAGTCACCGAGGATTATGGCGAGGTTGCTCTGCCACTTGGCATTTACCGAGGGTCGTCCTCGACGCTCATCTGCCGAGTCGAGAACATCGTCGTGGATGAGCGATGCGGTATGTATCATCTCCACAAGCATAGCCGCCAGATATGTGCGCTTTGAGCAGTTGCGCTCCTTGCCACACTCTGAAGCCTCGGTCGGCGAGAACTTGGAGTTAAGAGAGGCTGACAGCATGGTGAGTATGGGACGTACACCCTTGCCGCGTGACGAGAGTGTGTAGGAGAGCATCTCTTGTAGCAGGTCGCCCTCGGCATTGAAGTTTTCGGCAACAAAACCATCAAAGGCCTCTACGTCGGCTTGTATAGGTTTGCGAATATCGTCAATAGTTATCATAACCCAGGTTTGTATTACGCAAAGATAACTAAATTTTGTGAATTGATAATCTTAATATTAGGAAAAAAGAGAGGTTGCCCGCAATAATAGTTGGGCAACCCCTCTTTTTGCACTTTCCCAAGAGGGATTATACCGTCATCACCTCTTTCTCTTTCTTTTCAAGCTCCACATCGAGAAGCTTTGTATACTTCTCCAAAAGCTTCTGTACCTGTGCCTCGCCGTCCTTCTGCTCATCCTCGGACATGCCCTCCTTCTGAGCCTTCTTGAAGCTTTCTACAGCATCGCGACGTGCATTGCGCAGACTGATACGTGCTGTCTCTCCCTCGGCCTTTACCTTCTTTACAATCTCCTTACGGCGATCCTCGGTAAGAGGAGGTATCGACAAACGAATCTGCTCGCCGTTGTTCGATGGTGTAAGGCCTATGTTCGAGTCGATGATAGCCTTCTCTATCAGGCGAATCATATTCTTGTCCCAAGGCTGGATAAGCACCGTCTTTGCATCGGGTACGGTAACACTCGCAACACCCGATACAGGGGTCTGAGAACCATAATAATCTACAAATACTCCGTTGAGGACATTCACCGAAGCCTTACCGGCACGAATGTTAAGCAGCTCCTCGCTAAGATGGTCTACAGCACGCTGCATACGGTCGGTTGTCTCATTCAAAATAGTCTTGGTATCCATACTCTTATCTTTTTGTTTTATCTGTTATTATCAATTGGCTGCTAAGTCACGACATAGCCCTATTCGCCAAGAGCTGTGGCGATAGCCTTGTTAATCTCCTCTCCGATTTGCTCGTCATAACCTACGGCGACATATACCACCTTGCCGCTCTTATCTACAACAAAGCTGCGAGGGATATAATTTGTGGCATACTTGCGATAGATAGACTGATTGCCATCCAAGCCTACGTCAAACTTATAGTTCATCTTGTTGATGAAGGCCTCTACCGTAGCGCGCTTCTCGCCTCGGGATATGGGAAGCACCACAAGGTCGCTGCCGGCAAAGAGATCTATGACGCCCTCCTGCAAGTGTGCCAACTCCTGACGGCAGGGAGGACACCACGTAGCCCAAAAGCTGAGTAGTACCACCTTGCCACGCAATGACGAGAGTGTTACCTTCTCGCCGTTGAGCATCTCTACCGTAAAGTCGGGAGCAGTATCACCCGTGTGAATGAGTGTCGTTTGTGCTATATCGTCCTGCTCTACAACGCCATTGGCAGTTGCGGCATTACTCTCTGTCGGCCATACGATGATAGCTACGATAAGTGCTATGAGCACGACAAGCATCATTAATAACGAAAATATCGAGCCGCGCTTTTTGTGATTTGTTTTAATAGCCATATGCCTAAAAATTATTGAGTTACAATTGTGCCAATATTCTCTCCTGCAACCACCTTTTCGAGGTTGCCCGGGGTGTCCATATCAAAGACCACAATGCCGAGATTATTCTCGCGGCAGAGCGTAAAGGCTGTCTGATCCATAACCTTCAAGCGACGTGCCAATACCTCATCGAAGGTTATCGTATCGAACTTGGTCGCTGTGGGGTCTTTCTCCGGATCGGCAGTGTAGATGCCATCTACGCGTGTTCCCTTGAACATAACCTCAGCCTCGATCTCTATGCCGCGCAGTGCCGATGCTGTATCTGTCGAGAAATAGGGGTTTGAGGTGCCGCCACCAATGATTACCACATATCCGGCTTCGAGATACTCTATGGCCTTTGCCTTCGAGTAGTACTCGCCGATAGGCTCCATACGGATAGATGTGAGTACCTTGCACTTAACACCCAACGACTCCAATGCCGATTGCAGTGCCAACGAGTTGATTATTGTTGCAAGCATACCCATTTGGTCACCCTTGACACGGTCGAAGCCTCGGCCGGCACCCTGTATACCTCGGAAGATGTTGCCGCCACCTATGACAAGACCTATCTCTACACCGCACTCCGCAATACGCTTAATCTGCTCGGCATATGAGCGTAGCACCTCCACGTCGTGGCCATAGTTCTGCTTGCCCTGCAACGATTCGCCGCTGAGCTTGAGAAGTATTCTCTTGTATTTTGTTGTTGTCATAACCGTTGTTATATCTATATTTGATGCGAAGATACAAATTTTTCTGCAAAAAACATAATATTCGTGGCATCTGCTCAAAATAAATGTTGGTAATTACTCTTTTTGGGTGATAAATTCGGCGAACGACAAAATAATTTGTATATTTGTATGATTATAGCATTTGAAAATGCACTAAAGATGTAAAGCGTAATGACAGGTTCAACATATAAATATCTCGAAAAGGTTAATAATCCGGATGACCTGCGCCGCCTGAGTATCGCGGAGTTAAAGCTATACTGCGAAGAGCTGCGACGATATATCGTGGAGTGCTGTGCCATTAATCCGGGGCATCTCGGTTCGAGCCTCGGTGCCGTGGAGCTCACCGTAGCCTTGCACTACGTCTATGCCACGCCCGAAGATCGCATAGTGTGGGATGTCGGCCATCAGGCCTATGCCCATAAGATTATCACGGAGCGTAGGGAGGCCTTCCGTCATAACCGTACGCGTGGTGGCATCAGTGGCTTCCCGCGTATCGAGGAGAGCCGCTACGACTCGTTCGGTGCAGGACACTCGTCGGTAAGTATTTCGGCAGCCTTCGGTATGGCAAAGGCTGTGGAGATGCGTGGCGGAAAGGAGTGTGTTGTGGCTGTTATTGGCGACGGTGCAATGACCGGAGGCTTAGCCTTTGAGGGTCTTAACAACGCCGGCACATCGCCACGCAGCAACCTCCTTGTGGTGCTCAACGACAACGAGATGTCTATAGATAAGCCTACGGGAGCTCTCGACCGCTATCTGGTGCGTATGTCTACATCGCGCTGGTACAACAGCATCAAGCGTCTGTTGTGGCGAGGACTAAGTATTATCCCTCCACTGCATAGCTTTGTCCGCAAGGCGGGCAATGGCATAAAGCAGGGTTTGCTGCAAAACAGCAACCTCTTTGAGAGTCTTAACTTTCGCTATTTCGGCATAATCGATGGCCATAACGTCGAAGAACTTGTACGCACGTTACGTGCGCTAAAGAAGATAGGAGGCCCCAAGCTGCTGCATATCAAGACCAAGAAGGGCAAGGGCTACGCTGCTGCCGAGGCCGACCCTGCTACGTGGCACGCACCCGGGCGTTTCGATGCCGCCACGGGTGAGCGTATACGCAGCAACTACTCTGCGGCACGCTATCAGGATGTCTTTGGCGAGACACTCTTGGAACTTGCGCGCGGTGATGAGCGTATCGTAGGCATCACACCCGCCATGCCGTCGGGCTGTTCGATGAACATCGTTATGAAGGAGCTTCCGGAGCGTTGCTTCGATGTGGGTATCGCCGAAGGTCATGCCGTAACCTTCTCGGCAGGCCTTGCCGTAGCCGGCGCACGCCCCTTCTGCAATATATACTCGTCGTTTATGCAACGTGCCTACGACAATGTGATACACGATGTGGCATTGCAACGCCTGCCCGTTGTGCTATGCCTTGACCGTGCAGGCCTTGTCGGTGAGGATGGTGCTACACACCACGGTGCTTTCGATTTGGCATACTTCGGTTGTGTTCCCAACATCTCTATTGCGGCACCTCGCGACGAGTGGCACTTGCGACAGATGATGTATACCGCAACGCTTGCCGACCATCCCACCGTCATCCGCTATCCACGCGGCGTGGGCGAGGGTGTGGTGTGGAAAGATACCCCTTTCGAGCGGTTAGAGGAGGGACGTGGCGAGTGTCTGCGTGCCGGACGTGATATTGCTGTCGTAGCTATCGGTACGATGTGTGGCCGTGCGGTGCGTGCTGCCGAGCGTTGCGATGCAAATATCGCTGTCTACGATCTGCGCTATGCAAAGCCTTTGGACGAGGAGTTGCTGCGTGCCATAGGTCGTAACTTCGAATATGTGGTAACCATCGAGGATGGTGTCCTCCGTGGCGGCGTGGGCGAGGCTGTTGCCGCCTTTATGCTACGTGAGGGTTACACCCCCAAGATTTACAATATGGGTATCGAGGATCGTTTCGTTGAACACGGCACACCTCAGGAGCTGTATGCCGAGTGCGGATATGACGAGGAGTCGCTATATACCTTATTACAGAATATCATACAAACTAAGAATAACAGATAAACTAAACGTTATGAAATACGCAATTATATCTACCGAGAAGGGCGATATGAAGGCCGAGCTGTATGCTGCCGAGACCCCTATTACTGTCGATAACTTCGTGAAGCTTGCCGAGAGCCACTTCTACGATGCCCTCACCTTCCACCGTGTTATCCCCGACTTCGTTATTCAGGGTGGCTGCCCCAAGGGTGATGGTACGGGAGGCCCGGGGTATACCATTCCCTGCGAGACACGTGCCGAAAGACAGTATCACGACCGTGGTGTCCTATCTATGGCGCACCGAGGCCCTAACACCGGAGGCTCGCAGTTCTTTATCTGCCATAACCGTATGAATACCCAGCACCTCGACGGCGTGCATACGTGCTTTGGTCGTGTTGTTGAGGGCTTGGATGTTATTGACGACATCCGCCCGGGCGATCTTATCCTGTCGATAACAATTGTCGAGGAGTAGCCCGTGGCCGACTTTCTACCATTATTCGATGCGATTAGCGAAGCACCGCTATATATCGCAGGGCCTTGTAGTGCCGAGAGCCGTGAGCAGGTGCTCGCGGCGGCTAAGGGTGTGTCTGCTGCCGGCGTGAAGATATTCCGTGCCGGTGTGTGGAAGCCACGTACCAAGCCTGGGTCGTTTGAGGGACGTGGTGCCGAGGCTTTGCTGTGGCTTGCCGAGGCCAAGAGGGAGTATGGTCTGCGTCTCCTTACCGAGGTTGCAACGCCGGAACATCTCGAGGAGGCACTGCGTGTCGGTGTCGATGGCGTGTGGATAGGAGCTCGCACTACAACCAACCCTTTTGCTATGCAGGATATCGCCGATGCGTTGCGAGGTGTCGATATCGCCGTACTTGTCAAAAACCCCGTTATCCCCGATGTGGCACTGTGGATAGGCTCTATCGAGAGGGTATATAACCGAGGTGTGCGCCGTATCGCTGCCGTGCACCGCGGCTTCGGTACATTCGATATGGATATGTACCGTAACTCTCCACATTGGTCTGTACCCATTGAGCTGCGTCGTCGCCTTCCCGACCTCACGCTGCTATCCGACCCCAGCCATATCGGTGGCCGCCGTGAGCTTATCGCTACATTGTCACAAGAGGCCCTCGACTTGGGCTTCGACGGCCTTATGATTGAGAGCCACCCGACTCCCGACTGCGCACTGAGCGACGCTATGCAGCAGATAACACCTGCCGAGCTCGATGATTTGTTGCGCACGTTGGTGTGGCGACGTACGCCTGTGGCACAAGATGCACTGCGCAACCACCGCCTGCATATAGACTCGATTGATAATCGTATACTCGAACTTCTCGCCGAGCGTATGGGCGTGGCTCGAGAGATTGGCGAGTATAAGAGGGAACACTCTATGGCTGTCGTGCAACGAGAACGCTTTAACGAGCTGCTTCAAGCCGCCGAACAGAGAGGTGAAAATATGGGTCTTTCGCGCCATTTCATCCACCGCATATTTAGTGCTATCCACGAAGAGTCCGTCCGCCAACAGGTCGAGGAGTGATGAATACGTGAAATGCAAGAGCGTGAATATACAGTAATCTACCTGCGCTAATAGATCGACTTTTTAGATATAAATGACTCGTTGTCAATATATTAATGGCATATGCCATTTAGCAAGGCATCTCATTAGTGCCCCAAAACTTCTTTATCTTGAGGTGCTGCTTGAGCCACTTGAAGAACAGCTCTATCTGCCAGCGATTCTTGTAGCGTTCTGTAACCAAAAGCGAAGAAATATGAGTTGCATTCGTAAGAAATACGAACTCTCTATCTTGCTCCTCATCGTAGTAGCGCACCAACCTTAAACTCTTTGGATAGTTCTTTGAGGACTTATAAGTAGTGAGTTCAATCGTACTATCCGAGAGCACATTCTGAGGAAGTCGGCGTTTCCATTTGATGACTTTGTATTGCAGATTCTTCTTTGCTCGGACTATGAAATATACTCCTATTTGGTCGATGCTATACAGTTGCGATAACTTATTATATGCACGGTCAAATATATAGTAAGAGCCTGTTTCATAGGGGATTTCACTTATCGCTTTTGAGTCGTGTATCGATGCTGGTGTTATATGAAAGAATGTCGGTATTTGAGTTTCTACATCGTATAATGTGTGTACCTTGATACCGCCTTTCCTCTTTCGAAACTTCGCCCACCAAAATACCTCCAAAAATAGGTCTAACTATAACATCTACTTCCTTTGTATATCATGCGGCTCATTACTGTTTTTATCCACATAGGCTTTATGAGCACGAATTGAGAGTTTCGCTAACTCCTTATGATTTTTATCATCCTCATTTTATTATAAGGAATCTTTGTTACACGCGTATCACTGTACGGATTTTGTCTATATCTTTGCGACACGAAAGTTGAAAGAGAGATGAAAACACTGAGTAGAAACGCAATTATAGGATACCCTGCCGGTATAATCACAGGTATCACATACGGACTAAATCCGCTATTTGCCGTACCGTTGATGAACAAGGGTGCCGCCATCGAGTCGATACTATTCTTTCGCTACGCTTTTGCTGTGGCGATTTTGGGTGCGTTCCTCTGGCTCACAAAACAGAGTTTCAGAATTAAGGCAAAGCAGGCAGGTGTATTGCTCGTTCTCGGTCTGCTATACACATCGAGCAGCCTATGTCTCTTTGAGGCCTACAACTACATCGCATCGGGATTGGCAACAACTCTCATCTTCCTATACCCCGTGCTGGTGGCGATTATTATGGTCTTTTTGCGTGTCGTGCCTTCGTGGCCCGTGTGGCTGGCCATTGCAGCAACCTTTGGTGGTGTACTCGTTATGACGCAGGGCAGTGGTGGCGAGGCGATAGACCCTATCGGCGTTCTGTTGTCGCTCGGCTCGGCATTGGTCTACGCGCTATTTATTGTCATCATCAACCGAAGCAAGGCTATCGCCGAGATATCCAATACACTGCTCACATTCTATGCCCTAACGGTTGGTGCGGTTGTTTTCCTGGGTAAAATAGCCTTCTCGGACAGCGCAATCACGGCGGGCATTACCTCGGGTGGCGATTGGCTGAACTTGGTGGGCTTGGCTCTGCTGCCGACAATCGTTTCGACAGCAACGCTCGCCATTGCAACACGTAATATCGGTGCAACGAAGGCCTCGGTATTGGGCGTATTTGAGCCTATTACCGCCATCCTTGTCGGCACGCTGATGTTCGGCGAGCCACTTACCACCAACATAGTAGTCGGCATAGGCATTGCCATTGTCGCCGTAACCTTTATGATTTCGGTAACAAAGAGATAAGCCTCGATTTTGCAATTTGACCTTAATTTAAGACTGAACCTCTGTTCAGAAAAGCGATAAACGGTTTATTGTCAAAATCGGGTTATCTTCAATTATTGCATCGCATTGAGGAATTGTGCATTATGAGAAAATATGCCGTAAATCTTCCAAGGAGAGAGGAGCATTGAAGTGACCCCAAAAGTTTGGACAAAAAACTTTTGGGGTCACTTCGAGTAATCTTAGCCGGCTTTATTATTTATCTGTGGGCAATTATCGCTCCTCGATGTATACGTACGATGCTATGTCCGCAGAGTCACTCTTATATAGGTATATCTCCTTTTTGAGGAGTTTGCCGAAGTTACCGTTGGCATCCTTAGCTACGGCGATAAGGCTATACTCCGTCTCATATGGGAGCTGGAAGTAGCAGTTGGAGTGGTACTTCTGATGGTATAACTCATTGGTAGTGAGGTCGCGTATCCACTCGTCGTCGTAGTTGTAGTAGTCGATAGGGAATGTCGTCAGCATCCAGTATACCTCGTCGGTAGAGCTGATACCCGAGATTGTCACAGGCACAAGAGCATAGTCCTCCCTTCCTGCGAAGTCGCCCCAATGCGTAGGATCAACCTCTGCAACCTCAGCGAGGTTGAAGTGTGCTTCAAGCGTAATAGCAATGTCGGAGCCTCCGGCAATCGCAGCCTTCGTGGTAAACTCCGTTGTGAAGATACGGGTGTTGGGTGTCTCGCCATCCAAGCCATAGGCGAAGGCTACATAGGTAGTGTTTGGTTGTAGGTTCGCGAGGTTCATATCCGTTGCACCCTGCGCCTCGTAGAAGCTATATCCCTTGGCCTCGATAGAGGCAAAACGCTGCTCGTCGTTAGCACCCAGCGCATCGTACTCAGCCTTGGTAAATACCGAGCGGGCAAACCATCCCTCAGCATCGCTCGCCACCCAGTATACATTTGCCGTTGTGGCGTAGATATCCTTCACGCTAATATCGATAGTCATCCCCGAGGCTTCGGCAGCCTTGGTAGAGACCTTTTCGAGTAGGATGTCAGACGCAGCAAATGCCGTCTCGGCACTTATGGCAAAGACGTAGAATAGATACTCGGTCTCGGCTCTCAGCTCGTCGTAGCTGAAACTCTGCGTACCTATCTTGCCATACTCCTCGATAATCTGCGACGCAGGCTGACCGAGTCCCAGCTTGATAGCCACATTCTCATTCCACTTCGCCACAAACGTAGTAGCCATATCCACATTGCCGTAGTAGGTATAGAAGTCCTCAACGCCCATATAACCTACGTAGTAGTATACACTCTGGTCGCTGGGCGTAATGTTCTGCTCGATATGCGCACCCTTCACATCGAAGGTCATCTTGAAGCTTACGTCGAGCATCTCGGGCTTCGCCGTGCATACCTCCATACGATATACGTCGCTTGCAGCCTGACCGCTGCTAAGGTCTATATAGTAGCTATACACCACATATTGAGTGTTGGGCGTAAGACCCGAAAAGGTTACGCCGTTGGCCTCACCGCGGTACGATATGTTCTGCAAGTAGTTGAGCGTGGACTGTCCAAGGTCGGCGGCCCTATCCGCAAATACTGCATAATCGTTGGCTATAAGCTGGGTGTCGTCACCAAGGCCGAAGCTCTCGATATGCTCTTTGGTATGCATCTCACAGATATATGCCGTTTCGGTGTCGGCAGGCGTAATATCTACCACCAACTCTCTGGGGCTGTTCTCCACCACCTCTATCTCGAACATCGCCTTGGTAGAGGCCTCCTGTTTAACGGCTATCTCGAATCGCTCCTCTATGGCAGTGTACGACACCTCGATTATCGTCTCACGCAGCTCGGAGGTGTAGTTGGGTGCTACGATAAATGAGATGCTACCCTCTGCAGAGGTGTTAAAGGCCTTTATCCAACTTGCCTTGCAGCTCGCCAGGACTACGGCATTCTCTTGCGGATTTACCACGGTGTAGGCCACCTGCTGGCTACCACCATCGGCACTTACCGTAAGTTCGGTCGTTTCGAGTTGGAATAAAGCCTTGCTATCGGCAGACTCCCCGTTTGACTCACAGCCCACTATTGCGATGAGCGCAATGGCCGTGAGGGTGCTAAAAAGATTTTTCAGTGTCATAGTACTACTCTTATACGTTGTTAATATCATTTCACTCTATTTATACTCCTGCGCTACACCTGTCCATCTGCCCGTAATCCTGTGTCGCAGGTCGTCGTAGGCTGCAATCTCTACGGTCAGTGTCCCGTCGCCATTATCCGTTACCGACATCTCACCACCTCGCAACGGAGCCATCTCGTTTTGGTCTGCGGTGAAATACCAGCTGCATAGTAGCTGCGCCATATTTGTCCAGCCCGGAATAAATGACCACTCTGCAAGATAGTCCGATGCGGTGTAGTCACCATAGAAGCCACTCTCCTTGTCGCCATACCCCGTTATTATATCAAACTGGAAGCAGTCACCCACACCCGAGTTGGGTAGTAGGAGAAACATCCAGTTGTAGCGACCGAAGTCGTAGTAGTCGCCCTCGCAGGCATATACCATATAGTGGTCCGAGAGGTCTGCCTCGTAGTCGCCATCGAGCGTTGAGTATACCACGATGTCGTCACGACTATCTACCAGAGATACCTCTCCCTCGTATATTGCCGTATGCTCCTCGCCATCTATCCATACGTTGAGTGTAATCTTGTTGTCCTCTACCGTCAGTACGCCGCGCTCAAAGGGTGCTATATCGCCACGACGAGCCTCGGCATCTGTCACCCAAAAGCCACTATACTCGGCCGTGAATGTCCACTCGTTGTAGGTATTCTCTGTATCGTAGTGGTACGTGCCGTTAGGTATGGTTATATTTATGAGGTCGGTAGCTGGCGGTCCATAGGCATCTATACGATAGTATGTCGTGTTGGGTAGCGAGTCGCCCGCAGGGTCGAAGCCACGATCGCTGAGAAAGAACCAATAGTTGCCCACACCCGGCGTGAGAGCATCTCCCAGATAGTCACCCCAAAGTACAGGTGCACGAAATATTATCTCTCCCTCGCCCGCCTGATGCAATATCGCTTCGGCTGTTGCCGTGCCGTAGCCTATGGTTATGGTTGTCTGACGGCTCTGCTTGGTGGTGTTTGTCGCTATGCCAAGCTCTACAACGCCGTCGGTATCGGTATCTATCGAGTGTATCCAATCTGCTGCGCTCTTCACATATACATAATCCTTGGGATTGCGGTTTTCGAGTTGATACTCTATCTCTATCTTTGTTCCCATACGCTCCACATCTATAACCTCACCCGATGTTATCTCTATCACCGCCTCTAATGCTTCGCCCAACTGCGTTACCACCACCGTGGCACCACCTCCGCCATACGATAGCGTTATCGCCGCCATACGGCTACCTCCCGTATCATTCTCCTCAACCTCTATCATCGCCCTACCTGTGCTGTGACTACCCACACGTAACCAGCCCTCACTTAGTGCTATGTCGGCAGCAGTCTCGGCCTCGTAGCATAGCTCAAACTCTGTGGCATACCGGCCCAGCGTAACCTCCGTTGGCGTTGTTACAATAATTGTTGTTTCCTCTTTATTGTCGCTGTCGTCGCAGGCCACAACAACAAACAGTGCCACCAATATGTAGCACAAAATAGATAGACGTTTCATTAGCTTTAGTAGCATATAGTTCGAATAATTGGACAAACGTATGACAAATATACGATAATCTGCCGAATAAAACAACTACAAACCAACTTTACTACTTATGGCGAGTAGCTAAGATCTTTATTAGGATATCCACAATGATATAAACAAAATTTAAGTATAGTTTAATTTATCTCTCTTTTGCACTTGATGATTCTCGATTCTGCTTTTGTCTTCGGTTTTTACCTGAATTTCTGTTCAGAGAAGCGACAAACGGGTTTGTTTGCAAAATCGTTTCGCTTTTATTTGTGTATCGGATTGATATATGGCGTGTTACAAGTGTTTCTGCTGTACACTTTTCAAAGATGGTAGATGAAAGTGGCAATCTATATTTGTAAAAATTAATGATAAACATTAAATAATTAACGAAAAGTTTGCGATTTCGGAATTTGTCATTACCTTTGCATTACGATTAACGATAATTTATTAATGATAATTGCAAAATAACATTCTAAAAACATTAAGAATATGAAAATTTCTAAATCCACCCAGCGACGTATCGTTGCGCTTTTTGTAATAGTTTGTTTGATGTTCCTTCCCGATTTGATTCTTTCTGTCGTGCGTGTTGTACTCGACGAGGATTGGAGAACGACAGAGAACATTACATATGTCGGCACATTAGATGTCAATCGTCCAAGCTATATGCTTGCCGATGGTGAGCAGAGTTGTAATACTCCAACCATCGTACGTTCAGCTACTGCTGACGAGCCTGCGATTGTTGTCGAGCCATCGCAATATATTGTTTACGCTACTGACGGCGATTACGAGGTCGATACTACGGCGGCTGAAATACGCACTGTATTGCTCTATATTTTGATGATAGCAACTGTCTCATTGATAGGATTAGTGCTTGCTATTGTATATCAGGCAATTTGCGGTTTTCGCACGGGCAATTTTTTCACACGTGCATCTGTTATCATGCTCCGCGTGATGGCTGCGGCCTACTGCATTCGCAGTTTGATAATGTCGAATCTCGGAGCTTTGGAGGGAAGCGTTGCAAGCGAATTGTGTGGCACACTACGACCTGAAGGCTTAGGTGGTTCATACATTTTGAATACTGAGTCGATAGTTGTACCTTTAGTGCTGCTGGTCGTAGCCGAGCTGATGAATATTGCTCGCTTGTTGAACGAAGAGGAGAGTGCTACATTGTAAAAAAGGAAAGCTATGATAATTACTAATTTAGATGTTATGCTTGCACGACGCAAAATGTCGTTGCAGGAGCTATCGGAGCGCATCGATATTTCGGTTGTGAATCTTTCGAAGCTCAAAACGGGTAAGGTGCGTGCGATACGCTTTTCTACGCTCGATGCCATTTGTCGCGCGCTCGATTGCCAAGCGGGTGACATTCTCGAATTTCGCCCTGACCTCTCCGAACCAAAGGAGTAAAGATATTGAAAGGGAGTGTCCAACAAGTTTTGAAGTGACCCCAAAAGTTTAGACAAAAAACTTTTGGGGTCACTTCATGAAGAGCAACCGCTCTTCGATAAATTTGTAAGTAGGTTAAGTCTTTTTCGAACTTTGAGCGTTATATATTCGGAAGCGCGTTTCCAATAAACAAAAACAAATTATGAAACTAACAACCGAAAACAAACAACTCACCCGCCTCGCCGAGCTGATACAGTCCGAGCGCGACCATCTGTTTCGATACGCCTGCTATCGGGTAGGGTCTGCCGCCGAAGCTGACGACGTGGTGCAAGACCTATACCTGCGGCTCTCGAAACAAGGCGCACGACTATCCGAGATTGAAGACCTGAAAGGCTACGTTTATCGTTCATTGGCAAATAGTTGCGCCTCAGCATTGCGCTCTCGACGACAGTTTGCGACCACCGAAACGCTCGATACGTTGAGTAGTGACGACCTCGCTCCAAAAGATTTCGAACAAGAGTTTCGATTGATTGAACGACTTATGTCGCACCTGCCCGATGAGCAGAGCGAAGTGATACGATTGCGAATATATGGCGGTCGTCAATTTGACGAGATTGCCTCGATTTGCAACATCCCTCTCACAACGGCCAAATCGCGTTTTCGCTATGGCATTGACAAGTTGCGCGAAGCCCTCGAAAAGCGCGGGCTGATTTAACTCACTGTAAAAAGAGCAACATTATGAAAACCAACAACAATTTAGACAATTTTCCGGATATTCGCGTTGTGAATCTTCTCACTCCGCATTTCACTCCCACCACCTCACTTTCGTTCAAAGCACCCGCACCGCGCCCACGTCCGCTATGGCAGGCAGTACGCATTAGTGCCGTTGCCGCCATGATAGCAGTGGCAGTTTTCATCGGCATTAGCGGCGTGCAGACCAGCACCGCCCGCGAGGTGGTCGAGCGAGCAATGACTCAACTGCTCGAATCGGATAACTACCTTGTTCAATTCACCGCAAATGTTACCGAGAACAAGAACTCATGGGAACTCTATGACCTTGATTTCGAAGGTACTCCTATGAAGGGCACAGTCGAGATTAGCAAAGAGGAGTCGAAAGTAAGAATGGCCATCAAATGGCAGGACAAGTCTCGTAGTATGGAACTCTATGACGGCGAGAGCTATCGACGTTACCAGAACGGAGAATTGGTACTCGAACGTCCCCACGGAGGAATAGACCTCACCTCGCTTGCCTCACTCGAAAAATTGAAAGCGTATGCCGTTGCAATGGGCTTGATGCTGAAATTCAGCGAGGAGGGAGATGTAATCTCGGTTAGCACCAGGGGCGACAAGGTCGGGATAGTTGCCCGTTTCTCTAAGAGCGAGGGTCGCCTGCTCGGTGCCGAGTGCTCAGGGCCATACAACGGGCAGCAGGTTACGGTACTCACCGTCGATAGGATCGACTTCGATGTGCCACCTGCAGAGTAAGTGCTGCGTATCCTTTTATAACAATCGCCGACTCCTCGCAGAGGAGTGTGTTATTCGAGGGCAAATTGATATGTGACCTGTATTAATAGCAATGGGGGTGACTAAAAAGTATTTTAGCTACCCCCAATTTGTTAGGAGTTGATTGGTGATGCAGTTTTAGGCATAGGTTCCTTTCTACCGCTTACGCTCGGCATAGTCTGTAGGCGGCCTCTCACCTAATTAGAAGCATTTCTACCGATGTACAATCGAGATAGCACCCCTTTGTAATAATCTGACAGAGTGCTATATTTTTGTTAGAATTTCATCTATCACATCATTTGTCAAGTGTGGCCAGCGACCGATAATTACACCGTGCGAATCAACAAGGAGGAAACAGGGAATCTCGGTTACACCATACGCAGTTGCTAAATCACTCTGCGCCCTGAAATAGTATGAATCGCCATCCGCAGGTCTGTCAACAATTAGTTGTGGCCACGCTGTGAGGTTGTGTTGCTCAATGGCCTTGTGCCATTGTCCTCTATCCTCGTCTACAGAGATGCTGAGTATTTGCAATTTATCCCCATATTTATCGTGCAGGAGCTCTAATTTAGGTATTTCGGCAATGCATGGGCGACACCAGCTCGCCCAGAAATCGAGTAGGAGACAGCCTTTAGCGTATCTATCAGACAACTTAACCTTTTCGCCATCTGCCGAGTCTAACACAAAGTCCAACGCCTTAGTGCCAACCTCGCCGCCGCACGATTTAGCAATATCGTGGCGCAAGGAGAGTAGCTCGCCCATAGTTCCGCTATACTCATTATTCAACACTACATCACAACCTTGTGTCACAAGTGCTTCGAGAATCGAGGGCGTGATTTTATAGTGGGGGTGTGCCTGCACAAACTCAGCAGCCAGTGAAGTCCAACGATGACTCATTGTGCGATGCTTTGCGACAAGAGCATAAAACTCAGCCATAGGCTCCTGATAATCCTCTGCGCCACTGTTGTATGCAGCTATCCACTCTTCATTTTTGCGCTGTAGCGAGTGATGGTTGCTCCATAATTCGCGCTCCAACTCACCAAATGTGTTACGATACTCCGCCAACTCATTATCGACAGACAATCCTTGCAGCGTGTAATCGTAAAGAGCGTTGCGCTTTGATTTAAATGCAATCCTTGCAGGTTCTATATAAAGATTCACGTAGTCCATATTTGGAAATGCGAGCGATGCCGCTCGTAGGTCATCAATGCAGCCTCTGAAGCAAAAGCGTTCTTCGCTAATGTAGGTTGTGTCGCGCTGCCATTTCCATATTTCTCCCTGCTTGATAGGATATGATAAGCATATCATTTCGCCCTCTTCTGCCCCATCAATGCATCCATCAATTGTAAACTGATTATCTGTATTGCTACGACAAGATGCAAGCAGCATAATCGCACAAATTACGAAGTATTGTCTCATAATTTCTAATAGATATTTAATAGATTTAATCTCCTTTGTGGTACCCTCACTTACAACGCAGTAGGGATGAAAAAATTGTGTATAAGTCCTCTGGAGGGCAAGATGATATTGCTGCAATAGTAATAAAAAAGCAAAAAAGTGAAGTGACCCCAAAAGTTTGGACAAAAAACTTTTGGGGTTTCTTCACTCTCCCGTCGTTCCGATTTCGCAAAATCAACTACGCCTTCAGTCCTTCAATCTCTCGCTGCAAAGTGTCAAGGAATTTCGCGGCGTGAGCGCCATCCATCTGGGTATGGTGGAATTGGAACGAGATTGGCAATGTTTTCTTAAACCAACTCTCTCTATATTTACCCCACATTACCATAGGATTGAGGAACTTATCGGTGTATTGATTTACAATGCAATCAAGCTCTGTTGCAATCATAGCCGATGTTCCGACAACCATATACTCCTCTTCGAAGATACTCTGGCAACTCTTTGCCACACTGCTTGTGCGAGTAGCGTAATCTTTGCAGAACTGCTCTAAATTCTCACTGTAAGGTATGTCGCACGAATTTATACCGCCCCTAACGTTGGGAACAATAACATTGACAGCGAGTCTGTCAAAACGGAATAATTTACCATCTATCGGTAGAGTATAGAACTCTTCGACCTGACTTGCTGCCTTGCAAATAGCCCAACACAACAGCATATTTAGTTTTAGACCACTCTTCTTGCTGATTTTGTAGATATGAGTAATGTTGAATGTCTTTGTCAAGGTTACCATCGGCATCGGCGAACTCATCCACATCTCAAAGGCGTATGCACGTGTTGTCTCTTGGGGATTTATCTCTCTCATAGCTGTAATTTTTTTGATAAAGGGTCGCAAAGGTAGTAATTTCTTTGCAAAGTCCGCAAAAGGCGGGGTTGTATGTATATGAAAGGATTATATTTTTGAATCTGAAAATATGAGTATCTGATGGTGTAATTAGCGAGCAATAAAAACGCAAAAACTTTTCTCAAAAGTAAACATACTTTCTGCGCTCACTTTCGAGGAGAGTCTGACCCAAAAAAGCCCGCCAAACACTAATTGTCGGGCGGGCTTTATCTTCGTCCAATTTAGACTTCAACAAGAAGATATTTTAGAGTAATCTCATTGTCGTTATCATCTACAACTCTTATACTTGTTTCTGAATTATAATCTTGCCACTCGAGTTTGTATTTTCCTTTTAGCATAAACTCAGGCCAATGCTTAGTCCAATGACTCTTAATTTTTTCGGCTGCAATTTTGTTGAGTATCCATTTGAATTCTCTATCAGGTGGGATTGTTCGACCTTCAGTAAGTCTAAAATTGTCAAAAATGGTTGGTTGTTTTGATTTATTGTAATAACCTGCGTCACTCGTGAGCATAATGGCGTAACCTTTAACCTCTTTATTTCGTAAAGATGTTTTAATCTCCTCCAAGCGTTTTATGTCCCACAAAAATCTATAACAGCCTATATCTCGCGCTGACTGCTCTTTAGTTTCTACAGGATTTTCAGGATCATAAATCTTGCACCTCTTAGTAGTGTATTTCAGCTCTATTGGATAAGTTTTATTGTCGTATTCTACCCAAATATCAACATAAAGTTTATTTAGACTCTTGTTTGTTGTGGACTGATTCGATTTCTCATTGGCATTATCACTTGAATCCATGTCAATTTCAAATCTACGCTCCAAATATATCTTAGCCTTACCATCTAACTTTGTGTGTAGCTCCCATGCAAACTCAAACTGAAAATCAGCCTCCGACCAAAATAGGGGTCTACGCTTAGCTAAATTTTCCAATACTTCGTTAATAACATCCTTCATATATATCTTGTTTCGGTTACACGTTTCACAAATTTAATAAATATTGGCTAAATTACCAATTACTCGGTAATCAGCATATAGCATTCTGCTGCATAAGGGAATCTCTCGCCGAGGCGTACTAAGTCCATTTTACCTAAGAAAAGTATTTCCGCCTCAGTAAAGTTTGGGTTGTCATTAGTCGGCTGGCGAGAGTTTAGCAACTCCTCAAAGCGACGCCATTGTACTGACCCAGTACCTGGCACAAGATGCTGTTTTACAAGGTTATTCCACTCATTATCGCTCAAAGGCCAAAATCGTTCTTGCCACTCTTCGCGCGACATAACACGGCTTTCACATAGCAGTGGCTCTTTAGTTTTACTTTTACATTTATAGCGACTATGTTCATCGAGATAATCTTCAAGATTATCAACTAAAGCAACGAGAGCATCAATCTCTCTATCACCGGTTTGATGCATCTGCTCATAAGTGAAGCTATACTCTGTACCGATAGGTTTACTATCGCTCCACTCTTTCCATACACCCTTTAATGCCAATTCGACAGATAATTCTCGAAGTCGCTCACTACACTCTGCAACAGCCTTATAGGCACTCTTCAACGCCTCAGTGCGCTCTTTACCTCCTCTGAGGTTAATTACAATACCTTTTTTCATACTTTTATCATTTATACCTCAAAGGTACTACTGGTTTTTGACAACTTCTGACAATCTGCAATAAAAAAAGAGAAAAAGCCGAAACTTTTTCTCTCCACTCGCAATCCACACAGTTATAGCCCACTGCGAGTACACTATGGGAAATCGAAGTAATTTCGAAGACTCTTTATAGACGAGTATTTTAAGCTCAAATACAAGTAGAAAATGCGGGCAAACACCCGCATTTATGTACTATTTTTGACCAATAAGCCCGAAAGGGGTGAGTGGGGTCGCTTCGGGCGAGTCATCGTGTCAAACGAAAAAAGCAGCCCGTTTGGACTGCTTTTCTTCGTTGAGCGGAAAACGAGACTCGAACTCGCGACCCCAACCTTGGCAAGGTTGTGCTCTACCAACTGAGCTATTTCCGCATTATGTTGTCTACAACCTTTCGATTGCGAGTGCAAAGGTACTACATTTTTTTTAACCACCAAACTTTTTGATGACTTTTTTTACTTTTTTTGTAAATTTATTTTATGCCCCGTTATCAAATATAGATCACTACTGTCCCATTAAAATTGGGGAATGTTCTTTGAAATTATTGAAATATAGTTAGTTGTAGAGATTTTTCGGGCGCAACGATTTGAAATTATAAATTTGCAGTCATATAACTATTGACCGCAATGAATAAGGACAAATATGTTTTCGCTCAGTTAGTCGAATTTCTTGAT
The DNA here is from genome assembly GCA_017504265.1 of Alistipes sp. Lineage (GTDB taxonomy): Bacteria > Bacteroidota > Bacteroidia > Bacteroidales > Rikenellaceae > Alistipes. Next base: position 128,235 of record JAFVRN010000015.1, on the reverse strand, counting down.
TGCTTCAAATTTCGTCGCATCGTTGCAAAGTACAACGGTGACCGATATGTCAAACATCTGACCTGTTGGAATCAATTTCTTGCAATGATGTTCGGACAGCTTGCCAATCGTGAAAGTCTGCGTCCATCCTCTCCGTCCTCCATCTTCTAACCACTGCGAGGAGGTCTTGTCATTTCCCGACAAGGCAACCAGCTTACGACTTTTTTACTTTGGCAACGAGCAAGGAACATTGCTGTTCACGACCAGCTAATATTTTACTCCTTGTGGTTACGATTCCATTCTACGCTTCGTGATAGCGTGGGACCAAAAGTTCTACATTATTTTATAATTTTGACTACCATCAGGTGTCGTATACAGACTATAGCGTTCAAATTTTCTATATCTCAACCTCACGTTTTGTTACCATAAACATATAATCCCCTTCGTCTGGATAGTATAGCATTGGCAACCACGCCACATCTATCCCCTCATGATCTTTGAGAAACTCCAATTCATGTGGAGCACACGGCAGACAACTTATATCGTTCTGAGATATCGGAGTAGTGCGAAAAATATAACTCTGACAAAGGCGAGTCTCCTTATAGTACATTGATTCATATCCCGTATAATTTTCGAAATAACAACCAACATGTAGGCCTTCGCAGCGCTTAGTGCCGACGTTCGGTTCGAGAGGTAGCTCCTCTTTATTCTCACACCATACAGTCTCTACATATCGTTTAACATCTTTGAGGCCCTTAAATGTATGACCGAGAATGGTGATCTTGTCCTTGATATTGTAGCACCGGATATCATAATCAGCTAATGGCGACTCCTCTGCCCAGCGACGCAAGCGATGGAGTAATACAGGTTCATCCTTAATTTGAGGAGCCTCCTCAATAAGGTGCACAATCAAATCCTCCACACCATAACGACGCAGATGGTCGCGATAACAAGGGGTATACAAGACAATATCGCGCAGAGCATATCTCGACAATGAATAGGTCGTAGCACCAAGGAACTTTATAGCCTTAGCAAGCGAGCGAAACTCCCCACAATCATAATGTGGAAAACATATCTTATTCATAGTAGTAAAGTTCAAATATAACGCATATTATGCCAGTCTATGGATGCTTAGTAGCTTACTAAATATATATTGCTGCGAACGGATACTACTCAAACTCATTTCCGCAGGTATTGCAATGGTAGAGGTTGACACCCTCTGTCCATTTACTAGTTATTCTCTTGGCTTCCTTGCCTCCTGTCATTGCGCCATATGGGCCGCAAAGAAGCCCTCCGCCTACAAAGCCTCCAGCAATTACAGTTGCTTTAGCCAAACCTTTTATTGCATATTCTGCGCTACCCATAACACTAAGTTCTGTGTTATAACCTTTACAATTAGGACACTGCTTTGACATAGTATTCATTTTTAAGTTATAGTTCGTTTACTATTATAGAGCAGATGAGCAGTCTATTCTATCACTTGAATGCAAAAAAATTACTCACCCTTCTTGGTCGCAAGAAGCATATATTTTCCAGCCCCACTATAATAAAGAATCGGGAGTTGATCCTCACAAATATGTTCGTGCATCATACAGAAATTGAATCCATGTGGAGTACGCATAACTCGCTCAATATCCCCCTCTGAAATAGTATGATTGCGGAATATGTAATTGTGATAGGCTCGATGATCACCTACATCTGTGTTATCAAACTGGGGATAGCCTTTATATATATCAGCAACGTGCACCTTCTCGTTACAAAAGGCTGGTATTACTCTCGTACAGTCAACCCCTCGACCATAATCACAACCCCATAATTCAGCACTTAGACTTATATCGCATAGTCCATTAAAAGTATGTCCAAGGATAGTTATTTTATCCCTAATATGGAAATATTGAATATCGTAGTCTGCTATATGCTCCTCCTGCGCCCACTCTATTAAAAGGTCAATCATTACTTGTCTCTCCCTCAATTGTGGAGCCTCCCTATATAAGCGCTCAACAAGACTATAGATACCATAGCTTCGCAGATGGTCTCGATATGGAACATTGTACTGAACAATGCTGATTAGCGAGTATGGTGATATATACCGCATCTCATCCTCAGCGATAAATTTGAATAGGCTTGCCAATGAGGCAAACTTGCCTCTGCCATAAAATGGATAACAAATCTTTGTCATAGGTTCCTTTTTATATATAGAGGGATATTTGCTATAAATTCTATCAGGGAATAAAGAAATTAATTTTCTCTGATAGAAATTCCACTTATACGGACTCTCTACAAATAGATACAAACCTAAAAAAAATAATTTATGTATTCCAGATTTGAGTATACTAATAGAGACAACTTCTACAAAGTGTTGTCTAAGAAGGATCCAGAAAAAGTAGACATCTCAAAAGAACTTGAAAGATATTTAAAATTGTTCGGGATGCCTGTTAACTACACTTCTGAAAATAAGATTACTACAAAATACAGAGGATATGAATATGAATTTACAATATTTAACAATTGGGATGAGATACGTATAATGGCCTTGTTCGCGCATTGCAACGCCCATAACACAGAACAGACATTGCAAATTCACGAACTTATCAACGAAATATCGATCCATTCATCTCCAGCAGTTGTGTGGCTTTTAGACGATGAATTATACTCTGTGGCAAATATGAGATTAGACACTGGAACAATAAATCCAAACGACTTTCAGTATATTATGAGACGTGGCGACTATGCTATAAGAGAATTTTCGAGTAGAAGCATATTTTACAAATCGCTTCGAGAGTGTTGTAAACTTAAAACATATTAGCACTATGGCTGTTATAGAACAAATAACCTTAACGCTTAAGGAGCTGGGATACAACCCCGATACAAACACCAAGAAAAGTGGTGTTAGTTTTAATTATATGCTTGAACGAGCATTCTGTTATTACGATTCTACATATAAAACCGTAACTCTACTCCTGCCAAACTTCTATCGAACGGTATGTGAACTTGAAGACACTATTAGGGTAGTTAATTCACACGATCATATTGGCCGTATTGCCAAATTGGACTATAATTGTTTTACGATTGTTACCTCGTTTAGAGTTGTGTCAGAGGAGTATATCCCAGAGCAACTAACCTTTGCTCTATATGACATACAGAAACTATATGAGGACTTCTTTAATGTGCGCAGAGAACACATTGAGGAGCGGCAGCAAATACCTTGGTGTGATAATGACTAGGTGCTGAACACATATCAACAAAAAGGAGAGGATGCGTCCATCCTCTCCATCCTCCATCTTCTAACCACTGCGAGGAGGTCTTGTCATTTCCCGACAAGGCAGCCAACTTACGACTAATCTATTTGGCAAGGAGCAGGGAACATCGTTGTTCACGACCAACAAGTGTTATACTCCTTCTGGCTACGATTCCATTCTACGCCTCGTGACAGCGCGGGACCAAGTTTTACAATTCTTTTTTTATTTTTGCCCTTGTGTGGGTCATATACTATTGAGTAGATTTACCACAAAGTTCTATCACTTTATCAATAAAAGTTTCAACTGTCGCATTCTTGCACCTTGTTTCCACTCCCATACGGGATATTCTCCCGCCCAGACATTTTCATCTACGCGGTAAGAGTATCCAGTTGGTTTATATTACAGTTCGTCCATAATTAAACAATTGTCAGTACTACATTGGCCGAGTTCTCCTCGAATGTTATGTTAGACAGCACCACATACTCCAAGACCTTCTCAATCTGCTTGAAACGCTGCGGGTAGATATTCACACGCTTATCTGTTGTATTCACCTCGATACCACTTGGAATCTTCTCCTCAAGGTAGGCCACAACACCGGCAATCATCAGTGATGCAGGAGTACCACACTCATAGGATAAGCATACAATATCCTTGCGCATCGCCTCGATATGGAACTTGACGCTGATGGTTGGCATAAACACTCCGGGCTTATAGCTTACTTCAAGAGTCTTCTCATCAACGGTGGTGAACTTAGGGCGTATCTTGAGCTCCTTCTCAATGAAGTCTGAAATCTCTTTGTAGGTTATTACTGCGTTCATATTATTCAAGTCTGTCGTGATTGCTATTAATACTTCTGTGGCTTGTGCAACGACATCGTGTAGCCACACTTGATACACCTTGTACTTGAAAGCGGCTTAGCACCTGGGTAAGCTTCCTCATACAAGAAATGGTAGTTGTCTCTCGCATAATCATGGTTGGGGCATTTCAATCCGCGAATCTCCTTTACCTTCTTCATAGCTTTATTATTGTTAAGTTAGCTTCATAAATTTAATGATAATTTTCGATACTCGTATGCGCTATCACCAACAAAGCGTTACTTTTCTCTACTCATCAAGTTTCTTATACATTACTTTTGCTGCTACAAGATGCTTTAGGGCATTCAGCATTTGAAACTTGAAGTCATCCTCGGCAAGGTAATAAACCTCTGCAGCAGCCAAAATCACATCATTCAAAACATAGAGCTTTACGAGTTTAGCCTCTTTGTTTATCTGATGACAATTCTCCTTCACTTGTGCCATATTCTCCTCGGTTACATCCGTGAAGTTAGGCAGTGTCATAAAGAAGAAATGCTCATCTTCGGAGTTTCCCCAAAAGTGGATTGTATTCATCTGGAAACGGAAGGCGATGTGGCCATCCGAACTATCCTCGTACAACATCTGGTATCGCTGGCTTGCGATAAACTCTTTCGCCAATTCAAATGTACTCATATCTGCAATTATTTAGTTAGCCACTTCGTCTTCCTCAATGCTATCGAGCATCTTCTGCAACTCTGCCTCAAGTTCTTCATCGGAACGATCCTCCGACTCTTCTGGACGCCCCATAACATCTTCTCCGTTTATTTTTTTATAGAACACGTGAGCGGCAGCCTCGAGAACACGGATAATATGCTCCAATAGCTCAGCTAAATTGTCGGTGGATGTAAGACGATGCTCATAAATCGCCCAAGCAGCATTCTCATGCATAATACAGACCTTCGCATATTTCAGCATCATGCCCGTCTCGTGCATCGCATCCAATACTGCAACACGATTCTCGGCTGTTACCTCAAATAAGTGAGGAAGAACAATGCGCAAGAACTGCTCGTCATCATCATCAGGCATGTATAGGTAATTCATATCTTCGTACTTGAATACAAATCCTACATCTCCAAGTTCGATAGGCTCGAAGCCCATTGCCTTCAATTGGTCAAGTATAATCTCTTTCTGGTTCATAATATTATTTTGTTATGTTGTTTATTACATAGAGTGTCGTATCATCGAATATCTATCAACTATTTGACAAAACCTATTCGAGGTCGTTCGGGCTTTTGCCCTCTTGAGAACGATTCTTTGGCTCGCTCAAACTGACGGAGTTCATCAGCTGTCACTGAAGGTCGCGTTCCAGCAATTGTTTTTTCAAGTAGCGGTTGATCTATTTTCACCAAGTGCTTTGCCTTGATACTCTCGTCAAATGAGCATCTGGCACACTCCTTTACGATAAAACTTATGTCGCTTGACGAATAGCCTTTGGTTAATTCAACGATGCGAGCCATGTCTATATCTTCGTGTGGTCGCTTCAGAAGTTCCAATTCCAAAAGTTCCTTGCGTGCTTCTTCATCGGGTAGTCCGACATATATCACTTCGTCCATACGCCCCTTACGAATTATGGCAGGGTCGATGGCGTCGATGCGGTTTGTGGTAGCTACAACAAAGACATTCTTCTCGGCGCAATCGTTGAGCCTTGTAAGGAACTCTGCCACCTCATTCGCCTGATTGTTATCGTCATTCACGCCTCGCTTTGGAACAAGACTGTCAAACTCGTCAAAGACCAACAGAACACCACAATTGTTCTTTGCAGCCAGCTCCTCACTACGGGTAAAAAGGTCTGCAATCATACTTTGCGAACCGTGGATATAGATATTGCCTAAGTCGCTTGGCTTAATAAGGCTGAACAACATTCCGCTCTCCTCGGCAAGCTTGCGCGAGATAAATGTCTTACCCGTACCCGGAGGGCCCCACAACAGGATGCCGTTAGGAGGAGTAATATGAAATTGTGCTGCCAACTCGCGATTCTGAGCGATATCTACAAAGTTTCGAGTAAGTTTACATTTGAGTTGGTCCATACCTGCGACATCCTTAAAGCCATTACCCTTAACCCTCTCAATCTTGACATTGGACTTTGGCTGAGGAGGTGCTTGTTGTTTCATGACATCCACAGATTCCTCTTCCTCGGTTTTATGCTCGGGAGGTGTTGCAACAGGCTTTGAATGTGCAGGAGCAAAACACTCAAAACTGCTCAAGTTCTCGTTCCCGAGATACTTGGCTATAGCAGCACCAAAATCCTCTATGGACTTGTAGCGTTCAGATGGTTTGGTTGCAATTGCCTTAGCAACAATATTCTTTAGGGCATCTGGTATTGCTAACATTGGAGCATTATCGCGCATAATCTTTACTACAGCAGCAATTGGCAAAGGGGCATCTGTTTTAATAAACTTTTCCCAAGGATGCTTACCTTGCATAATAATAGCAAGTACAATTCCCAATGAGAAGATGTCTGTCCTCACATTGTAATGCCCAACCAATGTCTCCGGTGCTCGAAAGAAACGAGACGCTGCGTAAGTATCAAATGTCGCACGACCTTTGCAAGTCTCGGACACGCAATTAAGACCCACAAGATGCCACTTTGCTTCATCGGCAGCATCTACCGTAACAATGATATTATCCGTAGAAATGTTGTTGCAACAACCGCCACCCATACGCCAGGAGAGTTCCTTAACTGCCACCAACAAGTTATAGAACTGATGGAGCATCTCTCGTTCATTGCGAACATAGTCCGAGTGTATGTACTCAGAGAGTGTAATGCCGCCAACATATTTTGTCGCCATCCATCGCAATGAAATCTCATCGTTGTCGTAGTCTCCGCGCTCGATGTATGTAGGTAAAGCCTCATTAGTGAGCTGTGGGATAATCTCAAACTCAGGAATCTTGCCATCAGTGAAACACTCGGGCAATTTGTTCATATCGTATACGGTAAGAACAACATCCTGCTCAAAGCTGTTCTTAGCAAGGTACACCTCACGGTACGAGGTGCTCTTGCCGAGCACCTGCACCGGAGTATATCCCTCAAACTTAGTGTTCAGTGTGAGAATCATAGCTGTATAGTCTTAGCGGTTAATATTTGCCCACCACTCACGAATGGCCTCCTTGAATTGGCGATTGAGGCGCGAATAGCGTGTATCCACCCATGGACGAGAGCGATTAGGAAGATTCTCAGCCACATCATCTGGCTTCACATTCTTGATGTAACGGCTCTGCCATACATACTTGTCCTCGTCGCTCCAATCAAGGTTATTGGTGAAGTTGTAGAGGAAGTCGATAACCTTGGTATCGAACTCTGTATCGTCAGGAGTTACACCCAGCACCTCGCGCAAAGGGCTATCCTCGTTGTAAGCAGCATTGGTCTGACCAATGATAGTCAGGAAGTCTGATGAGAGCATAATCTTACGGGCACCCTTATCGACAAGGACATCGTCGTAAGGATGCTCGGTATTGAGCAATGCCGTCTTCAAAGTCTTCTCAGAAGCACGAAGAGTGAGCTTGTACATCTCCTCGTCCATACCAAAACGCTCCTGAATAGTCTCCTGGTCGATACGGTCAACATAAACTGCAAAAAGCATATCGCGCATAGAACGAATCTTTACCATATCATCGATTACGATACGGCAATACTCGGGCGTCTTCTTCTTAAGCACCAAGCGAGTGTTACCCGGAGTGCGGGCACGAGAAATTTTGATATAGCCATTCTCCTCCAAGTGGGCCATAATGCAGTGCGAAGCAACAGTGCCCAACCACTGGAAAATGGTACTACGGTAGTTGTAAGAGTTGAGTACTTTCCAAGTACCCTCGGAGTAGAGGTGCTCATAGAGGATAGTATTGAAATCCAAAGGATCAACCACAACACCGTAACTCATACGGACCTGGTTGATGATGCGAGAGCGAAGGCCGGCAATGTTCTTGCCGGGCACAGGTTTTGTGCCATAGAAGAAATCATATGCAAAAGTCTCATCACTTTTGATACTCTCGACAATACGAACAGCATCGCTCTTGTAGTTCTTCTCCGTCATCAATGCATAGACGGTTTCGTAGATAGACTCCATAGCCTCCTTATCGCAGAAGAAGTCCACATTCTCATCCAACTCACCATCTGCATCCACATAAATGTCTTCCGCCTTCGCAAGAGCCTGCTCACCACTCATGGCGGTCGCCTTGCCAAGCACGCAAAACTCCTCAGTAATAGCAGAGATTACCTGCTTTACAAACTCCATTACCTCAACAGCATCCAAAGTGAAATGCTTGTCATTCGCAGTTTCGATAAGGCTTGCGATTGTGCCTACAAAGTTCTTAGTTTTCATACCGTATATTTTTAAAATTTTGACCAATAAAAAAGCTTAATTTTGCATCGTTATCTGAATACAAAATTAAGCTATACAGTATGGAAAAATACGACCTTGCGACAGCCCAATGAAAGGGCGCGTCATCTATCAATATGTCAGATTGTTACATTTTGAAACAATGCTAAAAATGGTCTATTTTTAATATACAAACGAAAGATTCTCAAAAGCCTCATGAATAGAAATATTACTACTTAACACTGTAATATGAGAATACTCATTCGGAATATAGAATGGAAGTGCCGATTCGCCAAATTCAGATACAGACTCATCAAGTGCCTTGCGAATATCTGAATAGCAATCCGTTAAGCGAGAGCGTTTAACTTTGCCACCGTCAAATCTGGACTCAAGAGTCTTGAATGTATCTTTTGCCTCAGATTTATTATACACAGCACCGTACAATTCGCAAAACAATTTCTCATTGTTCGATATTTTGAGAGTATCAATCTCATCGCCTCGCTGTTTTCTATCAAGCAAATACATAATATATACAATGCAAGATGCAGCACGACCAAATTTCACCTGAACGGTATCCTCGCCATCGCTTAGATATACTCTGAACTTACCATTCGTTTTAAGTTTTTTGACAATCTTAGGATCGAGCTTGGCATCTATCTCAGGCTTAGCGTACTCTACAGACACCACAAGTTTAGAGTTGGCTGCAATCTTATCCCTGTTGATGCAGTTGTCGAAAGCCAAGGAGATATCGTTCTTCTTCATCATTTGTAGTGCAAACCTGCTATACACATTAGGGGTAAACAAGTTAAATACATAATTCACCTCACTTTGTGCCTTTTGCAGTTTTTCGACCTGGACCTTACTTAACTTGTTCTTCTTTTCAGTTTTGTTGATGAGCTTACAATTCTCCACAAATCGACTCATAATCTCACGAGACTTTTTGTATGAAGTATCAATTGGGATTGCTCCATACAAACCGCGTGTTGGAGCCATCGCCATTGCGAAATCTCCCATACTGCAAAAGAGATCTCTAAAAGGGTCATCATCAACTTCGGATGAGAGATTGTTGAGGTATACATCACCAAGGAGTTTACTGCAACTCTCCGATTCCTGAATCGCTAAGTTTATCAACGCTTCCTCAATGGCCTTCTTGGTCAGGTTCTCTGCCTGCATAACCATTGAAGGAATGTACATATCCAATAATGCAGCTTCCGATTTTGCTACGATATATTGCTTTTCGGCTATATTCGGGGTGCTTATTGGGAGGATAATGTTTACACCGTTCCGCACAGCATCATGTAGTGCACCTGATGTAATTACAGACTCAACATTCTCAATAACAGAAATATCATAATGATAGATAAGACCTTCTCTGTTATCCATCAAGTTCTTGAAATGCTTGATCGCAGTTTTTACTGCATCAACAAACAAATCAGTACGCGCAGCAAGTACATATACTTTGCCATCCTCCAAGCCCGAGATAGCGGAATTCTCTCGCACAATCTCAGCATTGAAACTATTAGGTTTTGAGAATATCGTAGTCATAATGGTGTTATTTTGAGTTTTTATATTTTAGCACTGCTTGCTTAAGCAAGTTATTATCAGACAAGTCCTCTATCACAATTGGTTTATTTTGCAAAATTACATCTTTTTTCTCTTTTATATCTCTTACACACTGAACTAATTCCTCATTCAACAACTTTTGCCTACCATAAACAAATGCAGGGAGTCCGGCCATTGCAGAATCGACATCACACCAAGGGAACCTGAACATACACTCACGGGCAAACTCAACAACATCTGCTCGATGCACACCTTTGGGATGTGTTAGAGTCTTTGGCAATTGCCGCACTACATATTTGTACTTACTTGTTGCAATCCCTTTTAGTGCAGAATATATTCCTACAACATAGTCAGTAGCCAACTCGTGACACCATCTCTCATTACTACATAGTAAGAATCTTGTATCCTTAAAATAGAGATGAGTCAACTCGTGAACCATACAGAGTGTAAAAGCATCTCTATTATTTATTCCGCTTTTTTGTAACAATTGCCAATTGTAATACAATTCACTGCAATTCTCATGATTCGAGTCTAGTTCTATTTTGGTAAGTGTATCGCAATGAGTCTTGATGTTTGGAATATCCAAACCGAAGAAAAGTGCGATATCTGAAATAATGGAACACAATTCATTGTCTTTAAGTGAGTAATCAATATCCTTGAACATTACATCAAAAATGTTGGCATTATGCCTTCTGACGAATGCTTTCCACTCTCTCATATGTTCGAATAGTTCCTCTTGTGTCATATTGTCAGACTATCTTCTCGCCTTTTTCCCTTCTACTGCTGACTGCTGCAGCCAAATTAAGCTTCATCATTAGTCGAGAATCACGCATCATCTTTTTAAGGATTGTGCGCATCTCATCCTTGGTTGCTTTCCCCTCCAAAAATGCGGAGTACACATTTGCATTACAAATCATATCTTCCATTTTAGAATCTATAAAATTTTCTTTGAGAATGGTGAATCTGTTCAAGGTTTTCTTGGCGGTATGCCATAAACTCATTCAACAGATTCTGTATACTCAATGGAATAGAATTATCTCGCATTTCTATCGCTTTATACATACCGTGTCGCACAAAAAGTGCTCTAAGGGCTCCTTCAGGATGGGTAGGACTAGCATTTGTTAAGATTAATCCTACTCTAATCTTCGAATCATCCATACCCCATAATCCTGCACGACAGCCCATCAAAAAATCTGCGGCTAATTCATGCTCCCATATGCCGTTGTTGATTCCCGGAAACTGTGTATTCTGCAAAACACGATGAGCACACTCGTGAGTCATAACAAGGCTAAAAGCCTCCTTGCTATCAACTTTCATATCGACCAACTGCTGCATATTGAAACATAGAACATCATCCTCGTAGCTGCCAGGATTGAAGTTTACAAACATGGTCTGTCCATTATGGACATTGGTCAGATCTTGAATCATACGAGGCATTGGGATATGAAAGAAATCACACGCCGACTTAATCGCGTCCTCAACATCTTTTGGAGTCAAACCAAACTTCTTGAATCTCTGATTCATCTTCAGAAACTCATCCATCGAAGTGTGATTGAATAATCTAAACCAATCGTGATTAAATATTTTATCGCTCATAATTTTAGCAAATAGTGAGGAGGGATTCCTAAATGCGATAATTGAATCCGCCATATTCACGTATAATTACATGTAAATTAATCAATCACCACATCCTCATCATCACTAAATCCTCCCAGGGAAGTATTTGGACGATTTGTGCTTATAGTTGTTTCGGGAGCTGCGGGTATTGTTGCTGGTTGCGGTTCCCAATAGTTGCCATCAAATTCGTTGTTACCACTTGGTATCTGAGGACGCCCCGAAGTGGTATCAATCTGTGGTTGCTCAGAACCGAACCACTGGTTTAGAATAGCATCTACCTGTGCCTCAATTTGAGGGGTAACACGAGTTTTAACTCGATTATAGGCTAATGCTAAAGCTGCACCATTATCAAGCAATCCCAACAATCCATACTTCTCTCGACTCAGTAATTTCTTATCGTCAGGAAGTAATTGATATCCGAGTGCAGCAATGATAAGAGTCTTATCCAAAGCAGGGGTATGCGGCGATTTAACCACATAGTATAGCTCCAGCACTACGCGCGTAGCCTCGCGACCGGCTTTGGCCGCATATATCTTGATATATTGCCACAACTGCTCGGCTCCGCCAAAAAGATTGCTTAGTTCGTCCATAGTAGTTCGTGTTAGAAGTTAATATCCTCTCGAGTAATTATACTCAACTCATCATTATCAATACTCTCCATTCTTGCCAATCGGTTAGCCTGATTCTGAACAACCTTCTCAAAAAGGTTGCGTACATATCGTGCATTACCGAAGTTTTTGTCGCGTGAGGCAACTGCACGCTCGATGACACTCTGTAACTCTTCGAAGGCGTCACGCTTAATCTTGTATCTCGACTTGCGCAAGTTGCGTTTGAAAATCTCAGTTAACTCCTCCGTTGAGTAGTCGTCAAACTGAATGTAGCGGTTAAAGCGAGATTGGAGACCTGGGTTAGAATCAATAAACTCCTTAATCTCATTCGTATAACCGGCAAGAATCACAACCAATCGGTCACGGTCATCCTCCATACGCTTGAGCAAAGTTGCAATAGCCTCGGCACCATAATCGCTTCCCTCGCCAACAAGTGAGTATGCCTCGTCAATAAATAGAACGCCATCAAGGGCCTCATCTATCACCTTGTTGGTCTTTGGTGCAGTTTGACCCACATATTCTCCAACAAGTTTAGAACGATCAACCTCCACAAGATGCCCCTTTTTCAAGATGCCGAGTTCCTTGTAGATACCTGCCACAATGCGAGCTACCGTGGTCTTGCCCGTACCTGGATTGCCAGAGAACACACAATGGTATGATACCGAAGTATTGGGGAGTCCTTGCTGCTTACGCATCGTCTGAATCTTGATAAGGTTGCGCAATGAATCCACATCTTGCTTTACACGCTCAAGACCTATCAAGGATTTTAGCTCAGCAAGATTATCTACATCAGGATTGCCCTCCGTTGTATTAGGCCTTTGTGTGCTATTTGTATTCTGGGGAGTATGCACTTGTTCCTGCATAGGAGCACTCAAATACTCATTTATGAGCTCTCTTGCGTACAAACAATTGCACTGCGCAGCATTTCTGAGCCAACCAATGCCGTTCTGCCTATCTTGTTGTACATATTTGCCCTCACAGAGTAGCTGCCCCATAAGTGCCTGGGCAAAGACATCTCCGTGACGAGCTCTATCAAATATTTGGTCTATCGCGTCTTTGGTCATAGTAGTTGTTTATTTCAAATGAACGGTCTTATACTTTATTTCTATCAAATTGCTGACTACATTAATTCGAGTTGTCGCAATTCAGATTGCAATTTAATTAGCTGTTGCTCATATGTAAATTTCAACTGCAAAATCGAGGTGTATGTCATATGGGAGCTATATGAATGGTCTTTAAGTTTCATTATTCTTAAGTCCCATTCAATTTTCTCAATTTTTGACTGCAACTCATATATGCGGCTATTAATAGCTGCAATACGCCTTTGTTTTGAAGTCTCTGCGTTATTAGTTCTTTGGTCAAAACCCATAGGTTGACCAATGTTTGAGTTGCCTCTAACTGGTAGATAACAAGTTTGACACTGCCCACTTCCAGCACAAGACTGACAAGTTTCAATCATATGAGTGTGCCTATCAGTGATGCGACCACTACCAGAACATTGAGGACATCGATGAGTACCGTGGCAAGTCGGACATTCTCCGTATGCATATGTTCTCATATTTACCACCCATTCAGCCTTAATCTTGCCTTTATTGTCCAGAATCACAAATTTATCTCCTTGGCACCAATCCCAGCCCACTGTGTCGTAATCAAATCTAAGAGATTTTCTAGCAGGGATAGACTGATTTGTGAAGTAAAGAGGCTGCAAAGATCCTGAACCATCTAATATCGCGGCATTAAATGTTTCATCGTATAGTAGATTCGTACATTTTAATGTAAACGAAATGGCTTTTCTACCACCAAGTCGTAGGCTCTGTATCCAAGAAAATTCTCCTTTAAGGTTCATAACTTGCAACAATTTTTAGAAAGGCTTCAAACCTGACGGACCGCCTCCATATCCACCACCTCTTCTGGGAACATAGCATGTCTGGCAAATGCCGGTACCACCACATTGATGGCAACGCTGGTAGTTCCAAGTTTCACCTTTTGGGTATATAAAGCCTTGACCATTGCAGGCACGGCATTTATGTGTGCCGTGACAAGAAGGGCATTCTCCAGGTTTATATTCTTTGAGTTGCAAAGGCCACCTTTCAATTATTTTATCATTCTTGCCGACAATCGCAGCCCAATCCCCTTGGCACCAGTTCCAGTCTACAGTATCAAAGTTGAATACATATGTTTCACCAGCTTTGAACTTCAAGTCTCGGAAATACCACGGTTGCCCACCGTTAGACGGGAAGATTGCGATATCAACTGTTTCTCCGAACATAAGGTTGGTACACTTCAAAGAAAACGATATTACAATGCAACCTGCTAACCTTTTACTTTCAATTCTCGTAAATGTTCCTTTAAAACTCATATAACTAATACTTTAATGTTTGACATTAGTTTAAATAACATTCTGCCACCATACTTTTAACTATATCGTATTCTTCTTCCAATCTTGATTTCTTTAGCTCCAAACTCGAGATATCGCTTGTTAAAGTTTTGATTTGTTCCTCTTTTTGATCAATATCATTGTTTGTATTGTTGATCATTGTCTCAATAGGATTGATTAAGTCCTCAAAACAGGCTTGATTAATTTGCTTGATTATGTCTTCTTTATTTTTGAGTGTAGCTTCTAATGATGGTCTTATATTAAATTGTGCCATTAATGAGCTTATGCCTTCTCTGATTTTATTTTTGGCTTGTATACGTTCATAATATCCTAAAGTTAACACATTCAGATAACCTTCAAAGAATCCGGACATTATATCCCCTAAAAAGTTTAAGAGCGTGTAATCCTCATTTTCATCTTCCTTAAACATATCCTCAAATGACGCAGTTATTTGCAACTGCTTTCTAAGAGAGTTAACAAATCCGTCACAATCAAAATCAGGCAAAGCGCGTCCAATGGTTCTTGATAAGCTATTTAAAAATTCTACTATACGTATATTAATATTCTCTTTTAATGTCTTTACACTACGATTCAGTTTACGAGTCAAAGATTTATCTGTGCCATAAAATTCAATCTGAATTTTGTTAACTAACTGGTCTATTGATTCTGTTAAACCAATATTATCAACAAAACCAATACACTTCTTGCAGGAATTATCAAACAAGTCTTCTAATTCTTCTCCTGTTTCTTGAATAAAGTCACTGAAATACTCTTCTAAATCTAATTCAAGATTTTCGATCTTTCTAGTTATGGTTCGTTTCGCGGCAGATAGATCATGGAGCATATCTTCTAATTCCTCGTTAGGGGCATTTAATAGTCTTAATGTGTGCTTCTTATGCTCTAAATCCTTAATGGTTTGAGCCAAAATATCATTACCTTTCTCAACAATAACTGATTCTATCTTTTTTAGACGAATTAGCGTTTTATCCTGAGTTATTAGATGCATAATTGAATCATTGAGCTCTTTAACATTGCTCAATTCATATAGCTGTTGTGGACTTGTAATATTGTCAAATAATCGATTGTCGCGAACGGCACATCTCTCCCACATTGTTCTATGTTCATTATCCTCTAATATTTTACTCATAGGATATTGAGAAATTAGCGCCATCTCTGCTGAAAATGGGATTGGATTTGCAGATTGAACAATTTCATCAATTGTATAATCCTTAAATTCAACAGCGCTTTCGCGAATTGCATTTCTAACATCCTGAGCAATTTTCTCCATAGTGTCTCCCTGACCATATGGAATATCATATTTATTTACACCTATAACGACCTTTCCAATACCACATTTACGAACATTATTGAACAATATGGATTTATCATCCAAAGAGAAAGGCTTTCCTGCATATATTAGCATAACAACAGCGTCAGCAGTCTTCAGAAATTCAGAAGTTCTTGCTTCGCGCGATTGTATCGGGTCGTTAAATCCAGGGGTATCGACTATTTCAACACCTTTTAAGTATTCTAACGGATAATGTATCTTCACTAGTTTCACAATAGAAACAAACTTTCCTTTGCTCCCAACATAATCTTCCAAATTCTCTAAGCTATCTTGCTTACGGGTTCCTAGTAGAGAGTCCAATGAATTTCCCAATCTTGTGGAATACCTTACAAGTTCTTTTGCAGACTTGACTCTTAGATTGAATTCATCATATGAATTTTCGTCAAATTGCTGTTGGGAGAGTTTGATTTGTTCTTTCCAATCATCTTCTGAATAAAATTCGACTTCAATCCTTGCAGTTTCTCCATATGTCACAACAGATAAAGCTGCTGTCATAGGGGTTGCAGATGACGGTAGTACATCGTTCCCAAAAATAAGTGAATTGAGATATGTGGATTTGCCACACTTCATTTGACCGATTACGCCTATTCTCAATATGTCATTATCCAATTTCTCAATTAAAGTTTCTACTTCATTATCATTAAGCCATTCGTATTCCCGAGCTTTGTTGATAATCAAATATAGCTTGTCCTTTTGGGATTGGTATTCTGTGAATATATTACTCATTGTATAAATTATTTATCTGTGTAACAATATCTTTTCTAGAATCCTTCAGTTTTTGTAAAATATTATTAGCTCTCACATATTGGCTATTATACGACTCTTTTGCAGTCTCGTTATGACTCATCTTATCAAATAAATCGTTAGCAATATCAACGTATTTTTGTATTGTTGTTAAATGATTGCTAAAAGATTTATATTGCTCTTTTGTCATCTTATAGTAATCAGAACCGAAAAATCTTTCCTTCAATGTGGGCAAATCGGAAGTGTCCTCACTTGCGTCACTAATAAAGGTAAGAGCATTCTCAAAATTTCCACGAATTTTAATTAGTTCGATATTCTTTTCGTTAAGTTGTTCCTGCAATTCAAATACTTTCGTTTCTAACTCTCCTATGATTCTATCTAATTCAGCTATAATGTTAAGTAAAAATGCATCTTGATCATCGTTGTGTTCAATAGCTTTTACTATGTTTAGAATATCCTTAATGTCAGAAGTCTCTTTTGAAAATAGGATTACTTCCTTATATTTTATGTTATTATCCTTCAGAGTGTTTTCAACTTTTTTTTTGACATCATTAACGCTTTGTATAGACTTTGTATCAATCTTGTTGAGAATAATGTATAAGTCTTTTTTCAGATGTTCCCTTAGCGTCTTTACCGATGACGCAGAAATCTCTCCCGCATTTACATCTATAACCCAAAACAAAGCATCACATTCATTAATCACACTAATGGTTCTTCTGCCATCTTCTTCATCATTAGAACTAAATCCAGGAGTATCCAAAATGCTTATTGCGGTAAGTCCCGGATTATTATATGTCATAACAAAGTATTTGACAAGAGATGATAAGGAACCAATTCTGTCAATGACTTTTTTATCAATACTATAAAATGTTTCTTTACTTATTTCTTTAAGTTTTTCATCTGAGGAAAAAAATCTGTATTTCTCTTCGGACGCATTAGAGATATAAGTAGGAATTGCAGTGGTTACAGAGTTATCCACAGACAAAAGGTTCTTACCCTTATGTCCATTAGTGAGAATTAGGTTAATTATTGAAGTCTTTCCGGATGAAAATTCACCGACAAAAGCAATTGTAGTTTTGTTTTTAATCCAATTTTTCCTTTCATTGACAATCCATCGGCTTAACCATTCTTTAAAAAATCTATCGTCAATTGTAGTGTTAATCAGTTTTAATACTCTAAGATGCTTAATAGAATCAAATAAATCTATCGAGATAAATTCTGCTAAATCTTCAATTCTTTTATAAAGAGTTTTGGTGCCGCTATCAGATGCTACTTTGGCAGAAAGTATTTCTCGCATAAAATTCATTGACCTCGTCAAGTCCTTAAGGCTATTCTCCTTTTCTGCGCACTGTCTCTGGCTTGCTAAAAGTTCTTCTTGAGTTAGTTCTTGTTGCTTTATACTATCTAATATCTGCTTCTGAGCCTTTTTCTCTTTAGCTCTAGTTTCTTCTTCAATTTCTTCCAATTCAATTTGTAAATCCTCTATATCCCTTTCTGCTCGCTTATTTCTTTTCAGGAGTTCCTCGTTTTGTTGGGACAGCAGAGCTTTATCCGATTGTTCAATCGTTGTAACAAAGTCATCATGCTCCTTGACTTTCACAATTAAATTTGCAAAAGCTGTCTTTATATTTTGTACCCACTCTGGCGCGGGATTATTCCTTAAATCATCCATATTACAGACATATTGAGCATAGAATATAAATTGACAATAGAACAATAATAATTGTTAAAAGAATTTTATTTGCCTTATTGTTCTGATCAATCTTTTCTGATAATTGGGCCAAACTATCAAGAAGTTTTTCCTCAAGGTTACTAATATTATTGTTTATACCATTGTGGGTCGTATGTAGATTTTTAATTTCACTGGTTAGATATTCTTTTAACTGCGAATTTTGATCCCGAAAATCTTTCTGAACAGAGTTGATATGTTGAGTTATCAATTCTTTCGTAGAGGCAATACTCCCAGACTGCTTATTAAACAAATCGATTAGTTTGTCAGAGCGTATTGAAATCTCGTTCATTAATATATCACGGGAATTTGATATACTCTTTATCGATTCTTTAATTAATTCGACAGCGGAAGAAATACCTTCATTGTTCCTTTTAATTGATTGTTCTTGGAACTTAACCAATTCGGACAATGATGTTATATCTTTGCTTAATTGAGTGTTTACATTACCAACCGATTGTATAATTTCTTCTTTAGAATGAGATAAATCTGCAATTACATTTTCAAGAGTAACAGAGATGGAACTACTCGCTTCTGACAGACGATTAAATAATTCCATCTTAGACTCATCAATGTTTTTTGACAAGTCACTTGAACTTGTGTCTAATTTTGATAAAACATTAGTCGCGGTTTCTATTATAGTCTTTTTACAATCTTCAATAGTTGGGGATAGAATGTCTTTAATATTAGACATGTGAGTCTTTACAGAACCTATTGTAGCAACAATATTCTCTAGACAGGTAGATTGATGTTGTATTAATAATTCTGAAAGTTCTTTTACCTTATCAAGGCTTTCACTATGGTTGCTAGTTATTACTTGGCTAATACCACCAATTCGCTCATTATATAGCGAAAGCAGTTCTTTGATACTTAACACCGAGCTCGCAATTTCTGAGTTCACTGACTCAATCTGTGAATTAATTGAAGATTGCAATGTGTTAATATTATTTATTATCTCAGATATATTAGCATTCTCATTAAATACCGTTTCTTCCAATCTTTCACATTTCTGATTGGCGATAGTTAGAAATCTCTCTAATGAGGAACTTACAATGTCTGCTTTGTCTCTATATGATTCTGCGAGAGACACCAAATCACGAACCTTGGATAACTCATCTATTAGTTCGTTAAAAGCAAGCTCTAAACCAGCGGTATTTGTGGATGCCATAATTATTCAGATTGCATTTTACTTATCATTTTTTTCAGCTTGAGATTCTCCGATTGAACCGTTTCATGTTTATCCCTAAGAATGTCATACCTTTCTTGTTCCGAACGAAGACTTCTTTTTTGCCTATCAACTTCACCCTTCAAGTACTCGTTCTCCTTTTCTTGTTTAACTATCTTTGATTTTAGCTGTTCATTCTCAAGCTTGCAATTATTAAGACTGCTATTAGGTCGCTTGATAAGTGAACATACAATTGCGGTTACAACTGTACCTACGACGGCCCCTACTATATATTTTTCCATAACTATGCTGTTAATTCGATTAGATATTCTTGTGCTTTTGCTTTATTTGTAGAACGTTCCTCCCATTGTTCTTTTGCAGATTGCAGCAACTTCTTTTTGTTGTTTACCAATTCATTCGCTTTATCTAACATAATTGTCTCTATGGATTGCAGCGTAGTTTCGCGAATCTGAGCAATTTGTCTTTTAAACGATGGAATCAATACTGTTTCAACATACTCATTTATGGCACGCACTCTCTGGGGACGACTCAAAGATTCGGTAACATTACCAACTATCGTCTCAACAATACCTCTGTCTGACCCAAATTGATTACCATAGCGCAAATTCTCTTCTTCTATGCTATTGTACTCATTTGTTGCCTTTTCAAAGAAACCTTTGGCTTTTGTTACAGTGCGCGAGATCTTGTCAACCGTATCTCTGTTTGATTGAATACTTGCAATATCAGATACAGTGTCAGCAACATCTGCAATCGTATCGATATTTGCCAATACTGGTCCAGCCGCAGCTCCGCCAGTATATACAGCCGCAACTGCAACTCCTGCTGCCGCAAGAAGTTTTACACCTTTAGATATTGTCCCATCATGCTCATGACCTATGGAATTCAAATCAAGGTCAAATAACAAATCTGGTGATGATATTTTTGAAATGTCTATTTTTGATATTTCATTCACTAAATACACCAACTCATCGGAATCTTCCCAATTAGATATTGTCCTGCGGAGATTCTTTAATCTTGTTTGAATATTTTGCTTATACTTGTTAAAGACGAATCTTGCAGCGTCATCGATTGAGTTTTTCGCAGCAAGGTTATAATCTCCCCTTTTTTTCTGGACGATAAGGTCTAACTTTGCTGAAATCTCAGACGAAAATTCATCTATTATGTCTTTCTCCGTTGCTTTGGTGCTTTTTGAAGTTTCGCCAAGTACCCACTTGACATTTTCATTCAGCAGCTCTAAGTCGGCCTCTATACTCGATGGAGCATGAATCTCTTCGGAATCTAAAGCTTGGATATAATCTTTTAGGTACTCAACCAATTGCAGGCGAATTGAATCAAGCTTGGCATTTTTGCTATTTTCTATTATTGAATCCTTTTGTTCAATGACTTTTGAGATTAAACCGTAAAATTCATCCAATTTCCCTGTGCATGCGTCTACAGATATAACCTCATTGAACTGGTTTTGAGCAATGCTTGCTTTCTTTATTGAACATACTGACTCTGGCGACAGCAAGGCTGCCTTTGTAAAAATTAGATAATTCGGTTTCTCCACAACCTTTGAAACCCTCAAGAAATCTTTCAGAGACTGAGTTATACCTCCAGTATTTGCGTCAACGAGAACAAATAAAGCATCTGCATGAGGAATGAAATCAGCTATTGCACGAGTATGTTCAATAAAGTTTGATGATATACCTGGGCTATCAACTAATACGATATTTGAAGGAACTAATGTAGAGGTATCGTTGATGTAGACCATCGCCACATTATCGTATGTTTCATTCTTAGATAATTCTTGCATATCTAGAATCTCAACCTCTTCACCAGTGCTTCTTATAAGTTTCGCAGAAGGCTCTACATTTCCGAATCTAATCTGAAAAATTGTAGATGTAGTTGGTATATTAGAACACGGCAACTGGCAAGACTCTAACAATGCATTTAGCAATGATGTCTTTCCTGCATTAAACTCGCCAACTAGTGGAATAAACAATTCTGCGTTATCATTTGGCGATAATGAATTGATGTCTTTTTTTATCGAATCTATTCTCAGAAAGTCTGCGATTTCTATAAAGTTTTTAGGCTGCATCGTTAAATATCGTATAAGTTGTGTAAATACAAATGAGGTTGACTTTACATCTATAAGATGCATAGTCAACCTCAAAATAGTTATTTTAATCGTTACTGAAGAACATGTTCAACTTGACCTCCAGGATATAATGTTTTTACGAATTCTTCTGGCACACCAGTCAACACTCCAACATGTATTGTTCCCAACATCTCGTTATCTGAATTATAACATTCGATACGAGTGTAAAAGACTCTATCTATCATTATAATTCTACTAACTCCTTTCTTTTTACATAGCGAACGAATTGATTCATAAGTCGCAGTGTCATCTATTTCATTACTTATCTCGTCATATATAGTTTGCAGATCATTAGAATCCATATTAATATTAAATGTATCTTCGGTTTGAAGCACCTCAATAATATATTTTGGAATTAATGAACCTTCGCTTGAGTAGTCCTTTTCAAAGAAGTTCTCTGAAACACGGACATCCCCATTGTCCAATTTGTAAAATAATGAACATGATACATGATAAGGTGTGAAAATTTTTGAAAAAAGTCCTTTTTGACCTTTGGTAAAAGTCACATTCAAAACAGCACTATTTATATGACCACGGCTTTCAATATAATCAAAAATAGATTTTCGAGAGTTGAAAAACACCTGCTGTTTGATAGCCTCAGAAAAACTGAAACTGCCCGTCTCATCTTTCGATGAGAAAGGTCTTGTATCCTTTCCCTTATTATTATTAAATTGCATAGCTCAACATTTTTATTTATTCCAACGACCAATCTCTACATCTTTATCACGTTTCATTGCTTCGCCCTGCTCCCGCGTCAAGAAACCTTTTTCCACCATCTTATCAATTTCTTCGTCAGTAAGAGATCTATCTATCGGTGTTTCTCTTACTCTAACCTTACCGTTGACAAAGTAGTAAACGAATTCTTTAACTGCACCAGGTATACGCTGAACATATACCATTGCTTTTTGAGCGAAACTTTTGATGTCATCAATAATTTCATTCGCCCAATTTTTCACATCTTCCCAAAAGGCAGCAAGAGCTGCTCCAAGTAGCAAAACAGCTACCCATCCAAATAACCATACCATAGTTTAATTGTTTTTTTTGTTAATTATTATTGTTTTAATTCTCTTTTAACACTTTCTGGAATATCTTCTTCTGACACACACTCTGAGCCCTTGCTGTCTTCTAATGACTCAAGATATGATTCTATTTCAGCAATTACCACATCATTGGTTAAAGTTTTATACTTTGCGGAACACAATTTAACGCACAACTTGAGAGTGATATTTTTTATATCCCCACCAGCTAGGCCTAGCGAATGTTCAGATATAGTTTCATACGAAAAATTATTTACATCTTTAGGAATTTCTTTTATTGACGACAAGTTCATTCTTTGCAGAAACTCTGTGTCTCCAAGATGAAACTTCCATAATTCAACAAGTTCTTCTTTAGTAGGTATAGGATATTTAATATGATATAGAATCCTTCTGAAGAAAGCTCTATCAAAATTCTTAAACAGATTTGTCGCATATATCACTATAACATTCGATCTATCCACCAATGTCAAAAGATGTGATTTAATCTCATTAGAAGCATCTGAACTTGGCTTATCAGTAGACCTCTTTCCAAGAAGGCCATCAGCCTCATCAAGGAAAATTATGCTGCCATTTTCTTCTGCCGTCTTGAATAACCGAGATAGGTTTTTTTCTGTTTGTCCCCATTTGCTGTCTTGCAATTCAGAATAATCCACTCGTATAATTTTCTTCCCAAGAGCATTAGCAATTGCTTCAGCGGTAATACTCTTGCCCGTTCCAGGTTCACCATAAAGGTTTATTCCTATAGATGAATTCCCCTTGAGAAAATTATTAAGTCCCCA
Organism: Alistipes sp.; assembly: GCA_017504265.1. Classification (GTDB taxonomy): domain Bacteria; phylum Bacteroidota; class Bacteroidia; order Bacteroidales; family Rikenellaceae; genus Alistipes. Next base: position 104,722 of record JAFVRN010000015.1, on the reverse strand, counting down.
TTCATCAATGAGTCGATCTTTGTTCTCACAAAATGTGATGACATCTAAAATGGTCTCACGAACCTTATCACTAAGTATGATTTGTTCTAATTCCCATTTTGGGGTATCTTCAATAAACTTTCTAGAATCAGCTTTTTCATCTTCATTCTTACTGAATAAAGACGGTCTGGGTTGACTATCATCAGACTGATCCTTATTTTTTTTTGTGCTTGTAAATGTTGGCATAATTATACTATTATTGTTTTTGTACCTTATGTAACGACATTGTATATCCACACTTAATGCAGCGTGTGCTACTTAAAGGCCCCGCACCAGGATAAGCCGGCTGATATGTGAAGTGATAATTATCTCTCACATACTCATGATTAGGACACTTAAGTCCTCGTGTTTCCTTTACACTGTTCATATTACTTATCTTTTATTTTGTTGTCATACTAGAAAGAAAGTATTGACTAAATCAATCTATCAATCTGCACATAACTTTTTTCTTAAATTTTGCCGTGTTCTATCAAAGAACACTTTACAGATACACAAATATATAACAAAAATTTCAATATATTACACATTTAGGCCAATTATTTTTTCAAAATAGTTTAACTATTAAGATGTAAACTCTACGTTCGGTGAAAAATGTTTTAAAACACAAATATCAAATAAGTTACGAACACAATGCTTATAAACCACTTTGAGAATAACCATAGTTCTTTGATAGAACTCTTAACCCAAATCACTGATTATCCCCTTATTTGCATCGTCAATTACCGAATTTTCTAACATTGTTAGATAAATCTGCGTGGTCTGTTCTGAGGTGTGACCCATACCTTGGCTGATGACCGAAATTGGTACATTGTGGTTTCGTGCTGCTGTTGCCCAGCTGTGGCGTGAAGTGTAGGAGGTCAATTTGCAACCGCACCCCAACATCTCTGATAATCTGCCGAGTAAGCGGTTATGAGTGTTTAAGGCAACCTGATATTGCTCGTATGCTTCGTTGGCGTCAAGCGAGTTCAAAATTGGGAATACATAAGGCGAATCTGTGTCTGCATAGCGGTCCATTATGCGCTGAATGCTCGGCTCAATTCGCACACTCAATAGTTGCCCGGTCTTGCGGCGAGCGTAACAAATCATTCCATTTTGTAAGTTTGACTTTTTGAGGTAGGCAATATCTACGAATGCCATTCCGCGAGTGCAGTAGCTAAAAATAAATATATCACGACATAAGGCAAGCGGAGTTCCTGTTTCCAACTCCAAACGATGTAGTTGTACTATAATTGATTCAGACACAGCACGCTTGCGTGTACGGTCAATGCCCGTATATACCTCTGTAAATGGGTGCTGCTGCTCGATGAGTTTTTGTCTTACAGCCTTGTTATATATAGCTCGAAGCACCCGCATATAGAACGACACAGAATTGCGCACCAAACCACGCTGAACAAGGAATGAGTTATAATCTGTAATCACTTGTTCAGTTAGGGCTGACAGCGGCAAGCGTACATCTCCCAAAAACTTGCCAAAACTGCACATCGTCTTCTCGTAGTTTTTGGCAGTTCCGAGGCGGTTTGTCGCCCTAAGTTGCTCAACTTGCGAACGCATATAATCGAGCACAAGAATATGGCTCTGAGGCGATTTGTAGCGATTGATTATATCGCCAACCGAATAATCCATATCGCTGCTATTGAGGTCCAAAATGACCCTCCGTAGCAACTTTACATCGCTATCGATGCGGTTCTGAATCATTGAGCGGTTTGGTGCAGACAACACTATCTTTTCTTCGTCGGCATCCCAGTCCAATGGGGACACTCGAAGCCTTGTTGTGATTTGTTGAGTTTTACGTTTGTGAGTGATTTGATAGTAGATAACACCTGCTTTGCCCTCTACCGATGACGGGCGTAGTTTTACTTTCACGGTTGCCATAATAACCTTCTAAATTAAACTTAAACAGATTAATATAGTAATACACATTATTCACGACAACCGGGTTGCATCTCGAACTGTTATTCTATTGTGAGGTTATAGCGTTAGAGTAGATATAAAACGTAGTAGTAAATTGTACTATCAGGGAGCACGTCAATAGCTTATGAATAACAGACGGTTATACTCGTGGTGATAACACATTGATTACGCAGCACATAAGGCCTATATATTGTCGAAGCTCATCTATGAACCTTTACACATAATAAGCCTTAGCGATTTGATAAATTGAGTAGTATATAACTAAATTTGTAGCACAATAACAAAAAAATATGTATCTTTACATTTGCTTATAGTCTTCAATAAGCACAGCAGTGATTGGCGGTGGTTCGGTGGTAGTTAAGGATATCCCCTCTAATGTGGTGGCGGTGGGTAACCCCTGCCGAGTGGTGCGCCCCATTACCGACGAGGACAAACTAAAATCGTGGGATAGGTAGCAGGTGCGCACAAAAGCCGTATGGTGCAGCTCCGATAGCAATATTTCTCGACACCACGCCTCGTGTTCGAGTCGCGTTTTTGCGACGTTTATCGTAAAAAATCAGCATCTTATATGCAGGATTTCAAAATTTTTACTACCTTTGCCCTCCCAAGCAGATACCTATGGGGTTGCATATGACTGGTGCAGCTGAGTGGTATCGAAGTTAAATAATTAATTACTAAAAAGTTATGAAGTCAATTCAGATTAATGGTACAGCTCGTGCAGAGTTCGGTAAGAAGTATGCAAAGGCTGTGCGCCGTGAGGGTCAGGTACCTTGCATTATTTATGGCGGTGGTGAGGAGAAGGCATTTACTATCGATGCCAAGGAGCTCAACCAGCTTATCTACACTCCTAACTCGTACATCGTAGAGCTTAACATCGATGGCGTTGTTGAGAAGGCCGTTATGCGTGAGGTGCAGTATCACCCAGTTCGCGAGCAGGTTCTCCACGTAGATTTCTATCGTGTTCAGGAGGGTAAGCCTGTTGCAGTTAATGTTCCTGTACGTCTTACAGGTAACGCCGAGGGTGTTAAGATCGGTGGTAAGCTCGCTTTGTCAGCTCGTAAGCTTACTGTTAAGGGTCTTGTTGAGTACATTCCAGATGAGATCGTTGTTGATGTTACTCCTTTGAAGGTTGGTCAGACAATCTTCGTTGGCGATTTGAACGTCGAGAACCTAACATTTGTAACTCCTGCTACTACTGCTGTTTGTGCTGTTCGTGTAACACGTGCTTCACGTGCTGCTCAGTAGTCAATACAGTAAATCGAAGTATCGATGAAGTATCTTGTTGTAGGGTTGGGTAACATTGGAGCAGAGTATGCCAATACCCGCCACAACATAGGTTTCAAAGTATTGGATGCCTTAGCCGAGGCATCCAATATCTCTTTTACGACGGTACGTTATGGTGCTATGGCCACGCTGAAACATCGTGGTCGCACACTGCTGCTGCTAAAACCTTCAACCTATATGAATCTATCGGGCAAGGCTGTTAGGTATTGGATGGAGCAGGAGCGCATACCTCGTGAAAACCTGCTTATCATCTCCGACGACATAGCCCTCCCATTTGGCACGTTCCGTATGCGTAAGAATGGTAGTGAGGGTGGTCACAACGGGTTGAAGAGCATTACGGAGCTCTTGGGTGATAACCAATATGCACGTATCCGTTTTGGTGTCGGTGGCGACTTTCCGCGTGGTCATCAGGTTGATTATGTCCTTGGTGAGTTCTCGGACGAGGAGTGTAAGTTAATGCCCGACAGGCTCAAACTCTTTGGTGATGCAGTGTTGTCGTTTGCCTCGATTGGTGCTGACCGCACTATGAACAGCTACAATGGTAAATAGCCAACGCAATAACGCGATATTGCACTACAAGGCCTCGAAGGTATCTCATACTTTCGAGGCCTTGTGGTGTATATCGGTTTTGTTGCCTGCGATATAAAAATATGTAAGATATTATTACAATTCAAATAATTGGGTTATCTTTGTACTTAGGCAAGGTATGCCGTGTAATAAAGAGTAAGTTATATGTCGGTAATAAGATTAACCAAGGAGTTTAGCTTCGAGGCGGCACACGCCCTCGAGGGATATGATGGTCGTTGTCGAGAGATTCACGGACACTCCTATCGTCTGTTCATCACCATTAAAGGCGAGCCGGAGAGCAATCCCGACTCTCCGAAGTTTGGTATGGTTATGGACTTTGGGGAGCTTAAACGTATTGTCAATGAGCAGATTATAGATCGTCTTGACCACTCGTTTATGTTACGTCGCACACCCGATAGTGAGGTTCTTGCCAACGAACTCGGATACCGTTACGAGCGAGTGGTTCTCACCGACTATCAGCCCACTACGGAGAATCTGCTTAGTGATTTTGCCGAGCGACTTCTCGGCGCATTGCCCGATGAGGTGGAGCTATGTAAGCTGCGTCTGCACGAGACGGCTACATCATTTGGTGAGTGGTATGCGTCGGATAACTTCTAAATGTAGGATAGTATGAGTGCCAAGCGAGTCTTTCTTATCGATGCCTATGCGTTGATATTCAGATACTACTACGCCTTTATGGGGCGGCCTATGCGTAATCGTGACGGGTTGAACACCTCGGTAGTATTCGGCTTTACGAAGTTCCTCAGAGATATTCTTCGTCGCGAGAAGCCCGACCTTATAGGTGTCGCCTTCGATCCTGCCGGAGGATGCTTCCGCCGTCGTCTTTACGAGGAGTATAAGGCCAACAGGCCGCCCACGCCAGAGGATATAAAGCTCTCGGTGCCCTATGTCAAGCGACTGCTTGAAGCTATGCGCATCCCCATCTTGGAGGTTGCCGACTTCGAGGCTGACGATGTTATAGGCACATTGGCCAAGAAGGGTGCTCAAGCGGGATACGAGGTATTTATGGTTACGCCAGACAAGGATTACGGACAGCTCGTAGACGATAACTGCAAGATATATAAGCAGAAGGGTGACGACATCGAGATTATAGGCAGGGAGCAGATCGAGGCTAAGTATGGATTTAGCGACCCGCAGCTTGTGCGTGATATGTTGGCCTTGTGGGGCGACTCGTCGGATAATATTCCGGGTGTCCCGGGTATTGGCGAGAAGGGCGCATGTAAGCTTGTTAGGGAGTGGGGTACGGTGGAGAATATCCTTGCCTCATGTGATAAGATAGGGGGTAAGACGGGTAAGAACATTGCGGAGTGGGGCGAGCGACTGTTGCTTGCCAAGGAGCTTACGACGATACGTCTCGACACCCCCATAGAGCTCGACGAGGAGGCGATGAAGGTAACAGAGCCTAACTATACGTTGTTGCGTGGGCTCTATGCCGAGCTTAACTTTACCTCGTTTATGCGTGACTTGGAGAATGTTGCACCCGTAGATACCCCGACATCTGCACCGCGCCAAGAGCCTCAGATACAGTTGCAGGAGGTGGCACGTGCCAAGTCCGATGTGAAGCGGCGTGCGCAGTTCGAAGGCCAGGGTGATCTCTTTGCTTCGCTCGCAGCACCCGAGGCCGAGCCACAAGTGGCGCAGACTATGGTTGCGGAGGATGTCGCTTCGAGCGATGATATTTACTCCGAAGAGGGTGTGTTACACACTATTGCCGATACACGTCATAACTACCATACGATATATAGTGCCGAGGAGTTGCAAACGCTCTGTTCCAAGTTAAGTGGCTACGATAGGTTATGCTTCGATACCGAGACTACGAGCCTCGATCCCATAGGTGGCGATATTGTGGGTATGTCGCTTGCCGTAGAGCCCTTCGAGGCGTGGTATATACCCTTCGAGCGTGATACGGAGGCTGCCTACTGCGAGATACTGCGTCCGTTGTTCGAGGATGAGCGCATAGCGAAGATTGGGCAGAACATAAAGTTCGATATTATGGTGCTACGTAAGCTTGGAATAGCCGTTCGTGGACAGAAGCGTGATACGATGCTTATGCACTATCTTATCGATGCCGAGTCGCGCCACAATATGAACTTCCTCTCGGAGCGTTATTTGAACTACTCTCCTATTGCCATAGAGACACTTATAGGCAAGGGGTCGAAGCAGCTCACGATGGATATGGTTGCTCCCGAGCGTGTTGCCGAGTATGCCGCCGAAGATGCCGATGTCACGCTGCGTCTGGAGCGTGAATTGTGGCCCATTGTCGAGAAGCTCGGCATGGTGGAGCTATACCACCGCATAGAGGAGCCTATGATTGATGTGCTTGCCGATATGGAGTATGCGGGAGTACGTATCGATAGCGAAGCTTTGGCGCGCTATGCTGTGGAGCTGCGTGAACTTCTGCAACGCTTGGAGACCGAGGTGCGCACTCTTGCCGACGAGCCTGAGCTCAACATCAACTCCTCACGTCAGTTGGGTGAGGTGCTCTTCGCTAAGCTGCGTATCAGCGATAAGCCTAAGATGACCAAGACCAAGCAATTCTCTACGGATGAGGAGTATCTGCAAACCTTCGCCCATAACTTCCCTATCGTAAGTAAGATTTTGGAGTATCGAGGTGTTAAGAAGCTGCTCTCGACATACGTGGAGGCTCTTCCCGAGCTGATAAGTCCTATTACAGGTCGAATACATACATCGTATAATCAGGCCGTTACGGCTACGGGACGACTATCTTCTACTAACCCCAATCTGCAAAACATCCCTATTCGTGACGAGCTGGGCAAGCCTATACGAGCCGCTTTTATCGCCTCGGACGAGGAACATACTCTCGTTGCTGCCGACTATTCCCAGATAGAGCTTCGCCTTATGGCGCATCTCAGTGGCGATAAGGCTCTTATCGAGGCCTTTCTTGCAGGTGAGGATATCCACTCGGCAACAGCGGCACGCCTATATTCGAAGCGTGCCGAGGAGGTTACAAGTGCTGAGCGACGCATGGCCAAAACCGCCAACTTCGGTATCATCTATGGTATCTCTGCCTTTGGCCTTGCGCAGCGTCTTGATATCTCAAATCGAGAGTCGCGCGAGCTTATCGAGAACTACTTTGCATCCTATCCCGATGTTAAGCGTTATATGGACGATGCTATCGCCAAGGCTGCCGATGTGGGATATGTCGAGACTATGTTTGGTCGTCGTCGTCAGCTTCGTGACATTACGTCGAATAATCGCACCGTGCGTGGTATGGCCGAGCGCAATGCCATAAATGCTCCGATACAGGGCTCGGCAGCAGATATTATGAAGCTGGCTATGGCCGAGATAGCTCGTCGCTTTAAGGTGGAGGGTATACGTTCGCGTATGATATTACAGGTACACGACGAGGTCGTTATCGACACGCTGCGCAGTGAGCTTGATAGTGTAAAGCGCATCGTTAAGGAGGCTATGGAGAGTGTTGTCGAACTACGAGTCCCGCTTATTGCCGAGGTAAATAGTGCCGATAATTGGCTGGGTGCGCATTAGGATGGGTCACACTAACAATGAAGAAGCTGTCTAACAAGGCTCTTTTGGCATCTGCCTTGTCTGGGAAATGCTCATTTACGCTAAGTAAACTCCGCTTTCCCAGCCCGCGAGCAGCTTCAAAATAGCTCTTGTTATACAACTTCTAACAGCAGGAAACTGTCTAACAAGGCTCTTTTGGCATCTACCTTATCTGGGAAATGCTCATTTACGCTAAGTAAACTCCGCATTTACGGCCTGCGAGCAGCTTCAAAATAGCTCTTGTTATACAACTTCTAAGATAAAGGGCGTGCCCAAAAACTTGTTGGACACGCCCTTACTTATAGCTATGCTATCAGCTACTCGAAGTAGCTCTCTTGCGAGCCGCTATGTCGGCCGTCGATATATATATCAACCTTGTATGTACCGCGCTCAAATGCCGAGCCATCGTAGAAGATGCTCACCGGCACAGATTGGTTTTCGTAGTCCACCTTACGCATAGCCGAGGCCATCATATCCTCGCCCTCGAACGTGAAGAATATCATCTCGGCAGGCGAGAGCACATAGCCATCGGGGCTGGTGATACATATGTATATAGACTTCTCCCCCGGCTCGGCAAGTTCGTTTGCCGTAAGTTCGAAATCTACTCTTAGACGTGTAGCCTGCTTTATGCGCTTTACCACCTTGCTTCTGTCGTTGAGAGCCACCATACGTATGCCGCTCGAGCGTATCACAGCACCTATGCGCACCTTTGTATCAAGCTCGTCGGCCTTCTCCTCGGCAACATCGGCTCGCAGCTGTGCCGTGGTAATCTCCTTCTTGTATGCTACGTTCTGTGCTTGCAGCGTATTGTTGATGGTGTTTAGCGAGTCTATCTGGCGCAGATAACCCTTCATCACGCTACGCAGAGTGTTCACCTCCTTCTTGTAGCGTGCCAGCTGCTCGTAGTTGTATGTCTTCTCTCTCTGCAACTGCTCCAACATAACTACTGCCTCCTGATATTTTACCATCATCGTATCGTTGCGATCTTTGAGCTCTTCCAATTCGGCAACAAGACTCTCGGCATCGTGTTGTAGCATGGTGTTCTGCTCCTCAAATAGTTTGCGTGCCGATTCGACTATGGCATAGTCCTCCTCAATGGCCTTGACCTTCAATCCCCACGATATGCTGAAATAGAGGGCAGGTATAAGGAGTATTGCCAGCAGTATGAGAAGCGTCTTGAAACCCTTTATCGAGCGGTCACGACGCATAAGCTCCTCCTCGTAGTCGCCCACATATGGTTGATACGGAGTCTCCTCCGCCACATCGTCACCCTCTCTCTTAGCCTCCTCTGCCGGCTTTATGTCGGGCGTATCCGCGGGCTGCTTGTTGCTATCCTCTTCCGACCTCTTGCCACTCATCTCGGGTGATGGTTGCGCGGTAGGCTCTGCGGGTTGTCTGCTCTCAGGCTCGTTGCCTCTGAGCATATCGTTGAGGGTGCGTGGTGCTGTTGCGCGCTCGGCGATGATGTCGTTGAGCGTCTTGGGGGCATCACTATCCATATGTGTAGGCTGCGTTGTCTGCTCCGATATAGGCTCGCCACATATGGGGCAGGCCTTGGAGCGGCTCGACGCAGGATTACCACACCTCTTACATCTTATAAGTGCCATATACTATTAACTTTCTGATTATCTCTGTCGCAAAGATAACGGTTTTTATTCACTCTTTATTACGATATATCCGAAAAATCTATATGTTCACGCCTACGGTGTCTGTCGCGCAACTCCTGTAACGACCTGTAACGCGGACTAAGTAGTTGAGGGTCATCGTTGAGGATGCGTATTGCCTCCTCGCGTGTTATCTCCAATATCTGTATGTCGCCCGCCAGACTTGCTATGCGTAGGTCGAAGGCCTCGCCACTCTGCTGCGTGCCGTGTATGTCGCCTGCGCCTCGTAGTTTGAGGTCGAGTTCCGAGAGGCGGAAGCCGTCGTTCGTCTCGCACATGGCATCGAGCCTTGCGCGTCCCTCCTTCGAGAGCTTGTCGCCCGACATAAGTATGCAGTATGATTGTTCGCCACCACGCCCTACGCGGCCACGTAGCTGGTGTAGCTGCGATAGCCCGAAACGCTCTGCCGACTCGATGACCATCACCGTAGCATTGGGTACATCAACGCCTACCTCTATTACCGATGTGGCTATGAGGATGTCTGCCTCGCCACGCTTGAACTGCGCCATTGCGGCATCCTTATCCTCGGCCTTCATCTTGCCATGACATACGGCTATGCGGTAGTCTGGTAGCGGGAAGTCGCGCGATATCGACTCGTAGCCATCATACAAGTCCTTGTAGTCGAGGGCTTCCGACTCCTTGATAAGCGGATAGACGATATATACCTGACGACCTTTGGCTATCTCGCCACGCAAGAAACCAAACATCTTCAGTCGTAGCGAATCGGTATAGCGGTAGGTGCGTATCGGCTGGCGACCTGGTGGCAGTTCATCTATGACCGATACCTCTAAGTCGCCGTAGAGTGTCATAGCCAGAGTGCGAGGTATGGGTGTTGCAGTCATTACAAGGATGTGTGGCGGCTGCTCGTTCTTTGTCCAGAGCCTCGCACGTTGTTCTACTCCGAAGCGGTGCTGCTCGTCGATAACGACATATCCGAGGTTGGCAAACTGCACTCGCTCCTCGATGAGTGCGTGTGTGCCGATGAGTATATCTACATCCGCCGAGAGTATCCCCTCCAAAGCCTCACGACGCTCACGTGCCTTGGACGAGCCTGTGAGTATGGCTATCTTGATGTTAAGACCCTCGGCAAAGCGACACATCGATGCGTAGTGCTGACGTGCAAGAATCTCCGTGGGAGCCATTATGCAGGCCTGAAAGCCGTTGTCTACGGCCAATAGCATAGACATAAAGGCTACCATCGTCTTGCCGCTACCCACGTCGCCCTGTAATAGTCGGTTCATCTGTCGCCCCGAAATCATATCCGAGCGTATCTCCTTTATCACCCTCTGTTGTGCCCCCGTAAGAGGAAATGGCAGCTTGTGGTGGTAGAAGGTGTTGAAGGCCTCGCCGACGCGAGGAAAGCGAAAGCCGTTGTTGCGGCTGTGGCGTGATGTGCGGCGCGCCTGTATGGTCAGCTGCACGCCAAGCAGCTCGTCATATTTCAGACGATACTGCGCCTGTCGTAGCTTCTCGGAAGATTGCGGAAAGTGTATGTTGTATATCGCCTCTTTCAGCGAGATAAGTCCGTTGCGCTGTCGCAGCTCGTCGGGTAGCGGGTCGATAAATGCCGTGCTGTCGGCTGCGGCTAACTGCCAGGCATTGCTCACTATGGTGTGCATCGCCTTATAGCCTATGGCCTCGGATAGCTTCTCGGTGGTGGAGTATATGCCCTGAAAGCTGCTCTCCACCTTACGCGATAGTGCCTGTTCGACAAGCTCCACCTCGGGATGCACCATACTCACACGTCCACGATAGATGCTCGGGCGACCAAAGATGATATACTCTCTGCCCACCTCCAAGCGTTTCTCTATCCACTTCACTCCGTGAAACCATAGCAATTCGGCAACTCCCGTGCGGTCGTTTACCTCTACCATAAAGCGTCGCTTCGACCCCTCCCCTGTGTAGGACTTTCCCGTGATACGACAGCGCAGCTGTATGTAGCTGCTCTCCGTAGTCTCGTCAATTTCGGCAATGGTGGCTATGCGGCTACGGTCTATATAGCGGTAGGGGAAGCGCATAAGTATATCGCCTACGGTGCGCACGCCGACCTCTCGTTCGAGCAGACGTGCGCGAACCTCGCCCACTCCCGCAACGAACTTTATCTCGCGTGATAGTACACCGTTTGCCATAGTCGCTTTGATGCTAATGCGTTATACTATATTATCGTTATAGAGCGTACGGGAGCTATCTTCTCCAAACGCTTGGCTCCACCCAGGTCGCCAATCTCCACGATAAATACAAACTCCTTGACACGTACGCCATACTCCTTGCCGTTATGCTCGATACGTAGTGCATTGAGGGACGCGGCCAACCCCTCGGCTGTGCCTCCCGTGGCCAGCACGTCGTCGAGAATGGTTACCTCGAAACAGCCGTCTACGGGCTCGCCCTCGGCAATATCGCTCAGACGGTAGTACAGCTTATCGCAACCATACTCCTTCTCGATTAATACCTCACGAAGGTCGCCCTCGGCAAAGGGTAGCTTGCCGCTTTTACGTACAGGGATGATATTCTTCACACGCTCCGAGGTGCAGAGCAGCGGTGCTGCAAATAGGAAGCCTCGTGCCTCGGGTGCTACGATGTTGGCCGTAGTGCAGGCCTCGCCAATCTTGGCCATAAGTTTCGTAAAGACATCTTTGCGCTGTAGGTAGGGAATGATATCTACAAAGACGATACCCTCCTTGGGGAAATCCTTGTAATATTTGAGTACTTTATCCATATGCTTTATAAAAAGTTATTATGCGCAAAGTTAATAATTTTTTATTGATGATAGCAGTTTACATAGTGCGAAATTCCACTGTCGGGATGTAGATGTTACGATATTTGTGTGAGGTATGGTATTTACAACTGCTATAATATATATTTATACAGATATAAAAATAAAAGATTTGATTATAAAATTATTTTGCACTACCTTTGCAACAGCAAACAATAAAAAATAACCAATAAAAACGAAGCGATATGGCAACTAAATTTTTCAAATGTGATACTTGTGGAAATGTTATTATAAAGGTGGTAGACTCTAAGGTGCCGGTGGTATGTTGCGGAAAGCCTATGAGTGAGCTTACGCCCAATACCGTGGATGCTGCAACAGAGAAGCATGTGCCGGTTGTTACACGTCTCGACGATAAGCACATCAAGGTAGAGGTGGGTAGCGTAGCTCATCCTATGAGCGAGGAGCACCACATAGCCTTCATCTATGTCGAGACCGAGAATGGCGGCATACGCGTAGACCTAAAGGATAAGCCCGAGGCAGTTATCTACCTTGGCGAGGAGAGGGCTGTGGCCGTATATGAGTATTGCAATCTGCACGGTCTGTGGATGACCCAGCTCTAAATCCGTGAAGCTGTCTAACAAAGCCCTTTTGGTATCTGTCGTGTCTTAAAAATGCTTATTTACGCCGAGTAAACTCAGCTTTTACGGCCTGCGAGCAGCATCAAAAGGCTTGTGTTATACCACTTCTAACAATAGGAGCGTGTCCAAATATTGGGCACGCTCCTCAATTTCTATGCAACGTGGCGGATACTAACCGCAGTTGAAGTAGCGGTGTACAAGGGCGAGCATCTCCTCGGGTTTGCCCTCTATATCCTTGCGCAACATGCGGTCGTCGAACGAACGCAGGCTCTTCAATACGCCATCAATCATTGCGGGGCTGAATACGTCGTGACGCTCGAAGAACTCACGCTGACGCTCCAAGGCATCTGCCGAGGCGGCGCAGCTGTCGGGTAGCTGTGCCAGCTGCTCTAACTTATCGGCATTCTCGGCCTTGTGGATATTCACGTTTACATATGTGCGCTCGGCAATGTCAAGTGCGTTATCCAGCTCGAAACCATAGCGGCATGCCACGGCCAAGCCTGCTATCAGCTGATATATGTCTGCCGAGCCATCCGGAGAGCGCATCTCTACGGTCTGCTTCGACGAGGTGTCGTAATGGCTCTCGGCCTCCAACGGGTTGGCTATGCGTGACATATCGCTCTTGGCAGTCCAGCCCAGAGGTACTCGTACCAGTACCGAGCGATTGCGGTCACCCCAGCATATATTCGTAGGTGCCTCCTGATGTGGCACAAGGCGGAAGTACGACGTGGGGTTGGTATTGCCAAAGGCGGTGATAGATGGTGCTAACTCCATCATACCGGCGATAGCCTTGCGTGCCACCTCCGATAGTTTACCGCCGTCGAGCATCATATTCTTGCCATCCTTCATTATGCGCATATGTATGTGCAGACCCGAGCCTGCCTTACCTGCTGTAATCTTTGGTGCAAAGGTCACCTCGTAGCCATACTTATATCCGAGGTTGCGTATAATCCACTTGGCTATCATCAGCTGGTCGGCAGCATCGAGAGCGGCCGTTGGCAGGAACTCTATCTCGTTCTGCTCGTATACCAACTCGTCGAGTGTAAAGTTACCCACCTCCGAGTGTCCATACTTAATCTGTCCTCCTGCCTGTGCGATATATGCCATACACTCCGTACGGAAGTCGTTGAACTTGGCAAAGGGGGCAGACTCGTGGTATCCCTTCTGGTCGGTTGCAGGGAACATCCCCGTGTCGGGAGCTATGACGTAGTATTCCAACTCGCCCATAGCTTCAAACTCCATGCCCGTCACCTCGCGGAATGTCTCGCAGGCTTTGAGCAGCGTATATCGCGGAGAGCTTGCCAGAGGCTCGCCATCCTTGTTGAAGAATGAGCATAGCAGCGAGAGTGTGGGTATCTCGGCAAAGGGGTCTAAGAAGGCTGTTGCAAAGCGAGGCACAACATATAGGTCGCTACTTCCTGCCTCGATAAATGGGAAGAGGCTTGAGCCGTCTACTCTCTCGCCACACGTAAGTATGGCATCGAGGTATGCCTCGTTGTTTATTACAAAATTAAGTGTTTTAAGACGGCCGTCGCCGGCAGGATACATGAAGTTTACCATACGTATGCCATTCTCACGTATATAGTTTACGATGTCGGCTTTGGTGAACTCTTTGGCAGGCTTGCCCAGGAAGGCTACAACCTTATTGGGATTCAGTGCTAACTCTTTATTCATAGCCTTTATGTTTTAGATATTAGAGATAGATTTGCAACAAAGTTATAAATTTTATTCGAAAATCATCGCTTCTTATGCAAAAACTTTGCTTCGCGGTAGTGACGATTCGGGGATTTTTTAATACATTTGTGGCCGAAATACCTTTATATATTGATTGCTTATGAAAGTCTATAAATTTGGAGGAGCCTCGGTTAAGGATGCCGCAGGCGTGAGAAACCTACTCGATATAGTTCAAGGTGAGAGCGACCTCTTTATCATTGTTTCGGCTATGGGCAAGACGACGAATGCTCTCGAAGGGGTCTTTGCCGCTATGCAGCAGGGCGATGAGAAACTGGCATTGGAGCGTATCGACCAAAGCTATGCCTACCACCGCTCGATTATCGACGAGCTTATGGGTGCAGATGTCACCATCGAGCAGATGAACATCCTCTTTGCGCAGCTGCGTAATACGGTGCGTAATACCATCTATCGTCCGTCGGATGCCGAACTATGGTACGATACTATTGTAGCCTTTGGTGAGCTTATCTCTACGACAATCATTTCGAACTACCTCAATGGCCACGGTGTCAAGAATCGCTGGGTGGATATGCGTCGTGCATTCCTTACCGAGCAGCGTCATAAGGATGCCAATGTAAACATCGAGGCTACGGCGGTGCGTCTGCGTCGAGAGATTGGCGATAGCGATGTCTCGGTTTTCGTAGGTCAGGGCTTTATCGGTGGTGCTCCCGATGGCACTACCACGACTCTCGGACGTGAAGGCTCGGACTACTCGGCAGCCATCGTAGCCAATGTTTTGGATGCGGAGTCTATGAGCGTATGGAAGGATGTAGACGGTATCCTCAATGCCGACCCGAAGATATTCCCCGATGCCCGCAAGATAGAGCGTCTTAACTATATGGACACCATTGAGATGGCTTATAGCGGAGCGCAAATCATACACCCCAAGACCATTAAGCCGTTGCAGCAGAAGAATATACCGCTCTATGTACGTCCGTTTGGCGATAAGCACGCTCAGGGCTCGGTCATAACATCGGATGTGGAGCGTGCCTACGAGCCGATTATGATACAGAAGAGCAATCAGGTGCTGCTCAACCTGCACTCACGCGATTTGTCGTTTGTCTTGGAGGAGAAGTTCGCAAAGCTATTCACTGCGCTCGACAGCCATCGTATACGCATCAACCTGGTGCATAACTCGGCCGTGAACCTCTACCTCTCGGTAGATGCCTCATGGCATATCGACGATGTTGTTGCGGAGCTTGAAGCCGAGGGTTTCGATGTCGAGAAAATAGAGGATGTGGAGATGATAACCATTCGCTACTATACCGAGGAGTTATACCACCGCTATGCCTTCGATGAGCGTATCATCATCAAGCAGTCTACGCCCCACTCACTACGCTTTGTCCGTACTAAGTAGACCTCGTACTAAGTAGACCCTTTAGATATAATATTTGCGGGGTATCCGATATGTTTCGGATACCCCGCAATCTTATTTTATCTCACTCACTTCTCTCCCTCACTCACTCTCTCTCTCACTCACATCTCTCTCCTTCTCCCTCTTGCCCCGAGGGGGTTAGAACTTGACGCCCACCTCGATGTAGGCGGCGTTATTTCCTGCGCTGAACATCACATCGCCCTTGGCATCTATCCACTTCATACTCTGCGATGCAAGGCCGAGGCTTACGTTGAACTTGCCTACCGTGACACCTGCACCGAACTTGCAGTATAGGCCGCCTTTAAGCTTGCCGTAACCCTCCTGCGAGAAGTTGGATGTTGCGATAAAGGCGTGTCCTATGCTCAACCCTATGTATGGTGCTACCAAACGACTTACGGGGAAGTAGCCCTTGATGCTTGCGAAGAGCGGTATGGTCACAGCTCCCCACCTGTCGGGTGATGCCACGTCGAAGAGGTGTATCAGGTTGCACTCGCCATAGGCATACTGCACACCCGTACCTATGCCGGCAAATAGAAATTGGTTGAAGCGCGCACCATAGGTCACATCCACGAAGGGACGTGCAAGGTTGGTCTTTATCTTACCGAAGTTCTTGGTTTTTAGTTTGCCTCCGGCTATAAATCCGGCATTTATATCTACTTGGTGCTTGATGCGGTTCGCGGGCTTGTTTAGTCCGTATAGCTCCTCGTCGTAGCTGCCGGCAGGCGTTGCTGCCAGAAGCTGAGGTGCTATTAGTAGTAGTGCGGTAAGTGTCAGTAGCAGTCGTTTCATATATCTCAACTAAATATAATATGGTTCTACGGTGTAAAGATAGATAAAAAATGGTTAATATCGAAATTTTATTATCGCACTTCACTCTACGCCACTCTACGCCACTCTCACACCCGAATCTATATAGCTCCTAACGCCTATCACCCTGCGCGACGGCTATATCTGCTTGCGCATACGTGCCACGGGAATATCGAGCATCTCGCGATACTTCGCCACCGTGCGTCGTGCTATGCGGTAGCCCTTTTGGTTGAGGATGTCCATAAGGTGTTCGTCGGTCAGCGGGTGTCGCTTATCCTCCGAATCTATGCAGTCTTGCAATATCTTCTTTATCTCGTGGCTCGACACCTCCTCGCCCGACGATGTCTGCATACCCTCCGAGAATAGCGATTTAAGTAGTATTATGCCGAAGTGTGTCTGTATATACTTGCTGTTTACCACACGCGATATTGTCGATACGTCGAGGCCGGTGCGGTCGGCTATATCCTTCAATATCATAGGTCGCAGCTTGCTCTTGTCGCCATCTATGAAGTACTCGCGCTGGAAGTCGAGTATGGTCTGCATAGTGCGCATCAGTGTGTCGTGTCGCTGTTTAATAGCCGATATAAACCACTTTGCGGAGTCTATCTTGCTCTTCACAAATTGCAGTGCCTCGCGATCTTTGTCGTTTACCGTGCCATCCGCAGCCACCATATCACGTATCATATCTCGGTAGCGGCGTGATATGCGCACCTCGGGTATCCCTGCCGAGTTGAGCGTAAGGCGCATATCGCCATCGGTGGTGTCGAGCAGGAAGTCGGGAACGATATATGGTGTGGTGTCAATGCCGCCCTCGGTGTATAGGTTTCCGGGTTTGGGCGATAGTGTGCGGATATACTCTATAACCTCGCGGAACTCCTCCTCGCCGATAGCGAGGCGTGCCATAAGCTTCTCGTAGTGCTTCTTGGCAAAGGCCTCGAAGTGCGAGCTTATAATCTTTGCGGCAAGTCGCTTTGTGGGACTATCGAGGTGCTGCTGACGTAGCTGCAACAGCAAGCACTCTTGCAGGGAGCGTGCCCCGATGCCTGCCGGCTCCAACTCCTGCACGATGCCGAGTATGCGCTCTATCTCCTCCACGCTGACCTCCATGCCGCGAGTAAAGGCCAGGTCGTCGGAGAGCGATACAAGGTCACGACGCAGATAGCCGTCGTCGTCGATGCTTCCCACGATATATGCAGCGATGATCATCTCCTCGTCGCTAAGCGAGCGGAAGCGCAGTTGCTCTATGAGTGACTCGCCCAATGAGCGTCCCTCGGTGATATATACGGGACGCTGCTTATCGTCCTTCGAGAAGTTGTTTACACGGCTCTTGTACGAAGGGGTGTCATCCTCCTTGCTTATATACTCCTCGACAGATATTTTGTCGGGCAGGTCGTTGTTGCTCTCCTCGCCCTCACTCTTAGTGTCGGTATCCTCCTCCAAGACGATGTTATCCTCTATTTCACGCTTGATGCGCTCTTCGAGCTGCATTGTGGGCAGTTCGAGAAGCTTTATCATCTGTATCTGCTGCGGTGAAATCTTGGTTTGCAGCGCAATAGTTTGTTGGAGTCGGTTTGCCATAATCTATAACATTAAAAAAACGAACAGTCGGCCATTGGCCGGCCGTTCGTTAGGGCGTTGAGCATAGCACCGAGGCTTAGAACTCGGCGTTCTTCGGAGTACGTGGGAATGGTATCACATCGCGAATGTTACCCATGCCCGTCACGAAGAGAAGCAGACGCTCGAAGCCGAGACCGAAGCCTGAGTGAGGAGCAGAACCCCAACGACGTGTGTCGAGATACCACCACAGCTCACGACGGCTCATGCCTAACTCATCCACTCTTGCACAAAGCTTGCCAAAGTCGGCTTCACGCTCCGAACCACCGATAATTTCGCCAATCTGTGGGAATAATACATCCATTGCACGCACGGTCTTGCCATCGTCGTTGAGCTTCATGTAGAAGGCCTTAATCTCCTTAGGATAGTTGATAAGGATGACGGGACGCTTGAAGTGCTCCTCGACAAGGTAACGCTCGTGCTCCGATTGCAGGTCGCAACCCCAGTCGCATGGGAACTCGAACTTCTTGCCCGAAGCCTTCAATATCTCGATACCCTCGGTGTAGTCCAAGCGTACGAAGTCGTTGTCCAAGACAAACTGCAAACGCTCCAATAGACCCTTATCCCACATCTTATTCATAAATTCGAGATCCTCACGGCAGTTCTCCAAGGCGTAGCGAATAAGGTATTTGAGGAAGTCCTCAGCCAAATCCATGTCGTCCTGCAACTCGTAGAAGGCCATCTCAGGCTCTATCATCCAGAACTCAGCCAAGTGGCGTGGCGTGTTAGAGTTCTCGGCACGGAACGTAGGGCCAAAGGTATAAATCTGACCCAGAGCCAAAGCACCAAGCTCGCCTTCGAGCTGTCCTGATACTGTCAGGCTGCAAGGCTTACCAAAGAAATCCTGTGTGTAATCCACCTTGCCCTCCTCGTTGCGTGGAGGATTCTCCATATCGAGTGTCGATACGTTGAACATAGCACCTGCACCCTCGCAGTCCGAAGCTGTGATAAGAGGTGTGTGTAGGTAGTAGAAGCCTCTGTCGTTGAAGTACTTATGGATGGCATATGCCATAGCGTGACGTATACGCAATACTGCGCCAAAGGTGTTGGTACGTGGACGTAGGTAGGCAATATCACGCAGGAACTCCAACGAGTGACCCTTCTTCTGCAAGGGGTAGCTCTCGGGGTCTGCCGTGCCGTAAATCTCGATTCGTGATGCCTGCACCTCGACACCCTGACCTGCGCCGAGCGACTGAACGAGCTTACCGTCTACACGAAGACAAGCTCCCGTAGTCACGCTTTTAAGCTCCGACTCGTCAATCTGTTGAAGGTCTACAACAACCTGAATGTTAGCGACGCACGAACCGTCGTTAAGTGCTATGAAAGCTACATTCTTGTTGCCACGCTTTGTGCGTACCCAACCCTTCACTGTAACCTCTCTGCCGTCGCCCTCCATACGTAGCATCTCGGCAATTCTAATCAATTTCATACCTCTATATATTTTTATTACTCTTTGTTCGTTATAATCAGGAGCGGATATAATCACGCAAAATTACTAAATTTTTTGCAAACGATTGCACTCTCTCCACTTTTTTGTACCTTTGTAGTGATATTATGAATAAAATTATGAGAAGATACCTCTTTTTCGCACTCCTTATTTCGATACTTTCGTCATTCGTACCATATCGGGTTGAGGCGCAGCAACCTATACGACGCTCCGAATTTATATGTTATGACAAGCGTGAAGATGCAAAACGTAATGTGCGCACCGCCATTGATAAATATATAGACTACCGCCCCGCATTGCAGTTCACATCCGATAGTGGTGCTGTGCGTGCCGTATACGAGCAGACAATCAACGTGCCGGCATCGTGGAACGACTATAACGCCTATCTGCATACCGAGAATGTGGGTAGCGACTACACCATCTTCATCAACGGCGTACAGATATGCGAGCCTCTCGACAGGTTTACACCCTACGATACCTTCATCTCGTCGTATCTGCGTCAGGGCGATAATGTGGTAGCTATCGTCACCGTAGACGAACCTTACATGTCGCATCTTGACGAAGGGTTGCAGCAACCTTCGCGTACTCAGTTCGAGAATAGCTACATCTTTGCGCAGCGTCGCCTCGGTGTATACGACTTCAAGGTGCGCATGTTGCCCGACTCGCTCGGACGCTTTGCGCAACTATGCCTCGATGTGGTGGTGGACAACTCCTTCTCTACCGACGAACTTATAGAGGTGGGCTACGATATATACGCTCCCGATGGTAAACTGATGGAGTATAGCGTCAATGACCTTGCCATTACGGGCTATACACGCGATACTATGCGCTTCCGCCCCTATATATACCACTCCAATCCCAACCGCTGGTCAGAGTCCAATGCCAAGCTATACGACCTAATGCTATATGTCAAGCGTAGCGGTATCCTCTGGGAGTATATACCTTTGAAAGTGGGCTTTGTGGAGTATGGCTACGACTCACAGGCGGGCATCACGCTCTTCGGCCAACCCATCACGCTACGTAAGAGTAACTATAATGCCGCTACAGATGCAACCACCACCGAGCGAGAGATAAAGACCTTAAAGGCGCAGGGCATAAATACACTATGTCCCGCCTATCCGCAGCCAATGTGGTTCTACGCGATATGCGATAAGCTGGGTGTATATGTCATCGACTGTGCCGCCATATCCTCTCCCTCGGCGGGCGACAACCGCAGCGTGGGAGGCACGCCATCCAATGCCCCCGAACTCCTCGACGACTATCTGCGGCGTGTCGAGGCTATGTATCACCGCGCCCATAACCACACTTGCATCATAGCATTCTCGCTGGGCAATGCCTCGTCGGGCAATGGCTACAATATGTATAAGGCCTACGAACTACTCAAATCCAAGGGTGACAGCCGTCCTATAATCTATGTGGGTGCTGCTGGCGAGTGGAACAGTGATTTAGATTTGGAATAGAGCGATGAACATAGAGCTAATTGTTGTCGGCAAGACCGATATGAAGGAGGTTGAGGCGTTGGTTGCGATGTATGCCAAACGCCTGAACCACTATGTGCGCTTTGCTATAACCACTATTGCCGATGTGCGCAACACCAAGAAGCTCTCCGAGGCCGAGCAGAAACGCCTTGAAGGCGAGGCCATACTGCGTCAGCTTACCGATGCCGACTACGTTATGCTTCTTGATGAGAGGGGTGCCGAGCTGCGTTCTGTCGAGTTTGCCGAGCTTCTGCAACGTCGTATGTCGGCAGGTACAAAACGCCTTGTGTTTATCATTGGAGGCCCCTATGGCTTCTCCGATGCTCTATATAGTCGTTGCGACTCTTCTCTATCGCTATCGCGTATGACCTTCTCGCACCAGATAGTACGTGCTATATTCACAGAGCAGCTATACCGAGCTTTTACGATACTGCGAAACGAGCCATACCACCACGAATAATTTTTGTGATAAGGGGTCGATTGCTGCCCCTAACAAAAAATGGCGACAATGGGATGTACGCTCAGGTACTACCCATCGTCGCCCTTTTTGCCGAGTGTGGCACTCGGCACCCTTCTGACAAAAATTTGAGGTATAACCGCTGATTATCCCGAGTGTTGTGGGTTCTATGGGCTCTATGGGTTCAGTGGGTTTTGTGGGTTCTGTGTGCTCTGTGGAAAAATCCCCATCTAACCCATTGGACACATCTAACCCATTTGACCCACACTGCTCGGCAGTGGCAGGGCGCAGCCCTGCAACACTCTGACAAAAATTTTGGGTCTTACCGCTAATTAGGATTTTTGTGATAAGGGGTCATCTGCGACCTCTCAATCATTGCCCCGAATGGAATGTACGCCAAGTACTATCCATCCGGGGCAATTTCTTAATCGAGGCCACAGCTAACCCCTTCTGACAAAAATTGGGGTCTTGCTGCTGATTTGGATTCTCGTGATAGCGGCGCATCTATTGCAGGTCGAGGTAGGTGTAGCCGTATAGTCCTGAGCGGTAGTTAGATATAAACTCCTTGCCCTCCTCGAGGCTGATAGCCCCGCTCTTAACCGACTTCGATACCCATATCTCTATGGCGCGCACCATACGTTTATGGTCGAACTGCACATAGTCCAATACATCGGCGATGGTCTCTCCCTCGATAATCTTATCCACCACATACTCGTCATCCTTGATGCTGATATGCACGGCGTTGGTATCGCCAAAGAGGTTGTGCAGGTCGCCCAATATCTCCTGATATGCGCCTACAAGGAATACTCCCATATAGTATGGTTCGCCATCGCGTAATTCGTGTACGGGGAGGTGGTAGGCGTTATTCGAGGTCGATATAAAGTTGTCTATCTTACCATCCGAGTCACACGTGATATCCTGCAATGTTGCCGAGAGTGTGGGTGGCTCATTAAGGCGCGATATTGGCACTACCGGAAATATCTGGTCGATAGCCCATGCGTCGGGCAACGACTGAAAGAGCGAGAAGTTGCAGAAATACTTATCCGGAAGGCGGCGTGATATGGTACGAAGCTCCTCGGGAGCATGTTTACTCTTGCCGGCCATAGTATTCACCTCACGTGCGATACTCCAGAAGAGCCTCTCGACGAGGGCGCGTGTGGCGAGATCCACCATGCCGAGGTTGAATAGTTCGAGGGCCTCGTCACGTATCTGCATAGCATCGTGCCACATCTCCAGAAGGCGTGATGGGGTGAGCTTGTTCCATATGTCGTAGAGGTCGCGTACAAGCTCGTGGGCATCGCTGCCAATCTCCTCGTCGTCAAAGGCCGGAAGTTGCGTACGTGCCATAACCTCGAAGATAAGTATGGAGTGGTGTGCCGTGAGCGAGCGGCCCGACTCGATTATAAGGTTGGGTTGTTCGAGGTTGTTCTTGCGACATATATCCACTATCGAGTATACGGCATCATTCACATACTCCTGAATAGAGTAGTTTATGCTATTGCCGCTTGTTGCCGAGCGTGAGCCGTCGTAGTTTACGCCGAGGCCTCCGCCAATATCCACAAAGTCGATATTGTAGCCGCTCTTGCGCAGCTGTGCGTAGAACTGTGTCGCCTCTTTCAGGGCGGTCTTGATGCGGCGTATGTTGGTTACCTGCGAGCCTATATGGAAGTGTATCAGCTTGAAGCAATCCTCCATCTGCTCGCGGCGTAGCAGCTCCAAGGCATCGATAAGCTCCGAGGAGTTAAGGCCGAACTTACTCACATCGCCTCCCGACTCCTCCCACTTGCCGCTACCCGAGCTGGCGAGCTTGATACGTATGCCGATATTAGGCTTGATATGCATCTGCTTCGCGAGGCGTGCTATGGTGCGCAGCTCCATCATCTTCTCTACGACGAGGAATATCTTACGCCCCATCTTCTGTGCAAGGAGCGCAAGGCGTATGTAGCTCTCGTCCTTATATCCGTTGCAGATGATAAGCGAGTCGCTGTCGAAGTTGAGCGATAGTACGGCGTGTAGTTCAGGTTTAGAGCCTGCTTCGAGGCCTACGTTAAACTTATTGCCATGGCTTATAAGCTCCTCGACAACGGGGCGCATCTGATTTACCTTGATAGGGTATACTATATAGCTCTGCGACTTGTAGTCGTACTCCTTGGCAGCCTTGGCAAAGCACTTCGATATCTTGGCTATGCGGTTATTCAGTATATCTGGAAAACGAAGTAGCAGGGGTAGCTGCACGTCGTGCAGTTGCAACTCGTCGAGGAGCTGGCGAAGATCAATCTCGGGGCCTCCCTCCTTGGGTGACACAACGATATTTCCGCGCTCGTTTACCGAGAAGTAGTCCTTGCCCCAACTATTTATGTTATAGAGTTCTATCGAGTCCTCTACCTTCCATTTTCTCATCTTCGGTTAAGTATTATAGGTTCTTCTGTTGCGGGTTTTATCCCATTCTCTGTTTATAGTCCTCGTATCCAAACTCGCGCAGCGTGGTAAAGCCGTGCGTAGGGTCGTATAGGAGGATTGACGGGTGCGACACGCCGTTGAACATCGTGGTCTTTACCAGCGTGTAGTGTATCATATCTCGGAATATAATCCTATCTCCTATCTGTGGCGTGTGGCCATCGTCAAAGGCCCAACTGCCGTACATATCGCCTGCGAGGCAGGAGTTACCCCCCATCCAGTAGCTTCTCTCTCCCTCCCCTCCATCATGCATACCCACTATCGCAGGTTTGTATGGCATCTCCAGCGTATCGGGCATATGACAGGCAAACGAGACGTTGAGCATTAGCGTCGTGCGACCCCCGTTATGCACTATATCCTCGATGCGGGATAGAAGCACTCCCGTATCCCATGTGAAGGCACTGCCCGGTTCGAGTATCACTCGCAGGTGGGGATGACGAGCCTTGAACGCTTGCAGTATCTCAATAAGGTAGTCTGTGTCGTAGTCATCGTGAGTGAAGAGGTGGCCGCCACCCATATTTATCCATTTTAGTTGGCCGAACCATCCTCCGAAACGCTCCTCCACGGCGCGTAGCGTTGCCTCCAAGTCCGAGGGACGTGACTCACATAGCGAGTGGAAGTGCAGACCTTCGACACCCTTAGGCCATGCGGTGATGTCACAGCTGCGCACACCCAATCTCGACTCGGCGATACAGGGGTTGTAGAGGTCGGTACTTACGGTGCTATACTCGGGGTTTACCCTCAGGCCACACGATATGCCTTGCTCTATGGCACGTTGTCCGTATCGCTCGTACTGCGATAGCGAGTTGAAGGTTATGTGCGAGCTGTATGCCGCAATCTCGTCGAACTCACTCTCGGCATATACCGGTGCATAGGTATGAGCCTTGACACCCATATATTCGTTTACGAGGCGAGCCTCACATAGTGAGCTTGCCGTAGCTCCGTCGGAGTGTGCAGCAAGCATATCGAATATAGGCCACGTGGCATTGGCCTTCAACGCCACGATAATCTCCACACCGGCCTCTCGACGTATGCGGTCTGCGATTTCAAGGTTGGCATCGAGCAACCCACGGTGTATGATATATGCCGGAGTGGGGACCTCGCTGAGGTCCCACGCTCCGAGCACTGCACCTTTATCTATCATAGCTCTAAGTCGATATCGAACTTCTCAACCCAGGGCAGGCCACGCTCGCCAAGTTCGGCAAGGAAGGTGTCGGGATCGAGCTGCTCGACGTTAAACACACCCTCGCCGCGCCATATGCCACGGGCGAAGAGTGATGCTCCGAGGGCGGCAGGTACGCCTGTTGTGAAGCTTACGGCCTGTGTGCCTGTCTCACGGAAGGCAATCTCGTGGTCGCAGTTGTTGTAGATGTAGTAGGTACGCTCCTTACCATCCTTGATACCGCGTATGCGGCAACCGATAGATGTCTGGCCGTGGTAGTTGGCACCCAGCGACTTGGGGTCAGGAAGTACGGCTTTGAGGAACTGTATAGGCACTATCTCCACACCATTGTAGATGATAGGGTCGATACGTGCCATACCTATGTTCTGTATAACGCGCAGGTGTGTGAGATACTCCTGTCCGAAGGTCATCCAGAAACGGGCACGCTTAATCGTCGGGTAGTGCTTAACGAGTGATTCGAGCTCCTCGTGGAAGATAAGATAAGACTCGCGCTCGCCAATCTCGGGGTAGTTCAGCGGCTTGTGTATCGCATGAGGCTCGGTCTCGTGCCACTTGCCATCCTCCCAGTAGCGACCCTTCTGTGTCACCTCGCGGATGTTGATTTCGGGGTTGAAGTTTGTGGCAAAGGCCATTCCGTGGTTACCGGCATTGCAATCTACAATATCCAAATAGTGGATCTCATCAAAGTGGTGCTTAGCGGCATAGGCTGTGAATATGGCCGATACACCGGGGTCGAAACCACAACCCAGGATAGCCATCAGACCCTTCTCCTTGAAGCGGTCGTGATATGCCCACTGCCAGCTGTACTCGAAGTGTGCCTCCTCCTTAGGCTCGTAGTTTGCCGTATCAAGATAGTTTACGCCACACTCTAAGCAAGCATCCATAATCGTCAAATCCTGGTAGGGAAGAGCGACGTTAATTACAATGTCCGGTTGGAACGACTTCATCAATGCAACGAGCTCCGATACGCTGTCGGCATCGACCTGTGCTGTGCGGATGCGCTCTCCACCTACGGCAGCTGCTATCTCGTCGCACTTAGACTTGGTTCTGCTCGCCAACATTATCTCGGTAAAGGCACTGTCTGCCGCCACCTTGTGAGCTACTACTGTTCCGACGCCACCGGCACCGATAATTAAAACTTTTGACATTTAGGTTATTTGTAATTATAGATGCAGAGTACAGAATTGAGGACTCTGCGGACTCACTGTATATAGTTTTGGTCTATTTTCTATCTGCGTACAACAGGCTGAGAAACTGATATATAAGCTTCGCTGCCAAGAAGTCCGAGGCCTTGGCCGACGGGTTGGGGCACAACTCCACCACATCGAGGCCTACCACGCGGTGCTGCTCTATTATGCGGCGAAGCAGCGATATAACCTCGCGGTAGCTCAGTCCTCCCGGCTCGGGAGTGCCTGTCGATGGCAGCACCGAGGGGTCTAACACATCGAGGTCGATGGTTATGTAGACCTCTTCGCCAAGCTGTGCCGATACGCGCTCTATCCACCCGCTATCCTCGGCAATGCGGTGCGCATAGAAGGTACGCTCGGGGTCGATATTGTGCAGCTCTTCGCGTGCCGTGCTACGTATTCCCACCTGTGTGATATTTGGAGTAAGCTCCTTGGCGCGCGCCATAACGCAGGCGTGGTTGCACGGCGAGCCCTCATACTCGTCACGCATATCTGAGTGAGCATCGAGTTGGAGGATACTGATGTTGGGATAGCGACGAGCCATAGCACGAAAAGCACCAATAGATACCGAGTGCTCGCCACCTATGAGTACTGGAAATTTACCGTCGTCGAGTATGCGCTCCACTCTGCGCTCCACCTCCTCGGACATAGCCTCGGGCGAGGAGTTCTCTACGACCGGGTCGAGTGTTGCTATACCTTGTTTGTATACCTCGCTTTGAGTCTCGATGTCGTAAAATTCGAGGTTGTACGACGCATCGAGCAGAGCCTCCGGACCTCGATCCGCACCCTTAATCCAGGTGCTTGTCCCATCGTATGGAACGGGGAGTATAGCTATTGCTGCGCTCTCGTAGCGCATCTCCTCGGGGGTAAAATCTCCAAATGCTCTCATTAACTAAATGTTATTATTTATTTTTTTATGTTGCAGTTGCGCTATCTGTATAATCTCTCGCACAACGCTTTCCGGCCATTGTATGAGCCTAATACATACGCTGATGCAACTAATTCTTATCCCTCGAATAAGTGATATATACTCTTTATCGCAGATTATATCGCCTATTTCTGTCGCAAATATAGGTATTTTCATTTGATTTGCAACTATTTCGATATTTATTTCGGCAACTATTCTATGAGTTAATTCGTTGTCTATCTATGCACCTATTGCTTTTTTTCGTACCTTTGCGCTATGGAAAGGTTGAAGATGATAGTACGCGAGGCGGTAAGTGGTGATGCGCCACTTATTGCACGCATCGTATGTATGGCTGTGGGGTATAGTGTAGAGCATCCCATATACCCCGTATTTCTAACGCTTGCGAAGCGTGTGCGGTCGCAATACAGCTACCGTAATGTACTTATATGTGAGGTCGAGGGTGTCGCTGCGGGAGCAATTGTCGGCTACGACGGTGCTCGGCTCAAGGAGTTGCGACAACCGATATATCCACTGCTTGAGAGGTATCTGGGTGAAGTGCCTCACATCGAGGATGAAACGGATGCCGGCGAGTACTATCTCGACTCGTTAGGCGTATTAGAGGAGTATCGCGGGATGGGTGTCGGTGCTATGTTGATTGAGGAGGCCAGCAGGCGCGCCTTTGATGAGGGCTACGGGCGCGTAGGGTTGATTGTAGACTACGAAAACCCCAATGCCGAGCGGCTATACGCATCGCTGGGCTTTGTGCGTATAGGCTCTAAAAGCTTTTTGGGTCACA
Source organism: Alistipes sp. (assembly GCA_017504265.1). Lineage (GTDB taxonomy): Bacteria > Bacteroidota > Bacteroidia > Bacteroidales > Rikenellaceae > Alistipes. Next base: position 76,921 of record JAFVRN010000015.1, on the reverse strand, counting down.
AGATGTGGCATATGCAGCGCAGCACACCCTACGATATACGTTGGCGCGTGCTTCACTCCCCGCTTATCACGCACTTTCAGCGTCAGGTATATTTGGCCTTGCTCGATACCCACCCGGGCGAGACCATCACATACGGAGAATTGGCACGACGCATAGGCTGTCGTAGTGCTCAGGCCGTTGGTCAGGCTCTCAGGCGCAATCCCTTTGCTCCCGACGTGCCGTGTCATCGTGTTGTTGCGGCCGATGGCGGGCTTGGCGGGTATAACGGCAGGCGTTCGGGCGAGGATATAGAGCGCAAACGTCAGCTCCTCGCCGAAGAGCGGTTCGTGACAGAGGATTAATCCTTCAGATTGCTATACTTGTCGTACAACGGGAGCTATTGACAAGAGTTGTCAATACTGCGCCATAACTTTGTCTGCATAATCGATTGTGGTTATGCAGACTTTTAATCTCTACGACTATGTTTAGTGTTTTGGTATTTTTCTGTTTTCTCTGCGAGGTACTTGGCGAGCGTCACTAATAGCCGCAGCTACTGCTTTTCGAGGCCGCTTATAGCCTCTACAACGTTAGCATAGTAGCTCTTGGATACGGGTACACGTTTTATGCTTTCATCATCGAAGGTGATGAAATGTAGGCGTTTTTCCTCCTCCAAGAAGCGTATCTTGTCTATATTGACAATATAGGAACGATGGCATCGCACCATATGTGTGCCTTCGAGGCTTTGCTCCACTGTGCGCGTTCGGCAGCGCAGCATATACGATGCTATCTTGTCGTTGTGCTTGTAGTGTATCTTGATGTAGTTATCCTCGGACTCCATATAGTATAGAGCATCGATGTTTATCGTAAGACGCAGAGTGCCACTATTATCGTGCAGGTTTATCATCTTTGGCTGACTCTGCTTTGCTTGTGGCTGCGTCGTGGTCACGGCATTTATCTCGCTCTGCTTGCTGCTTTTCAATATGCGATACTCCTCTCCGAGACGTTGTAACTGATACTGCGTTGCCTCTAACTCCTCACACTTCGAACGGTAGGCCGCGAAGAACGATACCAAGGCGTTCGGGATGGCGAGTATAAGTGTTACGCATATCAGTGAGCGTGTGGCGATTGCCGGTACGGTAACACCCTCGACCGGGAAAACCAACACTGTGATAACGGTGTAGAGTAGTGCTATAAGCAGGTTCTCGCCCATAATCCACCAAAGATATGTCATCGTTGTGAGGTCGAGCCTGTCTTGCAGAGCGTACATCAGCGAACGACTGCTTATGAGAATCAAGATGGATATGATATAGAAGAGTATTGTGAAGCCAAATGCCAGCACATCATTTGTGCTGAACCAGACGGCAAGTGAGAATGGCTGGTATACCAGCATAAAGCCGACGGAGAATATCACGATAAAGGCTATCACTGCCGAAATATATCGTCGAGAGACTAAAAATTTGGGTATTTCGTTCCTTGCCATTACCAGTAATCTTGCCTTATTATGTGACAAAATTACTATAATTTCACAATTTCGCAAAATTTTTACCACATATAATGTAAATTTACCACAATATACGTGTTTACACCACAAATCACGTGCGCGTATGGATGTAGTACGTATCTTTGCGCAGTCGTTTTTCGGATGGGCTCATTACCAGGGCGTGCAACAGACTCCGCAATGGAGCAGATTGTGGCAGGCAAAGGAGCGAAAATAGTAGGATTGGGCAGGGAAGAGGACATCGTGGAATGTTTTTTGGTAAAAGAGGATAATTTTGTTAAACTAACATAGTATTTCGGATGAAGATTATTGGAACGGGATCAGCGCATCCTAAGTGTGCAGTAAGTAACGAGATGCTCGAACAGTTTTTAGAGACCACCGATGAGTGGATTACCGAACGCACCGGTATCAAGGAGCGTCGTGTAATTTCGTCGGAGAGGCTCGAGGATATGGCTGTCGAGGCTGCTAACAAGGCTCTGGAAGATGCTCAGATGACAGCAGCAGACATCGACTTTATCATCTGTTCGAATGTGGTAAACGAGTATGTGACACCGGCGTTGAGCTGTATAATCCAGGGAAAGATAGGTGCTACTTGCCCTACGGTGGATATAAATGCTGCGTGTGCAGGTTTCATCTACGCGATGGATATGGCCGAGGATAAGTTGCGATGCAATAAGGCTAAGAACATCCTTATAGTGTGTGCCGAGGAGCCTTCGCGTATGGTGAGCTGGCAGAACCGCAGTACGTGTGTATTGTTTGGCGATGGAGCAGGAGCTGCGGTGGTTACCGTGGGTGATGAGTTGAAGGCGATACGTCTGACGACATCCTCTTTGACGGAGGTCCTCTACTATCAGCGTCGTTTGGAGCCTACGCCCTACATCTCCAAGGAGGAGAACTTCGAGCCATTGGTAATGCGTGGCCGTGAGGTATTCAAGCATGCCGTGACCAACTCGTGCAGGGATATACGCAAGCTGCTAAACGAGACAGGCCTGCAACCGGAAGATATTCGCTATTATGTTCTGCATCAGGCTAATCGCCGTATAATCGACTCTATTCGCAACTTCCTTGGTGTGGAAGAGGAGAGGGTGCCACACAACGTCGAGCGTTATGGTAACATATCATCTGCGGCACTCCCCGCACTCCTCGACGAGTTGAATCGCGGTGGCAAGTTGCATAAGGGCGACAAGCTTGTATTCAGCGCATTTGGAGCAGGATTTACCACAGGTGCCTGCATCATAGAGTGGGCAAAGTAAAGTTGTAAGTAGTTAAATCACTAAATGCTATTAACCGATGCGCAAGTAGTCGCATCAACAAACATAAAGATAATGGAACAGAGAGTAGTAATCACCGGTATTGGTGCTATCACGCCGGTAGGTAATCATATTGAGCAGACGTGGAAGAATCTTGTCGAGGGCAACTGTGGTATCGACTTTATCAAGGGCTTCGATGAGTATAACCTTCCGGTGAAGGTTGCAGGACAGGTCAAGAATTTCGATCAGTCGGAGTATGAGCTAAATGCAGGTCTTGCACGTCGTAGCGACCGCTTCTGCGTATACGCTATGGCTGCGGCTTCGGATGCTATGAAGGATGCCGGCTTGAAGAGTGGCGAGAATATCGAGCCGGAGCGTCTTGGTGTATATATCGGCTCGGGTATCGGTGGTATGGATACCTTCGTAAACCAGACCAAGGTGATGTTGGAGGAGGGTGTAGGCCGCATCTCTCCCTTCTTCGTGCCTATGATGATCTCGAACATCGCTTCGGGTAATGTGGCTATCTCGCACAATGCGCAGGGTGTATGTCTGCCTGTTGTAACAGCGTGTGCCACAGGTACTCACGCAGCAGGTGAGGCCTATCGTGCCATCAAGCACGGCTATGCCGATGCTATCATCACGGGTGGTGCTGAGGCTTCGGTACACCCATTGGCCATAGGTGGTTTTGCCAACAGCAAGGCATTGTCACGTTCGGAGGATCCATTGCAGGCATCATTGCCATTCTCGGCCGATCGCCACGGCTTTGTCATTGCCGAGGGTGCGGGTATGATGATCTTCGAGTCTTTGGAGAATGCTCAGAAGCGAGGAGCTAAGATCTATGCAGAGGTTGTAGGTTATGGCAACAGCTGCGACGCTCACCACTTCACAGCACCACGTCCCGACGGCGTGCCGGCATCACGTGCTATAAAGCAGGCGTTGGATGAGGCGCAGTTTGATGCAGATAAGGATCTGCTCTATATCAACGCCCATGGTACGGGTACACCTCTTAACGATGCAGCCGAGACCAAGGCCATCAAGCTGGCTATGGGTGAGGAGGCTGCGAAGAAGGCTATGATAACCTCTACGAAGTCTATCACAGGACATATGCTTGGTGCTACGGGTGCTGTCGAGCTTATTGCTTCGGCACTATCGCTACACCATGGAGTGGTGACACCAACCATAGGTCTTACCAATCCTGACCCAGAGTGCGACCTCGATTACACACCGCTCAAGGCACGTAAGGCAGACCTTACGGTGGCTATATCCAACTCGCTCGGCTTCGGTGGCCACAATGCCTGCGTAGCGTTGCGTAAGTGGGAGGATAAGTAGTCGGTAGGATAGATTTATATGACAACAACAGAAAAAGAGAGATATATGAAACTTCTTGAAGGCAAAGTGGCACTCGTTACGGGTGCAGGACGTGGCATCGGTAAGGCTATTGCCTTGCGTTATGCCGAGGCAGGTGCCGATGTGGCATTTACCGACTTGGTAATCAACGAGGCTGTTGAGGCTACTGTTAAGGAGCTTGAGGCTATGGGTGTTAAGGCTAAGGCCTACGCATCGAATGCTGCCAACTTCGACGAGACACACGAGGTTGTAAAGCAGGTTGTAGCCGACTTCGGCCGTATCGACGTTTTGGTAAACAATGCGGGTATCACGAAGGATGGTCTTATGATGCGTATGTCGGAGGAGCAGTGGGATGCTGTCATCAACGTAAACCTCAAATCGGCATTCAACTTCATTCACGCCGTAACTCCTATTATGGCCAAGCAGCGTAGTGGCTCTATTATCAATATGTCGTCGGTAGTAGGTGTCAGCGGCAATGCAGGACAGTGCAACTACTCGGCATCCAAGGCCGGTATGATAGGTCTTGCCAAGTCTATCGCCAAGGAGATGGGCCCACGTGGCATCCGTGCAAACTGTATCGCTCCGGGCTTTATTATCACCGAGATGACAAACCAGCTCCCACAGGAGATTAAGGATCAGTGGGCAGCGCAGATTCCATTGCGTCGTGGTGGCACGCCTGAGGATGTGGCAAACGTGGCATTGTTCCTTGCCAGCGACCTCTCGTCGTATGTCAGCGGACAGGTGATACACTGCTGTGGTGCTATGAACTGCTAATATTCGCTGTAGCGATAATGAGGCCGACTAAAACAATTTTAGTCGGCCTCATCTATTTTGTCTGCCATAATCTCCCGTAAATCAGAAGTCAGCTTGTGGCTGACAATACAACTTCACTCTTTATTATAATCATTTATTGGCACTATCTGTGTCGTTTTTATGTTCGGTATTGGAGGCTGTATTGCTCTCTACGCCGCACGAAGGAGTGTCGTAGGGGACGTCAATTAGTAAAAATATACGGGCGACACCCTCCCTATTGGGTTGTCGCCCGTAACGGACACATTCTCATTTTCATTAACCAATATCTCTACTGCTCATATACATCGCCATCGGAACTGCTGCAAACATTGTTCCGCGAACGACTCGCAGTCTATCTCTCTTTTGTTGATACCCGCTCGGCCTAAAAACCAGATTCTTAATATCCCGTTTTGAGCCTTAAACCATCGGCTTCGGAAGATAAACTTCGCTCAGGTATCTAATGCAAAGATACCCTGAACTATCTTCGCAGCCAAATATTTAGCTAAAAAAGATTTCCCCGACCACTTTGTAATGTGCTGATTATCAGGGTGTTGAAAAGGTGATTTTTCCGAAATTTTCTCGGTGCTGATAATCAGCGAGTTACGGGCGTTGAGATATGTTTTCGGGAAGTAGAGTGTAATTAGTTGATAATCAATGACTAACAATCGATGATTGCAGCTATGAGCTCGTCGGCGTTTTCTGCTCCGGACTCCTTTATTTTGGTTTTGATACGGTATTTAACCTTTGACAGAGCGATAGGATTGCTCTCTACGAAGATGCAAATTGCTCGCGACGAAAAACCGGCATAGCTATATAACGCTACTCGCAGCTCGCGCTCGTTGAGCTTCGGACACTGCTCGCGCAGTTTCGACATAAGGTTATTGCGATAGTTGTTTACCACGCTCTCCAGCTCCTCCAATCTTTGCTTATCGCTCTTGATGGCCTCTATGGTTTGACGCACCTCCTCGAAAACCTTGGCGGCGTGGCGCGATGTATCGCTATGGTCGTAATATGTTTCACACAGGCGGTTAAGGTCGTTAAGACGATCGTGATATAGAACAGATACTGCACTGCTCAGCCTCTCGGAGCTGTGGCTACGCGTTAGTTGCAGCTCGTGGATGGTCTCCATATAGTGTTGTATATCGCGATTTTTATTGCGTATACGGTTGATGACAAAACCCGCCATAACAAAGATGACGAAGAGTATCGCTATGTATATAGCCGTGTTACGCTGTCGGCGTAGCTCAGCCTCGCGCTCCTTGCTCTCCAAGGCATCCTGCAACATCTTAATTTGGTAGTTCAGTACAGGTTGCTCCAAGGTCATAAGGATTGTACTGTCCTGACGCTGTGTGGTATGTTCCAACCAATGCAGGGCATCCTCTTTGTCGCCAACGATACGGCTTACACAGTAGTTGGCGTAGCTTATAAGGTTCTCGTTGGGTTGTGACGTACCTTCGGCACTCGCTATATACTCCTTGGCCTTGGATATATTGCCGCGTGTAGCCTCGACGACAGCCATGAGCGAGTAGTAGTGCGACTCGTCGTAGATGTTGCATCCGCTCTGCTCATAGAGTGACAGTGCTTCGGCGCACTTCTCATACTCGGCAAGTTGTACGTATAGCTCCCCTAAGTAGTATATGACCAGCGGTAGGAAGTCGCAGTCGTTTATCTCCATTGCGTAGTCTCGGGCCAAAAGAAGAGAGCTCTCGGCAGCCTCATAATCCCTCATAGCCAATGCCATGCGTCCCAGGTCGAAATTGGCATAGGCCACATTGTCTGCTCTTTGGGCGCGCTCGAAGCAGAACTTCGAACGGGCATACGACTCATATCCATTGCGATAGAGGCAGTCGCCACCATATATATCGCCCATAGCCTGATGTACAAGGCCTTCGAGATAGTAGTCCGAGCCGTTGGCAAGACGCTTTGCCGCATCCATAAAGGCGAGCATTGCATTTGCCGTCTGGCCGCCATGCATACAGGCGTGGCCATAGTAGAAGCTGGCACGTGCGGCATCAACGCCACTGCCGCGCATCGTATAGTAGTTCGCTGCAAAACGGGCTAACGAGTCGGTCGCGATATAGTTCTCCGAATGGTAGCATATCTCGCTATGCACAAGGGCGTAACGAGCCTTGTCCCGCGTGCGGCGCAACTTATCGGCATCGATGCTTTGAAGTATTGTCATAGCCTCGTCGGGATTCTCCTGCGCCAATCGCTCGGCAACGTCAATATCGTTCAGTGCATCTCTGTTGCTTTGGCATCCCACAGCGACAATCAGCGTAGACGACAACACGAGGGTAGATATTCTACCCCCACAAACGTATCTAATAGCTGATAACAGATGCGGTAAGGCATATTTGAAAAGAATGCTCATACCACAAAGATAGAAAAATTTCGCCAAATTATGCGATGCTACCCCAAAGTTTTCGACTTTTAGTTAGGCATCCGACGGTTTACCTATGGTCTTTACACGCTCCTCGAAGCTGTCACGGTCGCATGCGGCAGCATTCTTGATGCGGGCACGGTAGTTATAAATAGTGTTTACCGAGTAGCGCAGCAGGGATGCTATGCGTGATGAGTCGGTTATGCCGAGGCGGATAAGGGCAAATATACGCAGCTCCGTATTGAGTTGCTCGCCACGCTTGATGGTTAGCTGCGAGTCGGCTTTAAGCAGTGCGTTGAACTCCTCGACAAACGTAGGATAGAGGTGCAGAAAGACATTGTCGAACATCTCATAGAAGTTATTGACCTCCTCTTCGACAATATTCTGGTTGGCAATCTCCTCTTGCAGCTCTTTTGTTTGTCCCATAGATAGCCTCTTACGCACATTGCGCTGTATGGCAGATAGCTTCTCTATATAGTCCGAGCATATCGATAGGAAGAGTGCGATGTACTCCTCCTTAACGGCATTTGCCTCGCTCAGGTCGCTATTGATGACACGCATACGCTCGTTGAGTATGTGCAGCTCGGCATTCTTGACACCTATATCCTCGTTCATCTCACGTATCTTGCGCTCGGCACGTCGCGAACGAGAGAGCAGCGTGGCCATATATATACATATAAGTAGTAGTGCCATAGCCAGCAACGATATCACGATGGAGAGGTTGCGTGCATGCTTCTGCTGTTGGCTCAGCTCCTTGTGCTGAGCAATCTGCTTGGCGTGGTATGCCTGCTCTATCTGCAATATCACGGCCGATATCTGCCATGGGCGCAGCTTGGCGTTGTAGAAGAGGGCATCGTTTAGCGAGTAATTGATATATCGGAACGCTCTGTCCACATCGCCAAACTCCAACAACACTTGTGCAAGGCTGCATAGTGCCGCATTATCCTTCGTCGCTGTATTTATATCGGCCATTGCCGAGCGAGCAAACCACTCGATCATCTCTTCGCGACGCTCCAAGGCCTCCAGGATACGGGCACGGTCATAGGCACACATTGCATATCGATGCTCATTCGGCGAGTGGGCCTCCAACATCTTCAGGTTCAGTTGCTCGGCCTCTGCCCAACGCTTTTGATGGCATAGCTGGCTGAGGAGTATATCGTTGTATATAGGCTCGTCGGGTGTTGTGATACGCAGTATCTGATTGCGATAGTATTGCGTCTTAACCTCGGCATGCGAGCGTATGTCGGCATCGGAGGTGTAGTGATAGAAGTCGTTGTTGAATCTCTGCTGAACATTGTAGTAGTTGATAAGCTGCTCACGGCTCAGAGAGAGTGTGTCTATGCCTGTTTTCAATATGGCATCGGCCTCGAAGAACATACCCGATGTTGCGAAGAGTCTGGCACGTTCAATATCTACATCGGCCATAAGAGCGTTGTCGCCAAGTCGCTCGGCAAGCTCGTGACGCTCACCCAAAATATCCATAGCCATATCGAACTGATATGCGAAATACTCGTCATAGAGGGCACAATATATGGCATACCTGTTACGCAGGTTGCTCTCCTTGTCGAGTGCAGCTTCAAGCTCTTCGATACGGCGGTTACGCCAATCGACAGCCTCATTCGAGAAGAGTATGGTGTGGTCGAGTTGCTCCAATATGGGAAACTCCTCGGCACGGAGCGTTATGGCGGGGGTTAGCACGACAAGCGTAGCGAGCGTTGCCGTTAGTTTGTTTATAAATCTTTTCATAGATGCAAAGTTATATTTTTTTTCTTAACCTACACATTTTCTACAACTTTAATTTGTATGCCGTGACCGCCATATGGCTATATATCAATACCAATAATTAGCCAACTATTCGTTATTTAACGAAATATTCGTACATTTGTAAGGATAATACTAATACTTTATAAAATTTTCGGTTTATGTTCTATCTTCCCATACAACTTATACGTCTTATATGCTGCGGAGTGCTGCTCTTCGGTTGCAGCAGCGAAAACCCCTCGGGCGAAGAGCCGCAACCCACAACACCCGATATCGTTATGGAGATTAAGAGTACCACCGAGAGTAGTGCTGAGGTGGGGGTGACCCTGCAAAATGCCGACCTCGGATACTGTCTGTTGCTCGATGCGGAGGCTCCTATGCCTACGTTATCCGACCTTCGTAAAGGCTCTCGTGTTGAGAGCTCTATGAGCATCACCTTCGAGGGTCTTGCTGCGGGCAGCAGCTACAATGTGTATGGCGTAGCCGCTATGGATGGTCTCTATGGAGCAATACGAAGTGTGGCGATAACCACGTCGGGGGTCAAGGACTATGGTTTCCCGAAGGAGGGCGTTACAGCCTACCTAACCACCGCCGACCGTAAATCGCTGCTCGCCAACATAGAGGCCAAGCCTCTGGATGGCGGTTATGATGTCGATGCCACGCTCAGTGTAGATAGCTCTACGCGCTACCAGTCTATGGAGGGCTTCGGCCCTGCGATAACAGGCTCTTCTGCATACAACCTGTTGCAGCTAAGCGACGAGCATCGCAACCGTATACTACGTGATGCCTTTCATCCTACCGAGGGTTTGGGTTACAACTACATACGTGTTTCGATAGGCTGCTCGGACTTCTCGTTGCAGGAGTATACGTGGTGCGACCAGCCGGGATTGGAGTTCTTCGAGGTACACGACGACGACCGCAACTACCTCTTCCCCGTGCTGCGCGAGATTCTCAGCATCAACCCCGATGTGAAGATTATCGCCGCACCATGGACAGCACCTCTTTGGATGAAGATAGACCGCTACTCCGACGAGCCTTACACAAAGTGGGCGGGAGGTCGCCTAAATCCCGAATACTATGACGAGTATGCCCAGTATTTGGTTATGTGGGTGGAGGAGATGGAGCTGAACGGCTTTGAGATTGAGTCTATAACACCTCAGAACGAGCCTCTGCACGATGGTAACTCGGCATCCACATATATGACCTGGGAGCATCAGCGTAACTTCATCAAGTATCACCTCGGTCCGGCATTCGAGCGTGCAGGCCTCGATACCAAGATATGGATTTATGACCACAACTTCGATGTCACGGACTTTGTGAAGAACATATATGCCGACAAGGAGGCGTCACGCTATGTCGAGGGTTCGGCGTGGCACGCCTATGGCGGTAGCTCCTCGGCACTGTCACAGATACACTCGGCAGACCCCTCCAAGAGCATATACTTTACCGAGCAGAGTATCGGTACGTGGTGTCCCGACTTCGGCGATAACCTGCTATGGCACATACGCGAGGTGGCCATAGGCACTATGAACAACTACTGTCGGGCCATAGTGCTTTGGAACTTTATGCTCGACAATAACCGTGGCCCTAACCGCCCGGGAGGGTGTACCACCTGCTACGGCTTTGTGGACTGCGATGCCTCGTACGACTACAACCGCCTGACATACCGCAGCCATTGGTATGCCATAGGTCACTTGTCGAAAGTGATACAGCGCAATGCCGTGCGTGTCAAGAGTTCATCGTCCGGAGTATTGGCCTCGACATTCGAGAATGGCGATGGCAGCCTCTCGGCCGTGGTTCTAAACGACTCGAACGAGGCTAAGAGCCTGGTGGTGGAGAGCCCTAAGGGAAGATTCCGTGTAGATATGCCGGCGCGCTCGGTAGTATCGTTATTATGGTAAGAGTAAAACAGCTGTATATAAAATAGTAGTATGAAGATAAAGATGACACTTTGGGCATTGGTGCTATGCCTTGGTTTGAATGTGAGCTGTACCGAGCCTGAATTTATACTTCCCGAGGAGGGTACGGAGCTGCCCGACAACGACGAGGAAAAGAGTGATGACGAGGAGGACAACAGCGGTAGTAACGAAAGCTACTATGCCTGGCACCACGACGACCTGGCGTGGGTATTCGATATGGAGTCGCTGCCCGAGATACGTGTAGAAGTATCCCTCGATGAGTGGAATGATCTGCTCAAAGCCTATGACCGCGATGCCAATACAGCGGATTATGTCCACTGCGACGTAGAGTTCTCGTCGAAGGGCGAGAAGCACCACTACACCGATGCGGGAATACGCCTTAGAGGCAACACCTCACGTCGTCGTCCCGAGGGTAACGGTGGCGAGATGCACACTACGGATAATACCGATTGGCGACACTGTCACTTCCTTATAAACCTGCGCAAATACCAGAAGGATGACGACCACGAGCTGCACAACCTGCGTAAGCTGCATCTCAAATGGTTTAAGGACGACAGAGCGTACTGCCGTGAGATATATTGCTACGACCTTATGCGCCGCTTCGGCATATGGACAGCGTGTTACAGCTCCTACTGTCGTCTGTGGATACACGTTGAGGGCGACAGCAAGCCGGCCTATTATGGCATATACGCTATGTTGGAGCCTATCGACGATAAGTTTATTAAGCGTCGTGCAGATATGGTGGATGATACGGATGGCAACCTGTGGAAGTGTCGTTGGGGTGCTACGCTCAACTACAACGATATAGGTGGTGCGTGGATGAGCTACGATGACGATTCGGGTGCGAACTATACCTATGAGTTTAAGGGCGACGAGGAGGACTTCGACGCGGCACGCAACCAGCTTATAGAATTTACACGCAACCTATCGCAACGCAACGGCAACGACCTATACGAGTGGATAGCCTCGGTATGCGATGTCGAGCTGCTTATGCGCACCTATGCAGCCAACGTAGCTGTGGGTATGTGGGATGACTACTGGAATAACTGCAACAACTACTATATATATTTCAGTACCACAGATATGCACAACTATAAGTTCTACTTTCTACCGTACGACTACGATAATACCCTCGGTACATCGATGGACTGTGGTGTGCAGAGTGATTCGGGCAGGCAGTCGCCGCTAAAATGGGGAGATACGGGCAAGAATCCGCTTATTGGCAAACTTCTTGAATATGAACCATATCGCAAAATGTATATCGATGCTCTTAATGAGTTGTGTGCCAAGGAGAACGGCCTATTGCACTACGAGGCATCTATTGCCCGTATACGTACGTGGCACAACCTTATATCGCAGTACGTTGTAAACGACACCGAGGAGGATTGTGAGATAAAGGATCGCCCTGCATCGTGGGGTAACCACTATGAATACCGCCTGTTGGACGACTCGCAGGATGTTAATTTCTTCCGAGTAAAAGCGGCATCAATACCGGCAAAGTAGTTATAAAGTATATTTGGGATGACGAGAAAGCTGATGGCATATATTCTGCATACACGCCTTGCTATCACCGCGTGGCGCATAGCGTTGCTCTATGTGGCGATGCAGCTGTGTAGAGCGGTATTCTACCTCTATAATGCCGACCTTGTAGGCGATATATCCTCTGACGAGATGGGTGAGTTACTGCGTGGCGCACTGCTCTTCGACAACGCCTCTATAATATACTCGATGCTCCTCTTCCTGCTACTCTCGGCACTGCCTCTGCCCCATAAGCTATGGCAGTCACGCGGCTGGCAGAGGGCGATGTTCTGGTCGTATATAGTACCCGCTATGGTGATGCTCGCCGCAAATATGGGCGATGTTGTATACTTCCACTACACCGAGAAGCGTTGCACGGCCGACGAGATATTCTTTGCCGATAATGGTAACACCTTAGAGCTTATGTTGCAATTTATGTGGGAGAACCTGCATCTTGTATTGTTATGGCTGTTTATGGTGGTCGCCCTGGTGTGGGCATACCGTCGTAGGTTTGCGGTCGTTGCAGCGAGAATGACATCCTTAGAGGCTCTACTGCGTATAGCAATGCTGTTGCTCGTGGTGCTGTATGCCATAGTCGGTATCCGTGGCGGCATAACACGTATGACGCGCCCCATAACGCTCTCCAACTCGATGCTCTATGCCGATACGCCGACAAAGGCAAATATGATACTATCGAACCCCTTCTGCATCATACGTACAATATCCAATAAGGTTGATGTGCCGCACTTCTTCGAGGCTGCGGAGGTTGAGCAGATATATACGCCTATACACAACCCCTCGACATACCGCAGCGAGATGTTTGGTCGCTATAAGGGTTACAACGTGGTGCTCGTAATCTTGGAGAGCTTCTCTGCCGAGCACTCGGCACTGCTCCTTGCCGAGGAGCACGATGGCAATGGCTATACCCCGCATATCGACTCGCTTATGCGCCGTGGCCTATGCTTTGAGCGTTGCTATGCAAACGGTCAGACAAGTATCACGGCACCTCCCGCAATATGGAGTTCAACACCATCCTACCAGACACCGTTTATCCTTATGTCGGAGTCTGTCGCCGAGTGCCGGCCACTACCGCGCCTCCTTGCCGATAAGGGCTACCATACGGCATTCTTCTGTGGCTCGGAGCGAGGCTCGATGGGCTTCGGGGCATATGCCCATATAGCGGGCGTGGATAGGCTGTATAGTATGGAAGAGTATGCCGAGCGTTACTCTATGGACGACTTCGACGGTAAGTGGGGCATATGGGATGAACCCTTCCTGAACTATATGGGCGAGGAGCTCGATAGCTTTCCTGAGCCATTCTTCGCCACGCTCTTCACGCTTACCTCGCACCACCCGTTCAATACCCCTGAGGAGGTGCGCGACGAGCTACCTGCAGGTACTACACTTAACCATCGCCCCGTAGCATATACCGATAGGGCGATAGGCCGCTTTATGGAGCGATATGGCCAAAGTGATTGGTTTCGACGCACACTCTTTGTGTTTATCGCCGACCACGTGTCAAGCGAGCGTATGGCAGAACGTACGCTGTATAACCCGGGAAACCACCACATAGTGGGCTTCGCATATACGGCAGACGGCTCATTGCAACAGAGCTACGACCATATATTCTCGCAGGTGGATGTCATGCCTACCATCCTCGGCCTCGTGGGTAACGAAGAGCCCTATTTCGCCATCGGCCGTGATATATTCAATGAGCCGGATAGAGTGCCCTTCACGCTGATACGCTCAGGATATGGGTATATAGCACTTACGGATGAGTATGTCATCGAGTTTGACGGCCATAGCTGTGTCGGAGCATACCGCTATGACGATATATATCACACACAAAACATCCTCTCCGAGATAGATATTGAGCCTGTGGAGAACCTTATAAAGGCGACATTACAACAATACTACCAGCGTGTAAGCGATATGGACTACCTTCCATAGAGCGGTGTGTAACAGCGTGGTTATTAGCATATTGCCTAAAAATAGGCCGATAAACAAAAAAATATTTAATAAATTATTTGGTAGATTAGAAATCTTGTTGTACTTTTGTCCCTTGGAGAGGTGGCAGAGTGGTCGATTGCGGCGGTCTTGAAAACCGTTGAGCTGCGAGGCTCCGGGGGTTCGAATCCCTCCCTCTCCGCTGAATGGAGAAGCAGGTGACTGATAATTCAGTCACCTGTTTTGTTTTGGGGTTGTCTGTGAGCAAGCTCCCGCCACCCCAAAAACAAAACTACGGTCGACATGTGGTCGCCCTGCTTCTCTTGCCGAGTGTGGCATTGCTCACTTATGGCGGGGGTTGAGCCGATATGAGAGTGGTTTATTGCTCGGACTTATCGTCCTGCGCTTTTTTATTAGGTATCGGCTCTTCGACTTCGTCGTCCGAATCCCTCCCTCTCCGCAAGACCAAACGAAGCAAGAAGATGTCGAAAGACATCTTTTTGTTTTTTATACCTACGGCTCAAGCTTGCTTGATGACGGAGGTATGGAAAACAAAAAAAGGGGCTACGAAGTAGCTTCTTGCTGAGTGTAGGGCTTGCAGGGGCCCGCGGCGAGCGGCAGGGAAAGGCGTTAAGCGAAGCAGACCACAGGTCTGCGCAGTAGCCAATCCCTCCCTCGACTTACCGAGGTGGCGAATATATTGGGCGGTGAGGTTTCGGAGCTATTCAAGCCAGCCTCGACCCAAAAGGTCATGAGCGGTTATTTGGAGTGCGACGGTCGCATCGTGAAAGTTGACTCGCTTTGTTCGGTTAAACGATTTATTGATGAAATTGAAAATTTCAAATAAATGAAACTTATTAATAAAAATAGAAATTTAAATTTTGCAATATAATGTGGTGGGTAGTTATTATAGTAGTTGCTGTTTCTTGCATTATGTTTTGTGTCATAAATTATATGGCGAAAGATGTCCGAGATAATACAAAGGAAGAAGAGGTGTATGACCCAATAAAAGAAGAAGAACACGCAAAAAAAAGAATACTAGATGAACTGGATATAATTGGTCGAAGTAAGTTTTTTTCATACCCTGTATCAAGATTTGATTTGTCGAATATGACACTTGAACAATTGAGAAGTTATAGACATGCTGTATATGACTATAAAAATAAAGGATGTTTTTATGATAAGGATAACTCCATGCTTCATTTGCTCTTATATGCAAATCCAAAAAAACAAAACGAAATTATTATACCGCAGAAATCTGATTGGTTGCAATTTAGAGAATATTTGGAAAGTCGTCATATAGGGTGTTTTTTTCATTTTACAGACATTTCCAACCTCAAATCAATTATCGATAATGGAGGATTGTATTCATGGAAGTACTGTGTCGAAAACGGTATAAATATTCCCAAGGCAGGAGGTGGTAATCTATCAAGAGAGTTGGACACAAGGTACAATCTGGAGGATTATATCAGACTTAGTTTTTGTGCAGACCACCCAATGACAGACAGATTAAAACAAAGTGGGTATAATTTAGTGTTGTTACTAATAAAGATAGATGTTGCTTGGTTTGAGGAAACCTTATTCTCTGACATGAATGCGACTGACGATTTACATCATCATGGTTCATCATTAGAAGATTTGAAAAAAGTTGATATAACAGCTGCACGAGATATGTATGTTGAGAAAACCTCTCCAAAATTCAAGAAACATCAAGCAGAAGTCCTTGTTAAACGCTTTATACCGTTGAAATATATTATAAATGTATACAGCCCAAAAAAAATATGAGGATGTAATTAGTATTTAAACTATTTGACATTTTTAATCTTTTAGGTTAAAATAAGACAGAAAGAGGGAGGTTTGAGTACCCCTTATTTGGTAGATGATACTTCTACGCCTGTTTCTTGTAAGTGAGGGCGGCGAGGGTGTTGAAGATGATGGCGAAGATGCCGAGGGCGGCGTAGTTTGTCCACAGCTCGGCGATGGTGGTTCCCTTCAAATAGACCGAGCGCAGAATCTCTACATAGTATCGTGGAGGTAGTATGAGCGTGAAGCGTTGCGCCCACACAGGCATCGAATCAACGGGCGTGAGCAGTCCACTCATCAGCATAAAGGTCATAATAAAGAAGAACATTACGAACATCGCCTGCTGCATTGTCTCCGAGAAGTTGGCGATGGTCAGGCTGAAGCCCGAAATCGTAAGGATAAAGAGCAACCTGCGGAATCCACGCACGAGAGGCATTCGAAAGATTGTACTGCTCGGTCTTCGAAATTAGGTCGTACTGCCTGATTTCGGGATAGTTCTCCCGAGCCAAGCGGCGACACTCATCGAGTGACTGCGCACCGACACTTGCTATGCACGTCACGGCAAATAGTGTTAGTAAAAACCGTTTCATTGACTTACTGTTTTTTGATTCTTCGCAATATGGTTTCGATATTCTCAGCCTTGCGAGCCGCCAAGAATTGCTCACGGTTGGCCATCAGCTCACCCATGATAGGCTCCATAAACGGATAGGCAACAAACGTGAAGATATTGAGCGACATAATACTGATAAACAACATCTTAACATCGACCCGCTCAATTTCGCCACGCTCGGCAGCACGGTCAATTTCGGCTTGCAGACCATTATATACACTATTCACGACAAAGCCCGCACGTTTATACAGCACCTCATATCGCTCAGGACGCGAAACAATTTCGTTGATGACGAAACGAGGCAAAAGCGGATTGGCAGCAATAAAATCAAAGTGAGCCGCAATACCACCCTTGATACGCTCGACGATAGGCAACGACGGATCGTCTAAAATTGTGAACATGGAGTGAGACATCGTAGCGAACTTCTCATCCACGATGCGCTCAAAAAGTTGCTCCTTGGTGCGAAAGTAGTAGTGTAGCATTGCGTGCGTTACGCCCGCTGCCTGCGCTATCGAGGTGGTACGTGCACCATCATAACCCTTGGTTAAAAACTCCTGCTCCGCCGCCGCAAGTATCTGTTGCTCTTTACTCTGCTTCTCTTGATTATCCATACATTTTACAATTCAACAATACTGTTTAACAATTTTGTTAGAACAAAGGTATGTAAAATATTCTATTTCCCCAAAAATCCTTTGAATAATCCGAATACAGAAAACGGCAGTCGCAATTAAGTGGCTGCCGATTTTTCTGAATACACCTCAATATTGAATACACTTATTATACCTATGTCACAAAAGGCTACTCACTTGCCTGATAATCTCATTCTCTTTTCGATGGACTTTGGATTTCAATACTTCGCAAAGTTTTTGTACGGCAGTATTACAAATGTATGACAAAACAAAAGAAAAACAGCGTTAGAGTGATTTCTAACGCTGTTTTGGTGAGGTCTGAAGCGGATTCGAACCGCTGTACGAGGTTTTGCAGACCTCTGCCTAGCCACTCGGCCATCAGACCATATCTCTATATGGTGAGGACAACACTGCGAAGTGTCACCTCCATAGGTCGCGCGGATGTTACTCCGTCCAACCGAGGTGCAAATATAGATATAATTTGTGAATATGCAAAATATTTGGTGAAATAAATTTGTGTCGCCATATGTCGATGTGCTTGTTGTAGCACCCCGTTAATGTGGTAAACATCATTGAGGGTTGCCGCAATGTCTTGATTATTAGTGTGTAATATTTTGATGTGCGTTGTGTTGTTATCTCTCGCGCTCAAATTTTTCTATCCTTGTGTCATTCTTCGCGAAAAAAATAGTACCTTTGTATATATGTCGTATGCGGGCGATAGCTTAGCTACGTCACAATGCCGTGGGAAGTATTACAACTAACAAAACAGATACACTATGAAGCTTTCACAACTATTTATGCAGGGGGTAGCTGTTGCCCTGACCCTTACCATGTTGGCCTGTCAGGCTCCCGAGGGCGATGATGGCGAGGTTCCCACAAAGCCTATCTCGGAGATGTCGTACACTCCTCGAAGTACAACGTTTGAGGTGTGGGCCCCATCGGCTGAGCGTGCCGTTGTACGATTGTACGATGGTGAGGTGTTGAATGTAGAGGTTGATATGCAGCGTGCCGAAGGTGGTTTATGGCACGCAGAGGTTGAGGGTGACCATAAGGGTCGCTACTACGCCTTTGCGGTGACCGTCGATGGTGTGCAGCTCAAAGAGAGCCCCGGTATCTTTGCCAAGGCATTGAATGTCAATGGCGATAGAGGAGCTGTCATCGACCTGCGTGATACCGACCCTGAGGGTTGGTCCGAGGATATAGCTCCTAAGATTAAGCCATCGGATAGGGTTATCTACGAGATGCACTACCGAGATATGACGGCGCACCTCTCGGCAGGGACTCGACATAAGGGTAGGTATCTCTCTATGGCTGAGCGTGGTACACGTTCTGCTGAGGGGCTGGCCACCGCTCTCGATCACCTTGTGGAGATGGGTGTGACACACGTGCATCTGCTCCCAACGGCCGATTTCGGCTCTATTGACGAGTCGCAGCCGACAGACCAATATAATTGGGGCTACGAGCCTAAGAATTACAATGCTCCGGAGGGTACGTACTCTACCGATGCTGCCAATCCCGAGGCTCGTATACGTGAGCTTAAAACTCTTGTTAAGGCTATGCACGATGCGGGGTTGTGTGTGGTATTGGATGTCGTGTACAACCACACCACTGTTGCCGGGAACTGTGGCTTTGAGCTCACTGTACCCGGCTATTTCTATCGTATGCGCGAAGATGGCTCGTTTGCCGATGGCTCGGGCTGCGGTAATGAGACGGCGAGTGAGAAGCCTATGATGCGCAAGTATATGGTCGAGTCGTTGGAATATTGGGTTAATGAGTACCATATCGATGGCTTCCGCTTCGACCTGATGGCCATACACGATATAGAGACTATGAACCTTATCAGAGAGCGTCTTGTGGCTATCAACCCCGATATATTGCTCTATGGCGAGGGCTGGGCAGCCAGCGCACCGCACTACGACCAGACGAAGCTGGCATTCAAGCGTTACACCTATCAGATGCCCGGCATAGCAGCCTTCTCGGACGATATACGTAATGCTCTGCGTGGCACTCTTGACCTCTCTGAGGGAGGCTTCATCCACGGCGTTGCGGGTAATAAGGAGGCGTTGAAGTTTGGTATCGTAGGTGGTGTTGAGCACCCCGAGGTGGCACATAGCGAGGCCGCGTGGTGTGCATCGCCCGACCAGCATATAAGCTATGTTACCTGCCACGATGACCACAATCTGCGTGACCGTCTGGAGCACCTATCGCCTGAGGCCTCGGAGCAGGAGCTGCTACGTATGGTTAAATTGGCTCAGTTTGGAGTATTCACATCACAGGGTATACCCTTTATCTTCTGTGGCGAGGAGATGTTCCGCACGAAGCTTGGCGAGAAGAATACCTACAATATGCCCGATAAGTACAACGCTATAGATTGGTCGTTGAAGAGCCGTTATCGCGACCTTGTGGAGTACTACAAGGGTCTTATCGCCTTGCGTAAGGCGCATCCTGCCTTTGCTTTGGGCACGGCAGATAGAGTGCGTGAGCACTTGCATTTTGTCGATAACGACTGCGATGCTGCCGTAGGCTTCATCCTTGACAAGTTAGAGGGTATAGATTCGGCACGTAGCATTATAGTCCTTATGAATGGTTCGCGCGAGAGTGTCGATTTCGATATTCCTGTGGGCAACTACCGCTACCTCTCGGATGGCGAGAGCATTACGCTCGATGGCGGTGCTGCATATAACAGCGATGGTGTTATCAGTGTGCCGGCAATAAGTGGTGTTATCCTTGCCGAGTATTAATGCACTAAGCCGACCGTTGTTATTCACACAACGATTAATGGGTTGATTAAAAGCGAATTTTAATCAACCCATTAATCGTATCGCGTTGTCCGCTATGATATGGCGAAGTCACGTAGAGCATCGTTGAGCGATGTTTTCTTATCGGTAGACTCCTTGCGATGTCCTATTATCAGTGCGCACTGTACGCCATACTCTCCTGCGGGAAAACGTTTGGTGTATGTTCCCGATACCACTACCGAGCGTGGTGGAACATAGCCCTTATACTCCACAGGCTCTGCTGCTGTGACATCGATGATATGTGTTGAGCCTGTTATCACTGTATTGGAGCCGAGTACCGCTTCGCGACATATGTGAGCACCTTCGACCACTATTGAGCGTGAGCCTATAAAGCAGTTGTCCTCGATGATTACGGGTGATGCCTGCACGGGTTCCAATACGCCGCCTATGCCTACGCCACCGCTCAGGTGTACGTTTTTGCCTATCTGCGCGCATGAACCTACCGTAGCCCACGTATCTACCATCGTTCCTGTATCGACATAGGCACCGATATTTACGTACGAGGGCATGAGTATTGCCCCGGGAGCTATATAGGCACCATAGCGGGCTATGGCATGTGGAACAACTCTTACGCCCAGCTCCTCATAGCCGTGTTTTAGCTCCATCTTATCGTACCACTCCAACTCTCCTGCACGCATGGTGCGCATGGGTTGTATCGGGAAGTACATGATTATCGCCTTCTTTACCCACTCATTCACCTGCCACTCGCTGCGTTCGAGGTCTATGGGCTCGGCACAGCGCAGCACGCCCTTATCTACGGCCTCCACCACGCGGCGTATAGCCTCTCGCACCTCGTCGGTAGCCAACATATCACGCTGCTCCCATGCAGCCTCTATTATAGCTTTCTCTCTCTGAAACATATCAAATACTCCTTAATGTTAATCTTAGGAGCAAAGATACAACTTTTCGGCAAAATGGAGCGTATAAAGCCATTTATCTTTTCAGTCGCTGGTAGTGACACACGAGCAGCTCCTCGTTATCGTCGTACAGGTGCATGCCGTTGCCTTCGCAGTATTGCCACATTTTGCAGTCGGCACACTTACCCTTCTTGGCCCAGCTGCGATTGCGGAACTTCTCGAAGCGGTTTTGCCATACGTCCCAGAAGTTATCGCGATAGATATTGCCCTGAGTGAAGTTGGCTCTGACACTTGTGCAGCCCGATATGTCGCCATTGACACGAATAGATGCTATCCCCACACCTGCATAGCACTCGAAGGGGTTTGTTCGTACCTTCATCTCGTAGCCGGCCAGGAAACCCTCGCAGCCGTATGATGCCTTTATGCGGCCCTCTTTGCGTGTAGCCTCGATATACTGCATAAGGAGGGTGAACTCCTCGTCGTTGAGTTGTAGCGAGGGGTCTGTGGCAGCGCGTCCCACGGGGAATATTGTAAAAAGTCGCCAGTTGCGCACTCCGAGCGAGTAAAGAAACTCTTTGAACTCGTCGAGGCGTGGCAGCAGTGCCGGTGTTACGCAGGTCACCACATCCGATGCCAGCTCCTTGTCGGCAGATATCATACGCACCGCCTCTACGGCACGTGCGAAGCTGTCGCGGTTTTGACGTATGTGGTAGTGGTGCTCTTCGAAGCCGTCCAACGATACCGTTATGGAGTGCAGTCCCGAGCGTATGAGCGAGTCAAGACGTTGGCGTGTCAGGCCGAGGCCATTTGTCACCATACCCCACGGATAGCCCCTGCGGTAGAGGTTAAGGCCTATATCTTCGAGGTCGCGGCGTACAAGTACCTCGCCTCCCGATAGTATTATAAGCACCTTGTGAGGATCTACGTTGGGCGTAATCTCATTGTCCAAGACGCGGAAGAAATCCTTTGCCGGCATATCCGTTACGGTGGTATCTACCTTGCAGTCACTACCGCAGTGTCGGCATTGCAGGTTGCAGCGTAGCGTACACTCCCAAAACAGGGTGTTTAATATATGCTCCTCACGGCGTATGTTGCGTAGTTTGCGGAATAGTTTAAGTGCTAACCATTGTCGCACTCCAAGTCGCTTTCCCATATATAGTTATCTGTTTATCTCACGAAATGATGTGTATGGCACGCCATATTCCGGTACCGGTATGTTGTCCTCTTCATTGTGTGGCTCGCATCCTATCATACCAATGCCAAGCAGAGCCAGTAGTAGGGTAATAAGTCGTTTCATAACACTTCGTATTTAGTTTTCATTATCCTTATCGTCGTCGTTATTCTCCTCCTCGCCATCGCTCTTCTCGCCACTCTCCTCGTCACCTTCATCACTCTCCTCGCTTTGCTGTGGTGGAACATACTCCACGTGGAGCGGGCCATACATCTCTACGCAGCTCACTAACGTTACGCCAAGTAGGCTTAGCAGCCCTGTTATTATACGTTTCATATACTATATATTTTATATCTATATCTACTTTATATCTGCTATCGGGTCGATATGGTCAAATGTGCCATACATCTGCTCCGAGGCGGCACGACATCCGCCACGACACCGCTCCCATAGCGGGCATGCTGCACATTGTGCAGGCCTATTGTCGAAGTATCCATCTGTCGATGCACGCTCTACAATCCTTTCCAGCGGTTCGTCGTGTATGTTGCCAAGTATGCGTGGCGAGTGGTTGCAGAAACGTACCTCGCCACGATAGTTTACGGTCAGCGGTCGTCGGCGCAGGTCGGTGGTGCAGTGCGTAAACGAGATATTCGAATAGTGCTTGGGGTCGAGTACGCACATCGGCGTACATACGCCGTTGTGAGCCCTTATGCCCAGCTCTGCAAGTTTGCTGTCGGCACGCTTGAAGGCCCTACGCAGCTCGTCGTGCGACAGCCATAGCTCGTCGGCATACCTTCTTCCCAACCCGCCGATGTTGAAGCGGTTGAGCATAATTTGCTTTACGCCCATCTCGGCATACATATCGAGCGTAGGCTCTATATCATCGACATTCAGTCGGCTGAGGATGAATACCGGTGTCAGCCACCCGTTGCGTCGAACTGCTATGCGTCGTGCGCTCTCTACTGCCCTCTGCCACGACCCTGCAAGTTGAGTGATATGGTCGTGATGTTGGGCAATGTGCGACAGCAAAGGTATCTGTATTGTACCTATGCCGAGGTCGTCAAATATAGCTATGTCATCCTCGGTTATGAGAGTGCCGTTCGTCAGCAGATTTACCTGCGAGCCCGCAAAGCGAGCCTTCATCATCAGGTCGTGAATGTGGGGCATAAGCATAGGCTCGCCTCCCGATAGAGATATGCTTCCAATGTTGGCCTCGTGTAGCAGTCTGTCGAGCGTGCGGCGTGCTGCACGGAGGTCGGGAGGTGCTATCGTGCAGGGTGTATCGCCCCCTTTGAAGTAGTTGTAGCAGAAGCGACACTGCTGGTTGCAGGCATCGGTAAGCTCAAATATTACGAAGCCTATATCCAGGCGTTTGCGTTTGCGCCCTAATATGTTAATCGACGATAACAACATTCGTATCCTCGCTGTGGGGTGTTATGTCATTGCCAATCTGGTAGCCGTCGTATGTTATGCGTAGTATGGCGTCGCCGCGGTAGTCGCCTACCTCTACTTCAAACTCCAAGTCCAACACCTGATATACGGCATCCAGCGTATACTCCTTGCGTTGCAGCTCCCTCTCGGCTTTGTCGAGCAGCATTATTGTCGCCTTTGTCGGAAATTCGCATAAGCCCTTGAATATAAGCACATCGCCATTGCGCAGTTCGGTTAATTGTTGGTTCTCTGATACTGAAATGTTGTTGTGTCCTGTAAAGACATCGTAGCATGTCGTTATACCTCCTTCTGGGCCGCAAGATACTATTGCAAGCAACGATAGGATGGCTCCTCCCAGACGATATTTGGCACGTATGGCACGTGCATTGCGACCTCGGCTCATAGTCACCCATAGCGATACTCCTATAAAGGCGATGCCAAGACCGATAAGTAGTAGTGTTCGTTTCATGGTTTATTCGTTTTTATTGGTGTTCTCCTCTTCTCCAACGCGTGTCAGCACCACGTCACCTATATCGGCATAGCTTGTCGTGCCCACCTCTATGGTGCGTGGTAGAAATTCCCCGCCATTGGCCTCGCCGTCGGTATCTAAGAACTGTACTATGGCAAAGTCGCCTACACCTTCAACATAGAAGTATCCGTCGGGAGCTGTTGTGGTATGTTCGCCATCGGTATAGACCTCGATGCCCTCGATAGCATTACCCTCTTTGTTCACCACACGGCCGTTTACGCCAAAGTCGTATCGCCACTCTTGATAGGCTGTGCCGTAGCAAGCTACGCAGGTCAGTGTCATGCCGAAGAGCGCAAATATACGTGTCAGCACCCTTCCTAAAATCCTATTCGCCATTCTTCGTTAATCGTTTTAATGTTATATCGCCCAAGTCGGCCTCGTATGAACCCTCATACCAGCCGCCATAGCCCTCTTCAACCTTAACTATTTCGGCGGTTATGTCGAGAGCCAGAGTCTCGAACTCTCCGCCATTAGCCTCGCCGTCGGGGTCTATGAACTCTATGTTGTACTGCTCCCCGGGCCATACACTGCCGCTGGCCTCAATTATCCCCAAGTAGTTGGATACCCCCGTGCGACTATCAAACCTGTCGCCATGCTTTGTTACGACCTCGATGCCCTCGATAGGCCCTCCCGCCTCGTTGATGACGCGTGCCGATAGTCGGAAGCGAACGTGCGGTACGCCATATTCAGCCCTCATATCGCAACTCTGCAACGTGATACCTATGAGGCCGAGCAGTATGTATATCAGTTGTTTCATGGTGTTGGTGTGCTATTTTACCTTTTTTAGTATTATGTCGCCCATCTGAACAAAGCTGCTACCCGTGTAGCCCCAATCGTCGGGTTTATTCTTGTATGGCGCAATCTGATTGCTTATATCCACGCTGAGGCTCTCGTACAGGCCACCGTTGTACTCGCCATCGACATCTTCGAAGTGTATTATACCTGCATCGCCCGGGCTAAGGTATGCTATGCCGTATATCTCGCCCTTGTAGTCGCTGTATCCCTCACGGCCACGGAACGAGTACCCATCGGGGTAGACATATATGCCCTGTATGGGATTTCCCGCCTCGTCGATGACGCGTGCTGTAACCGAGAGTACGTAGTAGGGGTCGGCCTTCTGCTTCTCGCACGCTACGCTTCCCGAGCATAGCAGTAGCACAACCACTCCCATCACCCTATTCGATAGTCTCCTCCTCATTGCTCTCCACCCTTTTAAGTGTCACATCTCCAAGCTCAGCCTCAAAGCTTCCGGTATACCAGCCTTCGCCCTCCTCTACCTTTTTGTAGCGATTTGTAATGTTGAGCGTTTGCTCCTCGAACTCGCCGCCATTCTCCTCTCCATCTACATCTACAAGCCGTATATATCGAGGATAGGAGATCTCTTTGTTGCGTAGGTCTATCACTCCCTGCTGGTCGGTTGTGGCAATATGGTTGCTGTACGAGGGGTATTCCGGCCCGTATGTTTCGTGTACCTCGATACCGGCAATAGGATTTCCCTTATCATCCACGACACGTGCCGATAAGTGGTATTCGCAAATTGGTGAGCCGTACATAACTATATCGGACTTATCCTCGCACGCCACTACTCCAAAGCCAAGTAGCGTCAGTAAAATGTAAATAATGCGTTTCATAACTGTCGGGGTTTTTACACATTTCCTAATGCAAAGATACTCTATCGTGGCGGTATAACCAAATATAATGGAAGATAATTTTTCATTTAGGCCGTGTTTAATATGCTGAAAATCAATGCGTTGAAAGAGTGTGATTTTTGCGTTTTTCAACTATCTGATTTTCAGTGAGTTACACAGGGCATTGTTGAATCATATTGAATGTTTGTATAATACGCTGTATATCAACCATATACGCCTTGGTCTGTCTAAAAATAGTGGAGGGCTGTCGTAAATCCGAGAAAATAGGCTAACTTTGTGCATAGAAATTATAAATCAACCGTAGTTACGATGGATTATTTGATGCGATACCAACGCCGACAGGCACACGAGGTGCGTATTGGCGATGTAGTGATTGGAGGTAATCATCCTATCGAAGTGCAGTCTATGACAAACACACCGACTGCCGATGTGGAGTTGAGCGTGGAGCAGACCAAGCGTATAGCTGCTGCCGGAGCCTCTATTGTACGTCTTACGGCGCAGGGACGACGTGAGGGCGAGGCACTTGCTCCGATTATGGCGCGTCTTAGAGAAGAGGGTTGCCATGCAGCTATTGTTGCCGATATACACTTCACGCCCGAGATAGCTATGATTGCTGCCGAGGCGGTAGACAAGGTGCGCATCAACCCCGGTAACTTCCGTATCGCGGAGCTGCCACGCCTCATTGAGATATGTCGCAGACGTGGTGTGGCACTGCGTATCGGTGTCAATCATGGCTCGTTGGCCAAGCGCATCTTCGACGAGTGGGGCGATACTCCCGAGGGTATGGTAGCCTCGGCTATGGAGTACCTGCGAGCCTGTCGTAGCGAGGGTTTCGAGGATGTGGTGGTGTCGATGAAGTCGAGCAATACGCAGGTTATGGTGCAGGCCTATCGTCTGCTTGTCGAGGCTATGAAGCGTGAGGATATGACCTATCCGTTGCATCTTGGTGTTACCGAGGCGGGAGATGGCATAGAGGGTCGTATAAAGAGTGCTGTGGGCATAGGAGCGCTGCTTGCCGATGGTATAGGCGATACGTTGCGTGTATCGCTTACCGAAGCCCCCGAAAACGAGGTTCCCGTGGGCAGAATGCTTGCAGACTACTTCACACGACGTGAGGGCGAGTATAGGGTAGAGAGCGGCAGATGCTACTCGCCGACAACCTATGCACCGCGCACACTTGCCAAGCCAATAATACATAGCGAGGTAGATGAGGGCTATATGCTCCTTGATGCTACGAGCGAAAATCCCACTATGGAGTGGCGTGCTGCGATACTGAACAGCGAGGATAGTCGTCCGGTGGTGCTACGTCGCCGCTACGATTATGCCGATATAGAGCAGGTGGCCATATATGCTGCTGCCGATATGGGCTCGTTGCTGCTGGATGGTATGGCAGATGGCGTATGGGTAGATGCTCCGATGCTCAGTGAGGCGGAGCGTAGCGATATAGAACTTATGATATTACAGGCGGCGCGCCGTCGCTTCTCACGTACGGAGTATATCGCATGTCCAAGTTGCGGACGTACCCTCTACGACATACAATCTACGCTTGCCGCAATCAAGGCACGCACCTCGCATCTCAAGGATTTGAAGATTGGAGTGATGGGCTGTATCGTAAATGGCCCGGGCGAGATGGCCGATGCCGACTACGGTTATGTAGGCTCCTCGCCCGAGCATATAACGCTCTATCGTGGCCGCGAGGTTGTCGAGCGCAATATACATCAGAGCGAGGCTCTCGACCATCTTATCGAGATAATACGTCGTGACGGCCGCTGGCATGACCCCGAGTAGCGAGTATGTCGGCGATGAAGAGCTATAAGGCACGAGGTGTTGTTCTTGCCACGTTGAAGTATGGCGAGAAGGGTGTCATTGTGCATATGCTCACCGATGTTCACGGCCGACAAAGCTATATGGTGCAGGGCGTGAAGCCCACGGCGCGAGGCTCACGAATGGCTCTGTTGCAACCTATGTTTGCTGTTGAGTTCGAGGGACTTACCTCGTCTAAGATGTCGCTGCACCGCCTACGTGACCTTGTGCCGGCAATGGCTCTGCAAACAACGCCCTTCGATGTGCGTAAATCGACAATGTCGCTTTTTATGGCCGAGGTGCTATATCGTCTTGTACGTGATAATGAGCCGAGCGATGACCTCTTCGACTTCGTATGGGGCTCGGTGTCGGCACTCGACTTTCTTGACGAGGGTGTGGCTAACTTTCATCTATGGTTTTTAGCAAACCTCAGCCGTCCTTTGGGCTTCTCTCCCGATAACGAATACCGTGAGGGTGCGTGGCTCGATATACGCGATGGACACTATACGCTGACTCCGCTTATGCCGAGCTATGCTCTCGATCCGGAGAATGCACGTCTGCTACACGATATGCTTGAATGTGATGTGCGTTACCTTGGCGAGATAGGTCTTAACCGAACACAGCGTGTCGCCTTTCTCGATGCGATGCTGAGATATTATGCCTACCACCTTGAATCTATACGTGCGGTGGAGTCGTTACGTATCTTGCAGGAGGTATTTTAGAGGTGTGCGTGCTGCACTTGGCAACTATTCTATGCCGGCCTTGCCCCTTGCCCGTTGCCCCTTGCCTTGCGCTCCTATATTCTTGCCCCCTTTATCATTTGTCCTTGCCTTTCGCTCTCATCTCCCCCCCCCTGCTCCTTGTTGTATATTTACAGCTCCTTTATGTGTCGGAATGTGGTTTGGAGCATCGCCTTGCCACGCTCTATGCGGCTATCGGCATTATCGCCGGTGCTGTATAATACCTCGTTGCTGTCGCAGTCGTAGATGGCGATACCCTCGCTGTCGGCAACGCCGAAGCCGTTGTTGAAGGTCCAGTAGCCGAAGTGCGAAGCATCGGCAGAGGCTATATTACGGCTGAAGGGGAAGTCGTCGTGGGGCAGTGACATCTGTGCGAGGAGTGTTGCTGCGAGGTCTGTCTGCGAGGCATACTCTGCTACGCATCTTGGCTCGGCAACAGCACCTCCCACCCATAGCATAGGTATGTGGTGACGCTCGGCACTATGGCTGCTAACAGTATGTGGATAGGGGTATCCATGGTCAGGGACTATTATCACCAGCATATTCTCCCAGTGAGGCGTGGCTCGCAGTCGCTCCACAAACTCACCTATGGCCCTGTCGGTAAAGGCAAAGGCGTTAAGACGTTCGTCGTCGAGGATGCTTGCAGGAACTTCGAATGGCTCGTGGCTGCTTAGTGTAAGTATGGTATCGAAGCTCTTCATACCGCTCTCCATACGCTCGATTATGGCTTCGGCAGCATATTCCAACACCACATCATCGGCATATCCCCACTTCGAGCGGTGGCCGTCGAGTCTTAACGCACTTTCGTCAAGGAGCTCGTCATATCCCGTGGCATAGAGGTAGGCACGTGTATTTGTGAAGTTGGCATCGCCACCGTAGAAGAAGCGTGTGGCATATCCTGCGTTACTTAACGTTGAGGCTATGCCCGACAGGTTGGCGGCCTTTGCCGGATACTTCATCACAGACATCTTGGGCTGCGAAGGGAAGCCGCTGAGCGTGGACACAGTGCCTCGGTCGGTACGAAACGATGAGGCGTAAAGCCTATCAAACCATATCCCCTCAGATGCAAGAGTGCATATGTTGGGTGTTACGGCTCGACCCTTGACATCGGCATCGGTTATGGTGCGACCCATACCCTCGACCAAGATAAGTACGATGTTGGGTTGTGATGTGTTGAGCCACGCTTCGCCCTGCGCACTGCTATCGGCCATGATTTGGGTGTATAGCTCCTCGGCACGCTCCTCGGTGTAGTAGTCGTATTGGTCGAAGTCATCGCCCGAGAGCGAGGTGTCGATAAGCGAGAATAGCGGGTTTACGGCAGTCTGGTTGAGAAACATATTCGACGAAAAGTATGCCTTCGACACATTTGCCGTAGCTGTGGTCACTCCGCCACGTATACATACGAAGAGCAGGCCGGCGAGTGTGACCATCAGAAGTGTCGCCATAGCACGTGTTGCGAGCGACTTGCTTGGGGGTGTGGCGTACAGATGTCCTGTAATGGTGCGGTAGAGCCATATGGCCAATGCCGACATCGCTGCGATGTAGAGCGCAGCTGCTAGGAAGTCCACGGCCGATAGACTCGACAGCATCTCGCGTGGCGTGTAGATAAATATCTGCGAGTCGATGCGTCGTTGCCACTCCTCGAACATCCCTATATCGGCACACTGCACCGCAGCCATCACCACGGATACAGCGATAAAGTATAGGTTGAGGCATCTGCTTGCCACCGAGTTGGATAGATGTGCCAGCCATATCGAGGCTAACGATGCAAGCATAGGCAGTGCCGTGATGTATCCCGCCACCGTGGCATCGAGTTTTAGGCCGTGCAGCAACGCGCGTGATACCTCGCCCATTGATAGAGCTTCGGCCAGAGAGTGGTTGTACATAATAAAGACTATACGGCTGATGGTAAAAAGGAGCATCGTAGCGGCAAATATAGCCACTACGAAGCCCACACGTCGCATATAGTCTGCTCTTGGCATCCCGCTGTTTGAGTTCAGGTTATAGCTTTACGCCGTACGATAGGTCGCCTGCATCGCCTATACCTGGCACTATATATGACTTCGATGTAAGCTCGGCATCGACGGCAGCACACCACAGCGTGCACTTCTCGGGTGAGGTGTGTCTCTGCACGTAGTCTACACCCTGCTCCGAGGCAAATACTGCTGCGAAGTGTGTGTGGTCAGGCTCTCCGGCACGGCGCACAAGAGCATCGTATACCAACATGAGCGATGTTCCCGTAGCCAACATCGGGTCTACTAAGATAAGTGTCTTGCCACTTAGTGACGAGGTAGAGACATACTCCACATCCACGATAAAGCTGCCATCGGGACGGCTCTTGCGGAATGCCGATATAAAGCCATTCTCGGCATCATCATAGAAATTCAGGAAGCCCTGATGGAAGGGTAGTCCTGCACGTAGGATTGTGGCTACAACAATCTTGTCGTTGATGCACTCCACCGAAGCTATGCCCAGGGGCGTTTCGACCATACGTGTGGTATAGTTCAACTTCTTAGAGATCTCGTAGGCCATAATCTCACCAACACGCTCCATATTTCTGCGAAAACGCATAGAGTCACGTTGTACCTCCTTGTCACGCATCTGTGCGATAAACTTGTTGAGGATGGTGTTCTGCTCGTTGAGTATGTGTATCATCGTCTTATGGGTTTTTAGTATAGAAAATTGTTGAACGGATAGCGTCCTGCGTGTATCTCACGTACCATGCCGTAGAGGTCGCTGCGTAGCTTGTCTATGCCTATGCGCTCACGTGCCGAGATAAAGATGCAAGGGGTATTAGCCTTGGCTATCCAGCTCTTTTTAAGGTCGTCGAGCGATAGGTTCTCCTTGGTTGCAGGGGTCAGGTCGTCCTCCTCCTTCGGGGTGTATGTGTAGGCATCAATCTTGTTGAATAGCAAGAATGTCGGCTTGTCGCCGGCACCTATATCGGCCAAAGTCTGCTTAACAACGGCTATCTGATCCTCGAATCCCGGGTGCGATATATCTACGACGTGTAACAAAAGGTCGGCTTCGCGCACCTCGTCGAGTGTCGATTTGAACGATTCTATAAGTTGCGTGGGGAGCTTGCGTATGAAACCTACCGTGTCGGACATCAGGAATGGCAGATTGTCGAACACCACCTTGCGTACCGTGGTGTCGAGTGTCGCAAACAGCTTGTTCTCGGCAAAGACCTCGCTCTTCGATATAAGGTTCATCAGCGTAGACTTACCCACGTTGGTATATCCCACCAATGCCACACGCACCATTTGTCCTCGGTTGGAGCGTTGCACGGCCATCTGACGGTCTATCTTTTTGAGGTCCTCTTTGAGCTTCGATATGCGGTTGCGCACTATACGGCGGTCTGTCTCAATCTCGCGCTCACCGGCACCACCACGTGTACCTGTGCCACCGCGCTGTCGCTCGAGGTGAGTCCACATACCCGTAAGTCGCGGCAACATATACTCGTTGTGCGCCAGCTCCACCTGTGTCTTGGCGTATGCTGTCTGTGCGCGTGACATAAATATATCGAGGATAAGACGTGTGCGGTCTATTACGCGGCAGGGCATAGCCTGCTCTATGTTGCGTGTCTGTGCCGGTGAAAGCTCGTCATCGAAGATGGCGACATCTATCTCCTGCTCTTTACACCACTCGGCAATCTCTTCGAGCTTACCCGGCCCTACATATATCTTCGACATAGGTTGTGGCAGACGCTGTGTGAAGCGACGCACGGTGGTTATATTGGCTGTCTCGGCAAGAAACTCCAACTCGTCGAGATACTCGTGTGCCGTGTCGGGATTTTGGCTGTCACGTATCACGGCTACAAGCACGGCTCTTGTCTCGCGCTCTTCGACGGTCGGCTTGGGTTCCTGCTTACGTCCTCCCTTTTCCTTTTCCTCTTTCATTACCTTAATATATATGCTATCCCTATGGGATATTCCCGCCTCCGGGGCGAGGTTTGATAAAAAAGGGGTGCCACACCATAGTTGTGGAACCCCTGTAAATTGTCGTTCTACGCTATTAGTTCTGGATACGGAACGAAATAGGCAGTGTGTAAGTTACACGTACAGGCTTGTTACGCTGCTTACCCGGCTTCCAACCATTCTTAAGCTTATTAGCCTTATCCAATACTGCAAGAGCAGCCTCGGTAAGCGTCTTATCGGGTGACTGGAGAATAGTAATCTTAGACATCTTACCATCCTTCTCAACCACGAACGATACTACGACGTTACCCTGAATACCATTCTCAAGAGCGATCTGAGGATACTTAACGTTGTCCATCACCCAGTTACGGAACTTAGAGAGGTCGCCACCCTGGAACGAAGGCATCACCTCGGCATTTACGAAGATCTCCTCCTCCTCGATCTCCTCCTCCTTCTCCTCGATTACGATATCGAAGTCATCGAAGTCGTCGGCATCGTCGGTAAATACGATGTTGGTCTCGATCTTCTGGTCGTTAGAGACGATGTTAAGCACATCTGTTACCACCTGTGCCTGTGCCTTCTGCTGCTCTGGAGGAGTCTCAGGCTGATCCTGACGAGTCTGGTCTATCTGCTCCATCTCGGTAGTTTCACGCTTAGGTGGCTTATACTCTCCGGCTTCGGGCTTAGAATTGATAGAAAAAGCAAGGCCAGTGATGCCCAATGCAATCACAAGACCAATCAACAAGAAAAGCACCTTTTGTTTCTCAAGGTCAGCTTTTGGTGATTTTTTAATCTCCATTTATATTTAATTTTTTAGTTTTTAATATCTTAGTCCAAAATTATTCCGCCCGAGATGGGCTGAATGCCTCGATTTTTCACGTTGGCCACCCGCATATACACGAGCTAAACTACGCAAAGATATATATAAAATTTCAAAAAATGTAACTTCACGCCGAAAAATATTTAATTTTTATTATTTTTGTGGTCGGTAACCCATATGAAGCGTATGACACAAGAGAGAAAATTCAGGTTGTATGGAGCATCTTTGGATGAGCTGGCCACATTGTGTGCCGAGCTCGGCTTGCCACGCTTTGCGCCCAAGCAGATTGTAAGGT
This sequence comes from Alistipes sp., assembly GCA_017504265.1. Classification (GTDB taxonomy): domain Bacteria; phylum Bacteroidota; class Bacteroidia; order Bacteroidales; family Rikenellaceae; genus Alistipes. Next base: position 43,478 of record JAFVRN010000015.1, on the reverse strand, counting down.
GGCTCTATCAGCGTTTCGTCACCGACATAAATGATATGACCGACCTCTCGAAGCTATCTCGAGAGAGGCTTGCCGAGTGTTGCGAGCTGGGGTTATCGACACCTTTAAAGGTGTCGGTATCGGCCGATGGCACAAAGAAGTATCTCTTCCGCACCTCCGAGGGCGAATATATCGAGTCGGCTCTTATCCCCGATGGCGAACGTATGACGCTGTGTGTGTCGTCGCAGGCGGGATGTCGCATGGGGTGCAAATTCTGCGCTACGGGACGTATGGGCCTTAGACACAACCTTACCTCTTGCGAGATTATCAACCAGATAGTATCTATTCCTGAGCGAGATAAGCTCACCAACCTTGTGTTTATGGGTATGGGTGAGCCGCTTGACAATATCGACAATCTGATGCGTACGCTCGACATTCTCACCTCATCGTGGGGTATGGCGTGGTCGCCTACGCGCATCACGGTATCTACGTCGGGTGTTGCCAAGACATTGCCACGGCTTTTGGATGAGTCGAAGGTGCATCTGGCCGTATCGCTGCATAATCCCTTCTCGGAGGAGCGTCGTGAGATTATGCCCATTGAGAATGCCTATCCCATACGTGAGGTGTGCGACATCCTGCGTCGCTACGACTTCACGCATCAGCGACGAGTATCGTTCGAGTATATCGTTTTGGAGGATATGAACTGCTCGCCACGCCATATAAAAGAGCTGTCGAGGCTCTTGGACGGTATAAAGTGTCGTATCAACCTCATCCGCTTTCACCGTATTCCCGACTCGCCATTCTACTCGCCGCCGCTGGAGCGTATCATGGAGTTTCGCGATACGCTCACCAAGCGCGGTATACAGACAACGCTACGTGCCTCGCGAGGCGAGGATATAGAGGCAGCGTGTGGACTGCTCTCCACATCAACAAACAAAAAGTAATCCTATGGTTATGTTAATGAGACGATTGATACCGATATTCACACTTCTTCTGTTTGCCGTAGGCTGTGCTGCCGGCCCGAAAGAGTGTGCCGAGGTCACATCGCCTGATGGACTAAATACGATATTGCTCGATTGGAGTGAGGGTTATATATCTTGGTCGGCACGCTACGACGACAGGGTGGTTGTCGCACCCTCGCGCCTTGCCATGACTACCGACAGAGGAGTGTGGGGAGAGAGTGTCGGCGAGGTTGAGGTGCAGTGTCACTCTGCTGAGGAGTATGGTGCGGCCATAGCCGATTTCGGGGCCTATGGTGTGGAGATACGGGCATTGAATGATGGTGTCGCCTACCGTTTTATCTCGAATACCGAGGGCAGCTATAAGGTTATAGACGAACTCTCCGAGTTCTCGTTCGATGGCGAGGATATGGCGTGGATACCATACGTCAATTTCCGCCCCGATGCCACATCGGACTATGCCACGCAGTATGAGACATCGTTCGAGAATATATATGCCTATACACCCTTGAAGAGTATAGATTGGCGCAGGCTTATTTTTACGCCGCTATTTATCGAGCGTCGCGGTCTGAAATTGTGGCTCTCGGAGGCCAACCTCGAAGATTATCCCGGAATGTTTATCTCGAACAGGGATGGAGATGGAGTCCTCGACACGGAGTTCGCCCCTGTGCCCGATGTTGTGGAGCAGGGAGGATACAATATGTTGCAGGGTGTTGTCAAGAGTCGCAAACCATATATTGCCGAGTGCAGTGGCTGCCGTACATTCCCGTGGCGCATAGTTGCCATAGGCGAGCAGGATGAGGATATAGCCAATAGCGACATCGTCTATCAGTTGGCCGACGAGTGCCGTATAGGCGATACATCGTGGATTAAACCCGGAAAGGTCGCCTGGGAGTGGTGGAACGACTGGGGACTGGAAGGGGTTGATTTCAAGCCCGGTATCAACAACCGGACATATAAGTACTATATCGACTTTGCCTCACGCTACGGCATCGAGTATGTAATCCTTGACGAGGGTTGGTCGGTTAAGGGTGAGGCAGACCTAATGCAGGTTGTGCCTGAGATAGATATCCCTGAGTTGGTGGCATACGGCGAGGAGCGTGGCGTGGGCATCATTCTCTGGGCGGGCTACTGGGCGCTCAATCGTGATATCGAGGGGCTGTGCAAGCACTACTCGGAGATGGGAGTTAAAGGCTTCAAGGTCGATTTCATGGATAGGGACGATCAGGCTATGGTACGTTTCGTATACGAACTTGCCGAGACGGCAGCAAGATATAAGCTCTTGGTCGATTACCACGGTATATACAAGCCTACAGGATTGAGTAGGAGCTATCCCAATGCCATCAATTTCGAGGGTGTTCACGGCCTTGAAACGATGAAGTGGCTGGGCAGGGAGCATGACCAAATAACCTATGATGTCACCATACCGTTTATCCGTGGTGCGGCAGGTCCTATGGACTACACGCCGGGTGCTATGCGCAATGCCTCTGTCGAGGAGTACGTGGCCGACTACTCACGTCCCATGAGCCAGGGCACACGCTGCCATCAGTTGGCGATGTATGTCGTATACGACCAGCCGTTGGCGATGCTATGTGACTCGCCTACGGCATACGAGGCAGAGGAGGAGTTCACACATCTTCTTGCCGCTATTCCCACGGTGTGGAACGATAAGGTCTATACCGATGGAGCGATAGGAGAATATGTCGTGGCGGTGGCGCAGTCAGATGATGCGACATATGTTGCAGGCCTCAATGGTGTAGAGCCGCGCGAGGTAACCATAGCGTTGGACGAGATAATGCGAGGTGGCGATATCGAGATATATAGCGATGTGGAGGCAGCGGGCAGTGCCGCACACCCCTATGAATATAGACGAATAGCTCGCGATGCCGCTCCTGCCGAGGTTACCGTACGCATGGCGGCCGGTGGTGGCTTTATGATAAAACTTAATTAGACAATGAGAAAGATTACTGCTATACTGCTATTGCTCTTTGTGTTGTGTGCCGATATATCAGCACAGCAGGTGGACTACACTCGTTGGGTAGACCCGTTTATCGGCACTGCCGACTACTCGGTAACGCACCCTGGTGCTGTCGTGCCTCACGGTATGATGGCAGCTGTGCCCTTCAACGTCACCGGCTCGGAGCTGAACCGCTTTGATAAGGATAGCCGCTGGTGGAGTGCCCCTTACGATGTGCGTAACAGTTATATGGTAGGCTTTGCTCACGGCGCACTCAGCGGTGTGGGTTGCCCCGAGTTGGGTGCTGTAATTACTATGGCTACGACGGGAGCTGTCGCCCCCGATTGCCGTGATCACGGCTCAACATACAGTGAGGAGCATGCCGAGGCGGGATACTACACGGCCACATACGACAAGTATGCCATACGTGCCGAGGCTACGGCAACCGAGCGAGCCTCGATCGAGCGATATACCTTCATCGAAGGTGGCGAGGCCAACATCCTTGTCAATCTGGGAACGTCGCTGTCGAACGAGTCGGGAGCTATGCTGCGTCGTGTAAGCGATACGGAGGTGGAGGGCGTACGTCTGCTCGGCACCTTCTGCTATAACAACCAAATAGTCTTTCCGCTCTACTTTGTGGTACGTGTATCGCAGCCGGCAGCGAAGGTGGGATACTGGAAACTGCAACCCGAGATGACGGGTATCGAGGCACAGTGGTCGGGAGATAGTGGCGAGTATAAACTCTATGAGCGTTACGGGCGCGAGATTATGGGCGATGACATAGGTTGCTACTTTACTTTGGGCGAGGTTGCCGCAGGTACGGAGGTTGAGGTTAAGGTGGGTATATCGTATGTGTCGATAGAGAATGCGCGCCGTAATCTCGATGTCGAGGTTGGCAATAAGAGTTTCGATGCGATACGTGAAGAGGCGCACAACCGTTGGAATGAGGCCTTGTCGCGCATACGCGTCGAGGGCGGTTCGGAGGATGACCGCACGATATTCTACACGGCTCTGTATCACGCACTGCTCCACCCCAATATCATAAGCGATGTCAATGGCGAGTACCCGCTTATGGAGGGTGACGGATGCGGCGTGGCCGAGGGCTATGAGCGATATACGGTATTCTCGCTGTGGGATACCTATCGCAATCTGCATCAGCTGCTTACGCTTGCCTATCCGGAGTGTCAGAGCGATATGGTTCGCTCTATGGTTGAGATGTCTAAGGAGTGGGGCTGGTTGCCTCGCTGGGAGCTATATGGTCGCGAGGCCTTTACCATGGAGGGCGACCCTGCAATTCCGGTTATCGTGGATAGCTATTTGAAGGGTATTCGTGACTTCGACGTCGAGGCGGCATATAGGGCTATGAAACGCTCGGCTACCACAAGTGGCGAGTCTAATCCCATACGTCCCGATATAGACCCATATATCGAGCGAGGATATATCCCCGTTGGTTGGTTTGCGGCCGATATGTCGGGAGATAACTCCGTGTCGCACGCCTTGGAGTACTACGTGGCAGACAATGCCCTCGCCACCTTTGCCCATAAGATGGGCGATGAGGAGTTTGCCACACTTATGGAGCAACGTGCTGCGGGTTGGCGCAACTACTACTGCAAGGAGGTGGGTGCTATGCGACCTATTGACAAGGATGGTAATTTTATCGAGCCATTCGACCCTGCGGCCGGCGCAAACTTCTCCAATACGGTAGGCTTCCATGAGGGTAGCTCCTGGAACTATACCTTCTTTGTGCCGCACGACATAGAGGGTTTGATACAGATGATGGGTGGTGCAAAAAGCTTTGTTGCCAAGCTGTCGGATATATTCAGTAACGGATATTACGACCCTACCAATGAGCCTGATATAGCATACCCCTACCTGTTCAGTCGTGTCAAGGGTTATGAGTATCTCACGCAGGAGCACGTAACCAGACTCCTTGACGAGAATTATACGACAGCCGCCGACGGACTTCCGGGCAATGACGATACGGGAACGATGTCGGCATGGGCGGTATTCTCGATGATGGGTATATACCCCGACTGCCCTGGCGAGCCATACTATACCATCACCACGCCTCGCTTCGAGCGTGTGGAGATAGATACCGACCACGGTACGATAGTGATAAAGAGGGAGGGTGAGGGAGAGTATATACGTGCTAACGGCATCAGACTCGGCGGTAAGCGCATAGATAGATTCCGCATATCGCACGATGAGTTGATAAGGGCTAAGGAGCTAAGCCTCAGGCTGCATTAATCGGACTGCGTATGAGCGTTGCATAAAAGAGAAATATTGACTAAACTACTAATACTATGAGAATCATCAAATTTATCGTAATGGCTGTTGTGCTTGTTGCTGCTGCATCGTGCAGCTTTAACTCGCAGCAGACGGATTATGCCGAGAAGGTTAATCCCAAGATTGGTTCGGGTGGCCACGGCCACGTCTTTGTGGGTGCTAATGTTCCTTTTGGTATGACGCAGGTCGGCCCTACAAGTATCACTCAGGATTGGGACTGGTGTTCGGGTTACCACGACTCGGAAAATAGCGTTATCGGCTTCTCGCATACCCACCTTTCGGGTACAGGTTGTGGCGATCTGTTCGATGTAACGTTGATGCCTGTCGTGGGCGAGGTGACCTATGGTCGTGGTCGTCTTGGCGACTACTCTACGGGCTTTTGGTCTGAGGCTGACCGCACACGTGAGGTTGTCGAGCCGGGCTACTATTCTGTGCCTTTGACACGCTACAATATCGTTGCCGAGATGACGGCTACGGAGCGTGGCGGTCTGCATCGCTATACCTTCCCTGCCAGCGACGAGGCTGCTATTATCCTCGACTTGTTGCATGGTGGTTGCTGGGATCGTCCCGAGGATTTGTATGCCGAGGCTGTCAGCGACTGCCGTGTTGTAGGCCGTCGTCACACCTACGGTTGGGCGAACAATCAGAAGGTATACTTCGTGATGGAGTTCTCGAAGCCCTTCGAGTCGTTCGAGCCTATCGGTGAGGATAACTGCTACTATCGCATCAACTTCCGTACCGAGGAGGGCGAGCAGATTGGTGTCAAGGTGGCTCTCTCGTCGGTAAGCGAGCAGGGTGCCGAGCTCAACTTCAATGCGGAGGTTGCAGGTGCCGAGTTCGATGCGGCACGTAAGGCTGCCTACGATAAGTGGAACGATGAGATTTCCAAGATACGCATCTACGGTGCTACGGCCGAGCAGGAGGAGATATTCTATACGGGTATGTATCATATGTATGTTGCACCATCGCTCTTCTCTGATGTCGATGGTACGTACCGTGGTGCCGATAATGAGATTCACCCAAATCCTGGTCACGACACCTATACAACCTTCTCGTTGTGGGATACCTATCGAGCGAAGCTTCCGCTGATGACTATCACACATCCCGAGCGTATGGACGACGTGATTAATACGATGCTCAATATCTACGACGAGCAGAGCTTCCTGCCTATTTGGCACCTTTGGGGCTGGGATAATGGCTGTATGGTAGGCTCTCCGGGTATCATTGCCGTGTCGGATGCTGTGGCTAAGGGACTTAAAGGTGTCGATGCCGAGCGTGCCTGGGAGGCTATCTACGGTTCGTGTATGCACGATATTCGTGGCGGCCGCTACCGCAAGGTCTATGGCTATATGCCAAACGATTTGCAGGCAGAGTCTATCGCCCACGATATGGAGTTTGCCATTGCCGATGCAGCTGCTGTTGAGGTTGCCCGTATGCTGGGTAAGGCCGAAGAGGAGTATCTGGAGCAGCGCAGCCACTCGTGGCTCAACTACTTCGATTACGAAAGCGGCTTTGTGCGTGGCAAGTCATCCAAGGGCGAGTGGCGCGAGGACTTTAATCCCTATAACGCCTCACGTATCGCAAATGAGTATTGCGAGGGTAATGCTTGGCAGTATACGTGGCTTGTGCCACAGGATTTGGATCTGTTGGTAGAGTGCTTTGGTGGTCGTGAGGCTACGCTGGAGCGTCTTGATGCTCTGTTTACTGCCGATACTAAGATGGAGGGCGAAGATGTTACCCCCGACATCTCAGGCCTTATCGGACAGTATGTTCACGGCAATGAGCCAAGCCACCATATCATCTATTTCTATACGATGTTGGGCGAGCCGTGGAAGGCTGCCGACCGCCTCTACGAGGTTATGGCTACGATGTATTCTACCGCCCCAGACGGCCTTTCGGGTAACGAGGATGTGGGTCAGATGTCGGCGTGGTATATTATGACAACGCTCGGTTTCTACCCCGTAGAGCCTGCTGTCGGCCGCTATGTGCTTGGTGTGCCTATGGTGGACCGTGCCGAGATAGATGTCGAGGGTGGTGTGTTTACCGTCGTTCGTGACGGTTATACGCCCGAAGCACGCTACGTGCAGCGTGTCGAGCTTAATGGCAAGGAGCTGCGCCGCGGATATATCACCCACGAGGAGATTATCTCTGGTGGCGAGCTGCGTTTCATAATGGGTAGCGACAAGAGACTATACTACGATTTGTAGTCGGAGGAAATATTTGCTTATCTTTTGCAATGTGCTGATTATAGGCACATTGCAAAAGGTTGTGGAAAATAAACGAAAAATATTCTACAATTCGAGTTAAAGTTTGTACATTTGTCACAAATTTGTGAAACAATAATATTTTTTTAGGCCTATTACTAACTTAGATTTAATTGAATTGATATGGGTTTGAATCTCTCATCTCGTTCGATACTCATCGGCGTTAAGGAGTATCTGCTGATGACCTTCGGTATGTTTTGCTACGCCTTTGGCTGGCTTGAATGTGTATTGCCCGCAGGTGGTATGGGTGGTGGTGCCGCAGGTTTGGCAACGGTTATCAATGCCATACTTCCGGCAAGTATGACATCTATTCTGACCATCGGTACGTTGGTATTTATCATCAACGTCATTCTGCTTATCCTCGGTGTCCTTATCGTAGGTTGGAAGTTCGGCATCAAGACCCTCTTCTGTATCTTTACGATGTCTATTATGTTCAACCTCGTGGAGCTATACTTACCACATGGCATTATGACCAAGATGTTTGCCGAGGTTGCCGCCGGAGATCTACTTCTTGTGGTGCTTGGAGCTGCGTCGTGTGGTCTCGGTATTGCCGTATCCTTCATGCAGGGAGGTTCGACAGGTGGTACAGATATTGTCGCTATGATTATCAACCGCTTCCGTACGGTAAGCTATGGTCGTGTATTGCTTATGACCGACTGTGGTATCCTTATCTCGTCGCTCTTCCTTACCACCACTATCAACGTGGCGGGTGTGGAGACTGTCATCGAGCCATTGTCGTCGTTGGCCTTTGCGCGTATGGTATACGGATTTATAATGATTGCCGTTATCGGCTACACGGTGGATTTGGTGCAGTCGGGTAACCAGCAGTCCAACCAGATTATCATCTTCTGTAAGGACTATGAGGGTATGGCCGATATGATTCTTACGAAGGCTCACCGCGGAGCAACGCTTATCGATGCTATGGGTTGGTATACCAAAGAGCCATCTAAGGCTGTTATGGTGGTATGCCGTAAGCGTGATACCTCTACAATCTTAAAACTCATTAGAGAGCAGGATCCTAAGGCATTCCTTACCGTAGGTTCGGTAATGGGTGTATACGGACAGGGTTTCGATGCTCTTAACAAGGCCTAACATAGGCCGGTAACAGAGCTGCTGCGATGCTATACGCACAAGTGGTACTCCCCTTGGCACAGCCGGCATACACCTTCGAGGTGGATGAGAAGCTGGGTGTGGTTGTGGGTGATGCCGTTGTCGTACAGTTTGGCAGCAGCCGTTATTATACGGGTATAGTATGGTCGTTGTCGGAGCAGCGTCCCGACTATCCGCGCCTTAAATCAGTCATACGTAAGCTATACTCCTTCCCGTTGCTTACGCCCAAGGCTATGGAGCTTTGGGAGTGGATTGCAGACTACTATATGTCTACGCTGGGCGAGGTTATGCGTATTGCGCTGCCATCGTTGGCCAAGCCCTCGGCAAGTACGCTGTCGGAGTTGGATGAGCGTAGTATCGAGCCGTCGAAGCAGACTTATATCGCTCTTGCCGAGGAGCTGTGTACAGAGGAGGCGTTGGCCGCTTATGTTGCAAAATACTCACGCCGTGCACCTCGCCGCACCGAGGCAATGGATGCTATCGCAGCCTTGGCTGCAGAGCGTGGCGCTCGGGATGGATTTGTGCCACGTGCAATGGTGGATATAGATGCCGGTATGCTCTCTGCGCTGCGTAGCAAATCTCTTATACGTAGCGAGTTGCGTCTGCGTGAATCATCGACACCCGTAGCTGCGAGCGACTTCCTGCTACCTCGCCTATCCTCGGCACAGGATGCTGCACTCAGGGGTATACGCAGTGCGCATAGCGAGGGTCGTGTTGCACTTCTGCACGGCATTACAGGCTCGGGCAAGACAGAGATATACATACATCTTATTGCCGATGAACTCTCGCGTGGACGGGATGTTATGTTGCTTGTTCCGGAAATTGTCTTTACCTCGCAGCTTGTCGAGCGTCTGGAACGTATCTTCGAAGGTCGTATCACCACCTATCATTCTCGCCTCACGCCATCGCGTCGTGGTCAGGTCTATCTGCGTCTTGCTTGTGCATCGGGCGGAGAACTTATTGTGGGTGTGCGCTCGGCACTCTTTCTGCCTATGCTGCACCCGGGGCTTATCATCGTCGATGAGGAGCACGACCCAAGCTATAAGCAGAGCGATATGTCGCCACGATATAATGGCCGTGACTGCGCTGTGATTATGGGGCGCATCTACCGAGCTTCGGTGGTGCTTGGCAGTGCCACGCCATCGCTCGAAAGTTATGTCAATGCCCTCTCGGGTAAGTATGGTTATGTAGAGCTCAACGAGCGTTGGGGCGATGCAGAACTCCCCGAGGTTGTTGTATCCGATACGTTGCGTGCCGTGAAGCGTGGCGAGCGACGTATACACTTCAATCGTGAGCTGCTCGATGCTGTCGAGACATCGCTCAATGGTGGCGAGCAGGTCATCCTCTTCCAAAATCGACGTGGCTATGCCCCCTATATGCAGTGTCGCACGTGTGGCTATTCGCCACGTTGTCCCCGTTGTAACGTAACGCTTACGCAACATAAGGCCTCCTCGGCTATGGAGTGCCACTATTGTGGCTATCGTGAGGAGCGCAGTGATGTGTGCCCCAACTGTCAGACACGCGATATGGCCTCTATGGGCTTCGGCACGGAGAAGGTCGAGGAGGAGATTTCACGCCTCTTCCCGCAGGCGCGTGTAGCACGTCTGGATGGCGATACCGCATCTTCGGAGCGGCAGTTTAGACGTATCGTGCGCGACTTCGAGGCGGGTGACACCGATATTCTTGTAGGCACGCAGATTATCACCAAGGGCTTTGACTTCGGCGGTGTTACCACCGTGGGAATACTCAATGCCGACAACCTGCTTTCGGCTCCCGATTTCAGGGCTGCCGAGCGAGCCTTCCAGCTTATGATGCAGGTCGCAGGACGTGCCGGACGACGTAATAAGCGGGGTCGTGTCATTATACAAACATCACAGCCGTCACATCCTGTCATACAGCAGGTTGCAGGTGGCGATTATCGTGCTGTGGCACTCTCGGAGCTTGCCGAGCGCGAGGCCTTCTGCTATCCTCCCTACTCACACATCATACGCTTGTTGCTACGACACAGAGAGTACGAATTATTGCGCTATGCTGCTCATACTCTTACCTCTATTCTGCACCGTAAGTTTGGAGCACGTATCTTAGGCCCTGTCTCGGCTGCTGTTGAGATGCTCCATGGTGAACACCGTGCAGAGATTCTCGTAAAGATAGAGAGCGGAGCCTCTATGCGTCGTGCCCGTAAGTTGCTGCGTGAGGCTCTCGACGAATTGTCACGTGAGCCCCGCTATCGCAGTGTTGTTATTAATGTCGATGTCGATGCTTGGTAATATATGGAGTGCCGTAAGCTCGCTGCTCTATCGCAGGCAGTGTATGGCTTGTGGCGAGGATATAGATGCGGCGCACCACGGCATCTGTATCAATTGCCGTTACCGTATACCTCTTACGAAGTATTGGTTGGAGGAGGATAACCCTGTCAAGGAGCTCTTTGCGGGTCTTGTGCCTGTTGTTCATGCCTCGTCGATGTTCTTCTTCTCGGAGGGTAGCGTGTGGCGTACTCTGATACACCGCTTTAAGTATGGCGGGCGGTGGGCTATTGCTCGAAATATGGGTGCGTGGTATGGTGCAGAGTTGCGCGACTCGGCTCTGTATGACGATATTGATCTTGTCGTTCCTGTACCTCTGCATCCGCTAAAAAGGATGCGACGAGGATATAATCAATCCTATTATCTCGCCGAGGGTATCGCCAAGGCCTTGGGTGTAGAATTGTGTGGCAATGCCATACGAAGAAGACGTAATAATCCGTCGCAGGCACGCCGTAGGGTTAGCGAGCGTTGGGCAAATGTGGATAGGCTCTTTGTCGTGCGCCGAAGTGATAAGTTGCGCGGTCGCCATATACTCGTAGTAGACGATGTGCTAACCTCGGGAGCAACCCTCACATCGTGCATATCGACAATCGTCGAGGCCGTTCCCGACTGCCGCATATCGGTGGCTACGCTAGCCGTAACACGCCGTATACTCAGGGAGTGATTGTCAGGGAGTAACTATCTCCGAATGAGTCTGTTGCGGTGATGGTAATCGTGCTGTCGGGATTGGAGGGACGACAGCGGAAGAGATGCTTTGTGGGGCGTGCCGAGCTTCGTAGTCGCTGCATGATATGTTCGGGATGGTCGGCCTCGTTGTCCACGTAGTGCATATAGTCGGGGTCGTGTGCCTCAATCTGCTCCATGACACCTTGTGCAACACCCTCTTCGCTCCACTCCACGCGCCAACGTTCATCCCATGCCCATACCTTCACTACGATATACTCCTCGTTGCCATCTACGCTGCCTGCGGGGTATGCCTTCATTTGATAGTCACGCTCCTCGCCCAAGGTGCGGAAGTGCCACCTCAATGCCTCCTCCTTCTCCTCGACACAGAGTACGCCACGTGGCGTACCATCGACACAGTATGGCGCAAACCATAGATTTCCATTTACTTGTGCTACGGAGTGTTCGGTCGTTGTACGGTTGATATATGCGGTGCTGTTTTGATGCCTATGTCCTGTTATGAAGTGTAGTTCGCGTCCCTCGGCGAGGTCGATAATCTCTTGGGCATAGGGTAGCAGCTCCTCGGTGCGAAAGTTCAGCGCAGGTGCATGCATCGCAACTATTATACGACTGTCATGCGGGATATGTCGCAGCGTGCGTCGCAGCCAGCGCATCTGTTTGCGGTCGATGCCTATCGAGTAGTCGTCATAGCTCGTGTAGAGTATATTGTCGAGAGCTATGAGATGACTTTGACCAATGGTTGTAGCGTAGTATCGTCGCCCGAATGTCGCTCTGTACTCGCGTAATGCACGATGCTCACGACCGACAATAGTGCGGTCGTAGTCGTGGTTGCCCGGCACGGTGAAAAGCTCTACGCCCAATGCCTCGAACATCTGCTTTATGCGGGGTAGAAAGGCCATTGTATCCCATACCACATCTCCCGTGATAAGGATAATCTCGGGGATGTCGTCATCCGTATCATATTCCGCGATAATCTCTTCTATATCAGGTAGTATCTCGTTGCTAAGACGTGTTATCTGCTCCTCGGTCTGAGGCTGTGTGTCGCCCAATACAATGAGGTTAAATCCGCTGTTATGACCTCTTTGGGCATATGCGCCGACGACGCATAACATCGCCGCAAGAATAGCTGTTATAGTGCGAAAAATCATTCCCTGTATTCGATTATGGTGATGACACAATTTTGTGCAAAGGTAAGCTTTTTGCCATAAAATGCAATTTTGGGGGTTAAAAATGTGCGTGCGCGCGTAGGAGAGAACGAAAAAATTAGTATCTTTGTCGAGTTATGGAGAATTTTGTTGTTTCAGCACGTAAGTATCGCCCTGCAACCTTCGCATCGGTTGTAGGACAGCGTCATATAACATCCACATTGAAGAATGCCGTGGAGCGTGGACAGCTTGCCCATGCCTACCTCTTCTGTGGCCCTCGCGGTGTGGGCAAGACCACCTGCGCCCGTATCTTCGCCAAGACCATAAACTGCCAAAATCCGCAGGGTGGCGAGGCGTGCAACGAGTGTGAGTCGTGCCGTTCGTTCAACGAGGGTCGTTCGCTCAATGTTCACGAGTTGGATGCAGCGTCGAACAACTCGGTGGACGACATCCGCAACCTCATAGAGCAGGTGCGTATCATTCCGCAGCAGGGTAGCTACTCGGTATTCGTCATAGACGAGGTGCATATGCTCTCGGCTGCCGCGTTCAACGCCTTCCTCAAAACCTTGGAAGAGCCGCCACGCCACGCCATATTCATCCTCGCCACGACCGAGAAGCACAAGATTATCCCCACCATACTGTCACGTTGTCAGATATACGACTTCAACCGTATACGTGTTGAGGATGGTGTGGAGTATCTCCGCTACATCGCCTCGCAGGAGGGTGTCGATGCCGATGATGAGGCTCTCAATCTTATATCGCACAAGGCCGATGGAGGTATGCGTGATGCCCTCTCGATGTTCGATAAGGCGGTGTCGTTCTGCGGCAATAAGCTCAACTACAAGGATGTGGCCGCTACGCTCAATGTCCTCGACTACGACACCTACTTCTCTATCACCGATATGCTGCGTGAGGGACGCTATGTAGATGCCCTTATCGCCTTCGACGGTGTGCTTGCCAAGGGCTTCTCGCCGCAGATATTTATATCGGGATTGAATGCCCATATGCGCGACCTGCTTATGTCCAAGGGCCCTGCAATCTCGCTCGTCGAGTTCACGGGAAGCCTCGTGGAGCGATACAAGGCGCAGGCGGCACTATGCGACGAAGCCTTCTTATTCGGTGCCATATCGTTGCTCACCGAGGCTGATGGCCGCATACGACAATCGTCAAATCAAAGATTACTTGTCGAGCTGGGACTTATGAAGATTGCGGGTCTCGGCCCAAAAAAAAATAGTGACACCGTAACGCTGACCTATGCAACAGAGGTAGCACTGCCCGAACTCGCTCCTGCCGTGGCCGTACCACAGCCACAGCCGCAGCCAAGGCAGACATCGGCACCCGTAGCCGCAGCTACCCCTATGCAGCAGACAGTCGAGTCACAACCCGAGCAACGCGTTGTGCCACCATCCGCGCCTGCACCACAGCCTATGCCGAAGGCCGATGAGACCGATGGTGAGAACATCGCCAATAGTGTGGCTACCTCTACCGCGGCCGATAAGGGTGTTATGCAACGTCGTGCCACGACAATAAAGCCTGCGGTATCCCGCATATCGCTATCGGCGATGATGGATGCCGATGCCGCCTCCTCTAATGATGCCGGCAATGCCGAGTTACAGGACCGACAACCTGTTGTAGACCCCGACTGCGAGGCCAAGATAAACGCTGTCAAAGATAGCTTCGTGCAGCAGGTTATGGCCGGTAATCGCCGCTATGGTGTCGTCTTCGATACCATGCGTGTGAAGGGTAATGTGGTTACGGTGGATGTGGTCTCGGCAGAGTTAAAGACCGAACTTTTGCGCGACACGCAGGAGTGGACAAACAAGATAGCTAAGGCCTCGGGTGTTGTCGGCCCTATCCTCTTAGAGGTGGAGCTTCACGAGAAAGTAAAGACGGCACGCCCCATAACCATCGAGGATAGGCTCCGTTATATGACTGAGCGCAACGAAAACCTCACCGATATGATAGAGCGGTTGGTTCTCGATGCCGAGTAATTTGTTGTGATAAAGGCGCATCTGCGCCGCCAAGCTCATTGTCCCGAATGGGAAATACCACAACTCCCCATCCGTGTCAATTTCGACTTGGCGGTACATCTGCACCTTTCTGACAACAAATTGGGCTCTTTGCATAAAGGCGCATCTGCACCACCAAGCTCATTGCCCCGAATGGGAAATACCACTTAGTATGTCCCATCCGTGCCAATTTCGACTTGGCGGTACATCTGCACCTTTCTGACAACAAATTGGGTTCTTTGCATAAAGGCGCATCTGCGCCACCAAGCTCATTGTCCCGAATGGGAAATACACTTAGTATGTCCCATCCGTGCCAATTTCGACTTGGCGGCACATCTGCACCTTTCTGACAACAAATTGGGTTCTTTGCGTAAAGGCGCATCTGCGCCACCAAGCTCATTGCCCGAATGGGAAATACCACTTAGTATGTCCCATCCGTGCTAATTTCGACTTGGCGGTACATCTGCACCTTTCTGACAACAAATTGGGTTCTTTGCATAAAGGCGCATCTGCGCCACCAAGCTCATTGCCCGAATGGGAAATACCACAACTCCCCATCCGTGCCAATTTCGACTTGGCGGCTATGCCCTATGTAAGCAACATTGTGATGAATTAACTTAAACTAAGATACTATGATTAAAGATTTTGTTCAGGAGCTTGAATGGCGTGGTATGATACATACCATAATGCCGGGTGCTAAGGAGCAGTTGCAGAAGGAGATGACAACAGCCTACCTTGGTATTGACCCCACAGCCGACTCATTGCATATAGGTCACCTTGTAGGTGTTATGATTTTGAAGCACTTCCAGATGTGTGGTCACCGTCCTATCGCCCTTATCGGTGGTGCTACGGGTATGATTGGCGACCCTTCGGGCAAGTCGCAGGAGCGTAACCTCTTGGATGAGGCAACATTACGTCACAATCAGGAGGCTATCAAAAACCAGCTTGCAAAACTTATCGACTTCGACTCCGAGGCCGATAACCATGCTCTCTTGGTCAATAACTACGACTGGATGAAGGAGTTCTCGTTCCTTGACTTTGCGCGTGACATCGGCAAGTGCATCACAGTAAACTATATGATGGCCAAGGACTCTGTTAAGAAGCGTTTCAATGGCGAAGGCGATGGTATGTCGTTTACGGAGTTTACCTACCAGCTGTTGCAGGGATACGACTTCCTGCACCTCTATCAGCAGTATGACTGTAAGGTGCAGCTTGGTGGTGCCGACCAGTGGGGTAACATCACGACGGGTACAGAGCTGATTCGTCGCAAGCTTGGTGCTGAGGCTGAGGCCTTTGCTATCACCTGCCCGCTTATCACCAAGGCCGACGGCACGAAGTTTGGCAAGACCGAGAGTGGCAACGTATGGCTCGATGCGCGTTACACCTCGCCATATAAGTTCTATCAGTTCTGGCTCAACGTGAGTGACGATGATGCCAAGCGTTACATCAAGATATTCACGCTTCTCGACCGTGAGACTATCGAGCGTCTTATTGCCGAGCACGACGAGGCACCCCACCTACGCATATTGCAGAAGCGTCTTGCCGAGGAGCTTACCACGATGATTCACTCACGCGAGGAGCTCGAAAAGGCGCAGGCTGCTACCAACATCCTGTTTGGCAATGCGACATCCGAGGCGTTGCGCTCG
Organism: Alistipes sp.; assembly: GCA_017504265.1. GTDB lineage: Bacteria > Bacteroidota > Bacteroidia > Bacteroidales > Rikenellaceae > Alistipes. Next base: position 27,136 of record JAFVRN010000015.1, on the reverse strand, counting down.
CTGGACGAGGCTACTCTTTTACAGGTATTCGAGGGTGTACCTCAGTTCACAATCACACGTGAGGATTTGGGCAAGCCTTTTATCGACATCATAGCCGAGGTATGCAAGGTATTCCCATCGAAGGGTGAGTGCCGCAAGATGGTGCAGGGCGGTGGCGTGCAGCTAAACAAGGAGAAGGTGACGGATGCTGTGAGAGCTGTTACCGAGGCTGACCTTATCGCCGGTAAGTACCTCTTGGTGCAGCGAGGCAAGAAGAACTACTATCTTATCACCGTGCAATAGTCGTGGCTGTGGATAAGAGTTATACCATACGTCTTAACGGCATATATCTGCGTGCTTATCACGGCTGCTATGAGTTGGAGCAGAGGGTGGGCAACCGCTTTCGTGTAGATATGGCAATACGTACCCCTTTGAACAATGTTCATCGTGAGGATGATGTCACAAAGGCTGTAAACTACCTCACCGTATACGAGATTGTGGAGCGCACGATGCGTCGTACGCAGCATACCGTGGAGGCTGCTGCTGCCAATATCATAGATGCCATACGTGCAGAGTTTCCGCAGGTGGAGAGCATCGAGTGTACGGTAGCCAAGATAGCTCCACCGTTGGGTGGTAAGGTCGATAGTGTGAGTGTCACGCTTGTTGGATAGAACAAAAGAGAACATCATAAAATTATGAGTGAAGTTAAAAATCGAGGAGGTTTTGGCGGTAAGTTGGTCGCCATCCTCGCAGCAGCAGGCTCGGCCATAGGCTTGGGTAACATCTGGCGATTCCCCTACATTACAAGTGAGAATGGTGGTGGAGCCTTTATCATCATCTATCTCGGATGTATCCTCTTCCTTGGTCTGCCGTTGCTTATCGCGGAGTTTTCCGTAGGTCACAACACCAAGAAGAATCCTATCGATGCCTTCGCGACCATCAAGCGTGGCTGGGGTTGGCTGGGTGCTTTGGGTTTGGTGTCGGTATTCCTCATCATGGGCTACTACTTCGTAATTTCGGGCTGGACGCTTAACTATGCCTACGCCTCGGCAACAAACGGCATTGGTGGCGACTTCGGAGCCTTTTTCAAGGAGTTTACATCGGCAACATGGGCACCACTTATCTGCACTTACCTCTTCATCGTTCTCAACCATATCATCATCATCGGTGGTGTGCAGGGTGGAATAGAGAAGGCCTCTAAGGTTATGATGCCGTTGCTATTTGTTATCCTTATCGTCTTGGCGATATACTCGTTATGGCTGCCCGAAGGACGTGAGGCTCTGGGTAATGTCTTTACTCCCGACTTCTCGAAGGTTACGGGTAAGACCTTCCTCGATGCTATGGGTCAGGCCTTCTTCACCTTGTCCGTGGGTATGGGTGCCATGCTTATCTATGGCTCCTACTTCCAGAACGGCACGAAGCTCTCGGGTACGGCTATCAGCGTAGTGTCACTCGATACCCTTGTGGCACTTACTGCGGCTGTCATCATCTTCTCGGCAGGTGTCGAGAATGAGAGTGGCCCTCAGTTGGCATTTGTAGCCATGCCAAAGGTGTTTAGCACAATGCCGCTGGGCAACTTCTGGGCTACGCTCTTCTTCTTGCTTTTGGCTCTTGCAGCCCTCTCTTCGACAATATCTATGCACGAGGCTGTCACCTCCTACTTTGTCGAGAAGCGAGGTATGTCACGTAGTGCAGGTGCTACGCTTGTTACCATCGGCGCAATGGCGCTTGCTACCGTAGCTTCGCTGTCACTTGGCGTGTGGGATGGTGTGCGCATTGCAGGTATGAATATCTTCTCGTTGCTCGACAACTTCACGGCTATTGTGATGTTGCCACTTTTGGGTATCCTTACCTCAATCTTTGTCGGCTGGGTATGGAAGAAGGAGGATATGCGTGCCGAGCTTACCGCCGAGGGTGGTGTGGATGCTACAACATATCCTGTCATACGTTTCCTTTTGCGCTACGTATGTCCCGTGCTTGTGTCGATAGTCTTTATCTTTGGTATTATCGACTTTATTTCAAGCTTGTAAAGCAGTGTAACGAATACTAAAAACTCAATAAAACTAACAGCAATATGGCAGAATTCATCTATCAGGAGCCGTTCCCAATCCAGCAGGATAAGACGGAGTATCGCCTTTTGACGAAGGACTATGTAAAGGTCGTAGAGTGCGACGGTCGTAAGATTTTGAAGGTAGACCCCAAGGGTCTTGAGCTTCTTGCTAAGGAGGCTTATGCCGATGTATCGTTCTACTTGCGTGCTTCGCATCTGCAAAAACTATCAAATATCCTCAATGATCCCGAGGCTACCGACAATGATAAGTTTGTTGCCTACACCATGCTTATGAACCAGTGTGTGGCTGCCGAGGGAGAGCTTCCTACGTGTCAGGATACAGGTACAGCCATCTGTATCGGACATAAGGGAGAGGATGTATATACAGGTGCTAACGATGCCGAGTGCATCTCGCGTGGTGTATATGAGACATACAAGGAGCGTAACTTGCGCTACTCGCAGGTTGTACCTTTCACTATGACCGACGAGAAGAACTCGGCCACTAACCTCCCGGCACAGATCGACATCTATGCAGGTCATCCCGGTATGGAGTACGAGTTTCTGTTCATTACCAAGGGTGGTGGCTCGGCAAATAAGACCTTCCTCTATCAGCAGACCAAGGCGTTGCTTAACGAGGAGTCATTGACAGCCTTCATTAAGAAGCATATCCTCGACCTCGGCACCTCGGCGTGTCCTCCTTACCACCTTGCTATCTGTATCGGCGGTACCTCTGCTGAGATGTGTCTTTCTACCGTTAAGAAGGCCTCGGCAGGCTATCTCGACGAGCTGCCCACATCGGGTAACGAGGGTGGCCGCTGCTTCCGTGACTTGGAGTGGGAGGCTAAGGTCGAGAAGATATGCCAGGAGATAGGTCTTGGTGCGCAGTTCGGTGGCAAGTACTATGTTCACGACGTGCGTGTCATCCGTGCGCCACGTCATGCTGCCTCTTGCCCTGTGGCTATCGGCGTAAGCTGCTCTGCCGACCGTAATATCAAGGCTAAGATTACCCCTGAGGGTATCTTCCTCGAGCAGCTCGAGAAGAATCCGGCACGCTTCCTCCCTGCCCAGGCACCGGCTATGTCGCCTGCCGTAGATATCGACTTGGACGAGGGTATGGATAAGGTACGCGAGATTCTCTCTAAGTATCCTATCAAGACACGTCTTAACCTTCGTGGTACTCTTATTGTAGCGCGTGATATCGCTCATGCGCGTATCAAGCAGATGCTCGATGAGGGTAAGCCTATGCCTGACTATTTCAAGAATCATCCTGTATACTATGCAGGTCCTGCCAAGACCCCGTCGGGTATGCCATCAGGCTCATTTGGCCCTACTACTGCCGGCCGAATGGACTCATACGTAGACCTCTTCCAAAAGGCGGGAGGCTCAATGGTTATGGTTGCTAAGGGTAATCGTTCACAGCAGGTTACCGACGCATGTAAGGCCAACGGCGGCTTCTACCTCGGCTCTATTGGCGGCCCTGCTGCCATCCTCGCCAAGAACTCAATCAAGAGTGTTGAGGTTGTCGATTTCGAGGAGCTCGGCATGGAGGCTGTACGCAAGATATATGTGGAGAACTTCCCTGCCTTCATCATCGTCGATGATAAGGGTAATGATTTTTTTGCTGACTTCGCACATTAAAATCGTATAGCGGGGTTATCTCGACATTCGGCTTGATGACAAGATGCTCACATACGTCAAGTATGCTGCGCTCTTGTCATCTTCGACCGACTGCCAATCTAACCCCACTCTCCGATTTTAATTTAGGCGGGTGCAGGGTTACCTCGACATTCGGCTTGCTGGCAAGATGCTCACATACGCCAAGTATGCTGCGCTCTTGTCATCTTCGACCGACTGCCAATCTAACCCCACTCTCCGATTTTAATTTAGGCGGGTGCAGGGTTATCTTGACATTCGGCTTGCTGATAAGATGCTCACATACGCCAAGTATGCTGCGCTCTTGTCATCTTCGACCGACTGCCAATCTAACCCCACTCTCCGATTTTAATTTAGGCGGGAGCAGGGTTATCTCGACATTCGGCTTGATGACAAGATGCTCACATACGCCAAGTATGCTGCGCTCTTGTCATCTTCGACCGACTGCCAATCTAACCCCACTCTCCGATTTTAATCGGTGAGAATTTCTATAGCAAGGCTATTCTGGCTGGCAAGCCCCTCGACAGTGGAGGGGTTTGTTGCCGGCCGCAATACAATAAAACGCCGGCCGAGGCGTTAAAGAAGTGTCGGGATTGTTTAATTTTGTTCAGATGAAACTTTTTATTCGAAGAGTACTCTTTACCTTTATCCTCTTGTTTGCCACCATTGAGGTGTGGGCGCAAGTGTCATTCGTAGCAGACGCTCCGGCACTTGCCGAGATAGGACGTCCGTTTCGTGTCGAGTTTACCGTAGACAAAGAGCCCGATAGCAACACGCTTAAAGCTCCCGACTTCGAGGGTTTTGAGGTGCTGGCAGGCCCTTCGGTATCTACGGGACACTCCATACAGTTTATCAACGGCAAGCAGTCGTCGAGCTACAACTGCACCTTTACCTATGTTCTGCTGCCTACGAAAGCCGGAACATTTAGTGTTGGTGCTGCATCAATCGAGGTCGAGGGTAAGAGCTACACAACAGAGCCTCTACTCATCGAGATTATAGCCGAAAAGGCGACATCCGATGCCGACAAGCAGACATCAAAGAGTCCCGACAGCCGCATATCGAAGGATGATATACTTCTACGCTTAAAACTCTCGGAGCAGGATCTATATAAGGGAGAGTCGATACGTGCCTCCTTAGTACTCTACACACGTGTAGGCGTGGAGCAGATCGAAAATCTCGAGATGCCGCCCTTCGACGACTTCTGGACACAAGAACTATCGTTCGACAACACTCCCTCACGCGAGGAGTATAACGGACGAGTATACGAGACCTACAAGATACGTGAGTTGCTGCTATCGCCACAGCGCAGTGGCGAGATAGTCATACCTGCGACGACGATGAGTGTCATCATACAGGTTGTTATGCAGAACAATCGCCATATAGATCCCATATTTGGTGGCCGACAGATGGTTCACCTCACGCGTGAGTTGAAAACAGCACCTGTGAGAATCAATGTGCGTGACTTCCCCGCAGGAGCACCCGCCTCGTTCAACGGTGCTGTGGGTGACTTCTCGCTGCGTGCTAAGTTCCCCGAGGCGAGTATCAAGGCCAACTCTGCCGACCAGCTTGCCATAACTATCTCGGGTGAGGGTAATCTCAAATTTATTACAGCACCCCGTGTTATACTTCCCGAGTCATTCGAGTTGTATGACACCAAGATTTCCGACAACATACAGGTAACAGCCTCCGGTACTTCTGGCTCGATAACCTATACCTACCCCTTTGTGGCACGCTCGGCAGGTAGTTTCGATATTGAGCCTATCGAGTTCTGCTATTTCAACCCCTCGACAGGTGAGTATCATACGCTTGCCACCGAGCGTTTCCATGTCGAAATCCTCGACGATGGCAGCGCGGCAGCCACCAACGTCATAGGCTTTACCGACTATGGCGGTGCTATGCGTCAGCTTGACCGTGATATACGCTATATACACGATGTCGCTAAACAGAGTCGTTCCGCTCAGCTCTTCATACTCTCGCCACTATACTGGCTTGTTGTTGTGCTGAGTGTAGCCCTGTTCATCGTGATATATGTACTCTTGCGCCGCCGTATACGCCTAAACCGCAATGTTGTGGCGCGCCGTATGAAGCGTGCCGACAAGGTCGCTGTGCAGCGTCTGCGTGTTGCCGAGCGTTATATGCGTGAGAACAACCGCCACGCCTTCTACGAGGAGATGCTACACGCTATGTGGGGATATATCGGCGATAAGTTTAACATCCCTGTCGCCAACCTCACCAAGGAGACCATCCGTGAACAGCTATATAGACGTGGTGTGTCGGCTGCCGACGTGGAGCAGTTCTGCGAGATTATATCACGCCTCGACGAGGCGCAATATGCCCCATCTACCGAGGGAGATATGGGCAGTGTTTATGCCGATGCCGTAGATGCAATATCGAAGATTGAGGCGATAGTAAAACGATAGAGATATGAGAATGACAACATACAGAAGAACAGCGATGCTTGTGCTGACTGCCGTGGCTATGCTCCTGACTGCCGTGGTGCGTGCTGCCGACCCTGCCACCACTGCTGAGGCCTGCTGGACGGAGGCTGTCGAGGCCTATGCTGCCAAGCACTACGATAAAGCTGTTGAGAGTTTGGAGCATATCATAGCTTTGGGCTATGGTAGTGCCGAGGTATACTACAATCTTGGTAATGCCTACTTCAAATTGGGCCAGAGCGATATAGGCGGCTCGGGTCGTCCCTTTGCTTCGGGGGAGCTGGGCCGTGCTATCCTAAACTACCGACGGGCATTGAAGCTCGATCCGTCGCTTGAAGATGCGCGCTACAATCTCGAAATTGCCGTAGATCACACCAACGATACCGAGGCAATACCACACAGCTTCATCGTGCGCCTATGGCATTCGCTACGAGATATGGCGACCTCGAATAGTTGGGCTTGGCTCTCACTCCTCTCGCTGGTGGTGATGTTGGCGACAGCTCTCATCTACCTTCTATCGCAGCATATACTCTACCGCAAGATTGCCTTTTTCGTGGCGGTCACAGCCCTTGTGTTGTTTATCCTCACCACGCTCCTCGCCCTTTCGCAGCGTCGTGCAGCCAACGATAATACAAAAGCTGTTGTCGTATGTAGCGACACCACTCCTGTGCATGCCTCGCCGGATAGTTCATCGAAGATTATACGACAGCCGTCGCAGGGTGTTACACTCCGTATCATCCGTGAGCAGACTGGCTGGCAGGAGATACTCTTCTCGGATGGCGAGAAGGGATGGATACGCAAGTCTGTCGTAGAACGCATATAACGATACTATGTCTAAGCTGCTGAATAACGTATGTAGTGAGTTGCAACGTTTGCCTGGTGTCGGACGTCGTACGGCATTGCGTCTTGCTATGCACATCTTGCGTATGGATGTGGAGATGGCAGACTCGCTGTCGAGCAGTATCGCCCGTTTCCGCCACGATATACGCTATTGCCAGAGCTGCAACAACCTCTCCGACGAGGCACTATGCCCCATATGCAGCGATAGTCGTCGTGACCGCTCAGTGATATGTATCGTCGAGCAGGTTGGCGACCTTCTCTCTATCGAAAATACAGGGCAGTACCACGGCTTGTACCACGTTTTAGGTGGTGTTATCTCGCCTATGCAGGGTATAGGTCCCTCCGATTTGAAGATAGACCTGCTCTGCGATAAGTTGCTTACCGGCGAGGTTAAGGAGGTTATTATCGCCATCTCCACCTCTGTCGAGGGTGAGACCACCATGTTCTATCTTATGAGCCGTCTTAAAGCATTCCCCGATGTGCGTGTCACCACCATAGCTCGTGGTGTAGGCTTTGGTGACGAGCTGGAATATGTTGATGAGCTTACTATTACGCATGCTTTGTTAAATCGCAGACCTCTATAATTTTTGTGATAAGGGGTCATCTGCGACCTCTCAATCATTGCCCCGAATGGAATGTACGTCAAGTACTATCCATCCGGGGCAATCTCTTAATCGAGGCCACAGCTAACCCCTTCTGACAAAAATTTTCGTGATAGCGGCGCATCTGTCGCACCTCAATCGTTGGCTCGAATGGGAAATACGCTTAGTATGTCCCATCCGAGCCAACTTCTTTATCGGCGCAACATCTGCACCGCTCTGACAAAAATTTGGGTCTTACCGCTGATTATCCCGAGTGTTGTGGGTTCAGTGGGTTCTGTGGGTTCTGTGGGTTCTATGGGTTCTGTGGGTTCTGTGGGTTTTGTGTGTTTTGTGGGTTCTGTGTGTTTTGTGGGTTCGGTGGGTTCTGTGGGTTCGGTGGAAAAAATCCCATCTGACCCATTGGACCCATTTAACCCATCTGACCCACACTGCTCCGCAGTGGCAGGGCATCGCCCTGCAACACAAAGGCTTCGCCCTGCGAGCAACTTCTAAAATAAGGAGCGTGCCCAAACTTGTTGGACACGCCCCTAAATCAAGAGCTAAGCTCCGATAGCTTTGTCTCTATTACTTCAACACGCCGAGTCGCTTACCCACTCTTACGAAGGCATCAACGCAACGGTCGAGCTGCTCGGTGGTATGACCTGCAGACACCTGAACACGGATACGTGCCTGGCCCTTAGGAACAACAGGGTAGTAGAAACCTGTAACGAATACGCCCTCCTTCTGCAACTCTGCTGCGAAGTCCTGCGACAACTTAGCGTCGTAGAGCATAACAGCGCAGATTGCCGATACTGTTGGCTTAATGTCGAAGCCTGCGGCGATCATCTTGGTGCGGAAGTGCTCCACATTGGCTACGAGCTGATCGTGAAGTTTATCGCTCTCCTCCAACATCTTGAACATCTCGATGCTTGCACCAACAACGGCGGGTGGCAATGAGTTAGAGAAGAGGTATGGACGTGAACGCTGACGAAGCATATCGATAATCTCCTTACGGCCTGTTGTGAAGCCACCAACAGCACCACCAAAGGCCTTGCCGAGAGTACCTGTAAGGATATCTACCTTGCCACGGAGGTCGTAAAGCTCGGTGATACCGCGGCCGGTCTTACCCAAAACACCTGCCGAGTGGCACTCATCAACCATTACAAGGGCATCGTACTTCTCTGCGAGTTCGCAAATCTTGTCGAGTGGAGCTGCATTACCATCCATAGAGAACACACCATCGGTAACGATGATGCGGAAACGCTGTGCCTGAGCCTGCTTCAAGCACTCCTCCAACTCTGCCATATCGGCATTGGCATAGCGGTAACGCTGAGCCTTGCAAAGACGAACGCCGTCGATGATAGATGCGTGGTTCAAAGCATCAGAGATGATAGCATCCTCGGCTGTGAACAATGGCTCGAATACACCACCGTTAGCATCGAAGCAGGCAGCGTAGAGGATTGTATCCTCAGTGCCAAAGTAGTCGGCGATAGCCTTCTCCAACTCCTTGTGCATATCCTGGCAGCCGCAGATGAAGCGTACAGACGACATACCGAAGCCACGCTCGTCCAAGGCCTTCTTAGCTGCGTCGATAAGACGCTGATTGTCAGATAGGCCAAGGTAGTTGTTGGCGCAGAAGTTCAACACAGGGCGGTCGGCCACGGTGATCTCTGCACGCTGTGGTGACTCGATGATACGCTCGGTCTTGTACAAGCCGGCAGCCTTAATCTCGGCTAATTCGTTCTGCAAATGCTGCTGAAATTTTCCGTACATTGTAGTAAAGTTTTAGTTATTGATAGTTAATGTTGTCGATATCTGATGCAAACGATATAGGTACACGACCACAATCAACTACAAAGATATATTTTTTTCCGCGAATGTCAAAGAGTTTTCCTACATATTTATATAAAGATAGCTCCCGTGGCTTCCCACGAGAGCTATCCTTAGGTATCTCTGCTGACCAATTATTTGATGGCGATGCAGTCGATCTCTACCAATGCACCCATAGGAAGGGCTGCCACCTGATAGCAGATACGGGCAGGCTTGTCGCCTGTAAAGTACTCGGCATATACTGCGTTCATAGCACCGAAGTCGGCGATGTCGGCCAAAAGAACGGTAGTCTTGGCTACGTCGTCATACGAGTAACCTGCCTCTTTAAGGATGTGGCCAAGGTTGTCGAGTGACTGGCGTGTCTGAGCCTCGATGCCCTCTGCCATCTTACCTGTTGCGCCATCGATAGGGAGCTGACCTGAGATATAAAGGGTTGCATCGTGGGCGATAGCCTGTGAATAGGGACCAACAGCCTTTGGAGCTAATGGTGAAGCGATAACTTTTTTCATTTTTCTATAAGTTTTAGATGTTTTGTACTATCTTTGTCGTGCAAAGGTACGAATAAATTTGATAAAAATATGAAACGAACATTTTTATTTTCACTTGCATTATCTATGTCGGCACTTCTTTTGGTCGGGTGCTGCGACTGTCGCAAGAGTCGTAAGCTGGTACGCCCGTTGCAAGGTACGGAGTGGCAATTGATACAGATTATGGCACGTGAGATAACACCTGCCGACGATAGCTTCACGCTTATGTTCCATAGCGACGGAACGATGACAGGCGTAGGTGACTGCAATCGTCTGTCGGCAACATACCATACAACCGAGAAGCGTGACCTCAGCATAGAGAACATTGGCTCTACACGTCGTCTATGCCCCAATCAGGAGGCCGAGAACGAGTTTCTCGATATGCTCGACGAGGTAACGCACTACGAGATGGATGCCGATATTATGCTTCTTCTGTCGAAGGGGCGACTGGTTGGAATGATGAAGGCTTTGCCTGCAAAGTAGCTAAGCATTGCTTATCAGAAAAAGGCTAAGAGGCCGGGGCGGAACAAGTTACCCTAAGCCTCTTAGCCTCATTTTTTATTGCACCGTTACACTCGGCAGCGCAAGAAGCCGATGCCGAAACGCTCTACGGCAGCTCTCTCGAGATCCTCGCGTACGCTTGGGTCTGCAATAGAGATAAGCAGCTTGGCACGCTCTGCCAATGACTTATTTCGCAGATAGACGATGCCGTGCTCCGTAGCGATATACTGCGCTTGGAAGCGTGTGGTAACAACGCCTGCACCCTTGGTTAGCGTAGGAACAATCTTTGAGATGCCCTTGGTTGTGATAGATGGCAGGGCGATGAAGCACTTGCCACCTTCGGATAATGCTCCTCCATACATAAAGTCGTGCTGACCACCCACACCCGAGAAGATGCGCTCACCGATACTGTCGGCGCATATCTGTCCCGTGAGATCCACCTCGATAGCCGAGTTCACGGCCATAACCTTTGGGTTCTGGCGGATATTCTGAGGGTCGTTTGTCCACGCAACATCACGTATTACCACATCGCGGTTGCCATCGAGGTAGTCGTACAGACGTTGGCTGCCAAGACATAGACAGGCTACCGACTGTCCGGGGTATATCTTCTTGAGCGAGTTGTCGATGATACCCTTCTGAATAAGGGGTACTACGCCGTCTGTCATAGCCTCGGTGTGTAGTCCGAGATGCTTATGGTCGTGCAAAGCGTCGAGTACGGCATTGGGAATACCGCCCACGCCTATCTGCAACGTAGCACCATCGGGTATCTCGGCCGCGATATAGTTGCCTATGGCACGCTCCACCTCGTTGGGGATGACCGTAGGAACCTCTACCAGAGGCTCGTCGCCACGTACCATGGCATCGATCTTAGATACGTGGATAACAGGGTCACCAAAGGTGCGTGGCATATACTTATTAACCTGTGCGATAATTGTCTTAGAGCACTCGGCAGCCGAGAATGCCAAGTCGGCAGAGATGCCGTATGAGCAGTATCCCTCCTCGTCGGGCTCAGAGACGTTGAGCAGTGTTACATCCAAAGGCACCTGACCACTACGGAAGAGGAATGGTATCTCGCCCAAGAAGGCGGGGATAGTCTGTGCCACACCCTCCTTGATGGCATTTCGCAGGTTGTTGGCCACGAAGAAGCTCAGTGGCTCGAAAGAGTCACGCAACTCTGCCTTGGCATAGGGGGCGTCGAAACGTCCGATGGCAAAGGCAGAATATACCTTGACGTCACGTAGCTCAGGAGCACGGTCGGTCATAGCCTGCACCAATACCTCGGGAATAGATGTCGAGCCTTGGATAAATACCGAGTCACCCGACTTGATAAGTTTTACGGCTTCTGCCGCAGAAACAAGTTTCATACTCATAGTGTTAAAATGAGGCTGTCCTATATGCGGGCAGCCTCGTAGTTACTGATTTTAGTAGTCCTGGCTGAACAGATGCAGACGCTTATCCAGCTCGTCGTACTGATAATCCGAGATCATCGACACACAGCCGCGAAGACCCTCGCGCGAGCTGCCCGTAGGTGCAAGCGTGATAGCCGAGATGCCGTAGTAGATGAGCTTGTTGATAAGCTGCTCGCCTGTCATATCCTTGTAGCCGAACGTGAAGAAGAAGCCGTCGCTGACCTCCTGATCGCAATCCTTGTCGTAAACGATATGGAATCCATTCTTAATCATAATCTCCTTAACACGTGCTGCACGACGTGCATACTCTCTGGTATGCTCCACGTAGTTCAGACGGCCGTCCGAGGCGGCACGGAACATCGCTGTTAGGGCATACTGTGCCGAGTGAGGCACGCCCGACGATAGCACGTAGAGAATGTTGAAGATGAAGTTGCGTCGGAACTGTCCATCGTTGCCATAACGCTTGGCAAAGCCCTCGTAGCAGCGGTCTGCAAGTGCAGGGTTCATTGCTACGACAGCGATACGCTGACCGGCATACGAGAACATCTTCGAGCCTGACAACAGGTGCAGGCAGTTGTTTGTATAGCGTGCCACAGATGGCTGGTATGGTGGCTCAAAAGGCTTCGAGCGGTCCTCACGGAAGTCCATATTGAGGTATGCGAGGTCCTCGATGACGATGACATCATACTTCGTGGCCATACGTCCTATAATCTCCAACTCCTCTTCGTTAAGACACATCCACGAAGGGTTGTTGGGGTTAGAGTATATCATACCGGCTATACGTCCCGATGACAATACCTCTTCGAGCTTCTGCTCCAAGGCCTTGCCTCGATAGTCGATAACATCGAACGACTCGTAGCGTACGCCCTGCACACGGCACTGTGCCTTCTGTACGGGGAAGCCCGGGTCAATAAAGAGGATGGTATCACGATCTTCGCGCATCTGTGTAAGTGCCATAAAGCTGGCAAAGGCTCCCTGCATAGAGCCTACCGTAGGCACAAAGCACATAGGCGGAATGTCGAGGTTGATGAAGGCCTTGACAAAGCGTGATGCCTCCTTGGTGAGAGGCTCGATACCTGTTATAAGTGGGTACTTAGAGCCTACGCCGGCAAGCAACGCCTCGTGCTCGGCCTCGATACCTATCTGCTCGGCAGGAAGACCCGGCTCTCCAATCTCCATGCGGATATACTCCACACCGGTCTTAGCCTCGATATCCTTCACAACGCTCACGAATTGGCGAATAGATGCTGCGCCAAGTTCCTTGGCGTTGCGCAGACCGTTGGCAATACAGATATTGTCTACGGTCTGTTTATCTAATGGTCTGTCCATACTCTTTGTCATTACTTTTTCACGCTATTCTCGTATCCTGCACGTACCGCAGCGAGGTTCTTCTCGATAACCTCCTCGCCCTTGCGAGCGAAGATGCGACGAATACCTGCCTCGATCTTCTCCTTCTCGATGTCAAGCATAGGTATTGCTGCACCCAGCAATACCATATTTGCTGCCTGAAGAGGTGCTCCTGCATCCTTGGCGAGCTGCTCTACATTGAGCGATACGCAGTTAGGTATTGCTGCGAGGTGCTTCTCTAACTCCTCGGCCTCGGGGTAGTTGGGAATATTTACATAGGGCACATTGCTTGTTACCACCCAGCCGTCCTTCTTTAGGTATGACAGGTAACGCAAGGCCTCCATAGGCTCCAACGAGATGATGATGTCGGCACCGCCCTTGGCGATAAGATCCGAGGCGATAGGCTCGGTAGAGATACGCAGGTTACTCTGTACATCGCCGCCACGCTGGCTCATGCCGTGTACCTCAGCCTGCTTGATGTTCCAACCCTCGGCAAGAACTGCCTCGCCGATGACTGTGGCAATCGACAAAATACCCTGTCCGCCGACGCCTGCTAATATGATATCTTTCTTCATTGCTTAATCACTTTTAAGTTTGACTACTCTTTCTTCGCAGCAGCCTTAGCCTTTGCGTGACGCTTAGCGGTCTGGATACACTCGCGACGAGGGATGACAACCGATACACCGTTGTATGCAATCTCCTCACGCAACGTATTCTTAATCTCCTCCATATTCTTTGGTAGAGGCACTACGACACGTACATGGTCGGGATGAACACCTACGCCACGGCATATATCCTCGATCTTACCCGTACCTGCCGAGTTCTGACCGCCGGTCATACCTGTCGTAAGGTTATCCGAGATGATGATAACCACGTTAGCATTAGAATTAACGCAGTCCAACAAGCCGGTTATGCCCGAGTGTGTGAACGTAGAGTCACCGATAACGGCAAATGCCGGGAACTGACCCGCATCCGAAGCACCTTTGGCCATAGTTATCGAGGCACCCATCTCCACGCAGGCGTGAAGTGCGTTGAATGGTGATAGCGCACCGAGTGTGTAGCAGCCAATATCGCCAAAGATACGTGGGTTCTCATATTCGGCAGCAACCTCATTAAGAGCCTTGTACATATCTCTGTGACCGCAACCCTGACATAGGGCGGGTGGACGTGCTACGACGATGTCGTCGGCGTCGAGACGCTCCAAGGCCTCCATGCCGAGTGACTGGCGTACGCTGTCGGGGTTAAGCTCGCCTACGCGTGGCAGGTCGCCCGTAAGACGGCCCTTGACAGCAACTGTCGATGGAACGATGGCGCGTACCATCTCCTCGACAACAGGCTGACCCTCCTCCATTACGAGTATCTCCTTAGCACCATCCTCTACCATCTTCTCGATGAGGGCTACAGGGATAGGATACTGCGATATCTTGAGTAGGCTGCGCTCCTCGCACTTGGCGCAATTCTCCATGTAGTAGTTGTAGGCGATACCTGTGGTAATCACACCACGCTCGGGGTTGCTACCCTTACGATAGCTGTTGAACTTAGACTCTACGGCAGCCTTCTGCAGGTCGTCCTGCTGTGCAAGAAGCTCTACATAACGCTTCTTGGCAAATGCAGGGAGCAATATCCAACGGCGTACATCCTCAGGACGGCATATGTCGTTCTGCTTGCGAGGATTCTCCGTAATCTCGACTACGGCGCGCGAGTGAGCCATACGTGTTGTAACACGCATAAGCACCGGAAGCTTAAAAGCCTCAGAAAGCTCAAAGGCGGCGCGTGTCATCTCGTAGGCCTCCTGCTGTGATGAAGGCTCAAAGACGGGTAGCAGGGCAAACTTACCATAGAAGCGCGAGTCCTGCTCGTTCTGTGACGAGTGCATAGAAGGGTCGTCGGCAGCAACCACCACCAAACCACCGTTTACACCTGTCATGGCCGAGTTTACAAATGGGTCGGCTGCGACATTCATACCCACGTGCTTCATACATACCAAAGCACGCTTGCCCATATACGACATACCGAGAGCACCCTCCATGGCTGTCTTCTCGTTTGTCGCCCAGCGGCAGAAAATCTTCTCCTCTGTCTGGCCACGCTTCTCCTCGCGTAGCTGAATGAACTCTGTGATTTCGGTAGACGGGGTACCGGGGTATGCGTATACGCCCGACAGACCTGAGTCGATAGCGGCCTGAGCAATAGCCTCGTCACCGAGTAATAGTTTTCTCATATCTTGAAAGTTTTAGGTTTGAAATTACGTTGTTCGGATGTCATCAAGATAACATCTTGTCAAAGGTACGAAAAAAAATTTGGAATTCAAAATATGCGGCAAAAATAAAGCTTCGATGGGACAAAATAGAGGTTATTGCAGGGTGAGACCTGTCCTCTGCCTTGCAGAGTAAAGGGTAGCTCACGCCTGTGGCGTTAAAGGGTAGCTGGGATAGTTGGAGGGTAGCGAAATGGTGTGGAGCGTGGGTGCGTGTGAGCTTTTGTTTTGCGGAGTTTATGCCCTGTTCTCTGCTTTGCAGAGGGCAAACTGCCTTTGCAGTCCCACGCTGCTGTGCGGTGGTGCGCCTTGCTATGCCCCCCCCCTCCCTCGAAATTTTAACCATGAAAATTGGTCGTTGGTAATTATTTTATTATCTTTGCGCCATTGTATATATGTATAAGAAAAATCAACAATAAATATCGTAAATTATGGGAAGAGCATTTGAGTATCGCAAGGCGAGAAAGATGAAGCGCTGGGGACATATGGCGCGTACGTTTACCAAGATTGGCAAGGAGATAGAGATGGCTGTTAAGGCTTCGGGTCCGGACCCCTCGTCGAACTTGCGTCTGAGACTTCTTATGCAGAATGCCAAGGCAGAGAATATGCCTAAGGAGAATGTGGAGCGTGCCATTAAGCGTGCTACGGACAAGGATTCGGCAGACTACAAGGAGATGATATACGAGGGCTATGGTCCTCACGGTATCGCCGTATTGGTGGAGACTGCTACGGACAACACCAACCGTACGGTGGCATCGGTGCGTATGTACTTCAATAAGTATGGTGGCGCACTCGGTACATCGGGCTCGGTGGGCTTTATGTTCGAGCATAAGTGTGTATTTAAGTTCAAGCCTGCTGCGGGTGTCGATTTTGAGGAGATGGAGCTTGAGATGATTGACTTCGGCGTGGATGAGTTCTATGTAGATGAGGGCGAGGTTACGGTATATGCTGCCTACGAGTCATTCGGACAGATTCAGACATGGATTGAGGATAAGGGCTACGAGCTGGTGTCGGGCGAGAGTGTGCGTATTCCTACCGACCAGAAGGAGCTTACTGCCGAGCAGCGTGAGGCGGTAAACAAACTTATCGAGCACCTCGAAGAGGATGACGATGTAACGAACGTCTATACAACAATGGCCGAGTCGGAGGAGGACGACGAGGAGTAAGAATAGTGGCTTGCCACAATAAATTATAGTTGCTATTATGGAAAAATTTAAGGAGTATAAGGGTCTTGACCTTGCCGGTGTTGCCGATGAGATGTTGGCACGTTGGACAGAGCAGGATACCTTTCACAAGAGTATAACGACACGTGAGGGTCATCCCACGTTTGTCTTTTATGAGGGTCCTCCATCGGCTAATGGTACCCCGGGTATACACCACGTTATGGCGCGTACCATCAAGGATGTATTCTGCCGCTATAAGACGCAGCAGGGTTACTTGGTACACCGCAAGGCAGGATGGGATACACACGGTCTGCCTGTGGAGTTGGGCGTGGAGAAGAAGCTCGGCATCACTAAGGAGGATATCGGTCGTAAGATAACCATCGAGCAGTATAACAAGGAGTGCCGCGAGGCGGTAATGGAGTTCACCGATATTTGGGAGGACTTGACACACCGTATGGGCTACTGGGTAAATATGGACGATCCGTATATCACCTATGACAATAAGTTTATCGAGACGCTATGGTGGCTCTTGAAGCAACTCTATGAGAAGGGTCTTCTCTATAAGGGTTACACCATTCAGCCATACTCACCGGCAGCGGGTACAGGTCTCTCTACACACGAGCTCAACCAGCCCGGTTGCTACCGCGATGTGAAGGATACCACATGTACGGCGCAGTTCCGTATCCTCGACCCCAAGGCCGAGATGGAGGGATGGGGCACACCTTTCTTCCTTGCGTGGACAACAACACCATGGACACTCCCCTCTAATACGGCACTTTGCGTAGGCCCAAAGATCGACTATGTGGCAGTACGTACGTACAATCCTTACAACGGCGAGAAGATGACGGCGGTTGTTGCCGAGCCTCTGCTCTACTCGATTTTCAACAAGAAGGCCGAGGAGGTTAAGTTGGAGGATTACAAGGCGGGCGACAAGCTTGTGCCATTTGAGGTTGTAGGCAAGTGGAAGGGTACGGAGCTATGCGGTATGCACTATGAGCAGCTGCTGCCTTGGGTTAAGCCTGTTGAGGCTGACGAGAAGGGCAACTGGTGTGAGGCTGCCGACAAGGCCTTCCGTGTAATCTTGGGTGACTATGTCACTACCGAGGATGGTACGGGTATCGTACATATCGCTCCTACGTTCGGTGCCGACGATGCCTTTGTGGCACGTCAGGCGGGTATACCTTCGCTCTTTATGATAAACAAGCGTGGCGAGACACGTCCTATGGTCGATTTCACGGGTAAGTTCTATCTTACCGACGAGTTGGACGAGAAGTTTGCCAAGGAGTGTGTTGCTGCCGAGTATAAGGAGTATGAGGGTAGTTGGGTTAAGAATGCTTACGATCCGCAGTATACCGTCGATGGTCACTACGACGAGAAGGCGGCAGCTGCGGCCGAGAATCTCGACATCTACATCTCTATAAAGCTCAAAGAGGCTGGTAAGGTATTCAAGATTGAGAAGCATACGCACAACTATCCTCACTGTTGGCGTACGGATAAGCCCGTGTTATACTACCCGCTCGACTCGTGGTTCATTCGTACCACAGCGTTGCGTGAGCGTATGATGGAGCTTAACAAGACTATCTATTGGAAGCCTGAGAGTACGGGTACAGGCCGCTTTGGTAAGTGGTTGGAGAATATCAACGATTGGAATCTTTCGCGTTCACGTTTCTGGGGTACGCCACTGCCTATCTGGGCTACGGAGGATCGCAGCGAGTTGAAGTGTATAGGTTCTATCGAGGAGCTTGTGACCGAGATAGAGAAGTCTGTGGCGGCAGGCGTTATGGCCGAGAATCCATATAAGAACTTCAAGGTGGGCGATATGTCTAAGGAGAACTACTCGACAGATGTCATCGACCTGCATCGTCCCTATGTAGACAACATCGTTCTTCTCTCGTCGAAGGGCGAGCCTATGCGTCGTGAGCCTGATCTTATCGACGTATGGTTCGACTCGGGTGCCATGCCATATGCACAGGTACACTACCCCTTCGAGGCTAAGGAGGGCTTCGACCAGATATATCCGGCAGACTTCATCGCCGAGGGTGTAGATCAGACACGTGGCTGGTTCTATACGTTGCATGCCATTGCTGTTATGTTGTTCGACTCGGTAGCCTTCAAGAATATCATCTCGAATGGCTTGGTGTTGGATAAGAATGGTAATAAGATGTCGAAGCGTTTGGGTAACGCCGTAGACCCATTCGAGGTGTTGAAGAAGTATGGTGCCGATGCTACGCGTTGGTATATGATATCTAACTCGCAGCCTTGGGATAATCTAAAATTCGATGTCGATGGCGTGGATGAGTGTCGCCGTAAGTTCTTCGGTACGCTCTACAACACCTACTCGTTCTTCGCTCTCTATGCAAATATCGATGGCTTCACGGGTCGTGAGGCTGAGATACCTGTCGAGAAGCGTCCCGAGATTGACCGCTGGATACTATCTGAGCTTAATACGCTCATCCG
Source organism: Alistipes sp. (assembly GCA_017504265.1). GTDB lineage: Bacteria > Bacteroidota > Bacteroidia > Bacteroidales > Rikenellaceae > Alistipes. The sequence continues at coordinate 8,110 of JAFVRN010000015.1, read as the reverse complement.
TGACGTGACAGCATCGTTAGAGGAGTACGACCCGACACCTGCGGCACGTCGTATCGATGCCTTCGTAAACGAGAATCTATCGAACTGGTATGTGCGCCTTAACCGTAAGCGTTTCTGGGGTGGCGAGCTTACCGACGACAAGCTTGCGGCTTACCAGACGTTGTATACCTGCTTGGAGAGCGTAGCTATGCTTGCAGCACCTATCGCTCCATTTATCACCGACCGTATCTTCTGCGACCTTAATGCGGTTAGCGGCCGTCACGCGGAGGAGAGCGTTCACCTTGCCGAGTATCCTAAGTGTTCGGAGGAACTTATCTGCAAGGAGTTGGAGGATATGATGTCGATAGCGCAGCGTGCTTCGTCTATGGTGCTTGCACTTCGCCGTAAGGTAAATATCAAGGTGCGCCAGCCATTGCAGAAGATAATCATTCCGGTGCTGGATAGGGAGATGGCCAGTCATATCGAGGATGTGCGCCAGCTCATTATGAACGAGGTGAATGTCAAGGATATTGAGCTTATATCGGATACTACGGGTATCATAACAAAGCGTATCAAGCCCAATTTCAAGACGCTTGGTCCTAAGTATGGCAAGTATATGAAGCAGATTGCAGCCCTCGTTGCCACCTTCACTCAGGAGCAGATAGCATCTGTTGAGAGCAATGCCGAGACGGTGCTTACCATCGATGGCGAGCAGCTTACAACAACTGTTGCCGACTATGAGATCACCTCGGAGGATATGCCGGGCTGGCTTGTGGCATCTGAGGGTAAGCTTACGGTAGCTCTCGACATCACTATCACCGATGAGTTGCGTCGTGAGGGTGTGGCACGTGAGCTTGTAAACCGTATCCAGAATATCCGTAAGGAGTCCGGCTTTGAGGTTACCGACAAGATTCGCGTAGAGATCGAGCTAAACGATGCTACGCAGTCGGCCGTAGAGAGCTTCGCAGACTACATCGCACAGCAGACCCTTGCCGTTGAGGTGAAGGCTGTTGCTGAGCCATGTGGTGAGAAGGTGGTAGACGCGGATCTCGACGAGCAGCCATTGAAGATTGCGGTATCGCGCATCTAAGGTGTCGGTAAGGAGGTGCTGAGGTGCGAAGGCGATGCAGCGATGCTGTGAAGCTGAGATGTCGGCCCTCTATGGCGTTACTATATATAATATATGTATATTTTTTAGGCTAATCAAATGTTCTTTGGTTAGCCTATTTTTTTCTACTTTTTAATAAAAATATTTGCAAGTGTCATATTTTTTGCTTAATTTTGTTTATTAATGGATGTATAACTCTACAAAACGTTATGATTATGGCTGAGGAGAAGACCAGATATAACGATTCGGAGCTTGAGGAGTTCCGTCAGTTGATTGAGCAGAAGTTAGCTTCGGCACGTGCCGATTACGATATGTTGCGTTCGGCAACGAGCAACGAGAACGACACAGAGGATTCGTCACCTACGTTCAAGGTTATGGAGGAGGGTGCTACGACGCTATCCAAGGAGGAGTATGGCCGTTTGGCAGCACGTCAGGTAAAGTTCATTCGCAACTTGGAGATGGCCTTGGTGCGTATCAACAACAAGACCTATGGTATATGTAAGACTACGGGTAAGTTGATACCGCGTGAGCGTCTGTTGCGTGTGCCACACGCTACGGAGTGTATCGAGGCTAAGGAGGCACGTAGGTAATATAGGCCGTTAAGGCTATGAGAGGGGCTGAATAGGAGGACTGAATAAGGGGAGCTGAATAAGGGGGCTGAATAAATAGTCTATTTTGTAGTCAGGCAGAGAAGATAGGGTGCTGCTTAACTGTAAAAAGGTAAACGCCGGTTTTTCGGACTTTGCAGGCCTAAGACAATATCTTTTATTTAACCTCATAATAGAGTGGAGGTGACTAAAAAGTAAATTAGTCATCTCTGCTTTTTTTGTGGCGTAACTAGGGTGGGTGGAGGGTGGTAGGTGCTGTGGTTATGTGAGGTTGGGGGCGGCGGCTGACCCTTCATGGTCGGCCTTTTGTGTGGTTTGATGCAACCGTTACAACTTTCGGATAGTCTTGGCAGCAAGGTAGTATATGTCGTATCTCTGCTACTGCTACGCAATCGCAAACGTAGCACGTTCTTGCACGACTAAGTCGCCCGTTAGATAAGCCGCACCCATTAGCTTGATGCTGCTAATTCGTTGCACTTATGCAGTTTATACGCTTTTTTCATCGCGGAAATCAACTCCCGTTCGTCGCCTAATTTGTTCCGTTCATCCCCCAAATATTACCGTTAATAAAACTTTTGAAAATATTAATGAAATTTTTTAATATAAAAATTGCACGAATAAAACTTTCTCCTTACCTTTGCAGTGAAGTTTTAAGGTTCATTTAGGTTAGTAGTTTTAGGTTGGGGAGGCAATCGGAAGGTTGTAGCAGAAGATGGCAGGTGCCGAGTAGCAATGTCATGTTTTGTTACTAAGGCAGATAACGGTGCTCGTTATTGTGTCGAATACCTTTCGATCGCCTCATTTTTATCTATTCATTATCATTTACATTCATTATCATTTACGCCGATTTGGTCGGTGTCGCTTCTAATTAAGGCCAAAATATATTGTCGTATGGCAAAAAATTATTAAATTTGCACTTCGGGGCTGTTCGAAAGTGATGCTCCGATGCAGAATATGAAGCACGGTTATACCATAGGATTTGATGCCAGCGATGCCAATGTCAATAATACCGACTTGGGTAATTACAGTAGATTTATAATAGACGCTGTTGCAGCCTCATCGCCTCGCCATTGCTATGTGAGGATGTATGTGGGTCGTCGTGAGCCGAATGTGGAGTACGATGCTTTGGACAGCCGTCACAACATAGAGTCTATGGAGCCTGATGGCTCGATATGGCGCAAGATGCCTGCGATATGGCGCAAGTGGCGTATGTCGAAGGATGCTGCACGTGGCGACGTATCGCTCTTTCACGGCCTTGTGGGTGAATTGCCACTGGGTCTGGCACGCCGTAAGATACGTAGTGTGGTGACTATTCACGACCTTGCACCGATGCGCCTTACATCCTATTACAATCCCTTGGAGCGTGCTTGGTATCGTATCAAGATGATGTATATGTTGCGTACGGCCGACCGTATAGTGGCCGTTAGCGACTGTGTGAAGCGCGATTTGGTGAGCTATATGGGTGTCGATCCCGATAAGATTGATGTGATATACAGGGGCTGTAACCCAATATTTATGCGCAAGATAAGCGACGAACAGCTCTCCGAGGTCGCTACCCGCTATAACCTCCCGAAACGCTATATTCTTAGCGTTGGCACGCAGAGCGAGCGTAAAAATCTCAGACTTATTATCGAGGCTATGTCGCAGCTTCCCGCCGATGTTGAACTTGTTGTGGTGGGACGTGCCACGAGCAATACAAGTGCGTTGCTGCATCGCATCAAGTCGTTGGGCTTGGAGTCACGTGTGAAGATGCTCTATGGTGTGGCTACGCAGGATCTGCCGGCGATATATCGTCAGGCCGAGCTCTTTGTCTACCCATCGCTTTACGATGGCTTTGCTACGCCCATCATCGAGGCACTGACTGTCGGAGTACCTGTTGTGGCAACCACGGGGTCGAGCCTTGAAGAGGCGGGTGGTGCAAACTCGATATATGTGCCTGTGGATGACTATCGTGCTATGGCCGAGGCTCTTTGCCGTGTGCTTGGCGACGAGAGCCTGAGGGAGCAGATGTCCCGTCGTGGTAGGGAGTACGCCTCGCGTTTTCGTAGCGAGGTGGTGGCCTACAATCTGCTGAACTGCTATCGACGTATCGGCATAGACCTCACCGAATAGCCTTAAGTGTCGGTATAAAGAGGCGGAGGAGGATATGGGTAATGGTAAAATAGGCAAATAGAGGCTATGTGTAACTTGCTGAATGTCAGGCGGTGCATATGTTGATGTTGATTTTTTTGAGATAAACGTATGTCTATTTAGACAAAATTAAGTATCTTTGACAGGTTTTAGCCGTTGTAGATGCCACGGCTCGAACAGCAGAGTGAACGAAACAATATACATTTATAATATAAGATATGGAGAAAGTAACGAAAATCGTAGTCTTGGCCAAGCAGGTGCCCGATACGCGCAATGTTGGCAAAGATGCTATGACTCCGGAGGGTACGGTAAACCGTGCTGCTCTTGCCGCAATTTTTAATCCTGAGGATTTGAATGCTCTCGAAATGGCATTGCAGATGAAGGAGCGTAAGGCAGGTGCCGAGGTATATGTCCTGACAATGGGACCGCAGCGTGCTGCCGATGTGATTCGTGAGTCTATGTGGCGCGGTGCCGATGGTGGCTACTTGCTCTCGGGTAAGGAGTTTGCCGGTTCTGACACATTGGCTACCTCTTATGCACTATCGTGTGCTCTACGTAAGATAAATCCAGACATTGTTGTTGCCGGCCGTCAGGCTATCGATGGTGATACGGCACAGGTAGGTCCACAGGTTGCCGAGAAGTTGGCATTGCCACAGGTGACCTATGCCGAGGAGCTTTTAGACATCACCGATAACGAGATTACCATCAAGCGTCGTTTGGAGCGTGGTTCAGAGGTTGTGGTATCGCCACTGCCTGCGCTGATTACGGTGAACTCTTCGGCCAAGGAGTGCCGTCCACGTAACGCCAAGCGTGTTATGAAGTATAAATATGCGTTGGCCACCTCGGAGCTTGCTGTTGCAGCTGACGAGCGTAAGGCATTTGTCGAGGAGCGTCCCTATCTGCATATTGTGGAGTTCGCCGCCGCCGATGTTAATCCCGATCCGGAGCAGCTCGGCTTGTCGGGATCGCCCACCAAGGTTAAGAAGATTGAGAATGTAGTGTTCCAGGCTAAGGAGGCCAAGAAGCTTACGGCAGGTGATGCCGATATTGAGGCTCTTATGCAGGAACTTATAGCGAGCCATACGCTCGGTTAATCCAAAAGTGTTGAGAGTATGAATAACGTATTTGTATATATCGAGATTGAGGAGCAGCAGATTGCCGATGTCTCTCTGGAACTTCTCACCAAAGGTCGTGAGCTTGCCAACACGTTGGGCGTAAAGCTCGAAGCGGTTGTTGCTGGCAAGTCGGTTAAGGCTCTTGCCGGCGAGCTTGCCAAGTATGGTGCCGATACGGTATGGGTTGCCGAGGATGAGATCTTCGCTCCATTCCGCACATTGCCTCATACGGCAGTTATGGTAGGCCTTATCGAGCAGGAGAAGCCACAGATAGTACTCTTTGGTGCTACTCCTGTTGGTCGTGACTTCGCGCCACGTGTGTCGTCAGCATTGCATAGCGGTCTTACGGCAGATTGTACCGAGCTTGTTATCGGTGAGCATAAAGATCCCAAGAGTGGCAAGGAGTACGACTCGCTGCTCTACCAGATTCGTCCTGCGTTTGGCGGTAACATCATCGCCACTATCGTAAACCCCGAGTGCCGTCCTCAGATGGCTACGGTGCGTGAGGGCGTTATGCGCAAGGAGGAGCTTGCTCGACCGGCCGCAGGCGAGATACGCGAGATTGAGTGGCAGAAGATGGTTAAGGATACCGACCTTGCGGTGCGTATCGTTGAGCGTCATATCGAGGAGCGCAAGATTAATATCAAGGGTGCTTCGGTCATCGTTGCCGGTGGCTATGGTGTAGGCTCTAAGGAGGGCTTTAAGCTTGTTCACGAACTTGCCGATGTTCTCGGTGGTGAGGTAGGAGCATCACGCGCTGCGGTAGATGCCGGCTTTACGGAGCACGAGCGACAGATAGGTCAGACAGGTGTTACGGTGCGTCCTAAGCTCTATATTGCGTGTGGTATCTCAGGTCAGATACAGCACACGGCAGGTATGGATGGCTCGGCGATGATTATATCTATCAACACCGATCCGGAGGCACCTATCAATAAGATTGCCGACTATGCCATTACAGGCAGTGTCGAGGAGGTCATCCCCAAGATGATTAAGTATTACAAGCAAAATTCGAAGTAGGAGCTATGGCAAACTTTTTTACCGATAATAAGGATTTACAGTATCATCTCTCGCATCCGTTGATGCAGAGAATCATCGAGCTTAAGGAGCGTAACTTCGCCGATGCTGCGCTCTATGACTATGCTCCACATAGCGTTGAGGATGCGTTGGACTCGTATCGTCGTGTATTGGAGATTGTAGGTGAGGTATGTGGTGATGTTATCGCCGTAAATGCCGAGAGTGTAGACCACGAGGGGCCACGTGTTGTGAACGACCATGTGCAGTATGCAGCAGGTACGGTGCGCAATATCGAGGCGTTAATCGAGGCGGGTCTTAGCGGTATGACTCTTCCACGTCGTTTCGACGGTCTGAATATGCCTGTGACATGCTTTGCTATGGCCAACGAGATGGTGGCACGTGGCGATGCCGGCTTCGAAAATATATGGGGCTTGCAGGATTGTGCCGAGACTATCAACGAGTTTGCTACCGAGGATATCAAGGCTAAGTTCCTGCCACGTGTATCTGCCGGAGAGACCTGTGCTATGGATCTTACCGAGCCTGATGCAGGTTCGGATCTTGGTGCCGTGATGCTCAAGGCATCGTGGGACGAGGCAGCCGGCGTATGGCGTCTTAATGGCTGTAAGCGTTTTATCACCAATGGCGATGGCGACATATCGTTGGTTTTGGCTCGTACCGAGGAGGGCACGAAGGATGCTCGCGGTTTGTCGATGCTTATCTACGACAAGTGTGATGGTGGCGTTAAGGTGCGTCGTATCGAGAATAAGCTCGGTATCAAGGGCTCGCCTACCTGTGAGTTGGTCTTTAACAATGCTCCGGCAGTATTGGTCGGCGACCGTAAGATGGGCCTTATCAAGTATGTTATGTCGTTGATGAACGCGGCGCGTCTTGGTATTGCAGCGCAGTCTACGGGTCTTTGTGAGGCTGCCTACCGTGAGGCATTGAAGTATGCTGCCGAGCGTGAGCAGTTTGGTAAGTCTATCGATAAGTTTGCTGCTGTTGCCGAGATGCTTAAAAATATGGAGGCCAAGACCTTGGCATCGCGTGCTATGCTCTATGAGACAGCTCGCTTTGTCGATATATACAAGCAGCTCAACCATATCGCTTCGGAGCGTAGCTTGGAGCCTGAGGAGCGTCAGGAGATGAAGTTCTACAACCGCCTTGCAGATGGCTTTACACCTCTTGCCAAGATGTTTGCTTCGGAGTATGCCAACGAGGTTGCCTACGACTCTATACAGATTCACGGTGGCTCGGGCTATATGAAGGATTATGCCTGTGAGCGTCTGTACCGTGATGCTCGTATTATGAACATATATGAGGGTACTACGCAGTTGCAGGTTGTGGCAGCTATCAACCACGTGACCAAGGGCACATACCTCGAGCAGATCAAGCGTTACGAGGAGAACCCACGTACCGAGGCTACACGTGCTATGGGCGAGAAGCTCATTCAGTTGCGTGAGGCGTATGAGAAGGCTGTCGAGCGTGTTGAGACAATCGATAAGGAGTGTAGCGGATATAAGGATCTGCACGCCCGTCGTTTGGTCGAGATAGCAGGATATATCATCCTCTCGCACATTATGTTGCGTCAGGCTGCCGAGGTCGAGGAGTATGTGGCACCTGCAACCGTATTCCTTAAGTATGCGACACGTAAGATTGCCGAGGCCACTACGGCTATCAGCGAGTCTGAGGCATCGGACGTAGAGCTATACAAGGCCGTAAGATAACGGCAAAATATACCTTGTTATACAACTTCTAACAAAGGAGCGTGCCTTCGGGGACTATCCTTTTTCGGCGGTGAAATTCTTTTCACCGCCGAATTTGTTTATTTACAATCTGTTGGATTCTTAGATTGTGAAACGACTTTTCGTGCAAAATCGCTTAGCCCCTATTCTTTCTTTTGTTGTGTAGTCTTCTATGTAGTCTAAATTAAATGTAAATAATCACACCTGCTGTTTAATCACCTTTTGCGGATAGGCGAGAGGTAATTTTTCTATTTTATCCGAACAAGACCCTGTAAGAGTGTTGTCAATTGCGAAAAAGTTTCTAACTTTGTAGTGTCGCGTAAGCGGCGTACATATTTGATGAAAGTGTTTTCGCTTTTATCCTTAGTGGTAAAATCTGACAGTTTTCCAGAAACGAGGGTAACGACAACACTC
>JAFVRN010000014.1 GCA_017504265.1 Alistipes sp. | reverse complement strand
TCAACCCCGCGCAGGGATAAGACTCAACTTAGTAAACTTTTACAAGGAATAGTAAACATTTATCAGTTTTATCATTTAACCAGAGTCTAACTTTATTCCTTTATTCAAGACTATACAGTCAACCTTTTTCAGGAAACGACACAGTGGGTTCAGTGGGTTCTATGGGTTCTATGGGTTCGGTGGGTTCGGTGGGTTCGGTGGGTTCTGTGGGTTCTGTGGGTTTGGTGTGTTCGGTGTGTTCGGTGTGTTCGGTGGAAAAATCCCATCTAACCCATTGGACCCATTTAACCCATCTGACCCACACTGCACAGCAGTGGCAGGGCGCAGCCATGCAACTCCCTCCCCACACTGCTTTGCAGTGGCAGGGCTCTGCCCTGCAACACAGAGGCTACGCTCCCTTTAACTACTCTTTAACTACCCTTTAACGCCGCAGGCGTGAACTACCCTTTCCTCTGCAAAGCAGAGGGCAGGGCCTCGCCCTGCAACACAACAGCCCCGACCCCTGTGTACGACACAAAAATAAGGGGGTGGCTAATTTGTATTAGCCACCCCTTGATGCTATATCAACCCGGATTAGTTGTTCGAGGTTGCTCGTGCAGCGTAAGAGATATTTAGTGCCTCGGCCTTACGTAGCTCCTGCTTAACAGCAGTAAGCTTACCTACGGTAGCACCCTCGTCTACACGAAGATTAACTACGATATCCTTAGGACCTACACCCTTGGTAACGGTAGTTGCAGAGATAAAGTCGCGAATATCCGATACCTCACGAGTCTGGTCGTTGAGCTGAATCTTCAACGCATCCTCGCCTGCCTTTGCTCCAAGGGGCTTACCCATCCAGATATTTACAAGATTCTTCTTGTCGAGCTCGGTAATCTCATAGGCCTCGGGCATCTGCACCGATACCAATGGATCTACCTCACGCATCGTTGTTGCTGCCATGAAGAAGAACAGAAGCATAAACACGATATCGGGAAGCGACGAGGTCGACATTGCGGGCACTTCTCTCTTGCCCTTTTTTGCCATTACTGCCATAATTACTTCTTTGTTTGATCGTTAGGTTCTGCCTCGGAAATCTTCATAGGAACAGCCTTACGAATGTTCTGTGCCTTGATGTCGTCCAATTCATCATACTTTGCGCCGTATACCTGGTACGAAATATCGTCGCGGTAGAGGCTGAAAGCGTGAGTTAGCTCATCCTGCACTTGAAGATAAACCTTGTATTTTGTCTCATCATCGGCCTTGAGTGATACAAGACCCTCGCTGACATCATATGTCATGCCGTCGATCTCGGTAGCCTTCTTATTAGAACGGTCCATGTGAGTCAGGAAGTTGTATACCTCCTGTGATAGGCGTGAGTGTGTGCCGTGACGACGAAGGTCGTTTGGGCTGTACTCATCCGTGCCAACCATAATCGCACCGCTACGCGATACGTTTACTTTAAGCACGTTACGCTCGTTCACATCTACATCGTTCTGCTGCTCCGTAGGGTCAATCCAAGGTGGAAGCGTACGCTTCATACCTGTATCGACATCCATCGTAGTGGTCACCAAGAAGAATATCAACAGCAGGAACGCGATATCCGCCATTGAACTGGAGTTGATGTCTCCAGCCTTTTTCTTCGATTTTGCCATAAACTACGATTTATAAATACCACGAATAGCCGATAGAATTGCTGCAAGAGCTGCTCCGGCAAATGTAATATATGTTACCAAAATAGATGCATCAGCCATCATATACTCGAATGTGCCAAATACGGTACGAGTAGCAGGGTCGGTACCCAAACCAAGGTCGTAACCGGCAGCATCCTTCAATGTTGCGCCATCTGCCCAGCCGTGAGTTGTTGCGATGAAGTATGATACAGCGATTACTGCAACGACAACGCATACTGACAAGATAGTCTTGCCAAGACCTCCCTTATTCTGGAAGAGGTTCATAATTGAGTTGATGATGATGAAGAAGATAGCAAATACCAAGAGGAAGTAGAACCAGATGATATTGGCGCTGATTGCCTTTGAAAGAGCTATCACATTATCAGAGTCAGCCTTAGCCTTAGCGTTAGCCTTCTCCGAAGCTGCAATGTTCTCCTCCATTACGACGATATTCTCCTTATATACATTAAGAGTGTCGTTCAATGCCTTGAAGTCTGCCTGGATGGCCTTAGCCTCTTCGAGCTGACGCTTCTGTGCACGTGACAGGCTCTTAGCCTCGCTAAGTTCTGCTACAACAGCCTCAGCAGCCTTAGCCACCTCAACCTTTGCGCCTACCTTTGCCTCATACTCGGGAACAAGTACGGTGCGGGTATTCTCAAGCTTAAGCTTCTCCTCTGCGATGCCCTCCTCGGTGAGGATTCCATCCTCAAGCTGAGTGGCAAATACCTTACCTAACCCCTCGATACCCTCAGCAGTTGAGGCTACGGGCTCTGCTACACCCTCATCATTGAGGTTGATCAACTGTGCATTGGCAGCGATCTTCGATGAATCGGGAGCAGGCACACCCACTGCAATAGCCCAAGCCACCAAAGCAGCTGAAACTACGGCGATGAGTAGGAATAATATTCTATTCAAATTTTTCATAACTTCGATTTATCCTTAAATATGTTGGGCTTAATTATCGCTTGTTGTATGCTGTAAGCATATCTACCAATGTGATAGATGTATCCTCCATCTTAACTACAAGACCCTCGATCTTAGAAAGAATGTAGTTGAAGAAAATCTGAAGGATAACAGCTGCGATAAGACCCATCAAAGTAGTCAAAAGAGCCACCTTGATACCACCTGCAACGACTGCTGGAGAGATAGTAGCCTGAGCCTGAATATCGTCGAATGCCTGGATCATACCAACAACGGTACCCATGAATCCCAACGATGGTGAAAGAGCGATGAAGAGCGAAATCCATGAAAGACCTGATTCGAGGTGACCCTGCTGAACCGAGCCGTAAGATACAACAGCCTTCTCAACAGCCTCCAAGCCCTGGTCGTAACGCAAAAGACCCTGGTAGTAGATAGATGCGATAGGACCACGTGTGTTACGGCAAAGCTCCAAAGCTGCCTCTACACCCTGCTCATTGAGAACCTTCTCAACCTCGCCAACAAACTTCTTGGTATTGATCTGCGCAAATGTCAAGTAAAGGATACGCTCGATAGCGATAGCCAAACCGAGTACCAAGCAGACAAGCACTGGAAGCATCCACTCCCAACCACCTTCCAAGAACTTCTTCATAAGAGCGAAGTGCATAGGCTCACCTGCCAACTCCTCAGCAGCCTCAGCCTCAACTACCTGCTCAACGGTAACATCCTGTACGGGAGCCTCGTTAGCATCCTGTGCATAAGCAGCGCCAAATGACAATGTGGCAGCTGCCAAAACCAAAAATAATTTTTTCATAGTGTTTTGTTAAGTTAAAATTTGTAAATTTTAGTAGTTGTTATCTCTATATTTTGTATTAAACTTCTTCATTTTGCATCCTATGAAGGCCTGCCTCAAAAAACACCTTGTGCCGTACTCTCTCGGTTATACATAGTATAACGTGGTGATATATCGTTGTTTACACCTTCGGTATAGGCCGTATGACCCCTCGGTGAGTACATTCCCACGCAAAATTAACGCACTAAATATACGCATAATTTCCGAATGGTGCAACGATTTACAACGTAAATTCTCCTCGGAGAGGTCTGCGCATTAAATTAAGAGTTTCTGATAATGGCAAATTTTTGCCTAAAACGTACATTAGCTTGGCTACCGCTGCCTCGACAGTCATATCGTGTCCCGATACCACGCCGGCCTCTTGTAGGGCTAGGCCTGTTTCGTAGAGGTGCATCTGTACTGCACCATCCTTGCACTGCGATACGTTCACGACAACGATGCCTCGCTCGACGCTCTCCTTGACCAGCTCGACGAACCACTCCGAGGTGGGGGCATTACCCGCACCGTAGGTTTCGAGGATAACGCCACGTGCGCCGCTCTCGAGGAGCATGGCACGAAGTGTCGAAGGACGTATGCCCGGGAATAGCTTGACGACAACAACATCGTTGCTCATAGTCTCGCTGATACGAAATTCGTCGGTGAAGTCGGGAGCATAGGGGGCTATTGCCGAGTGGTTGTATTGGATGCTTACACCTACGTCGGCGAGTGCCGGATAGTTGAACGATGCAAAGGCGTTGAGAGCCTCGGCACTAAACTTCGTGGTACGGTTGCCACGGAAGAGTTTGTTTTGGAAGTATAGTGCGACCTCGGGAACGAGAGGGTGTCCGTCGTCGCTATGTGCTCCTGCAATCTCGATAGCCGTAATGAAGTTCTCTCGGCCGTCGGTACGCAGGATGCCGATAGGTATCTGGCTGCCGGTGAAGATGACGGGCTTAGCCAAGTTTTCGAGCATAAAGCTCAGTGCCGCAGCAGAATACGACATCGTATCGGTGCCGTGCAGTATGACAAAGCCGTCGTATTGCGTGTAGTTGTCACGGATGATGCGAGCCATATCCACCCAGTTCTCTACCGAGACGTTTGAGGAGTCGATAGGGGGCTTGATGGTAAGTACTTCGATATTTACGTTCAGGCGTTTGAGTGATGGAAATTCATCATATATGCCGCTGAAATCGAAGGGGACGAGAGCTCCTGTCACCTCGTCGGTTTTCATACCGATAGTACCTCCGGTATAGATGATAAGTATTGATGATCGCTTCATGACATAGTGATAATGTCGACCTTAGTGCCCACATATCCTTACAAAGGTAGCTAAAATTTGCTATTTATAACCATAGTGGCGCACTTTTTTTTGTGCAAATGGCAAATGCCATTCTGCAAATAGATGTTATAATCCAAAAAGTTGGCGTGCCGAGGCTGTTGTAATCTCGTCGATATGCTCGAAACTCTTGCCGTGAAGCTCGGCAATCTTGCGACACACATATTCGACGTAGGCCGACTCATTGCGCTTGCCCCGATGAGGTACGGGGGTGAGATAGGGGCAGTCTGTTTCGAGGAGTAATATCTCGGTTGGGAGCTCCTTTACGACCCTGTCAAGGCCGCTGTTCTTAAAGGTTACAACGCCACCTATGCCGAAGTAGAAATCTCCGAGTGCCGATATTTTGCGGGCCATCTCTGCGGAGTCGGCAAAGGCGTGCATCACGCCACGCAGACCGCGACCACGGTATGTGTTCAGTGCGTCGAGCATCTCGGCATATGCCGAGCGAGTGTGTATAGCAACGGGTAGGTTGTATTGCAGCGCGAGGCTTAGTTGTGCGTGCAGTGCCTCGCGTTGCTCACGGTAGAAGTCCCGGCTCCAATATAGGTCGAGGCCTATTTCTCCCACGCCATATAGCTGTATGGGTGGCTCGCGCAGAAGCCTCTCGACCATATCTATCTCATCGCGCCACGTAGGATTGTCATTTACCGATGTGGGGTGCAGTCCCGCCATGGCGAAGCATCGCTCGGGATTGTTCTTGGCGAGTTCCATCATACGCTCGCGGCTGCCGGAGTCTATATCGGGCAGAAGCAGTGCCTCCACACCTGCGCCCCAGGCTCTGTCGAGTGCCTCGTTGCGGTCGTCGTCGAACTCTTCGGCATAAATATGTGAGTGGGTATCAATCATAGTTGTAGGTTAAAGATTATACTCGTTCGTAACGCTTGCCCGGAAGGGAGCGTATAAGGCCGGCAAGCTCCAAGTCCATTACCACCATAGCCAGCTCGCCAAGACTCAGTCCCGTAGCATCAATGAGTGTCGGCCAATCTACTATCGCCGAGGTGTCGAAGGCGGCATATACGGCTTGCTGCTCGGTGGTCAGGGAGGCTATATCATTATCTTCCGATATGCTATTATCTCTATCTCTATTTTGGTGGAGATCCCACGCCATATCCTCGATTATATCTGTCGCGGTAAGCACCAGACGTGCCTTATGCGAGCGTATCAGGTTATTGCTGCCAAACGAAGAGGAGTCTGTGAGTCGCCCCGGCACGGCCATAACAACACGCCCGTAGCTATCGGCCATATCGGCCGTTGCCAGCGACCCTCCTGTGGCCGGAGACTCGACAACGACGGTGCCCATGGCGAGTGCTGCTATGATGCGGTTGCGGGCGATGAAGTACGTGCCGTTGTGGTGTGTATGAGAGTTAAGCTCCGAGACTATCGCACCACCATTGCGCAGTATATCGTCGGCCAAGGCTCTGTGAGGTGCAGGTGTTACCTCGGGCAGTGTGCTTGCTACAACGGCAATTGTCGATAGCTTGTGGTTGAGAGCCGCGCGGTGACATGCAGCATCTATGCCATAGGCCAGACCGCTTACGATGGCTATGTCATCGAGGTGCGATGCCAAGCCTCCAATCAACATATCGCAGGCGTGTAGCCCCGTGGGTGAGGCCTCACGTGTGCCAACCATAGCCAATGCCCGTTTCGACAGGGCTTCGATGTTGCCCTGCACAAACAGTACGTGCGGCCTGTCTGTTGCCTCACGTAGCGTGGCGGGGTACTCCCTGTCGGTGGCGGCGAGGGCTACGATATTGTGCTTGCGGCAATACTCCACCTCCTTTTTGGCGGCCGGCATACCCTCGCGGCGCAGAATACGTTCTGCAAGGTCACTACGCAGTCCTGCACCCTCGACAAGTTCGTTGCGTGTGGCCGCAAATAGTGCCTCGGCCGAGCCAAAGTACTCTATGAGGTGTGCGGCACCACGGCTGCCTATGCCACGAGTGAAGAGTAGAGCCAGATCCTCTAATACCATATCTTGTTCTCTGATTACTCGGATGTCGTATTATCGTAGAGGAGCTGCCCATACCTCGGACAGCTCCTCTCTTTGTGCAAGGTGTATACTATGTACTACTCCTCGTCGGTATCGGTGTAAGCCTTCAAGAGCTTATCCTGAACATCGGCAGGCACCTGCTCGTATGTTGCAAACTGCATAGTGTAGGTTGCAGCACCCGATGTGAGTGACGACAGTGATGTTGAGTAGCGATACAACTCTGCCAGAGGCACACGTGCGTTAAGACGGTCGAAGCCCTTATCCGACTCCATACCCATAATCATGGCGCGACGGTTCTGCAAGTCGCTCATCACGGCACCCATATACTCGCTTGGTGTAAGCACCTCTACGTTGTATATTGGCTCCATAATCTTAGGACCGGCATTACGGAAGGCCTCCTTGAAGGCGTTACGTGCAGCAAGCTTAAACGAAATCTCGTTTGAATCTACCGGGTGCATCTTACCATCGTAGATAACCACGCGGATGTCACGCGCATACGAGCCTGTTAGCGGACCCTCGTCCATCTTCTCCATGATACCCTTCAAGATAGCAGGCATAAAGCGAGCGTCGATAGCACCACCGACGATAGAGTTGTAGTACTGCAACTTACCGCCCCATGGCAAATCATACTCCTCCTTACCCTTGATATTCACGGTGATATCCTTGCCGTTAGCCTTGTACTTGGTAGGCTCAGGCATACCGTCGTAGTATGGCTCGATAACCATATGTACCTCGCCGAACTGACCCGAACCACCAGACTGCTTCTTGTGGCGATAGTCGGCCTGTGCAACCTTGGTGATGGTCTCACGATATGGAATCTTAGGAGCGAAGAACTCCATCTCCATCTTATTTTCTGTCGAAAGACGATATTTGAGGATGTTGAGGTGGTGCTCACCCTGACCCTGGATGATAGTCTGTTTTAGCTCCTTAGAGTACTCTACAAGGATTGTAGGATCCTCATACTTGGCATCGTTAAGCAACTTGCCGAGCTTCTCCTCGTCGTTCTGCTCCTTAGCCTTGACAGCTGCGCGGTAGCGAGGCTCAGGGAATACGATAGGCTCAACAGCAACAGGTGTTGCAGGTGCAGCCAAGGTGTCGTTGGTACGAGTACCCTTCAACTTCACGGTGCAGCCGATGTCGCCTGCCGAAAGCTCGGTAACCTTGATACGGTTCTTGCCGGCTACGGCGAAGAGCTGTGACAACTTCTCCTTGTTTCCTGTGCGAGAGTTTACAAGCTCCATACCCTCGGTCAGCTTACCGCGTACTACACGGAAATAGGTGATCTCACCGATATGCTGCTCGATTTGGCTCTTGAATACGAATACTACGGTTGGCTCGTCGGCGTTTGCTATAAGCTCCTCACCCTCGGTAGAGAGGAATGCCGGGGCCTTCAATGGGCCTGGAGCTACATTGATAATGAACTCCATAAGACGCTTAGTACCGATGTCGCGCTTACCCGAAGCACAGAAAATAGGCATTATATCACGCTTCGATACGCCGAGCTTCAAGCCCGAACGAATATCGTCCTGTGTGAGAGAGCCCTTCTCGAAGTATAGCTCCATAAGAGCATCGTCATATACGGCAGCAGCCTCTGCAAGCTCCTGGTTAAGAGCATTGGCACGCTCCACCTCGCTCTCGGGAATAGGATACTCCTCGCGCTTACCGTTCTCGTCTACGAACTTGTACATCTTCATCATAAGAACGTCGATGAACGAGTCGAAGCCGCTACCCTGATTGATAGGATACTGTACGATAACGGGCTTAACCGATGAGTTGGCGCGGATACCCTCTACCGTAGCATCGAAGTTGGCCTTGTCGCCATCGAGCTGGTTTACCAAGCCGATAAGTGGCTTGTTGAGGATGCGTGCATAGCGTGATTGAAGCTCAGAGCCTACCTCCCAGCCGTTCTGTGCGTTGAGTACCATGACACCAACGTCACCTACCTTGAATGCCGAGAAGAGTGAGCCACAGAAGTCGTCCGAACCGGGGCAGTCAATGATGTTGAGCTTACGGTCCATAAACTCTGTAAAGAGGGTGGTAGCGTAAATAGAACGCTTATATTCGTGCTCGATGTCGGTATTGTCCGAGAGCGTATTGTTATTCTCTATACTACCCCTGCGGTCAATAACTTTACCCTCGAAAGCCATTGCCTCTGCAAGGGTAGTTTTTCCGGCGCCAGGCGCACCAATAAGAACGATGTTCTTAATCTCTTTTGCTGAATAGTTTTTCATAAATATAATAGTTTTTTAGGTTTTTTTCGACTGCCGTTATGTCATCTTTGCGCACAAGGTTTATGGCACTTATTCGGCTTAACGAGCTTTGCGGATTATAAAGTTATAGACTTTTTTCGAAACTGCAAAATAAAAGATCAATATTTTTAATAAATAGATTACTTTTTGCAATTTTATGCACTATGCCGATACCTGTGCCAACCCTTCATCAGCTCTGTTTTTGAATGTCGAATGACCTTTTATCTGAGTTTGCGATGCCGATTACGGCCGTGTGCAAATAGTGTGAATATGGTTTTATTGGAGCATATTGCTTCTTGTCTTCATAAATCGGCATTAGAGGCATTAGAGTAGTATTAAAAGAAAAAAATATTAACTTTGTGTGCGTTGCATATAATTGCATGGTATAATGATAAACCGAGTATATCTATTCATAAGCGTAGTACTGCTTCTGGCCATACCCGCCGAGGTTATGGCGCAGGAGGATGAGTACGACTATCGCCATTATAAGTACTACGCCGAGTCTGCCGAGCCGTTGATGATTCCCGCCGACAGTGTAGAGCATAGTATGGATGATAGCTATGGCGAGGATATAATATCGGAGCTCGATAGCAGACTCTCTGCGGTGCGGTATTGGCGATGCGGCGAAGCACCTGCCACCTACACCTATCGTGTCGATGGCATCACTGCGGATTACCATACCGTCAGGGCTCTGCGCAATGCAGATATAGCTCCAAACAGATATGTGGGCACTCTGCGCGACTACTCGGTGGCGGCTAATGCTGCAAGCGGTTATGCGGGGCACTATCTGCGTGGTGAGCTGTCGGGGCGCAGCTATCTCGGGTCACTCAGCTATACGGCCACACTGCCCATATCGGGTGGAGTGCCCTCGCGCAAGGATGATTGGCAAGCGGGTGTATACGCACGTGCGCGCACGGGACGTGATATATATGTGGAAGGGGTCTATACAAATGCCGTGGATCTCTCGCTTACACTTGCCCGCAGCACACGTCGCAGTAACCTGTCGATTACCTTTATCTCCTCCTTTGCGGAGCGTGGCCTGCGTCAGCCTTCGACCGAGGAGGCCTTCACGCTCACGGACAATACGCTCTATAACCCGTCGTGGGGTATGCAGGAGGGGCGTGTTCGCAACTCTCGCATCATCGCATCGTTGCGTCCCGAGCTTTTTGCCACGTGGGAGTGGCGTTTGACAGCCTCTACACGTATGCGTGTGGCCGCCGATGTGGTCTACTCAATGGAGGGTTACAGCTCGCTGATGTGGTTTGGTACGATAACACCTGCTCCCGATAACTACCGTTATATGCCCTCCTATCAGAGTGACGATGATGCCCGTCGTGAGGTGGAGGAGGCGTGGCGGCGTAGCGACCTGCGTTATACGCAGATTGATTGGCAGTCGCTCTATCATACAAACATGTTGCAACCCGATGGCGAGGCGGCATATGTCGTGGAGCGACGCTGTGAGGATATGGCACGTGGCTCGCTTCATGTAGGATTTGAGAGTGACTACGGTGTGTTGCACTTCGACTACGGATTGAGAGTCGATTATCGCAATAGTCGCAACTATAAGCGTTTGGACGACCTGCTTGGTGCTTCACACCTCACCGATTTGGACTACTTCCTTGTCGATGATGTGACCTATGGCAATATGCTGCAAAATAATCTGCAACAGCCCGATAGGGTAGTTTACGAGGGTGATCGCTATGGCTACGATTATGCCCTCATTAGACGCGGATTGTCGCTCTACGGGGCGGTGGAGTGGAGCAATACACATATGCTATTAACCGCAGGTATCGAGGTGTCAGCCCAGCAGAGTATGCGTCGTGGATACTTCGAGAAGGAGCTGTTCGCAGGTAGCGGCTCCTATGGCCGCTCGGCGGTGGTGGCAGTTGCTCCCTATCGTTTCAACGTGGGATGGCGTTACCGTATCGATAGGCACGAGACGTCGCTCGGTGCAGTGCTTGGTGGGGAGAGTCCGGCCGAGGAGCTTCTATACTTGCAACCGCAGTACAACAACCGTATTGTCGATAATCCTACGTTGCGCCACCGTTTTTCGGCAGACATATCGTATAGCTACTCGGCACCTCGCCTGCGCCTCATGGCCTCGGCATATCTTATATCTACGTGGCGTGGTATCGACATACAGCACTATTACGACGATCTCGCCGCCACCTACTGCGATGCTGTCGTAAGCGATATTGGCCGGTTGAACTTTGGTGTGGAACTCTCGGCACACCTGCGTTACTCGCGCCTATTCTCCTCGACCTTTGCCCTTACCGCCGGCTCTTATCGCTATATGGGTAGCCCTCAGGTCAGCCTATATGCCGATAACGACAACCGCCTGATAGCCAACTCATATGCTCATATGGATGAGTGTCGTGCTGCTGCACCGGCCCTTATGGGTTATGCCGATGTTGCCCTTCGTTCGGCGGGTGGATGGTCGGCAACACTCTCGGCGCACTACTTCGGTATGCGATATGTCGAGGCTTCGTTCGTGCGCCGCAGTGAGCGTGTGCTATCCTATGCCTCCTCGCCTGAGCAGAGAGCGACGCTCGCCTTGCAGCAGCGTATGCCCGATGCCTTTACGCTCGATATATCGGTAGGCAAACGCTTTAGGTTCAAGGGTGGCAACGCCCTCTATCTGCACCTTTCGGTGCAAAATATCCTGGGAAGCAACCACCTCTCTTATGGCTACGAACAGAATCGCATACATCGGCAAACGATAGAAGGGCGCACCGTAGTTACGCCCTTCGACAATCGTTTTATCTATGCCTATCCCCGTACCTTTTACCTATCGGTGGGATTTAGCTTATAGCCATCTTCTATGCTCTCTTGCGCAGCTTAACCACATTTTCAACGTGGTGCGTATGTGGGAACATATCGACAGGCTGTACCGCTACAATCTCATACATCGAGTCGAGTATGGCTAAATCGCGTGCCTGCGTCGAGGGATTACAGCTCACGTATACCATTCTTTCGGGTGCTGCTCGCATAATAACCTCCAATACGCGCTCATCGACACCGGCACGTGGCGGGTCGAGGATGATGACATCGGGACGGCCGTTGCGCTGTACGAACTCGTCGCTGAGCACATCCTTCATATCTCCGGCATAGAACGTGGTGTTCCCAATGCCGTTTATCGCCGAGTTAATCTTGGCATCCTCAATAGCTTCGGGAACATACTCCACTCCCACAACCTTCTTGGCGGCACGCGCACAGAAGTTGGCGATGGTTCCCGTTCCTGTATAGAGGTCGTAGAGCGTATCGGTAGGCTGCAACTCGGCAAACTCTCGGGTAACCTTGTATAGCTCGTATGCCTGCTCGGAGTTGGTCTGGTAGAATGATTTAGGTCCTACCTTAAATTGTAGCCCCTCCATTTGCTCTACGATATGATCCTTGCCGGCATAACATATAGGCTCACGGTCGCCTAACGAGTCATTCCACTTCTCGTTTATCATATATATAAGCGAGGTGATCTCCTTAAACTCCCTCTCGATATATCCCATAAGGGCATCGATGCGCTCCTTGTCATTTTCGTTGAATACCACGATGACCATAACCTCGCCTGTCGATGCTGTGCGTACCACCATCGTGCGCATCAGACCTTCGTGGGCACGAGCATTGTGGAACGAGTAGCCGTGCTCTATGCAGAAGTTCTTGATAGAGAGTCTTATGCGGTTCGACAGGTCTACCTGCAAGTGACACTTGCGGATGTCAAGCACCTTGTCGAAACATCCCGGGATGTGGAAGCCTACGGCAGGTGTCGATTCTATGTCGCCACCCGAGGCTATCTCCTCGTAGGTGAGCCAGCGACGGTCGGCAAAGGTAAACTCCAGTTTGTTGCGATACTCGCGTGTGCGCTCCGAGCCGAGGCAGGGGCGTACTTCGGGGATGTTGAGGTGTCCTATGCGTACCAGCTGATCTTCCACCTGTTTGGTCTTCTGTTTCAGCTGCTCGTCGTATGGCAGGTTCTGCCACTTGCAGCCGCCACATACGCCGAAATGTTCGCAGAAGGGCTCTACGCGTAGTGGCGAACGCTCCACGTAGCGTACTACGCTCGCCTCCATATATCGGCGATGATGCTTGCGTACCTGTACGTCTACCACATCGCCGGGTACGGTCATAGGTACGAATACAACCTGATTATCAACCTTACCCATAGCCTTGCCCTCGGCTGCCAAGGTTGTGATATGTAGCCCCTCGATAAAGGGTAGGTCCTTACGTCTTTTTCCCATAAACTTACTCTCCTCTAACTTCTGAGATATAGCTATTTGCCACGCTCCGGCTCGGCATCCTTGTCGAGGATGTCATCGCCTTCCCATTCGAAATATTCAAACTCGTTGCACCCCGAGAGGCTGAAACGTGTATATGTTATAGGCAGTCCCATTGCCACAAACTTGCTCTCGTATGCCGTCTTTACCGATAATACCTCGTCGGCATATCCCGAGCCGTATATATCCTCGTTCTGTACTTCGGCCTTCAAGCCCAGACGCTCTATGACGGCTGCCGTATATGCAAAGAGGTGTTTCGAGTCGGTTTTTAGATTTATTACACCATCCTCGCAGAGCATCCTCTTGTACTCGGCCAAAAATAGTGGCGATGTAAGACGCTTCTTTGCTCTGCGGCTCTTTAACTGCGGGTCGGGGAAGGTAATCCATATCTCGGCAATCTCTCCCTCGGCAAAGAACGAACGTATAAACTCGATACGTGTACGCACAAAACCGACATTCTCCATATTGCGCTCCGTGGCGGTCTTGGCACCACGCCACATACGTGCACCCTTGATGTCGATGCCGATATAGTTCTTGTCGGGATTGCGCTCGGCGAGGGCCACGGTATACTCACCACGGCCACAGCCCAACTCCAAGATTATAGGATTGTTGTTGTGGAAGAAATCCTCGTGCCATCTGCCTTTCAGTGGATGGTCTTTATGAAAGATGTCGTCAAATTCGGGTTGAACCAAGCACTTGAATGTCAGGTTCTCTGCAAATTTACGCAACTTATCTTTTCCCATATATTATAAGTTTGAATTATTCGCTCTCGTTAGACTCCTTGCCTATCATTACTCCTACCGAGCCGATACCTCGATACTCGCTCTCGGGAGTCAGACGAAAGCGATACTTGCCCATCTTGCTAAATATCACATTGCTGCGATACGTAAAACTATGTTCGGCGGGGCGTAGCTCACCGAGGCGCGGTATGTATAGCGTGAATGGCTCTTCGACGACCAGCGAGTCGGGCGATACGGCCATTATGCGTAGTGCCAATGAGTCGCTTACCTCCTGATTGCAGTAGCGCAAGACTATCGATATGGCGTGTGGCGATAGGGTATCGCTGTTGTCGTATGCAAACTCCTCGACACCGCTCCAACCCCTCGCATCGCTGTCGTGCATATCTACGCTATGCTCACTGCCGCCACACGATATTATGGCTATGAGCATCATCACAACCGCTACAATGCGACCTGTAACCCTCATCATCCTACTCCTTATTCTCGGTTCTATCCTCGGCACGCTGTTCATTGCGCTCACCGCCACGGCCACGACGCTGCCCACGACGCTGCCCGCGACGCTGTCCGCCATTGCCACCCTCGCGTGCTACTCGGCTCTCGTCCGCCTCCTGATTTGGCTCGCCATTGACATCGGCAGGCTGCGCCTCTCGATTTTCGCGACTCTGTACTCGCTCGCGACGCTCTCTGCCACGCTCTCTTGCGCCACGCTCTCGGCGACGCTCGTTAGGCTCTCTCTGCTCTCTCTGCTCCCTCTGAGGACGCTCCTCGCCTGTGGTCGGGGTGTTGTTATCTGCGTCGTTAGCGGCCTGCTGCACCTCGTCGTTGCCACTCTTGGCATCGCGCTCCTTGTTCGAGCGACGCTTATTACGTTTGCCCTTCTTCGTCTTGTTGTCGAAGCGGGTTATGCTATCCTCCTCGTTACGATATGTAGGCTCTGTGCCACGCTCCTCGTTAGCTTCGCCTATCAGCGTCTCGGCCTTCTCGCCGGCACGGTTTATGGCGATAATCTCCTTAACTCGCCATATAGGTAACGTCGTGAGGTTCACCATGGCACTCTTGCTCGACGAGAAGCACATCGTCTGTGCCAAGGGGTCTACCTTAACCAGGTAGTATTCGCCATCGAGTGTCTGTAGCGGCTCACGCAGACGTGGTATGGTGCGTCGTGCATCGGCATATACATCATACTCATACATCAGGCAGCACTTCAACTTAGAGCACTGTCCGGCTAACTTTTGTGGGTTGAGCGATATCTCCTGCATGCGTGCCGCATTTGTCGTAACACTCGAAAAACTCGACATCCACGATGCGCAACACAGCTCTCTGCCGCAAGCACCGATACCGCCAATGCGTCCTGCCTCCTGGCGTGCGCCAATCTGCTTCATCTCGATGCGTATACGAAATCTGTCGGCAAAGACCTTGATAAGCTCACGGAAATCGACGCGCTCGTCGGCGATATAGTAGAATATGGCTTTAATCTTATCGCCCTGATACTCCACATCGCCAATCTTCATATTAAGCCCCATCTCTGCGGCTATCTGTCGTGAGGCTATCATCGTCTCGTGTTCCAAGGCTATTGCCTCCTGCCACTTCTCTATGTCGTATGGGCGGGCTTTGCGGTATATCTTCTTAAACTCACCGTTATGCGGGTTAAATCCCACACGTCGCATCTGCTTGGCTACCATATCTCCCGTAAGCGACACTATGCCTATGTCGTGTCCGGGTGATGCCTCGACAGCGACGATGTCGCCACGTTTCAGGTCGAGGTTATTCACATTCTGGTAGTATGAACGTCTGGTATTTTTGAAGCGCACCTCAAAGATGTCTGTCGGTATGTTATCCGGATACTCCTCCAACCAGTTTGTCTCGTGCAGTTTATAGCAGCCCTCCGAAGCCCTTGCTTCCAGCTCTTCGCCACAGTCGCAGAAGCAACATCCGCGACCCATCTCGGGCTTATGATTCTTATTACAGCAACTCATATATAAAGTTCACAAAATATACATATACAATTAAACAGCGTAAAGGTACGCAAAAAATATGAAAAACGAAAATTTTTGTGATAGCGGCGCATCTGTCGCACCTCAATCGTTGGCTCGAATGGAATGTACGCCAAGTACTATCCATCCGAGCCAACTTCTTCATCGGCGCAACATCTGCACCGCTCTGACAAAAAATTGGTCTCGCGCTTTGGATGGTTATGGCTTTCCCACTTGGGAGGGCTTTTTTGATTTCGAAACCAAAGAGAATTTAGAGAATTTAAGGAGTTTAGGGAAATCAACTA
>JAFVRN010000013.1 GCA_017504265.1 Alistipes sp. | reverse complement strand
TAGTTGATTTCCCTAAACTCCTTAAATTCTCTAAATTCTCTTTGGTTTCGAAATCAAAAAAGCCCTCCCAAGTGGGAAAGCCATAACCATCCAAAGCGCGAGACCAATTTTTTGTCAGAGCGGTGCAGATGTTGCGCCGATTAAGAAGTTGGCTCGGATGGGACATACTAAGCGTATTTCCCATTCGAGCCAACGATTGAGGTGCGACAGATGCGCCGCTATCACAAAAATTAACTGAAGCTCTGCATTTCTATTAAGTGCGCATATATACCACCCTTGTCGAGAAGTTCCTGATGTGTACCTTGTTCGGCAACACGTCCCTGGTCGATGACATATATTCTATCGGCATTATAGATGGTACTTAGTCGATGTGCTATGACTATTGATGTACGGCCTTTAAGGAGCTTAGTGAGGGCATCCTGCACAAGTTTTTCGCTCTCGGTATCAAGAGCTGAAGTAGCCTCGTCGAGGATGAGTATCTCGGGATTCTTGAGAACGGCACGCGCTATGCTTATGCGCTGACGCTGACCTCCGGAGAGCTTTGTGCCACGGTCGCCTATATTGGTGTCATAACCCTCGGGACTCTCCATAATGAAGCTATGGGCATTGGCAATCTTTGAGGCGGCAACAACCTCGTCGTGGGTAGCGTCGGGACGTCCCATAAGGATATTACCCTCGATAGTATCATTGAAGAGTACCGTCTCCTGAGCTACGATACTCATACGCTTACGCAGCGACTCCTGCTTATATGCCTTAACACTGACACCATCGAAGAGAACATCGCCTGAGGTTACATCGTAGAAGCGTGGTATAAGCTCGCTGAGCGTAGACTTACCGCCACCCGAAGCACCTACCAGAGCCACAGTCTCGCCCTTGTTTATTTTAAGGGTTATATCGTTGATAACCTCTCGGCTGCCATCGTACGAGAAGTGTACGTTGCGAAGCTCTATAGACTCCTTCAAACCACCGAAATCGAGAGCATCCTTACTATCCTCAACATCGGACTGCGAGTCGATGACACTGAATATACGCTCACCGGCAGCCACACCCTGATTGATATTGGCAAACTGGTCTATAAATGAGCGTAGCGGGCGTGTTATTTGCGAGAAGGCTGCGATAAAGGCAATGAAGCCTGCACCGCTGATAATATCTTGTGCCACAAGCGTACCGCCAAAGACAAGGATGACGGCAACAGCCGTTATACCGAGGAACTCGCTCATAGGAGATGCGAGTTGCTGGCGGCGTGCCATAGAGATCATCAGTCGTGAATAGTCACTATTGAGCTGTCGGAACTTACGCGATATAAAGCCCGAAGCGTTATAACCCTTGACAATCTTAATGCCCGACAGCGTCTCATCCAAGACCGAGACCATATCTCCCATACGCTCCTGACCACGTTGTGCAGGGTGGCGCAGACGCTTGACTATACCGCCTATGATGATGCCTACGATAGGCAGGAAGAATATGGCAAATAGTGACAGCTGCCACGATATGCCTATCATAAGGGTAAGATAGCCGATGATAAGGAAGGGATCGCGGAAGGCTACTTGAAGGGTATTGGTAATGCAGAATTGTACGACCATTACATCCTGTGTAATCTTCGACATTATATCACCCTTACGTTGCTCCGAGAAGTATCCTACGTTCATATCTACAACGCGTGAAAACATAGCATCACGCATACGTTGAACGCTTGTGACACGCATACGCTCCACAGTCATTGCCGCAGCATAGCGGAATGTATTGCTTAGGAGGTTCATAACAACCGTAACTACACCGAGTAGCGCAAGGAAGTATACCTGATTGAAGCTATCACCAAGAGATATGGTATAGAGGTAGCTGAGTATTGCGTTGAAGCCATCGGCATTAAACTCTATGGTGGGGAGGGTATAAAGAGGTGTAAACTCAAAGCCTCCATCCGTATCGAACATAGCGTTAAGGATGGGGATGATCATTGCATAGTTGAAGGTGTTGAACACAGCATGCAACGCAGCAAAAATGAGATATGGTATAGTATATCGGCTAAGTGGCTTAGCAAAGCCGAGTAATCGTAAATATGTCTTAAACATTACATATATATTGTGGATATGTTTTGAATATATCCTTATTTATAATAGGATGTTACAACAATCCCTCACGAGCAAACTCCTTGACACACTTTTCGTAGTATTTCAAGGTCTCCTCCATACTTACAAACGACTTGCCACCGGCAGCATTGCGATGACCACCACCATGGAAGTAACGTTGCGCAAAGATATTGACATCTATATCGCCACGTGAACGCAACGATACTCGTATGAAATCGGTATGTTGTGTGAACATCGCAGACATCTTCATCTTCTTGATAGTCAATGGATAATTTACAAAACCCTCGGAGTCACCCTGCTGAAACCAGAAGCGACGTAACTCATCTTCGGTAAGCGACATATGGGCTACAGTGCCATTGTGGAATATCTTCATCTTGCGATTGATGACATAGCCAAAGAGGCGGGCACGTCCCTCAGTGAATGAGTTATATACCTGATTATGAATATCGGGTATTGAGATACCCGTAGCTGCAAGTACAGATACCATTCTGAACAGGTCGGGAGTGACTGTTGAAAAGGCGAAATTTCCTGTGTCGGTCATCATACCCACATATAGATTTTCGGCCATCTCGCGTGTTATCTTATCACTGCCATATAGTCTTTCGATGAGGAGTGCCACAAGATAGCAGGTGCTCGACGCTTCGGGATAGGATATCATCAGGTCGAAATCCTCAACAGGATCGAGGTGGTGGTCTATCAAAACCTTGCGGGCTTTGGTATTTGTAGAAATTACCGAACCGAGACCTTCGAGGCGCGTCATAGTGTGAAAGTCGAGGCAGAAGATAACATCTGCACCTCGTACCGCCTGCTCAACCTTATCGCCATCGCTCTTATAAATGAGCATATTTTCGATACCCGGCATAAATTCGAGGTAGTATGGATAGCGATTTGGGATAATACAGGTAACATTATGTCCTAAGCTACGTAATATTTCCGACCATGCGAGGGATGAACCTATGGCATCACCATCGGGATTGGTGTGCGAGAGAATTATTATAGACTGCGGTTTAGAGAGCAGGCTTCGAAGCTCCTCTATTTTGTTTTGAGCTATCTGCATAATAAAGTGTTTAATTATGCAAAGATAATATTTTTTTGTAAAATATTGTAATTTATTGTGATAATACTACAAACAAAAAGAGGGAATGTGGGCAGATGTGTAATAAAGATCAGAGGAATGGAATAAAAGATAAATCGTATATGCGAAAGATAAACATCGAGCTGAAGATGTTTTTATTTCCAAAAATATCGCAGCACACCAGACTTCTCAACAAATGTTTATTATATTTTTTATACTATATTTATATTAATAAATAATAAAAAGAATAATAATAGCTGTTGATAATGTCAGCAAGTTCGAGGCGTGTCAGTTATCGACAATTATTATAATTGGTGTTTATAATTTTTAATATGTAAGTATCTAAAAATAATAGAAATAATAATTTGGTGTTGATATGTTAATTAACTTTTCAACCTATTGACATAGAAAAAATATAAACATCTGCGGTAGATAACACCTATATTTTCGTTTGATATGTATGTTCATATTTTTTAGTACTAAAATTTGGAAAAAGAGTGTGGCCGTATATACAACAGCCACACTCCAAAATGCAAATTTTTTTGTTATTTATTTTTCAACACTTATTAGCACTCATCGCCTAAGTTTTCAACAATCTTATCGGCTATGTCGGCATAGTATTCATCGACACGAGGATCGTAGCCAGAAGCGGGACGTCCATCTTCACTACCTTCCATAATAGATTGTATGATAGGCACTTGTCCGAGAAGCGTTATACCTGCACTCTCGGCATAGCGTTTAGCACCACCACGTCCGAAGATATAGTAACGATTGTCGGGAAGCTCTTCAGGCGTGAACCACGCCATATTCTCAACGATACCCAACAGCGGAATATTAACCTGAGGATGACGGAACATCTCAACACCACGTACCACATCGGCTACGGCAACCTGTTGAGGTGTAGAGACTATGACCGCACCCGATATTTTAAGTTCGTTGATAATGGATAGGTGTATGTCGCCCGTGCCCGGAGGAAGGTCGAGAAGAAGATAGTCGAGTTTACCCCAACGTGTCTGGTGTATGAGTTGGTGTAAGGCGTTTACAGCCATTCCACCACGCCACATAAGAGCATCGGTAGGACGTATAAAGAAGCCGATAGACATAATCTTTATGCCGAGCGACTGTGCAGGTATGATAAACTCGTTACCTGCCTCATCCCTCTCTGCTTCGGGAACATACTCCTCAACACCGAACATCTTAGCTTGTGAAGGACCATATATATCGGCATCCAAGATACCGACATTATAGCCTCTGTGGCGTAGAGCTACGGCAAGGTTGGCCGTAACGGTAGATTTGCCTACACCACCCTTACCCGACGCAATAGCTACTATGCGGCATATATCCGTAGTTGTTGTCTGCTGCTCACGACGACGTGGCTTGGGTGCAGCCTCACGGATAATAACCATACAGGCATTATCGCTATACTTGGACTGCATAAGCTCTTCGACTTGTCGCTTAATCTTCTGCGCAAAGGGATCACGTGCCTTTTGGAAGCGGAGAGTGATGGCAATAGAGCCATCCTCACCGCGGTCGGCACGGTCTACAAAGCCGCTATCTACGATATTTTGTCCCGTCTCGGGGTGAATAATATCTTTGAGTAATAGTTCGAGTTCTTCGTTCATAATATAATTATTACATCTAATTATTACATCGTTACATGTTAATATCTATATCTGATGCAACACGTGCCTGTATACCCTGCATATCGATAAGTCGCTTGGCAGATGTTACAATATCGTTAATCTCGTGTTGGTAAACATTATAGTCGATACCATAGCTGCTCGACAACATAAGACCCATACCCTTCATCCACTCCTCGAAGGGTGTAAGGGGTGCTGTAAACTCATATATTGTGAAGTTGTTGCCCAAATCGGCAAGGTTGGCAGCAGCCGACAACGCTTCGGTAAAGCCTCCGATATTATCGACAAGACCGATGTTTACAGCATCGCTACCTGTCCATACTCTGCCCTCGGCAATGTTGTATACATCCTCGATATCCATATTACGACCTTCGGCAACCTTACCCGTAAATACCTCATATACTCGGTCTACACCCTTCATAATGGCCTCTCGTTGCTGGTTGCTCATAGGTGAGAATGGTGTAGGAGCAACGGCTGCCGCAGAGGTGGCAGCAACATCTACGGTGATACCTATCTTGTTACGCAGAGTATTTTCAAGGTTGAGCATCATGCCGAATACTCCGATAGAGCCGGTGAGCGTCAAGCGGTCGGCATAGATAGCATCGGCAGGTGTAGAGATATAGTAACCGCCACTTGCTGCCATATCGCCCATGGAGATAACAACAGGCTTGGTCTGCTGCAACAACGACATTTCACGCCATACAACATCCGAGGCCAAAGCCGAGCCACCGGGCGAATTAACGCGGACAACAACAGCCTTGGTGCGCTCGTCAAGACGTGCCTGACGCAACTCACGCGCAAGTGATGTGCCATAAATCTGACCATCCATATAGAGGTCGCCATCGACAATATCGCCCTCGGCATAGATGACAGCAACCAGCGGCTTGTCGATAAACTCCAAGGCGTAGCTATTGTCTACATTTACGGTTACGGTAGAGAAGTCGTTGGCCATAATATATTCGCCAAGAGTGACCTTATGGTGATGGCCCTGGGCATCACGCTCCACACCATAACTATCAAAGAGCTCGTATAGTTCATCCTCGTATGCGAGTCTGTCTACAAGCTGATACTTAACGGCATCCTCGCTAAGAACCAAAACATTGTTGGAAGCCATCTGCTGTAAGCTCTCGACACCGATATTGCGGCTCTTGGCAACATCTTCGCAGATAGTCTGCCAAATAGAGTGTGCTATCACCTCCATCTGCTTGCGATTCTCCTTAGACATCTTGGTAAGGAAGAATGGCTCGACAGCACTCTTATAGCGACATACCGAGGGTCGGAAGATCTCCACATCGGCATCGAGCTTGTCGATAAGACCCTTGTAGAACATCGTTGTTAGACTTACACCCCTCCAGTCGAGCGAGCCTTCGGGTTGTAACAAAACCTCATCGGCAACAGATGCAAGGTAGTACTCTACCTGTGTGTAGATATCGTCGTAGGCTACAACAAACTTTCCCGACTCCTTGAAGCGTTCTATGGCGACGCGCATCTCCTCGATATTGGCTGCACTGACTGTGCCAAGGCCGTCGATACGTATACATATACCTTTGATAGATGAATCGGTAGCTGCCTTTTCGATAGCCGTAAGCACTTCACGCAGGGTGATAGGCTCGGATAGGTTCATATTCATAATATCTATCGAACTCATAGGTGACTTCATAGGAGCGTCGATGACATTTTCGCCAAAGTCTATGTATAGAACACTGTTTGTAGGTTGTGTAACAGGTGGCGTAGAGAATGATGCCATAAAGCCTGCACCGGCAGAGATAAAGAAAAATAGGGTCACAAGCGAGCTAAAAACAATAGCTGCAAGCGATGCAAAAAATATTTTCCAAAAGTTCATAACAACCAAAATTTAGTTAATACAGTACAAAGATACTAAAAGTTGGCTAATGTTGAAGAGCAAAAGTAAATCTTTCGAAAAACTACTCCCTGTCGAGAAGATATATGCAGTTGTACGATAGCTCTACTCTCTATCGAGTGAGCGGTAGCCTATGGCCTCGGAGATATGTTGCGGAAGGATATCGGGTGCAGCCTCCAAGTCGGCGATGGTGCGGGCAACCTTGATGATGCGGTCGTAGGCACGTGCCGAGAGGTTGAGGCGTGTCATAGCACGCTCCAAAAGGGAGGAACAGCGGTTGTCAAGCGGTGCAAAGTGACGTAGCATGGCACTGTTCATCATAGCGTTGCAATGTATGTCAAGGTCACGGAAACGCTCTAACTGTATGTTGCGTGCAGCAACTACACGAGCCCTAACCTCGGCACTCGTCTCCTCGCGTGTGGGCTTCGAAAGCTCGCCGATAGATACGGGTACCACCTCAACATGGATGTCGATACGATCCATCAGCGGACCGGAGATATGGCTCTTGTAGCGGTGTACAGCTGCTGCCGAACAGCTACACGGCTTTGTGGGATGGTTGTAATAGCCACAAGGACAAGGATTCATAGAGGCCACAAGTGTGAAGTTGGCAGGATAATCTACCGTATACTTGGCTCTCGATATGGTAATGTGTCTATCTTCGAGAGGCTGGCGCAGCACCTCCAAGACGTTACGCCCAAATTCGGGCATCTCGTCGAGGAAGAGAACTCCGTTGTTGGCCAAAGAGACCTCGCCCGGTTGTGGCGACTGGCCTCCACCGATGAGTGCCACCTGCGATGTAAGATGGTGTGGCGAGCGGAAGGGACGCATAAGCATAAGTCCTCGATGTGCTCCAATCTTACCCGCTACGGAGTGTATCTTGGTGGTCTCCATCGCCTCGTCTATGGTCATAGGAGGCATTATCGAGGGTAGGCGGCGGGCAAGCATCGTCTTACCCGAACCCGGAGAGCCTATCATAATAATGTTGTGGCCGCCGGCGGCAGCAATCTCCAAGGCTCGTTTGACGTAGGTCTGGCCTTTGACATCGGCGAAATCCTCGTGATACTCCTCCGCGGCCTCTTGTTGTTCGCCAATGGCGATATGGTCGGCAGGGTGTAGCTCCATATTACCCGAAAGCATATGACATACCTCGATAAGCGAGCCTGCACCAATAATATCTATACCCTCGACAACAGCACCTTCGCGAACATTCTCCTCGGGGAGGAATACGCGTTTCAAACCACGTTGGCGTGCCATAACGACAAGAGGTAGAACACCCTTTACGGGGCGCAGACGACCGTTGAGCGAGAGCTCGCCAATGAACATACTATCGTCGAGAAGCGTTGTCGTTATCTGCTCGGTGGCCTCAAGGATACCGATGGCGATAGGCAGGTCGTAGAGCGAACCCTCCTTGCGCAGGTCAGCAGGAGCAAGGTTCACGACAATCTTCTTGGCAAGCATACGGTAGCCCGAATTTTCGAAGGCGGCAGCTATGCGCTGCTCACTCTCCTTGATGGTGTTGTCGGGCAGGCCGACAAGGTAGAGACCCAAACCTCCGCCTGCAACATTTACCTCGACGCTGACATCCACAGCCTCGATACCCGACAAAGCTCCCGTATGTACCTTTATGAACATATGTATAATAGTTTAGAGTGGTGCAGGCAGTTTAGAATGGTGCAGGACCATTACCGCCACCCGATGATGGTATATCAAATTCGTTGGGCATACTGCTCATACCGCCACCAAAGCCCGAAGGGGCAATACCCATAGAGGAGATACCGCCACCAGATGCTATATCGACATACTCCTCCGAAGCTCGATAGTCGTTGCGTGAACCTATGACAGCGGCGGTGACAGAGGAGTCGGCATCGGCAAACTTAGCCTGATCCTTGATAAAGCGCAATGGCACGTCGGTAACCTCTCCGTTACGGTGCTTGGCGATGATAATCTCGGCCATACCCGCCGTAGACATATTGTTTTCATCGACCGTAAGGCCATAATACTCGGGACGGTGGATGAAGGCTACAACATCGGCATCCTGCTCGATAGCACCCGACTCACGAAGGTCGGAGAGCTGTGGTCGCTTGGAGCCGCCTCGGTTCTCGACATTACGGCTGAGCTGCGAGAGGGCGATGATAGGCACATTAAGCTCCTTGGCGATAGCCTTCAACGTACGTGATATGAGCGACACCTCCTGCTCGCGGTTGCCACGTGTCTCGGGTGTGGCTGCCGTCATAAGCTGCAAGTAGTCGATGATGATAAGCTTGATATCGTGCTGAGTCTTTAAGCGACGAGCCTTCGAGCGGAACTCATATACCGAGAGTGCGGGGGTGTCGTCGATATATAGTGGTGAGCGTCCCAGCTCTACGGTCTGCGATTCGAGGTGCACCCACTGGTCGGGGGTGAGATTTCCGGTGCGCAGATCCTTGGAGTTGAGCTGTGTCTCGGCTACGATAAGACGATTCATAAGCTGTACCGAGGACATCTCCAACGAAAAGAAGGCGACAGGTGTCTTATACTCGACGGCCATATTACGTGCCATAGTAAGCACAAAGGCGGTCTTACCCATAGAGGGTCGTGCCGCAATGATGATAAGGTCGGAGGGCTGCCAACCCAGCGTAACGCTATCGATATCGGTAAATCCCGAGCGCACACCGTTGTACTCGCCGGCTGTCTTCGATGCCTCCCCGATTTGGCTGAGTGCCTTGCGCAGAATGTCGGCTGCCGACTGCACAGAACGCTTTACGTTACCCTCCGAAACGCGGAATATCTCCTGCTCGGCAAAGCCTATAAGCTCCGTGACATCTATCTCCTCGTCGTAGGAGCGACGCTGTATCTCGGTGGCAGAACGTATTAGCTCTCGTTGCACATACTTCTGTGCAATAATCTTGGCGTGAAACTCGATATGCGCAGCCGAGGCTACACGCTGCGTGAGCTGCGCAAGATAGGCAGCACCACCAACCGCTGTAAGCTGCTTCTTGGATTTAAGACGCTCGGTGACGGTGTAGAGGTCGATAGCCTTCATCTCCATCGAAAGCTCCTGAATAGCCTTGAATATCAGGCGGTGCTCTTCGGCGTAGAAGGTCTCCTCCTTGACATACTCCTGAACCTCGATGATAGAGTCTTTTTCCAGAAGCAACGCACCGAGTACGGCCTGTTCCAATTCGACAGACTGTGGTGGTACAGTACCCTCAATACCAGTTAGTTGTGAGTATGACTCACTGTTTCTTTCCGACGATTTATTATATTGCTTTGCCATATGTTTGCGTTAATACATCCACAAAATTATATATTTTCTGCCGATTGGCAATAGCCTATAGCGAATAAGTTGTTAAGAGTTATCCCGAGTTATGAACAGAGGGGTGTTGATAATGTGATAAGCAACAAAAATTGCGGCTCTCTTCTTTCGTTTAATTATTTATGCTTACCTTTGCCATAGAGTGAAGATAGAATTCTACATAGCACGGCGATTATCGAGTCGCAAAGGTGGTGCCCGTAGCGGCATCATGGAGCGTGTGGCAACAGTGGCCACTGCGCTCAGCCTGGCTGTGATAATCGTTGCTCTCGCCGTGGTTGTAGGCTTCAAGGTCGAAATGGACCGCCTGATGCGCGGTGCTGTTGCCGACGTGGTGGTTACCGCACCGCAGAGCCGTGGTATGTTATCCTCGGTGGGTTTGGAGCGTGGCGGTAGGCTTGAGGAGCTTATATCAAGCGACGAGGTAGAGCACTACTCCGTATATCGTGCCAAGGAGGGTGTGATTAAGAGCAGCGAGAATATAGTGGGTGTGTTGCTCAAAGGTGTGGATGAGGCGTACGACCTTTCGTTCTATGCCGAGCACCTTTTGGAGGGTGAGTTACCACGCATAGGCGAGCAGCCACGAACAAAGGATATACTCCTCTCGGAATATGTGGCACGAAGGATGGATGTCGGCATAGGAGAGCGTGTGGAGATGGTTTTTCTGGATGACGGGGGTACGATACTTCGTGACAGGTTCTCCGTAGTGGGCATATATGCCACGGGTGTCGATGTAATAGACCATAGTTTTACACTCACCGACATAGGCAACGTGGCACGCCTTTATGATGGTGATGCAGCCATTGTCACGGGATATGAGCTATGGTTGGACAAGGGTGTCGATGCAGAGCAGTATGCCGAGGAGCTTAACGCCGACTTTGTAGACCTCTACCTCGAGGAGGGAACGGATGCCGAGGCCTTTACGCTGTTCACGCTCTTTCCCAATATCTTTGGGTGGTTGGCGACGATGGATGTAAATGGTGTGGTTATCGTGGTGATAATGATTATTGTGGCACTTCTCAATATGGTCACCTCGTTGCTTATCATCGTCCTGGAGCGTCAGCGTATGATAGGCGAGTTGCGGGCAATGGGAGTGTCACGACGCAGTGTGGTGGGCATATTCTTCTTCCGCTCGCTGTTTATATTGTGTCGAGGTGTGGCCTATGGAGCAATAATCGGTATTGCCATAGTCTTAATACAGCATATATGGGGTGTGGTGCCACTACCCAGCGAGGGCTATCTTCTCAGCATAGTACCCACGGCACTATGTTGGTGGCTGTGGCTTGCAGCAATAGTTGTTGTTATCATTGTCACGATGTCGGTGTTGATGCTGCCGGCACTATTTGCAGCACGCATATCGCCATCCGAGACGATGAAATATGAGTAATAATTAAGCGATGAAACCGTATAACGAGGAGCAGACAAAGAAGGAGCAGGTTGAGGAGATGTTCGACAACATAGCTCCAAAATATGATAAGCTGAACCATATACTGTCGTTCAACATAGATAAGCTATGGCGACGCAGGGTGATGCGTATTGTGCGCAGGTGCGCTGCTCACAACATCCTCGATGTGGCAACAGGTACTGGCGACTTGGCCATAGCCATGGCTCGTAGCATCGACCGTGCCAAGATATTGGGCGTGGATCTTTCGGAGGAGATGCTCTCCGTGGCACGTCAAAAGGTAGATGGCGCGGGTCTTGCAAGCCGCATAGAACTATCGAAGGGCGATGCCGAGCAGCTGTCGATGGTCGATGACGAGACGATGGATGTGGTGACGGTAGCCTTCGGTGTGCGTAACTTCGAGAATATGGAGCGTGGCCTTGCCGAGATACGAAGAACACTGAAAAAGGGTGGTAAGCTTGTTGTCTTGGAGTTTTCCACACCTCGTTCGGCTGTGGTGCGCTGGGCATACAACCTCTATTCGCACCATCTGCTGCCTCGTATCGGGGCTATGATATCGAAGGATAGGCAGGCATATACCTACCTTCCGGAGTCTATCGATGAGTTCCCTTCGCCGGAGCGTTTTGCCGAGATACTGCGTGGTGTGGGCTTTACCGAGGTGAGTTACCGTTCGCAGAGCTTCGGCATAGCATACATACACGAAGCAATAAAGTAGCGACGATATGCGCAGGCTGCTGACCATTATCGCACTATTGCTCCTTGTGGGCAACACCGCCACGGCATGTTGCTCTACGCATCTTGGCGAGAAGATACGCTATGCCGGTGCTTTGTCCGCAACACACCTGTCGAGCTCGGGTGTCAATCTGTGGGTGGCAATAGAGAACGACTCGGCACACGCTGTGGTGATCTCTCGTGGTTATATCGAGGTGTGCGCAAACGGCAGGCCTATGGCAACAATATCGCTACGCGACAAGGTGATAGTGCCCCGTCGTAGCGAGGGCGAGGTGCTTGTGCCGCTACGTTTCAAGAGCCATACGCTGGTTGCCGTATGGCAGTTGCTACGAAGCATAGGCACGGGCGAGCGAAGCGACATCACACTAAACTACAAAATACGTGTGGGTACACGTACTATACGTAAGACCCTCTCGGGTGAGGGTGTGGCTCTCGCCGAGTTTATGGAAGCCTTCGCTATACCGAGGGCTGTTATAGAGGATTTCAGTCAGTTACAATAGAATATAAATTATGAGATTTATACGTATTATTCTTACCATCATGGCATTTGTTGTCGGTGGTAGCCTTATGGCCGAGGCACAGAGCATAGATAGTATGCGCATGGCACTATCAGAGCGCACCGAGCAAGGTAACTTCATACATATAGAGGAGGATGATGCCACAGCATCGTCGGTACGCGCCGTGGAGGGTGTCACAAAGCCATCTAAGGTTAGCGGATACCGAGTGGTGATATTCTTCGATAACAGCCAATATGCCGGTGACAATGCCAATGAGGTGCTTACCACATTCCGTGAGCGTTATCCCCTTATTAACGCCTACCTTGTATACGAGAGCCCCTACTTCAAGGTCTCTGTGGGCGACTGCCTCTCTATGGAGGAGGCCGTGATTCTTATGAACAGCTTCATAGGCGACTATCCGAAAGCCTTCCCCAAGCGCGAGGATATCAAGCTTAGCGAGTTGGCAGATGTGCGCAGGCCTGTGGTTGTTGAGGAGCAGGTAGACAGCCTATTTTTGTGATAGCGGCGCATTAGCGACGCTTCAGTCCAAAGGGCGAATGGGAAATACGCTTAGTATGTCCCATCCGCCCTTTCTCGTGTCAGCGCCACTACTGCACCGCTCTGACAAAAATTGGTCTCGCGCTTTGGATGGTTATGGCCTTCCCACTTGGGAGGGCTTTTTTGATTTCGAAACCAAAGAGAATTTAGAGAATTTAGAGAATTTAAGGAGTTTAGGGAAATCAACTAAATAGCATTAAACTCTCTAT
>JAFVRN010000012.1 GCA_017504265.1 Alistipes sp. | reverse complement strand
TTGGGAGGGCTTTTTTGATTTCGAAACCAAAGAGAATTTAGAGAATTTAGAGAATTTAAGGAGTTTAGGGAAATCAACTAAATAGCATTAAACTCTCTATATTCCTTAAACTCCCTAATATCCCTATACTCCTTAAACTGCACAGCAGTGGCAGGGCGCAGCCCTGCAACACAGAGGCCACGCTCCCTTTAACTACCCTTTAACTACCCTTTAACGCCGAAGGCGTGAACTACCCTTTCCTCTGCAAAGCAGAGGGCAGGGCTTCGCTCTGCAACACCCTGCAAACGTGATAAAAATGTTGAAAAGAGATAAATTTTAACTAAAATTTGTTGTTCAAAGATTATTTTTATATCTTTGTGGTGACAAAATATTTAAACACTAAACCTCTAATAGTTATGAAGAAGTTTTTTGCATTTGCAATTATGTTTGCAGCCGTAGCTATGGTATCATGCTGCAACCAGCAGAAGAAGGCAGAGTGCTGCGAGGAGAACTGCACAGAGTGTACTGAGGCTTGCTGCGAGGAGAAGGCAGAGTGCGCTGAGGAGTGCTGCGAGGAGAAGGCAGAGTGCTGCGAGGAGAAGGCAGAGTGCACTGAGGCTTGCTGCGAGGAGAAGGCAGAGTGCGCTGAGGGCTGCGAGGAGAAGAAATAATTATTGTTTGTCAGTAGTTATTTTGGATATTTTGGGCTGGTCGAACGATGTTCGGTTAGCCCTTTTTTAATGTGTGAGGTTTTAACCATAATACAGAGATGAGAAGAGTAGAGAGAGAGAAGAGGGTGATAGCTATGATGATAGATATATATTGTCGTAAGCGACTGAAACTGAACTATATCCCCGAGGAGTATGAGGCTTTGCGCATATATGCCGAACGTCGATTGGACGGGTGTAAGTTTGGCGATAAGAAGCCTGCGTGCAAGCGATGTCCTATACATTGTTACAAGCCCGAGATGAGGGAGCGTGTGCGTGAGGTGATGCGTTGGGTAGGCCCCCGTATGATCTTCTACTCGCCCATATCCGCCATACGTCATCTGCTTAACATCTAAGCTCGCGTGGTGACGATTTTGGGTCGGGCGAGTTCATCAACGGCGGTCACTATCGTCCTGTTTTGCCCATATTCTACTACTCTCTGACGTAGTGTGGCATCTCCTCGGGAATCTCCAACGAGAACTCCACGAGGCCGGCAACAACGCCCTCCTCATACCACGGTGTCTGGTATATAAGCTTACGCAGACCTCGCTTCGAGATGGTATAGGCATTATTCTCGCCATTGGTAATAAGGCGGTCGATAATAGCTCGTGAACGCTCCGAGTGGCAAGGAAGCATCGAACGACCACGCACATCGCCATTGACGGCTATGGAGCGGTCGTTTTGATATAGAACAACGCCTTC
This sequence comes from Alistipes sp., assembly GCA_017504265.1. Lineage (GTDB taxonomy): Bacteria > Bacteroidota > Bacteroidia > Bacteroidales > Rikenellaceae > Alistipes. The sequence goes on along the minus strand of JAFVRN010000012.1, from coordinate 66,332 downwards.
ACGGTCGGCAACGGTGATGGCACACGTTTTGAGTGTATCGCCCCAAGGGCAACGGATATCTTCGAAAGTCATAGTGTATGGTATTAGGTTAGTTTTTGCGGTATACATTCTTTATGCCCTTGATGCGGCGTAGCGAATGGAGCAGCATATCGACAATACCCGAGCCGGAAACCTCTACCGACAGCTCTCCCGATGCTGTGCCATCGCCACGTGGTGTGAAGCTTATCGAGCGCACGGCGAGTTTGAGCTCCTTGCTTGCCACATCCATAATGGTTGTCGCCATACCGGGAATATCGGCCGAGGTGATAGCCACCGTAATACGGAATGCTCCCGAGGCATTATCTCGCCAGCGAGCCTCCATGACGCGATAGGGGTAACGCTCCTTCATACGACGGGCATTGGGGCAGTCGCTACGGTGTATCGTAATGCCGGCATTGATGGTGATAAAGCCGAAGATGTCATCACCCTTAATAGGGTTACAGCACTTGGCGAGTTTGTACTCTATGTTGTTGATGCGCTCGTCGATAATCAGAGCATCGCTGCTTCGTGGCTGCTGTTCGCCACGCTCCTCGCGCAGGCGTAGCTTGCGCTCCTCGATTTCGGCTGCGGCGGCACGACGCTCCTCATCGGCCTCACCCGAAAGGTGGCGTATGAGAACATCCTTAATCTCGATGATATCGAGCTTCTGGTCGGCGATAAGTACATAGACCTCGCTGCCGGTGCGTACTTTGAGATATTTGCACAGGTAGGCGACAGCCTCGTCGATGCCTATCTCCAGCTTCCAGTTTTTGAGCTTGCGCTCCAGCTCTTCACGTCCCAGACGTGCATGTTTCTGTCGCTGCTCGCGCAGGTATGAGCGTATGCGTGTGCGGGCCTTCTGCGTGACACATATCGAGAGCCAATCGGCCTTAGGCGTTTGGTCTCGGCGAGTGATGACCTCGCATATATCGCCATTCTTTAGCGGCTCCTTGATGGGTACAACACGCCCACCAACCTTACCTCCTACGCATATTGCACCCAACGAGGTGTGTATATCGAAGGCGAAGTCCAAAACCGTAGCACCCTCGGGGAGCTTGCGTATATCGCCCGAAGGGGTGAAAACGAAGATCTCTCCCGTGGCAGGCTTGGCCTCGAAGCGTCGTGCGATGGACTCCGAGGTGGTATCCTCCAACAACTCTCTGAGTCGCTGTAACCACTCCTCGGCACCCATACCACCCTGCTTAACACCCTTGTATCGCCAGTGGGCTGCGATACCTCGCTCGGCAACCTCGTCCATACGTTCGGTGCGTATCTGCACCTCGACCCAGCGACCACCACCTGCCGTAACGGTGGTATGCAGCGACTCATAGCCGTTGGACTTGGGTATAGATATCCAATCACGCATACGCTCAGGGTTGGGCGTATAGAGGCTGGTGACGTGCGAGTATACCGTCCAGCACTGTGCCTTCTCGCGCTCCGGTGGGCAGTCGATGATGATGCGTAGTGCGAAGATGTCGTAGACACCCTTGAAATCGACTCGCTGCTTACGCATCTTTTGGAAGATTGAAAATACCGACTTGGTGCGGCTCTTGATATGGTAGTGTATGCCGTCGTCGTCGAGAAGCTTGCGCACAGGTTTTAGAAACTCCTCGATAAAGGCCATACGCTCCTCTTCACTCTCTTTAAGCTCTTGAACTATATGGCTGTAAGCCTCGGGTTCAAGATACTTCAACGAGAGGTCTTCCAGCTCGCTCTTAATGTTGTACAGGCCGAGTTTATGCGCTATCTGAGCATATAGATTGAGGCTCTCCCAGCTCTTGGTGCGGTGCTTCTTAGGTGGAAAGATATGGAGCGTGCGCATCACTTCGAGGCGGTCGGCGAGTTTGATAAGGATGACACGAGGATCCTCGGAGTAGCTTACAATCATATCTCTGAAATCCGAAGCCTGCTCCTTGGATACCTTCAACTTGATGTCGGAGATCTTGCTCAGTGCAAGGGTGATGCCGAGCACCTCCTCTCCATAGCTGTTGCGCAGATCTGCGCTCAGACTATCTAAGGCTTCGCTATGCTCCTGTACGGCGATGCGCACCACATCGTGAAGGATGGCTGCTATCGTAGAATTACGACCCAGTCCCACCTCCTCGACAACAATGCGGGCTACACCCACGGAGTGGTCGAGCATAGGGGTACCATCGTAGCGTTGTGCGTCGCCAAGATGCTCGTTGGCATAGACCAAAGCACTATCTACCAGACTCTGTGTGGTTGTGGAAAAGTGCGAAGCTACGTAGGCTCTAAAATCGCTGTATCTATCTAAAACATTGTCAATCATAATTCTACTCTTAAATAAAATAGTTATGCCTTACACACTACGACCAAGTGGTCGCTACCCACTCGGAACAGCTCTTGTTCCTCGGGTGTGAGTGTGGCGGCTACATCGATGCGCTCCACCTCGAAGCCGGCCTCGCGCAGGCGCAGGTCGTAGTCGCGGCCATATATGCGGCGGTGGTCATACTGCCCGAAGAGGCGTGTGCGCTCTCGGGCATCGGTTATCGAGTCATCCTCGAAGGTACTCTCGCGCGACCTATCTTCCGGAACGAGCATTATGCCCCAGCCTCCCGGACGCATGACACGCCACAGTTCGCGCATAGCCGCTCTGTCATCCTCGACATGTTCGAGAAGATGGTTGCAGATGATTACATCTATCGAACTCGTGGCAAGAGGTATTTGTTGTACGTCGAAGTGCATATCGGCCAAAGGTGACTCCAAATCGGCTGTAATATAGTTGTCGCTACCGCGATACATACGCCTGAAATGGCGCATAAGCGACACTTCGGGGGCGATATGCAGTAGTCGGGGTAGTTCGCTGCACAGCGTGGTGTTGCGCTCTATCCACAGCCATATCATACGGTGACGCTCCAATGCCAGACAGCGGGGGCATAAGGCATCCTCGCGCGAGGTGACATAGCCATAGGGTAGAAAACGGCGACACCGCTTGCCACACACCGGACAACGACGACCTCGTCCCATATACAACACTCCGAGGAGCGGCACGGCCCACCCTGCAACCCGCTGTAACAGGGGGCGTGGCAGGCTGTTGAGAACCCAGCGTATAAGCCTCTTCATCGCCTACGAATTGGGATTTATCAACTTCTCCACATCCTCCTCGGCTGCCGTAAGCTCCTTACGGCACTGCTCGATAAGCTCGGTGGCACGGCGTGTTGCCGATGATAGCTCGTCGATGGCAAGCTCCCCCGAACGCATGCGGGCGATGATGCTCTCCACCTCGGCCATAGCCTCGCTATATGATAACTTCTTCTTAGCCATATATCTACAATTTGTCTATTCGTTTTACTTCAGCCTCGATGCTGCCATCCGTCAGCTCGACGACAATCATATCTCCGACACGCGTATCGTTGCTGCCGGCAACCACCCCTCGTTGGCCACGTACCACAGCAAAGCCCAGACGCAGGATGTTGGCGGGCGAGTAGCTGTCGATAAGCTCCGAGGCACTATCCAACCTGCGATGCTCCCTATCGAAGCGTTGTCGCAGCTCTTTGGTAAGAGCCTCCTCGGTGTTGTTAAGGCCGTAGCGCAGGTCGTTGAGCAGGACCGTGGCGGCACGCAGCAGTTCGCCCTCGCCACGCTCGATACGCAGACGCTCGGTGGCGATATGTGTTTTGAGCGTGTCGCGTAGTTGCAGCGCGTAGCCGTCGAGTGTCGCCATCTGGTTGTCGGCAAGCTCGACAAGGAGTGTGGCAACAGCCGTAGGTGTCTTGCACGAGCTGTGAGCCACCATATCCACAACGCTTACATCCTTGTCGTGGCCTATACCTGCGAATACGGGCAACGGAAATTGCGCCACGTAGGATGCAAGGCGGTAGGAGTCGAATAGCGCAAGGTCGCTTGTCGAACCGCCACCACGAATGATGGCCACTACGTCGAACTCCTGCTCACGCGATGCTATATCTTCCAAGGCCGTTACTATGCTCTGCTCGGCAGCATCACCCTGCATAAGGGCCTCGAAGAGCGTTGTGCGGAAGCGGTAGGGGCTACGTCGCAACTCCTCGATAAAGTCGCGATAGCCCGCAGCTGTGCCACTCGATAGTATCGCTATGCGGAGTGTGGGCGTGGATAGCTCTACTTCACGATTCATATCCCATATACCGTCACTTTGCAGGCGCGAGATGGTCTCACGGCGACGGCGCTCCACCTCGCCTATCGTAAACGTGGGATCTACATCGAGGATTTGCAGCGAAAAGCCGTATACCTCGTGGTAGGTAACCATAACACGGCATAGTATCGATATTCCGGCGCGCAGCTTGTCACCTGTGGCGATGCTGAAGCTCTCGGCGAGGCGTGCATATGCCGACTTCCAAATGACGGCTCTGGCCTCGGCACGTGGCGCACCCTCGCCACTGCCCTTCTCTACGAGGTTGAGGTAGCAGTGACCCGAGCGGTTTACTTTCAGTTCCGATATCTCGGCACTTATCCACAGTGGCGCGACAAAGCGTCCTTCGAGTGTCGAGCGTACAAGACGTTGAAGGTCAAGGAGCGTGAGGTGCTCACGGCTGCCGGTGGGTATATCTATCGGTAGAGTATCCATAACTTGCATCTTATAGGAGTATGACACCACGCTCGGTGGGCAGCTCCTCGCCTTTGGGTAGCTGTATGTTTACCAGATGATAGCTCTCGATAGCTTCGCCGTTACGCATTGCTGCCTGCCACTTGGGCGACTCCTTGATGGCTCGCATCACGCGGTTGAGCAGCTGGCGTGAGGTGGCTTGCAAAACTTCGGTGATGGCGACATTGCCATCAGGCAATATCTTTATGCGTAGCGATACGCGTGCCACCTCCATCTGTTCGCCCCACTTGACCTTCGAGGCGATATAGTCGCTATAATTATCCTCGCCCTCGTGCAGGAACTTGGCCGGGGTGTCGTAGCGTAAGCGCACCACAATAACACCTTCGCTTGCATCTGCACCCCACAGTGCTATGGTCTGCTCGTCGGCAGGCAACATGTCGATGCTCTCGATATCCTCTTGCGGGATATGCCCAATGCCGGTAGCACGCTCACCATTAACGACATACAGAGGCTCCTTGCCCCCGGCTGTCGTGGTGCTGCATAGCAGGGCTATGCCCACTATAATAGCTATTATGCTTCTTGTCATATCGTTACTCTGTGCTTGTGTAAATAAAGCAACGGCCAACCCCGTTGTGGGCTCGGCCGTTGGATATTGCTATGCGTGTCTTATGCACGCTCTCCGGACGTGCGCGCCCTATACTACAACTCGCTCTCCTTTAATCGCTCGGCATTCTCGGCCACGATGAGCTGGTCGATGACATCCTGAATGTCGCCATCCATAAATGCCGACAGATTGTAGATGGTGTAGTTTATGCGGTGGTCGGTAATACGACCCTGCGGGTAGTTGTATGTACGGATTTTGGCCGAACGGTCACCCGTAGATACCATCGTCTTACGCTTAGAGGCTATCTCGTCAAGATACTTCGAATATTCGAGGTTGAAGACACGGGTACGCAGCTCCTCAAAGGCCTTGTCGAAGTTCTTGAGCTGTGACTTCTGATCCTGACACTGCACCACGATACCCGTAGGTATGTGGGTAAGACGTATTGCCGAGTAGGTGGTGTTCACCGACTGTCCGCCCGGGCCTGATGCACAGAATATATCCTTGCGGATGTCGTTCATCGAAATCTCGATATCGAACTCTTCTGCCTCGGGAAGTACGGCTACCGATGCTGCCGAGGTGTGTACACGTCCCTGTGTCTCGGTCTGTGGCACGCGCTGCACACGGTGTACACCCGATTCATATTTGAGTGTTCCGTAGACGCTCTGTCCTGTAACCTTCATCACAACCTCCTTGTAGCCGCCGGCAGCACCATCCGATGCTGATGTTATCTCGTAACGCCAACCCTTCGACTCGATATACTTGGTGTACATACGCAACAAGTCGCCTGCAAATATCGCAGCCTCATCGCCTCCCGTACCACCACGTATCTCGACAATGGCATTCTTGTCGTCCTGTGGATCTTTGGGTATGAGCAGCAGCTTTATCTCCTCCTCCATCTTCTCGATTGCAGGTTCGAGTGTCGCCACCTCCTCACGTGCTATCTCTCGGAACTCCTCATCCTTCTCGTTGGCGAGTATATCCTTAGCCTCGGCGAGGTTGGCTATGGCTGTGCGGAAACGCTCCGAGGTCTCGATGATGGGTTCGAGCTCCTTGTACTCCTTGGTGAGTTGTATGAACTGCTTTACGTCGGCTATAACCTCGGGGTCGGTAAGTTTCTGCCCTATCTCCTCATATTTTAGGCGTAGACCGTCGAGGCGTATCAGTATTGAATTATCTGCCATTTACTCTAATAATTTTATTACCGCGCAAATATAACGATTTTTTTCGAAAAAACGTATATGTGCTAACGAACTGATTGTTAAATAATTTGATAATAGGGCTAAAAAATAATGTAAAAAATTTAATATAAACTATTGACAACGCCTTTTTGATGTTGTATATTTGTACTCGAAAATACCCTCTATATCGTGGTACAAGGAGTAGGTGATTTGAGTGTTGTTGAAAAGTTAAAACAGAGTTATTAATATTATAAATATCGTATAATCAAAGATATAGATACAATTATCAACATAATAAACAATTTGTAAACATAGTTATTAACCTAATATATGCCCTCCTAAAACCCTATTTGCAGGTGGCATATATGGGAGAGTTACACCTTAGGCGTATATATTAAAATATTTGATTTTATGATTTTCACTTCTTATCCTGCAGAGGGCTCTTCATGGGCCGATGAGCTTATCTATACGCTATCGACCGGGTCGGAAACGCCCGAGGACTTATCGATAGATATACGTGATATTGAGAGGAACATATCGCTTGGTCGTTGTGTGATTTACAATGTGACGACAGCCCGTTTTGATGTCGCTCCATACCTTAGACAGAACTCTACGCCGCCACTCCTATCGCAGGTTTTGCCCGAGATTGCAGAATCGGCAGATACCCGACGTGTGGCATTGTTGGTAAATGGCTATATCTCCGAAACACGACGTTTCTTCCGCTCGTCGTTCGAATCAAGCCGCCGCAGGTTATTCTCCTTGATAGACGAAGAGCAGACGATAGCCCTTGGCGAGCATATACGTCTTACGGCATATGGCGAGCATAGCGTCGGCATGTTTGTAGATGGATATGTGGGCAAAGTTGCAACAGAGCATCAGGTGATTAAGGAGAGTAATGGTGGTCCGATGGAGATTATCATTCCCACAGAGATATTTCCTCGCGATACGGAGCGTATCGTAGTGTCGGTACTGTGCGACGAGCTTATAGTAAAGGACATAACCTATCGTGTGGTGAAGCGCGACGACTCTGCACGGCGACTGCTGTGGTACAACTCCCTTGGAGGCTTGGAGTGTTACACCTTTCCACGTTCGGTGCGTAAGCGTTACACGGCACGCTTGGAGGAGCTGCCGACGGTTGGGGGTGAGAGGTACAGCAGAGTGCATGGGGAGGTGTGCTACGAGCTCTGCTCGGCACGTGAGCCGTGCAGCGAGATAAGTCGCATTGCGGAGCTGATATTCTCTCCTCAGATTTTCGAGATGGTGGGCAGTGAGCTGCGTCCGGTGAGATTGGCAAGCCGCGAGTTGTCGTTCGATACACATGGCACCCTATCGCGTGTGGCCATAGAGCTTAAATATGATAAAAACGAAGTGTTATGTTAAGGTTGTTCATAGATGATGTATACTGTCCCCTGACCGACGAGAAGGTGTCGTTGCCACGTTATAGTGCAGCGTGTCTGCGTGGTATCGAGGGGTGGCGTGAGGGGTCGAAGCTAAGTGTCGGGGTGCGCTCTACGTACGAGACCGACCGTCTGATGTGCTTTGCTGCCGATATATATCACGGCATAAAGTTCAACGACACTTACCACAAGGCCGTAGTCGAGGTTGATGGTTCGATAGTCTACGAAGGTGTGGTTACGCTCGACGAGGTGGAGTATCACGACGAGGGTAACATCTACCGCCTTACGATTCGTTCGGGAGGTGCAGAGTGGGCCGATAAGGCGGTGCTGACACGTCTGAATAAGACCTCGCTGAGCGACTCACGTATGATGACACTAAGCGACATCGAGAAGTCGTGGAGCGATTCGGGTATCGTGCGCTTCCTGCCGGTGCGACGTGACAGCTACCCAAAGGATGCCTACACCGGAATATATGTCGCGCAGAAGACGATGATGCCACACGACTACTATCCATTTATCTCGATTCAGGCATTGCTGCGAGCCATAACTACCACGAATGGCTATCGCGTGGTGAGCAACTTTCTCAACACCGATATAGTATCACGTCTGATGATGAGTGGTGCTTATCGTTCGGTGGATAGTGCCTCGGCCTTTGCCACGATGGGCTTCAAGGCTATGCGCTCGAAGAGTAATACGGCAGCAGCAGGCGAAGATGGGCGAGTATATGCCTGGGAGCCGGTAATGGCCTCGAACGTAGGTGCTGTGGTAGATACGGTAGACCCATCGACGCTGGGTGAGGATGATAGGCCTATGCTTGGGGCGTATAGCACGGGCGAGTGTTTCACCTTCGACGAGGGTCGTCCGATATTTACGCCAATGCGCGAGATAAGCGTTGCCTTCGATGTGCATCTTCACTACCTAACCGACTATAAGGTAGCCTCTTCGCAGCGACTTAAAGGCTTCGATACCATTCACTTGGGCAATGGCTGTGATGTGAACATAGACCTTAGCAACACCTACACCAACCTTCGTCACGGCTCGGTGGCAGGACGTACGTTGAAACTCTTTATCTTTGACTATACGCCCGGCAAGATATACTACCTCTCGGGGCACGGCACCGTAACCGAGCAGTATAAGACGGTTACCATCTCGTCGGGCATGGATGTCGCCCCCGACCTCTTCGTGCGTGACAGCGTAGATGACCCCTACTCGCTTTATCGCGGTGATTGGGCTTTGTACGAGAGCTACGTGCTGCCGGAGGGCTCGCGCGAGGTGGAGATAACGGTGCGTACCCCCTTTGAGCGACTATCGCCAACATCCCCCAAACGCTTCAACGACATCTACTTCGGAGGTGGCGACGAAGGTCAGGAGCTGACACTGCTCTCGGGGTGTAGCATAACACCGGTCTTTGGCGGTGCTGTGGGCTATGGCGAGAGGGTAGATTTCGAGGATGTCTCGAATGTCGATATTGCTCAGAGCTCGCTGCTTGAAGCCATAGCACATATGTTCAACCTATGTGTATATACCCATCGCCCGTCACGATGCCTCTATATGGAGCCCTACGACGACTTCTTCTCGGGGCCTGAGATAGATTGGCGTTCGAGACAGATGATGAGTGGTGCGAGGCTCAGCGACGATGTCGTAGATAGCTTCGAGCATACGACAATAGGTTATCAGCCGGCTGACGGTGTGGCATCACGGGCTATGTCCACCGACACCTTTGGCTGTTGGAGCAAGCATGTCGATAGCTATGGCGCGAAACACGGTGTCGATGTGCGTACCAACCCGCTCTTTATGCCTACTGTATCGCTGAGCGGAGCTACCTCGACAGCACCTTCGGCCGAGGTGCTCACTGTGGGTGACAGGGATGTGGTAACGGGAGGTGATGAGTTGGAGCCGCGTGTGGTACTCTATCACGGTGTCAAGACCCTGCCCAAGGGCGAGGTGTGGCCCTCGCCATCGGGCAGCCAGAGCTATCCCTTTGCGGCGTTTCATAGCACCGAGGCCGACGATACACTATGCTTCGAGAATCGCGATGGACAGGAGGGCCTGCACCGCTACTACGATAGAGAACTTGCCGAGCGTGCCGAGCGCGGAAAGCTCACTTGTGGCATCTTCATACAGCCGTCGGAGTATGCCAAACTCTTCGACCCCGGCCATAACGGGGCTAATATACGCTCTATCTTCCGCCTAAACGTAGGTGGTCACAGCTCGCTATTTCGCCTCGACAGCATTGAGCGATACGATACCGATACGTATGTTGCAACGTGCACGTTTCAACGTATGCTAAATGATTGACAATAGTTAGTTTACCTTAAAACATTTTATTATGAATACGCCATTCGGGCAGGAGGTTGGATACCTTCGGCCACGCCCTTCACGTCGATATGAACGCCTCATTGGCACACTGCTTAATCTCGATATGGTCGATGTGCGTAAGTGCGAGAAACGAGCCATATACAGCTATGTTGTGGAACATACCGACAGGTATCACACCCGCTGCCACGCTATGGCACTTGCAGCAAATCATTTTGGCTGCTCCTACGAGAAGGTGCGGGCAGCCGTCTACGAGATCGAAAAACAACTAAAAACCGAAACAATGACAAATTCAAAGATTACTATTCGTAATGAGGCCGAGTGCGCCATCATTGACATCGAAGGCACGATAGGTCTCTCGGAGGAGTGGCAATTCGAGAATCCCGACAGCCGTATCGCCACCTATGAGCGTTTTCGTGGCTGGGTGTCGCAGATTGCCGATATCGAGCATAGCCATATCGTGGTAAATATCCGCTCGACGGGTGGCGATGTGAACGATGCGCTGCTTATCTACGAGGCATTGCGTGCTACGGGTGCGCATATCACCACACGTTGCTATGGCTATACCGCCTCGGCAGCAACGGTAATAGCGCAGGCGGCAACAGAGGGGTGTAGAGAGATAGCCTCCTCTTCGCTATACCTCATACACAACTCGCTGTGCTCGACTGAGGGTAATGCCGAGGAGTTGGAGGCCGAGGTGGAGATGTTGCGCCAGACAGATCGTCGTCTTGCCGAGATTTATGCCCAGCGTTCGGGACACGACATTGCCGAGATAGAGGCGTTGATGGCCGAGAATGGAGGTCGTGGCCGCTGGCTGTCACCGGCCGAGGCTATAGCCAAAGGCTTGGTAGACTCTCTTGTTGCCGAGCCGCAGCCACGTAGCGACGAGCAGAGCTTCACGGAGCGCGCCAAGCAGGGTGTCAAGGCTTTGCTGCGTGCCATAGGCATCAACGACGAGGGGAATGTCGTACCCGATGTTTCCGACGACATAAACTACACGCCACGCGACCGTGAGGAGCTGCCTCAGGCCTCGGCAAGTAGTTCGCTTGTAGGCTTCAAGGAGGGGCAGCGTGCCGCACATCCTACGTCGCTTAAGCAGGTGGACGACCCCTCGCCCGTAGAGCCTGTACGTGACTCACGCAGCGATGCCTACAACCGTGATGCACGCTCTATGCGTCAGCGATAGCCGCGTAGCGGGCCTTGTGCCGAACGCAACCAATCATCTATTTATCCATTATTAACCAATCTAAATTCTTACAACTATGGGACTTATTGAAAATCCTAAGACCTACACCGGTCGTGACCTTGAAACCATCTTCTTCCGCCCAATGTTCAAGGGCGACAATGCCGAGGCGTTGGGTATACGTATGCTCTACAATATGCCTGTGCCTACAACCATCCAGCTGTGGAGCCCGCAGTCGAATATCTTGCAGGAGTACTCGTCGGGATGGAGCGGTGGCGAGTCGGCCAACCGTAAGCAGAAGAGTATCGAGCTGCACAAGATTAAGGCCGAGGTAGGCTTCTCGGCATCGGACTATTTCCAGCAGGTATACGAGCTTATCACGGGTCGTGCCGATGTCAATCTTGATGACCTTACAGGCTCGGAGCTCGAACAGGCCGAGACCGAAATGTTCCGTGCCGCCATTGCCGAGAGCCTGCGTGTGATGATGTGGGTGGGAGATACAGAAGGCTCTCGATATAACAAGTTTGACGGCTTCCTCAGCCTTGCTCATAAGCGTAGCGAGCAGGGTGTTGTGCCTACAACAGATGTCACTGCGGCACTCACCTCGGACAATGTCGTGGAGCTGTTCAACAAGATGTGGGCTGCAGCCTCGCCACAGCTCAAGGCTCTCAAAGCCGAGGGTCAGCTCGTATACTTCGTAAGCTCGGATGTATATGAGTGCTACGAGCAGTATCTCGATAAGTTTGGCTCGGATGGTGCCTACACCGACCTTGTATCGGGCCGTCGTGAGCTCTCGTACCACGGCATCAAGATTGTCGATATGGGTATATCGCAGTATCTGCCGCTATTCTCCGATAGCTCTACGTCGCAGTGTCTGCTCACCGATCGTCGCAACCTCGTGTTGGCCGTAAATACTGCCGACTATCCAGGTTCGGAGGTGCGTATGTGGTATAATCCCGACCAGATGGAGAACCGTCAGCGTGCCATCTTTATGGTAGGATGCGAGATTATGGACGAGGAGCTTATGGTTCTTGCCACCTTCGCCTAACATCTAAACCATAGTAGCTATGTCGGAACATAAGTTTGCAACCCGCATATCGCTCCCCGATAACCGTACCGAGCCGCTGTTAGGCTCGGTACCGGCGGGGAGTCATAGCAGCGATGGGGTGTGGCGTTGGGGCGATGACAACCTGCTGCCTTATGCCCTCGCGCTGCTGGCACGCCGCTCTGTGGCACATCGCCGTATCATAAACGATAAGGCCGACTATATTGCCGGTAAGGGCGTGGCGTGCGACAACAACAATCAGCTGCTCAGCCAATTTATACGATGTGCGAATGGCTCGGGCGATACGCTGCGTAGCATCATCGCACGTCTTGCTATGGACGAGGCGATGTTTGGCAACTCCTTCTTGGAGGTGATAACCGATGCCAACCACTCCTTCCTCTCGTTTTACCATATCGATGCCTCGCAGTGTCGCCTGTCACGAGATATGGAGCATGTTGTTTTGCATCACGATTGGAGGTCGTATCGTGCCAGCGAGGCCCGCTCCTTAGCGTTGTACCCCCGCTTCGAAGCAGCCGACGATGGTACACTCCGCACGGTGGTACACTACAAAGATTACGAGCCGCTCTTCTCGCACTACGGCGTAGCACCCTATATCGCAGGTATGGATGCTGCGGCCATACTCTACAAGACCGATCGTTGGAATATAGCGCGTCTGGATAACTCGTTTCAACTGTCGGGCGTGATGATGCTCGATGGTGCTGTCGATAGCGAGGATGAGGCCGACCGTATCGTGCGCCTTGCCGAGGAGCGTTTCTCGGGTAACCCCGGACAGGTACTCTTCGTGTTGCGTGATAAGAGTGATGGCGATAACTCACAGTTTATCCCCGTCAATACCTCGTCCGATGGCGACTGGCCCAAGCTGCACACACAGGCCGAGTCGGACTTGGTTATAGCCCATTCGTGGTTTCGTTCGCTCAGCGGTCTGGACTACTCATCGGGCTTCTCTACCGACCGCATACTCCACGAGTACGAGGTTGCGCTCAACACGGTGATACTATCCGAGCAGGAGCAGCTCCTCGAACCCATACGTGCCATCATCCGTGATGTGCTGGGTGTGGATAGCTCGTCGTTGGAGATTATCAATCGTCCGCCAACACGCTCCAAGCCTCTATATATGAGGGTGTGGGAGGCGCGCAAGGCCGATGGTTTGGATTACGATGAAAACGATCCCGACCAGCAGCTGCTCTTATCACAGATAACCAAGTATAACATTCGCTCGTTGGAGTGATAACACCGTATTGCGATGAATACACTTATCAAAGCCGAGAAGGTCATGCGTTTGGCCTTCTCCGATCAGGAGGGCTATCGCCCTTCGATTATCACCGAGGCCGATATTGCCGAGGCCGAGAGCAGATACCTTCTTCCGGTAATCGGACAGAGTCTCTACGCTCGTCTTATAGCGGGTGGCTACGAGATTATGCGTGAGGAGTATATAGCACCTGCCGTGGCAGCCTATACACGCTATGTTGTCGAGCCGCATCTGCCGTTGCGCTGTGTGGGGTGTGTGGCCGAGGGTGTAACCGCGGCCGATAACGACCGCCTAATGCTTACACGTGAGGCACTGCGTCGCAAGGCCGCTACGCTTATGCGCCGCCTTTCGGATTATCTCAACGACCATGCCGAGGAGTTTGCGGAGTATAGCTCCGAAGATAACATTCTAAACCGTTGTTCGATCTATGGAGATATTGTACAAGTATATTAGTGGCCTTTTGGCAGCCTTTGCAGCGGTGCTATGCCCGGCAGCTACGCTTGTAGCTGTCGCCACACTCTTCATCCTTATAGACTTTATAACAGGTGTCACAGCATCGCGCATCGAGGCTCGTCGTGCCAATAAGGAGTGGTGGTTCGAGAGTCGTAAGGCGTGGCGCACGGTGCTTAAATCGGGTTTTGTGGCCATATCTATCGTTATGATGTGGATTATAGACCACTATCTGTTGGAGTTTATGCACCTCAACTTAGCCAATCTCTTCACCGGCTTTGTATGTGGTGTCGAGCTATGGTCGTTCCTCGAAAATGCCGCCTCGATAAGCCGCTCTCCACTCTTCGATGCTTTGGGTCGCTGGGTTAAACGCCGTATTGGAGAGGAGGTTGATAATGAGTAGAGGTCTGCGTAACCGTAACCCCGGGAATATACGTCGCTCACGTGTGCGTTATGAGGGCGAGGTGCATCCGAGCCGCGATGCCGAGTTCAAGGAGTTCCGTTCAATGGCCTATGGCTATCGAGCAATCTTCGTGCTGTTGGACAGCTATCATCGTCGCTATGGCCTAACCACTATACGCCAGATGCTCAACCGCTATGCGCCACCCGAGGAGAATTTCACCGAGGGCTACGTGCGCTTTGTGTCAGATAGGTCGGGTATAGCTCCCGATGAGCATATCGACACCCGTTCCGAGCGCGATATGCTACCCATCGTTGCCGCCATCTCGGAGATAGAGAATGGCGTTAAGGCTGTGATGGAGGAGCTGCGCGAGGGGTGGTCGCTCTATATCGGTTAGTACACAAACTTTGTTAAGAGGTGATTTGTTTGCAAATTACCTCTTTTTTTGTACTTTTGTACTATCTTGCGATAATAGTGTATTAGAACTAAAACTTTTAACTCATAGAACAATGAAACGAATACTTATCACAGGTGCTACATCGGGCATAGGACGTGCTACGGCACTGCGTCTTGCCGCAGCCGATACAGAGATTATCATCACGGGTCGTCGTCGCGAGCGTTTGGAGGCGTTGCGCAGTGAGGTTGAGGCACGTGGCGCAAAGTGCGTGGTGCTTAACTTCGACGTACGCAGCGAGGCTGAGTGTCAGGAGCACCTCACGCCACTCGGTCGTGTCGATGTTTTGGTAAACAATGCAGGTCTTGCTGCCGGTTTGGAGCATATCGACCGTGGCGATTCGGCCGACTGGGATGCTATGATAGACACCAATGTCAAAGGTCTGCTCTACGTGACCAAGATTATCAGCCATGCTATGGTAGAGGCCGGCAAGGGTGGACACATCATCAACATAGGCTCTATTGCCGGCACCGAGCCATATGAGAACGGTGCGGTATATTGTGCCTCGAAGCACGCCGTACACGCCATATCACAGGCTATGCGTGCCGACCTGCTCAGTGCCGGTATCAAGGTTGGCGAGGTGCGCCCGGGTATGGTCGAGACGGAGTTCTCGGAGGTGCGTTTCCACGGCGATAAGGAGCGTGCCGCAGGTGTTTATCGTGGTGTCGAGGCGTTGCAGGGAGAGGATATTGCCGAGGCTATTGCGTGGATGCTCTCGTTGCCGGCACATATGAACGTGAACGATATTGTGCTGATGCCTACGTGTCAGGCCGGCGCATACTACACCTACCGTAAATAACCATAAACCGAATACATATATGAAAAAGTTACCAATACTACTCTTTGCAGCCCTGCTCTCTATGACAGCTATGGCTACCGGCTGTGAGCAGAAAGAACCGGCAGAAGATGCGAAGAACTACTCCATAGAACTCGCCGTATCGGAGTTTGCCGTAAGCGAGAAGGGCGGCATCTTCAAGGTGGATTACAGACGGGAGGCTATCGAGTCGAGTGCCGATATAGAGATACGAAGCACCGAGGATTGGCTCTACTCTGCCGAGGCAGGCTGGGAGCAGATAGCATTCCGTGTCGAGGCTAATCGCACCTCTGAGGCGCGTCATGCCCGCTTGGAGCTGTGCTACGAGGGCGAGGTATATGCCGAGTTGGAGGTTGTGCAGTGTGCCGAACCTCTGCGTGCCGAGCTCTTCGAGACGCTTACCACAGCCGATATACCGTATCGTATCCCCGCAATCACGGTGTTGCCCGATGCTACGATAGTATGTGCTGCCGACTACCGCCATAGCCATAAGGATATAGGTGTCGTGGAGAATGGCCGTATCGACCTGCACGCACGTCGCAGTTTGGATAATGGTGTCACGTGGGAGCCTACCACTGTCATCATCAATGGTCAGGGCATCGACTCCGAGGACTTTATGAATGTGGGTTATGGCGATCCCTGCCTTGTTGCCGATAGGGATAGTGGCCGTGTGTTGCTGCTCAGCTGTGCGGGCAATGTGTCGTTCCAGCAGGGTACACGCAGCCGCCACCAGAATATAGCACGCTTTTATAGCGACGATGGCGGTAAGACGTGGAGTAAGCCTGAGGATATAGCCGAGAGCATATACTCGCTCTTCGACAAGAGCCCCTATGGCCCTGTTAAGGCTATGTTCGTAGCCTCGGGACGTATTATGCAGAGCCGTACGGTAAAGGTCGCCGACTACTACCGTCTATACTGCTCGGTGCTTGTGCGCGACGTGAACGATAACTATACCAACTACAAGAATTTTGTTCTCTACTCCGACGATTTCGGTGGTAGCTGGGACGTGCTTGGTGGCACAGATAAGGCGGCTGTGGTCACTGCCGATGAGGCTAAGGTTGAGGAGCTTCCCGATGGCTCGATTCTTATCAGCTCGCGCACTACGGGTGGTCGTCACTTCAATATATACCACTTCGACAATGTGCTGAGTGGCACCGGCAGCTGGGATATGCAGACCTTCTCGGGTGCTCGTAATAATGGTGTTGAGGCCAAGGATAACTCTACGAATGGAGAGCTTATGCTGCTTCCTGTTGTGCGCCAAAGCGATGGTGCGGAGCTCGATCTGCTCGTGCAGTCGTTGCCCTTGGGCCCCGGTCGTAGCAATGTGGGTATCTATTATAAGGCATTGGAGAGCGATAGCGACTATCTTACACCGGCTCTTGTTGCCGAGGAGTGGGATGGTCTTTTGCAGCTTACCAAGCTCGATTCGGCATACTCTACCTTCGCCTTGCAGGCCGATGGCAGCCTCGGCATCCTTTGGGAGGAGGCTACACATTGTGCCGGTGGTGACGGATATACCATCGTCTATGGTCGTTACACCGTGGAGCAGCTAACCAATAGCCTCTATCGTCTTAACAGATAGCTGTTCTTTAACAAGGCTCTTTTGGCATCTGCCTTGTCTGAAAAATGCTCATTTACGCTAAGTAAACTCCGCTTTTTCAGCCTGCGAGCAGCTTCAAAATAGCTCTTGTTATACAACTTCAAAAATATAGAGCGTGCCCGATAAAGTCTTGGGCACGCTCTCTTTGTGTTTGCCTCGTTGCCGGATACCACTCGTTGCCGGATACCATAAAATAAGAAGGCCGACATCTGCCCGTTGTGGGCTTATTGTCGGCCTTGTGGCATAATAGGAACAACCTTAGCTCTGTGCCTCGCGCTTGGCGCGAGCCTCTTTACGGACTTTCAAAGGAGTCTTTTTCAGATACTTGCGGCAGAATAGAGCGAAGTGTCCGTGGTTTGTGAAGTTGTACATCTTGATGATGCTCTTCAGTGGCACGTTTGTTTCGGTCAGCAGACGTTCAATCTCCACAATGCGCTGCTTCTGCATCCAGCTGTATGGCGTGTCGTGGAACTCCTGCTTGAACATATTGTTGAAGTGCTGTATGCTAAATCCGCAGATGTCGGCAAGCTCTTCTACGGTCTTTACACGAGGCGCATTGTTGCGCACCAACGATGCGAACGACTGGTTGCGGTCGAAGAGGTTGTAGAATGTGCGTAGCTGTATCTGTGGCGAGTAGAAGAACTTGAAGATGATGAACATCTCCTGAATCTTTGCTCGGTGCAGATGGTTACACTTCATTGAGTTTTGCAGATAGTGGCGTACCGATTGCAACAATAGATCCATCGGCTCGTTTAGGGCCACCTGCGTAAATTTATAGTTTATCTTCTTGATCTTACCTACGATACTGTTGAACGGTATCATATCGCAGGTAGCACCTGCTGTGATGAAGTTGGCGCGTATGATTTCCACATCGCTGAGTGCGGTAAGCTCGTAGTGGTATGCACGGAAACAAAATACGAAGTGACCCTCACGTACAACATAGTCACGACGCTCCTCCGAAGAGATCTCAAAATTACCCGACATAAGGAACAGAATAGAGTTCTTGTCGCCACGCTCTATTACAAGACTCTCTCCCTCTTTGAGTAGAATATGTGTAAAACCTGCTTCGGGTTCAAGGGTGTACGAATGACAAGTTGCTGGACACTGATTTGACATAAATAAAAACTTTTAGGTTAGCACTATATGTTTATTCACTTTACAAATATACGCAAAAAAGTTTATAGTACAAGCATTTTATGCAAAAAATGGTATAAAAATGTGCAAATGTCTAAAAAATAGGTTCTTTTAGAGGCTTGAAAAACCTATATATATTATAATAGTAACGAAATAATATAACGAAATTTGACAGAGTTTTTCTAAGATCTAAGGCTCGAAGTTATGTCGTAGCATAATCTTTGGTTCTTGCCTACTCTTGATGCGTCCTATCATTATGTCGAGATACTCTTGTATATCGTCGCGCAGCTGCTTGTATAATGGCGAAGATGTGTAGTTCTCGTTGTCGAGCAGTACGTCGCGTATCGAGCGCAGAGTGTTGGTGTAGTTTTGTAGTTCGTTTTTCAGGGCTACGCCCTCCACCTTGGAGTTGTGTATCTTAGCTACGGCGAGTTGTCGCAGTTTGTCGCAAACGGCAGATAGTGTGGGCATTACGACATTGTCCATCAGTGTATGTCCGTGCATGTAGAGGTAGCAATTCTCTTCGGTGACACCGCGAGCCTTAATCTCTTCGCCTAACTCTGCCACTGCGTCTACGAGTGTGGGGTTATCCTGCTCCAGGGCCTGTCGTCGGCGTACTACATTGCGTTCCAGCCACGATAGGGTGTTCTCGCCATTGTGGCGTATATCGACATAGCCGAGGCGCACCGAGGCTCTAAATTCGGCCAGTGTGAAGGCGTTCTCGCTATTGTGTCGTGCCGAGAATACGTACCACAAAAAGAGGGGGTATATGGTGCGTGAGTAGGAGGCAAAGAAGCGCACGAAGTCGAAGATGCGGGTATCGTTCTTTGTGGCCTTGACACATACGTTTCGCAGAGATGGTGCGTAGCACAGATAATTCTCTGTGGCATAGGTGTATGTATGAAACATATTGCTTGCCGACAGCACCTCCTTGGATTGCTCCGTGGAGCCGTTAAAGAGGTAGTCGAAATCGGAGTCTACGCATAGTATTACCTCTTCGGGATTGCTATGGTTGAGCATTGAGAGCAGCACCTTTTTGCCTTTGGGCATATCCTCTCTGTTGGGCACCGATATTTCGAATCGCAGATAGGGGTTGTGAAAGTGGTCGAAGATGCCGCGCCAGAAGGCTACATCCTCGTAGCCCTCGACAAATACGTGTACCAGATGCCTGTCATCCTCGGGCGGGAGGATGTCGGGCAGGCGTTCGGGGTTGTATGCCGTGAGGTCACGACGACGACGGCGTTGTTTTAGCTTCTTGGTTTTCATATCGTAAAGTTAGAAAAAAAATTTGTAACTTTGTACATCATAAGCCGAAGTTTACAATATTTTCACATTATTGACTAATATGAGCAACGATTGGAAGGAGCGTTTGGGTGTTGTCTTTTCGACCAACCCCGACTATAACTACGATACAGGAGAGAGCGAGGCGGTGGAGACTCTCGCTGCGGAGCGTCAAAATCTGCGTATATGGCTCGATCGCTTGAAGGGTGGTCGTGTCGCTACTGTGGTGCGAGGCTTTGTCGGCAGTGACGAGGCACTTGCCACACTGGGTAAGGAGCTGAAAAAGAGCTGTGGTGTGGGTGGCACGACCAAGGATGGAGAGATAATCATTCAGGGTGACCACCGTGACCGAGTCGTTGAGCTGCTTACCAAGGCCGGATATAGGTGCAAAAAGGCCGGCGGTTAGTGTTGTCGAGGTTTTTTATTAGCTCACTTTTTGTGCAATTACGAGGAAATTAATATCTTTGTGGGTTATTAATATGATTATTAATAAAATGGAGAGAACTATAAATAGCAAGATGGTGCTTGTTACGGGAGGTACGGGCTATATCGGGTCGCATACTGCGGTGGAGCTTATCAATGCGGGCTACGAGGTTGTTATCGTGGATAATTTGTCGAATAGCGACATCACCTCGCTCGACGGTGTAGAGCGTATCACGGGACATCGCCCCACCTTTGTTGAGGCCGACTGCTGCGATAGAGATGCCATGCGTCGTCTCTTCGAGAGCTACAACTTCGACTCGGTTATTCACTTTGCCGCCTTTAAGGCTGTCGGCGAGTCGGTTGCCGAGCCTATGAAATACTATCGCAACAATATGCTCTCGATACTCACCATCTTGGAGTTTATGTGCGAGTATGGTCGTCACAACATTCTCTTTTCTTCGTCGGCCACGGTATATGGCGATGCCGATAAACTCCCCGTTACCGAGCTTACGCCGCGCAAGCCTGCTACCTCGCCCTATGGTAATACCAAGCAGATGGCCGAGGATATCTTGCGCGATACGGTTGCTGCCAACAGCTCGTTGCGAGGTATCGCCCTGCGCTACTTCAACCCCATTGGTGCGCATCCTTCGGCACATATCGGAGAGCTTCCACGTGGCGTGCCCAACAACCTTGTGCCATATATCACCCAGACGGCTGCGGGCATCAGAGAGTGCCTAAGCATCTTCGGTGACGACTATCCCACGCCCGATGGCTCGTGCCTACGCGATTATATCGACGTGGTGGATTTGGCACGTGCCCATGTGGTGGCCATAGAGCGTATGACAAGTGGCCGTTGCAAGTGCCCCTACGAGGTGTTCAACGTGGGTACGGGCAACCCTGTGTCGGTCATGGAGCTTGTCCGAGGCTTCGAGCAAGCCAACGGCATAAAACTTAACTATAAGATTGCGCCCCGCCGTGCGGGAGATGTCGCTGCCGTATGGGCCGATACGACACTCGCCAACGAGGAGCTCGGTTGGCATGCCGAGCGTGAGCTTAGCGATACGTTGCGTAGTGCATGGCTGTGGGAGCGAACTATTCGAGGTCTGAAATAATAATTAACACCCTCCTTTCGTTAGGGGGATAAACAAAATAAGCATGAAGAAGTATCTATTGGCCGTTGTGCTACTCATATTGGTCATCCCCGTTGCCGAGGCTAAGCGTCGTGAGAGCGAGGAGGAGATTGCTCGCAAGACGCGTCACTATTCGGGTTGGGAGTTTGGTGCGGTGGGTCGTGCCAACCTCATCTTTTACGAAATGGACTATATGCGTATCGCCGGCGAGCGTGGCGAGCGTGGCTACAAGAGTCAGGCTAAGTTCGGCGGTAACATTATGCTCAATGCGGGATACCTTATCAACAACCACTGGAAGGTGGGTGTCGAGGCGGGTGCGCAGATACAGTACAACTATACCTCGGTGCCTCTATATCTTACGGCACACTACTTCTACGGCAAGCGTAAGAATTGCCTTTTTAACTTTGTCAATGCCGGTACGAATATCCTCTTTGACAAGGGTCTGCGCTTTGGTGCTACGGCAGCCGGAGGCGTAGGCTACCGCCTGCAATCTCCCGATAGCTCTACGAAGGTGGATATTATGTTGGGCTATCAGGCGTTGATGCTTAATCCGCGTCCCGTCATCGAGGGTAACTTCTCGTTCGATGCCGGTGATGTAAACCGCAAGGCACTAAACCAGTCGGTATTCTTGGGTATAGGCATAACATTCTAATCGACTATCGGGCATACGCCCCGCAACCTACTAACACTGCCCTGAGTGATGAGCAACGAGACACATATCATCAAGACCTGGATAGATAACCTGCTTCTCAAAACGGGACTTGACACCGATACGGTGTCGGTTCTTGACGGATGGGTTATCTTCATCTTTATAATCATCATAGCACTTCTTACCAATGTCTTTCTGCGCTGGGTTGTTATGCGCAGCATACACTGGGTTGTGCTTCATACCAAGGCATCGTGGGACGACTTCCTCTTCGACGATAAGGTCGTGCAG
The DNA here is from genome assembly GCA_017504265.1 of Alistipes sp. GTDB lineage: Bacteria > Bacteroidota > Bacteroidia > Bacteroidales > Rikenellaceae > Alistipes. The sequence continues at coordinate 44,155 of JAFVRN010000012.1, read as the reverse complement.
CGTCTTTGTGGCATCGTGACCCCCGTTATGGTAAGCATGCTTCTGCCTATGCTCGGAATGGCTATGGACGAAGAGTACAGGTGGTTGGGCGAGATACTTACGCGTGCTGTCGATGTCTACTTGGTAGTTATGGTTGTGCTCTTCATCAATGCGTTGCTCAAAGCCTCGTTTCACATTATGGAGTGCCGCCCCGGGTGGCAGGGCAAGCCTATCAAAGGTCTGCGACAGACCGGACAGGTGGTCCTCGCCTGCATCGCCGTGATACTCATCATCGCAATACTCATAGATAAGTCTCCGGCAATACTTCTGACGGGTTTGGGTGCTTCGGCTGCCGTTCTTATGCTCGTCTTTCAGGATAGCCTCTTGGGCCTTGTTGCCGGAGTGCAGCTCTCGGCAAACAATATGCTCAAGGTGGGCGACTGGATTACGATGACGCAGCGAGGTATCGACGGCGTTGTCGAGGAGGTTGCGCTAACCACAATCAAGATACGCGGCTGGGATAACACCTTGCAGACGCTGCCTCCGCACCTGCTTGTGAGCGAGCCTTTCGACAATTGGCAGGCTATGCGTGATGCAGGTGGCAGACGTATCAAGCGTTCGCTGAATATCGATATGACGAGTGTCCGGTTCTTCGATGAAGAGCGTATCGCGGCTCTTGTCACAGAGCCTGTTGTCGAGCCGCTGTTACGTAATGTGGCTACCTCTATCGACGATGCACGTATGATTACCAACCTCGAACTTTATATTCGTGTCATTACACAATATATCGACCGCCATCCGCGTATTAATCATACTATGACGGTTATGGTGCGACAGTTGCAGCCTACCGAGTGGGGCTTGCCCATCGAGCTCTACTGTTTCTCGGAGAATGTCAATTGGGTACCCTACGAGCAGCTGCAAACAGAGATTATATCGTATGTTGTAGCCTTAGCTCCATACTTCGGGTTGCGCCTATACCAGGCACCATCGAGCCACGACCTGAAAGGTTAGGCCGAGGGCTTATGACGACGAAAGCGAAATAGATAAAACATTATAACGATGAACGAAGTAGTAAACATTAAAGAGCTTAATGCTCATATCGAGCAGGAGTCCGTATTTGTCGATACTCTGCGTAAGGAGATGTCTCGTGTCATTGTAGGCCAGCAGCATCTTATCGACACACTCCTCATAGGTCTGCTATCGGATGGACATATCCTTTTGGAGGGTGTCCCCGGCTTGGCCAAGACGTTGGCTATCACCACGCTGTCGAAGGCCGTTGATGCCAAGTTTGCGCGTATACAGTTTACCCCCGATTTGCTCCCTGCCGACCTTATCGGTACGCTTATCTACTCGCAGCGCAGCGAGGAGTTTACCGTGAAGAAGGGCCCTATCTTTGCCAACTTCATCCTCGCCGACGAGATCAACCGCTCTCCGGCTAAGGTGCAGTCGGCACTCTTGGAGGCTATGCAGGAGAAGCAGGTGACCATTGGCGATACGACCTATGCCTTGCCACAGCCCTTCCTCGTGCTTGCTACGCAGAACCCCTTGGAGCAGGAGGGTACCTATCCGCTCCCCGAGGCGCAGGTGGATCGTTTTATGCTCAAAGCCAAAATATCCTATCCGAAGCGTATGGAGGAGCTCGATATTATCCGTATGAATCTTTCGGGTGAGGGTATGCCCGAGGTGAATAAGGTTATCTCGCCCGAGGATATTGTCCGTGCCCGCAAGGTTGTCAATATGGTGTATATGGACGAAAAGATCGAGAAGTATATCATCGACATCATCTTTGCCACGCGTGAGCCTTCGGAGTACCGTTTGCAGCACTTGCAGTCGCTTATCACCTATGGAGGCTCGCCACGTGCCAGCATAGCCCTTGCCAAGGCAGCCCGTGCCTACGCCTTCATACAGCGTCGCGGTTATGTCATTCCGGAGGATGTGCGTGCCGTATGTCACGATGTCTTGCGCCACCGTATAGGTCTAAGCTACGAGGCTGAGGCCAACAACATCACCTCGGAGCAGATAATAACCGATATTCTGAACAACGTAATCGTTCCGTAGTGGTATGCACCTCAGCGAAAACGAAATATTGAAGCGTGTACGTCGTGTCGAGATTAAGACGCGAGGCTTGTCCGACGAGATCTTCGCCGGCAAGTACCATACGGCCTTTCGAGGCCGAGGTATGTCGTTTGCCGAGGTTAGAGAGTATCGTATAGGTGACGATGTGCGAGATATAGACTGGAATGTCACGGCGCGCTCGGAGCGTACACATGTCAAGGTCTATGAGGAGGAGCGAGAGCTTACCATGATGCTTCTGGTGGATGTGTCGCCATCGCGTATGTTTGGCTCGCGAGAGCTTACCAAGAAGAATGTAATTACGGAGGTGGCTGCTACGTTGGCCTTCTCGGCCTCGAAGAACAACGATAAGGTGGGTTGCATCCTCTTTTCGGATCGTGTCGAGAAGTTTATCCCTCCGAAGAAGGGGCGCAGCCATATCCTCACCATCATTCGTGAGCTTGTAGGCTACGAACCGCAGGGGCACGCCACCAATATATCGGAGGCTTTGCGCTACCTTGTGGGTGTCAATAAGAAGCGTACCACGGCCTTCTTGCTGTCGGATCTTATCGACTCCGATAGCGATATGCCTAAGTTGGAGGATGCCTTGAAGATAGCCTCCACGAAGCACGATATTATGGCACTTAGGGTCTATGATGAGCGTGACCGTGTGTTACCCGATGTGGGTATCGTCGAGGTGTGCGATGCCGAGAGTGGCCGCCGAGAGTGGCTCGATACCTCGTCACGACGTGTCAGAGAGTATTGGCAGGCGCAGTACGATGATCGTAGTGAGCAGATGGATGCGTTGCTTCGTCAGCACCGTATCGATATAGCCAATATCGCCACGGATGGCGACTTTGTTGTAGAACTTATTAAGATGTTTAAGCAGCGATGATGCAAAGAGCGACATATGCCATACTTATCCCTCTACTCCTGCTCTTAGGTGTCGTGGATGTTGCGGCATCCGACTCACGCCCCACGGTGCGTGCTGCGTTCTCGCGTGATAGTGTCGAGGTGGGTGACCGTGTGGAGCTTATCCTCGATATAGACAAGGATAGAGCTGCACAGATAGGCATCCCCCGTTTCGATGATGCCCTCAGCGGTGAGCAACGTCGTGCATTGCAGCGACGCAAGGCCAAGATGTCGAGCTACGAGGAGTATGACGAGGATCTCTTCGAGCTTATCGCGGAGGAGCCTCTCGACACAATCTCGGAGGAGGGCCGTAAGCTGCATCTGCGCAAGCGTTACCATTTGGCAGTTATGGAGACGGGAGCTATTCCTATGCGCCCCGCAATCCTCTATTTCGAGCGTAATAGGGAGACTCCCGATACAATCTATGTCGATGACACGCTGATGCTTTATGTGCGCAGCTATGCCGAGTTGGATACAACGCTCTTCCTAAAAGCCGACCCCGCCTCTCAGCAGGGCTTCGGCGTGGATAGAGAGCTTGCTTCGGAGTATCTCGAAGATGATGGTCTTTATGAGCTTAAAACCCTACCGTTCATCTTTGCCGAGATACGTGACTATGTGACCTATGGAGCTATCATCGCCGTGCTTCTTGCCCTTGTGGTATGGGTTGCTGTTGTGATGTTGCGTCGCTGGCTTGCTCATCGTGCCACGATGGTAAAGCCTGTTGTTAAGCTCCCTGCGCATATCGTGGCTAATAAGGCACTTGTCGAGCTCAACAACCGTAAGTTGTGGCAGAATGGCAAGTTCAAGCAGTACTACACCTCACTTGCCTCGATACTCAGGGTATATATCTCGGATAGGTGGGCTATCGGAGCTTTGGAGATGACTACCGACGAGATTATCTCGGCACTTGTCGAGGTGGATATTGCGGTTAAGAGCCGTAGCGATCTTGTCGCTCTGTTGCGTATGGCCGATATGGTTAAGTTTGCCAAGGCCGAACCCGATGCCGAGGAGAATGAGCTCAACTATACACGAGCCTACTATTTTGTCGAGAATACCAAGCTCCTCGACGAGGAGAAGAACGAGGGTAAGAGCGATATTACCATTGAAACAAATATCGAAGATTAACACCAAGTGATGAGAGTAAGTACCATACATATAATCCTTATCTCTGCCTTTGTGCTACTGGGCTGCGGCAGCCTCTCGGCGCAGGACTACCCCGAGCGAGGCCTTGTGCGTGACGGCAACCGACAGTTCGAGCGTCGAAACTACCGTTCGAGTCTCAATCGTTATAACGAGGCGTTGGAGAGCGACTCTACATCCTACGAGGCACTCTACAATAGGGCAAATGCCTATCATCAGTTGCGCCATACCACACCGGCAGACTCTACGCTCAACGAGCAGACATCGTACGGCTATTACGAGAGTATCGCAGCCGATACGCTGCTAACTCCAATACAGCGTGCCGAGGTGTTGCGTAACCTTGGCGAGAGCCTTTTTAGTGGGGAGAAGTACGAGGCGGCACTCAATGCCTTTCGCGAGTCCTTGCTGCTCAACTCCGAGGATGCGCAGACCAAGTACAACTACGTGCTGACAAAGCGTATCGTAGACCAAAAGCGTCGTGCGCAACAAAACCAGGACAACCAGCAGAACCAGGACAACCAGCAGAATCAGGACAACCAACAAAATCAGGATAATCAGCAAAATCAGGATAATCAGCAGAATGGTCAGAACGACCAGAATAGTGATGAGCAGCGTGATGACAATGGTCAGAACGAGCAAAATAACCAAAATAATCGGGCTAATAAGCAGGGCGAAGAGGAGCAGCAGGAGCAGCCTAACGATGGTGAGAATGAGCCGCAGGATGGCGAGGAGGATGGCGATGAGGGCGATGCTCCGTCGGAGCCACGTGAGTTGAGTGCCGATCAGGCACGAGTTCTCGATGCTGTTCAGGCCGAGGAGGATAAGACGCAGGATAAATTGAAGGAGGCAGAGAAGGCTGTAATCATCCCCGGCAAGAAGAATTGGTAATTTAAGTAGGAGGTATGCAATTTCTTAATCCATACATACTTATCGGCATAGTGATAGTCCCGTTGCTATTGCTATACCACCTTTTTGTAGGTCGTCGTGCTACCCTTACGGTGTCGGCACTCGGGTCGGCATCAGCACCACGCACCTTGCGCTATTGGCTGCGACCTATGCCCCTTGTTCTGCGACTTTTGGCCATCACGGCACTTATCATAGCCCTTGCTCGTCCGGTCAATGTGCATACCGAGAGTGAGACTACTACCGAGGGTATAGACATCGTGCTGGCGATGGATATATCGGGATCGATGCTCGCCCGAGATTTCGTCCCCGACCGTCTTACGTCGGCAAAGAAGATAGCCTCGGAGTTCGTTGGTGAGCGCAGTGGCGATCGTCTTGCCGTTGTCGCCTTCGCCGGTGAGGCCTTCACACAGACACCGCTTACGTCGGATCAGGCTACGGTGCAGACTATGCTCTCACGCCTGCGCAGCGGTGTTGTCGATGATGGTACGGCCATAGGTAACGGCCTTGCCACGGCTATCAACCGCCTTAGAGAGAGTGGTGCCAAGTCGAAGGTCGTAGTCCTGCTTACCGACGGTGTGAACAACCGAGGACAGATATCGCCCGCCACGGCAGCCGAGATTGCCCGCGACCTCGGCATCAAGGTATATACAATAGGTGTAGGTAGCAGGGGTAGTGCCCCCTATCCGGCTATCGACATGTTCGGCAACGAGTCAATGGTCATGGCCGAGGTGGAGATAGACGAGGCTCTGTTGCGTCGTATCGCTACGCTTACGGGTGGCGAGTATTTTCGTGCTGTGGACGACAACGCTTTGGCCGAGATATACGAGCGTATAAACACCTTGGAGAAGAGCGAGGTGCAGGTTACCAACTATACGAGCTACGAGGAGCTATATATGTTGTGGCTGGTGGCAGCCCTGCTGCTGCTTGCCGGTGAGTTTATCATAGAGCGTGTGGTGCTTAACCGCCTGCCATAAAACTGTTTAGAAGATGACCGAGCTAAATATATTTGAATTTGGAGAGCCGGAGTGGTTGTGGCTGTTGCTTGCTGCTCCCGCCCTGCTTATTACATATGCCCTGCTTATGATGTGGCGTCGTAGGAAGCTGCGTCGCTTTGGCGATGAGGCTACGCTGCGCGAGCTTATGCCCGACTGGTCGGCATCGCGTGGCTGGATAAAGGTGTCGCTAATGTCTGCCGCCATTGTCTTCCTTGCGTTGGCTGCGGCACGACCACGTACAGGCTCTAAGCTTACGAGTGTTGAGACACAAGGCCGTGAGGTGGTGCTTGTTGTCGATGTATCCAACTCGATGCTCGCGGAGGATGTCGAGCCCAGCCGTATGGAGCGTACGCGCTATGCCATATCGCGCCTTGTGGAGGGTATGCAGGAGGATAGAGTGGGAATCATCGCTTTTGCCGATGATGCCGAGGTTGTGCTGCCTGTCACGGGTGACTATAAGATGGCTCAGGCCAAGGTGCGCACCCTGTCGCCTTCGCTGATCAGCCGTCAGGGTACCGATATAGGCGAGGCCTTGGAGGTCGCGCTGCTCTCGTTTACGTCGAGTACGCAGAGCGCACGTAGCCGCGTGGCAATACTTATCACCGATGGTGAGGCTCACGATGAGGGAGCTGTCGAGGCGGCACAGCGTGCAGCACAGGAGGGCGTGATGATATGTGCCGTAGGTATTGGTACACCCGAGGGCGAGCCGTTGAAGATTGCCGGTCAGCATGTCGAAGATGAGGATGGCAAGTTAGTTGTCACGAAGCTCAACGAACCCCTGTTGCAGCAGATTGTCGAGACTACGGGTGGTATCTATGTGCGTTCACGCAACGATAACTTCGGCCTTAATGCCATTGTCGAGCGACTGGATAGCATCGAGGCATCGAGCATCGAGCTGCAACGCTTCGAGGAGTATGACGAGCAGTATCAATGGTTTTTGGGTGTCGCTCTGCTGCTTATCATCGTCGAGATGGTCGTACTATCGCGTCGCAACCCCTTGTTGCGTGGCGTGCATATGTTCGAGCGAGAGGAGCAAAATATAGAGAAATAATATACTGACTAAATGAATAAAGCTATGACAATTAGAGATTTACAACCTAAACTTATCTGGGAACAGTTCGATGATATCACACGTGTTCCCCGCCCATCGAAGCGTGAGCAGAAGATTATCGAGTGGCTTGTGGCCTTCGCCGAGAAGCACGGCTTCGATTATCAGACCGACGCTACGGGTAATGTTGTTATGCGTAAGCCCGCTACCAAGGGCTATGAGGGCCGTCCCGCGGTCATCTTGCAGTCGCATATGGATATGGTATGCGAGAAGAACTCCGATGTAGAGTTCGACTTCGACACGCAGCCTATCGAGACATATATCGAAGATGGCTGGGTGAGAGCCAAGGGTACGACGCTTGGTGCCGATTGTGGTATAGGTATGGCTGCAGCGTTGGCCGTATTGCTCGACAACAGCCTTGAACATCCCGCTATCGAGGCACTCTTTACCGTGGACGAGGAGACAGGTCTTACCGGTGCTTTCGGCCTTGGCGAGGGTATGCTTACGGGTAAATACCTGCTCAACCTCGACTCGGAGGACGAGGGTGAGTTGTTTATCGGATGTGCCGGAGGTATCGATACCGTGGCACGTATGGAGTATGAGACGGAGGCCGCTCCTGCCGATTATAAGTTCGTGCGTTTGGAGGTCGGCGATCTGCTTGGCGGTCACTCCGGCGACGATATAGATAAGGGTCGTGCCAACTCAAATAAGCTCTTGGCGCGCTTCCTGTACAATGCTTGTGATACCTTCCAGATTGCTATCGAGCGTATCGATGGCGGTAACTTGCGCAACGCCATACCACGTGAGGCTTATGCTGTTGTGGGTGTCCCTGCCGATGCTGTCGAGGACTTCAAGGAGCGTTATATGGAGTTTGGCGAGGAGCTTAAAGAGGAGTTCCGCCACACGGAGCCTCGTATGCGCTTCTCGGTTACCGATGTAGATGCTCCTGCCGAGGTTATGTCCAACGACGATATGTGCGCTCTGCTTATCACTATCGTAGGTCTGCCCAATGGCGTTCTGGCAATGTCGTTTGCCGTGGCCGGCTTGGTTGAGACCTCATCCAATCTGGCATCTGTTAAGTTCGATGTCGAGGGGCGAGTTGTTACTATCACCACCTCGCAGCGTTCCTCTGTCGAGAGTGCCAAGCTATATGCAGCACAGACTATCGAGTCGGTATTCTTCTTGGCCGGCTGCGATGTAGAGCACTCGGACGGCTACCCTGGTTGGTCGCCTAATCCTGACTCAAAGTTGCTCAGTGCTACCGCCCAGTGCTATCGTTCACTCTTTGCCACCGAGCCCAAGGTGCGTGCTATCCACGCAGGCTTGGAGTGTGGTCTTTTCTTGGAGAAGTATCCTCATTTGGAGATGGTATCCTTCGGCCCGACACTCCGCGGCGTACACTCTCCCGACGAGCGTCTTGAGATAGCTACCGTGGATAAGTTCTGGAAGCTTTTGGTTGAGGTTCTCAGGGTTATCGATTAAGAGGTATACACTTAATTATTATATTATAGGTCAGCTTTGCAAAGCTGACCTATAATATTTATTGTATAGTGCCAAAAACAGAACTGTCCGGCATTACCGGACAGTCCCACACACACAATGAACACACTTTTATTAACTCAACATCTCTATTAACTTAACATCTTTTAGCGAACTTTACTCTCAATTAACTTATATTATTGTACCATCTATATCTACTCTATTTTGGTGTTTGGCTCTCTGCTTATGCTACCTATGTATGCGAAGTATCTATGCTTTACACCAAAAGTTTTATTTCTGTTTTTATTTGTTTTCGGTGCAAATATAAAGCGAAAAAATAAATCTTGCAAATCAAAAATATTTATATCAATATAAGGTTAAATTATATCAATAAAAAGTCTATTATGGTTAATAATGGCGTAACTATGCCGAGGGGGCATATATCGCTTTAATGTGTTGTGTGTAGCTCATTGAGTGAAAAAGAGAGATAAATCGGCTCCTTATTACATTTTTTATTGAAAAATTTTGCTTTCATTGAAATTTTTTATACTTTTGCATCAATTGGAAAAAAGTGAACTTAAAGATGCCAAAGGCGCGAGAACAATTTGAGTATCTTAGAAAGCCGGATTGGTTGAAAATCAGCCTTCGCAGTACGGCCGATACCGCCGATGTAGAACACATCGTCGAGGGACGTTGTCTACATACGATATGTAGCAGTGGTATGTGTCCCAACAAGGCGGAGTGTTGGAGTCGTCGTACAGCGACATTTATGATCCTCGGCGATATATGTACTCGTAATTGCCGCTTCTGTGCAACGCAGAGCGGACGTCCGCTGCCACCCGACGAGGCAGAGCCCGACAAGGTGGCAGAGAGCGTAAAGCTTATGGGCCTGAAACATGTTGTCGTTACATCGGTTACACGTGACGATTTGGAGGACCACGGTGCCGCAATATGGGCACGTACGGTCGAGGCCATACGTCGTGATAATCCCGATGCAACAATAGAGCTCCTTATTTCCGATATGGATGCCCGCACCGAGCTTATAGATGTGGTGCTGGCATCGCGTCCCGACATTGTGGGACACAACATCGAGACCGTCGAGCGACTCACCCCCGAGGTGCGTTCACGTGCCAAGTATCGCACGTCGCTTGCCACCTTGAAGCATATTGCCGATAGCGGGGCAGTCGCAAAGAGTGGCCTTATGGTCGGTTTGGGCGAGAGTGAAGAGGAGGTTCTCACCACATTGCGCGACCTGCGTGAGGTGGGTGTGAGCATCGTTACCCTCGGCCAATATCTTCGACCAACTAAGGAGCATTATCCCGTCAGGGCATACATCACTCCCGAAAAGTTCGAAGAGTACCGACTCAAGGCTCTCGAGATGGGTTTCGCCTACTGTGCGAGCGCACCATTAGTACGTTCGTCATATTTGGCCGATGCCGCACTTGAAGCTGTAAGAGAGGTATGCAAAAAGAGGTAGAAATCAGAGATTTACAGACAATGGCATATAGCGAGTGCTGGGAGTTGCAGCGTTCGCTCTTCGACTCGTTGTGTCGTGCCAAGGCCGAGAAGAGCCTTGCCGACGATGCGCCTGTTGGCACCATTCTCATTGTCGAGCACAACCCTGTATATACCTTAGGCAAGAGCGGTAATGCTCAGAATATGCTCCTTGGCGAGGAGTATTTGAAGAGCTTGGGTGCCGAATTCTACCATATAGACCGTGGTGGCGACATCACCTTCCATGGCCCGGGACAGCTGGTATGCTATCCTATCATCGACCTCGATGCAATAGGTTTCGGTATTCGTCGTTATATAGATGCTTTGGAGCAGTCGGTCATCGACCTGGCTGCCGAGTACGGCATTGCTGCACATCGTTCCGAGGGAGCGTCGGGCGTGTGGATTACCGAGCGAGGTCGTCTTACTAAGCTTTGTGCTGTCGGTGTACGCGCCTCGCATGGTGTTACCATGCACGGTTTGGCGATGAACGTCTCAACCGACTTGCAGTGGTTTCACAACATCAACCCTTGTGGTTTTACCGACCGTGGTGTATGCTCGTTGAGTACGCTCACGGGGCGCGATGTCACCATGGCGGAGGTGAAGCCTAAGTTTATCCATCACTTAACGAAAAATTTGAATGTTAAAATATATAAAAAGTAAATGTTATGCCCATAGAAAAGAGATGGGTTGTCAAACCGCAGGGCGAGCCTACGGCGGTGGAGGAGCTATCCTCACGTCTTGGCCTGTCACCTGTGCTGAGCAACCTGCTTGTACAGAGGGGCATAGACACCGTCGAGAAGGCAAAGAAGTTCTTCTCTCCATCGCTACGCGACTTGCACGATCCCTTCCTGATGAAGGATATGGAGAAGGCTGTGGAGCGCATAGAGAGGGCAGTCAAGAGAGGCGAGAAGGTGATGATCTATGGCGATTACGACGTGGATGGCACTACCGCCGTGGCTCTTGTCTACAAATTTTTGAGCCAGATAGGGCACAAGAATTTGACGTTTTACATTCCCGACAGATATGTCGATGGATACGGCATATCTATCCGCAGCATCGACCATGCTGTACGTAAAGGCGTTAAGCTGGTCATAGCTCTGGATTGCGGCATCAAAGCCGTTGAGAAGGTGGCCTATGCCAAGGAGAAGGGCGTAGATTTTATCATCTGCGACCACCATTTACCTGCCGAGGAGATTCCTCAGGCAGTGGCTGTTCTGGATCCCAAGCGTACTGATTGTACCTACCCGTTCGACGAATTGTCGGGTTGTGGTGTGGGATTTAAGCTCGTCGAGGCCTATGCACGACGCAACAACATCCCTTTCAAGGATATCGAGCATCTTTTGGATTTGTTGGTTGTGAGCATTGCCTCTGACATTGTGCCTCTTGTGGACGAAAACCGCATATTGGCATACTACGGACTACGCAAGTTGAACTCTTCGCCGTCGAAGGGACTACTCTCCATCATCAAGATATGTGGTATGGAGGGGCACAACATCACCATCGACGACATAGTCTTCAAGATTGGCCCACGCATCAATGCTGCGGGGCGCATGCGTATGGATGAGGACGATGAGAATGCAGCACCTTCGGGTGGCCACGCTGCCGTAAGCCTCCTTATCGAGGGTAACGAGCAGGAGGCTGCCAAGTTCGGTGAGGTCATCGACTCGTATAATCAGGATAGAAAGAGCATCGACCGCAATGTCACTCAGGAGGCGCACGACTATGTAGAGTCGCATCCCGAGCTTAAGGCTCTCAAAAGCACGGTTATCTACAACCCTAAGTGGATGAAGGGTATCGTAGGTATCGTCGCTTCGCGACTTATCGAGACCTACTACCGTCCTACGGTGGTGCTCACCAAGTCGAACGGTTTTGTTACAGGTTCGGCGCGCTCCGTTGCGGGCTTCGACCTATATCAGGCTGTCGAGTCGTGTTCCGATATCTTGGAGAACTTCGGTGGACATATGTACGCCGCAGGCCTCACCATGAAGGAGGAGAATGTAGCACTCTTCACACAGCGTTTCAACGACTATGTGGAGCGTAACATCGACCCGCAGATACTTGTGCCTCAGGTAGATATAGACAGCGAGTTGCTCTTCTCCGACATCACCGACGACTTCCATCGTCAGCTTAACAGCTTCCAGCCGTTTGGCCCTGGCAATACCGCTCCTGTCTTTATGACACGTGGTGCCAGCAATCGTGGCGATGCTAAGCTTGTGGGTGTGGAGTGCGACCATCTGCGTATGGATCTTATGCAGCGTGAGAAGCCGCATACAACCATCCCCGCTATTGCCTTCCAGCAACCTACCCACTACGATTGGGTGCGTGCCGGCAAGCCAATCTCGGTATGTTACCAGATTGTCGAGAACCACTATCGAGGTACTGTAAGTAAGCAGCTGAGGGTTAAGGATATTAAGCCTGAGCGATAAAATTTTTGTGATAAGGGGTCATCTGCGACCTCTCAATCATTGCCCCGAATGGAATGTACGTCAAGTACTATCCATCCGGGGCAATCTCTTAATCGAGGCCACAGCTAACCCCTTCTGACAAAAATTTGGGGTTTAACCGCTAATTATCCCGAGTGTTGTGGGTTCTGTGGGTTCTATGGGTTCTATGGGTTCAGTGGGTTCAGTGGGTTTGGTGGGTTCAGTGGGTTTGGTGTGTTTTGTGTGTTCGGTGGGTTCTGTGGGTTCTGTGGAAAATCCCCATCTAACCCATTGGACCCATTTAACCCATCTGACCCACACTGCTTCGCAGTGGCAGGGCGCAGCCCTGCAAAACAAAAGCAACGCTCCCTTCAACTACCCTTCAACTACCCTTCAACTACCCTTTAACGCCGCAGGCGTGAACTACTCTTTCCTCTGCACGGCAGAGGGCAGGGCGCAGCCCTGCAACACAACCTCCCCCCCCTGTGCAACCCCTCTATTCTTCCCCTATGGGGAAGGTGTGCAACGCTGATTTCACCCGCCATTTGTGCCGTTTCATAGATTTTTTCGAGAAAAATTGCTGTTTTTTGCAATTAAATCACTATCTTGCGCACGAATTATGGTGGGTCTGTGCGTTATTGTTGTAAATAGGTCACTGCATAGCGATACTCGACAGCTACAACGGCCATTTGTCGAGAACAGATATACGCTTATAATTCATTAATAACCACGAAATTATTAACTTAAACACTTTAAAACTATGAAAAAAATGTTGTTTGCGATGCTTGCTCTTTTCGTAGGCATCAGCGCATCGGCTCAGACATTGCCCGATGTTAAGATTGAGAATCTCGAAGGTAAGATTACCTCTACCAAGGAGCTTGCCGACGGTACTCCTATGATTATTTCATTCTGGTCTACAACATGTAAGCCATGCATCATGGAGCTTAATGCCATCAACGACTCGCTCTACGACTGGTTGGAGGAGGTAGATATGAAGGTTGTAGCCATCTCTGTCGATGATGCTCGTACCGTAAGCCGTGCGCGTGCTATGACCTCGGGTCAGGGCTGGGACGACTTCGTATGTCTTTTTGACAAGAACCAGGACTTCAAGCGTGCTATGAACGTGAGCCTTACTCCCCACACCTTCATCGTAGCAGGTGACGGCACCATCGTTTACTCGCACACGGGCTACACTCCCGGCAGTGAGCAGGAACTCTTCGAGAAGATCAAGGAGCTTAAATAGTTAAGGCAAATCAAGGGGTTGAATAGAAAGATGCGGTTTCGGGCCTGTGCGCTGCAAAGGCTATTGACGACAAACAGGCTTTTTATTCAACCTCTATAACAACTTATAGAATGAAGAAATTTTTACTTATACTTTGTGCTGTGGGCCTCACGGCGGTTGTTGCCGAGGCGCAGGTGGCAGTAGGTAAGGGTCAGCTCTCTGGCTCTTTGGAGAGTAACAACATCTACTACGGTGCCGATAAGAAGCTCGACGAGCTCGGCTTGGCACAGCGTCCTGAGCTGCCTTTCGGCTCTCACGACTTCCTAAAACTCGACTACAACCTTGGTCGTTTCTCGGCAGGTATCCAGTTTGATGGCTATCTTCCGGCCCTCGACGGCTACGATATCGCTACTTATCAGCAGCGCGACACCAAGCTCACAGGTTTCTTTACCAAGTATATCCAGTGGGAGGATACCAACTATGGTGTACGTGTAGGCGATATTTTCGACCAGTTTGGTAATGGTCTTGTATTCCGTACCTACGAGGATCGTGCCTTGGGCTTCAACAACTCGTTGGCAGGTGCGCGTGTACACTACAACTTCGACAACTACTTCTCTGTTAAGGCTTTGGCCGGTATGCCACGCCTCTATGACGTACGTTCGCGCTCGCTCTTCTACGGTGCTGACCTCTCGCTCTCTATCTCGGATATGGCAGGTTGGTATGGTGGTCTTATTGCCATCGAGGGTAGCTACGTAGGTCGCTATCAGAATGGTGCTTCGGAGATTTTGGATATCAATGCCAACCCACTCGCTACGGAGTACCTCAATATGGTATCGGGACGTGTTAATTTTGAGGTTGCAGGCTTCTCGTTGCGAGGTGAGTATGCCCAGAAGCTCAACAACGATATCTACAACGTGAACTTCGGTGCCGACAAGGGTAATGTTATCCACGTGGACTTGGGCTACAACTACAAGCGTTTCTCGGCATCGGCAACATTCCGTCGTTACGAGGGTATGCAGACCAGCATTGAGGCTATGGAGTCAAGCCTTGGTGGCGGTAATGTCATCAACTACCTCCCACAGCTCACACGTCAGTACACCTATATGCTTGCCAACCTCAATCCTTACCGTGGTTGTGCGTCAATGACAGGTAATGAGATTGGTGGTCAGTTCGATGCTTACTACTCGTTGCGTAACAAGAAGGATCGCTCGAAGTATTGGAACTTCCACGCCAACTTCTCTATGTTCAACACCATCGCACACGAGTCGTTCGGCGAGTTCATCGACGGCCGTAATGCGTGGGTAGATGTCAATTTCGATGTGGAGCGTCAGTGGAGCCGTAAGCTCAAGACCACACTCCTCTACTCTTACCAGCGTTGGGATGAGGAGCTCAACCACTGGGACTCGCCACACGCCAAGTATTGCGATTCGCACATCTTCGTGGGTGATGTGACCTATAAGTTCACCAAGAAGCACTCGTTGCGTGTCGAGGCTCAGTACCTCTACGACAGCTCTAACAGCTACGAGGGTGACTGGGTAGCAGCTTTGGTTGAGTACAACTTCGCACCTATGTTCAGCGTATACGTCAGCGATATGTGGAACTGCGAGGCTACCGACGGCAACTACAACTACGCCAGCGAGGAGAACGAGTTGTTGCACTACTACCAGGTAGGTGCCAGCTTCACACACAGCCGCTACCGCGTGCAGTTGTCGTATGGACGTAACCGTGCAGGTTATGTGTGCTCGGGTGGTGTATGCCGCTACCAGCCGGCATATACGGGTATCAACCTCTCGCTAACAGCCTCATTCTAAACGTAGAACGGACACACACAAATATTTGTAACAGTAATGAAGCTCACTAAATTTTTCTCACTCCTTCTCGCTTGTGCCGCCCTTGTCGTAGGTTGCGACAATGGCGATACTCCGGGGGAGGACAAGCCTACGGGCAATATCACCCTCACGGCAGATGCAGATTCGGTGGATTTGGGTACGCCCATCACCTTTACCGTTATGTGTGAGGGTGTAGATGTGACATCTGCATCGAAGATATATCTTCGTGCCGGTGAGTTCCCCGAGGTTAGCAATCCCTATACTCCTGAGAGCGATGGCGTTTACGAGTTCTATGCCGTATATGGCGCATCTGTATCGTCGCGTATCTCTGTTACGGTACTTCCCGTAGTCCCCGCCCTGCCCAAGGATGCCGAGCCTGCCAACACATCGTTCAACCACCGCATACTCCTTGTGGACCATACAGGTGTTCAGTGCAGCTACTGTCCACAGATGATGCAGGCACTCAAAGATGTGTCGGAGACAGGCGACTACCACTCGAAGTACTACGAGGCTATGAGCCACACATACAACACCAGCGACCCTGCGTGGTCTAAGGCGGCTGATGCGGTTACGGCAAACTATCCTACGGGAGGCAGCTATCCCTCTCTTACCTACAACTTCCGTCACACCCACGTGTCGAAGCAGGATGCCACGGACATCATGCAGCAGATCGATGCTTTGTGGTCTGCGGATGGTGCTGCTGCCGGCATCGCAGCGTCGAGCTGTGTGGCATCATCATCTGTCATCGTGAATGTCGAGGTTAAGGCTGCCGAGGCTGCCGACTATCGCATCACTGCGTGGCTGCTTGAAGATGCTATCGAGGCGGCACAGGGTGGAGCTAAGGAGGATTGGATGAATATCCACAACAACGCTATCCGCCAGATTGTTGCCAGCGATGATATTTCGGGTGTTGCGCTTGGTGCTATCGAGGCCGGTGCTACCGCTTCGGCAGTGTTGGATCTGCCTATCCTCTCGCAGAAGTGGAATAGGGATAATTTCAAGGTGATGCTTATCGTCAGCAAGCCTAATAGCGCAGGTCGCTACGATGTGGCCAATGTCGCTATATGCCCCGCTAACGGCACACTTACCTACGACTACAAATAGTCAGATATAGAGAAATAACAAATACCAATTAAACAATTAATCTTTTACACTATGAAACTAACAAAGTTTTTTGCACTAATGCTTGCGGCAGCAACCTTCGCCGTAGGCTGTGATGGTGGCGATACTCCAGATGTGCCTGATGCAACAGGTGCTATCACCTTGGAGGTAGCCAATGCCTCTATCGAGTTGGGTGAGGATATCGTCTTCACCGTTATGCAGGAGGGTAAGGATGTTACCGCCGCTGCTACTATCTACAAGGCATACGACGACTATGCTGAGGTTTCTAACCCCTTTACACCTACTACCACAGGTAGCTTCTCATTCTTCGCTACCAAAGGTAAGGAGAGCTCAAAGACTGTTACCGTTACCGTTATGGCAAGCGTTCCTGTATTGCCAGAGGATAGCGATCCTTCGAACACCAAGTTCAACCACCGTATTCTTTTGATTGACCATACAGGTGTTAATTGCGGTAACTGCCCACGTGTTATGGATGGTCTTAAGGCATTGGCCGAGACCGACGCTCACAACAGCTACAACGAGGTATGTGTTCACGGTGGTGGTTTTGCACCTTCTGGCTCGGATAAGGCATACTCAGATGCTGCACGTGTTGTAGACCAGTTCTATGGTCCTCGCGGCTATCCTAACATCTGCTTCAACTTCTATGGTGGTCAGGGTGATATCGGCGGTGTACAGACCTTCGTTGCAACCAACTCGGCTATTATCAAGAGCTTGGTTAAGGCCGATGGTGCTGATGCAGGTGTTGCTGTTGCAGCAAGTGGCGATAAGTCAGCCGTATATGTATCGCTTGCAGTTAAGGCTGCCGTAGAGCAGGAGTACAAGGTAACTGCTTGGTTGTTGGAGAATCAGATCTACAACCCGGCTCAGGGTGGTGCATCAAAAGACTACCACAAGATGCACGACTTCGCATTGCGTAACATCGCCGGCGAGTATAGCCGTGCCGACCTTTCTGGCGATTCACTTGGTGTTATCGCAGCAGGCGAGGTTAAGGAGCACTCTTTCGAGTTGCCTATCATCAGCAATAAGTGGGTTGTTGAGAATATGGACGTTCTTATTATCGTAAGTGCTATGGATGAGAATGGTCATTTCGAGGTTGTAAACACCGTATCTTGCCCTGTTAATGGTACAGTAAACTACGAATACCTATAATTTTTGTGATAGCGGCGCATTAGCGACGCTTCAGTCCAAAGGGCGAATGGGAAATACGCTTAGTATGTCCCATCCGCCCTTTCTCGTGTCAGCGTCACTACTGCACCGCTCTGACAAAAATTAGGGTCTTACCGCTGATTATCCCGAGTGTTGTGGGTTCGGTGTGTTTTGTGGGTTCTGTGGGTTCTATGGGTTCTATGGGTTCGGTGGGAAAATCCCCATCTAACCCATTGGACCCATTTAACCCATCTGACCCACACTGCTTTGCAGTGGCAGGGCACAGCCCTGCAACACAGAGGCCACGCTCCCTTCAACTACTCTTCAACTACCCTTTAACGCCGCAGGCGTGAACTACCCTTTCCTCTGCAAAGCAGAGGGCAGGGCGCAGCCCTGCAACAACAGGTCTTATGCTGTCGCCTTGTTACAGCGGGTTGCAAGTGTCGTTTGGCTCTATGTCCACCACCACTATCTCGCTCTGTGTGCCGATACGGAATGGGGGTCCCCACAGCGACAGGCCACTCGACACGTAGGCGTGCAGGTGCTCCCAGCGGCGGTAGCCATAGCTCTGCTCATACATCGCATCGGTGATGATATTGAGAGGCCACACCTGGCCGTGGTGCGTATGTCCCGAGATGTGAAGATCTACCGTAGTCAGCTTATTGCTAACTCCTATATCGTTGGGTTGGTGGTCGAGGACGACGACAGGGAGCGTCGTGTCGGCACGGCTGATAAGGCTATCTAACTCCTCACGACAGCGATTCATACGGTCGTCGCGGCATACAAGCTGAATGCCCGAGGTGAGGCGCACGACGCTGTCGCGAAGCATCCTCACATCCGTTGTTGCGAGGTATCGCTCGACATCCTCAATACCGCTTATATACTCGTGGTTGCCGGCAACCATATATATACCCTCGGGCGCATGCACGCGCGAGAACTCCGCACACATATCCTCACGCTCAACGGGTGTAATGCTATTATCTATGAGGTCGCCGACGATGACCAGAACATCTGCCTGTTGCTCGTTTATAAGCTCTACGTAGCGGCGTAGGTCACGGCGTGTCGTGCCATAGCCCAGGTGAACATCGCTGATGGCTACGAGGCGCACGGGATGTTCCAGATGTTTTGTCGCAAGGGCCACGCTGAGCTGCTCGACACGTGGATTGCGGTAGTTTACATAGCCGTATACGAGTAGTAGCGATGTGATGGCGAGGGCATACCACATTCTGCCACGCAGGGCGGGAAACATAAGCACGGCGATATCCGACAGGAGCGTAGCGATGGCCATATAGAGTATGAATACCATCCATACCGAGCCTATGGCAAAGAGTGTGCGGTGAACGACGGGCGGTATGGCTGCATCACGCAGGGCGATAGAGCCGAAGAGTGCTATGGCCGAGAGCCAGAAACATAGCGAAAAAACTATCTTGACCCACAGCGAAAGCGAGCCAAGTGCTTGTATGATACGAATATAAACATATAGATTACCTGCCATATATAGCGATAATCCTGTGATGAAAATCCACTTCATAGAGTGCTGTCTATCTCTTTGACTATTTTATGCCACGTCTCTCGGCCTCCTGCTCCATAAGTTGGTAGGCTGCATCATAGTCGTTGGGGATAACACCGTCGAGGATGGCATTCTTGATAACCTCCTTAATCTCGCCCACCACGCTCGATGGAGGCAGGTTGTAGGTGCGCATAATGATATCGCCGGTGATTGGGGGTTGGAAGTTGCGCACACGATCTCGCTCCTCAAGGTCGCGCATCTTCTCTCTTACCAGCTCGAAGTTACGCAAGAAGAGCTTTACTTTATTGTCGTTGCCCGAGGTTATGTCGGCCTCGCACAGTGTCATCAGCTTATCCACATCGTCACCCGCCTCGAATAGTAGACGGCGTACGGCCGAGTCGGTAACCATATCTTCGGAGAGGACTATCGGGCGCATATGCAGAAATACCATCTTCTGTACAAAGCGCATCTGCTCGCCCAATGGTAGTTTCAGGCGGCGGAAGAGCTGCGGTACAAGCTTCGAGCCTACGGCCTCGTGTTGGTGGAATGTCCAGCCATTGCGGGCATCATAGGCCTTTGTCTGTGGCTTGCCTATATCGTGCAGCAGTGCTGCCCAACGCAGCCATAGGTCGTCGCTACGCTTGGCTAAGTTATCCAAAACACGCAGTGTATGTGCGAAGTTATCCTTGTGCGCATGCTTGCCACGACGCTCCACACCCGCCATACGCTCCAACTCCGGCAGGACATACTGCATAAGTCCCGAGGTGTGCATCAGTTGCAGACCGATTGAGGGTACGGGAGATGCCATTATCTTGTTTAGCTCCACGATGATGCGCTCCTTGGATACTATCTTTATGCGCTCGGCCTGACGACGTATGCCGTCGAAGGTCTCGTCGTCGATATCGAATCCGAGCTGCGAGGCAAACCTCACGGCACGCATCATACGCAGAGGGTCGTCCGAGAAGGTGCGCTCGGGCTCGCATGGGGTGCGTATTATGCAATCTTCGAGGTCGTACATACCATCGAAGGGATCAACCAGCTCTCCAAACCTGTCGCCATTGAGCGACCACGCCATAGCATTTATGGTGAAGTCGCGCCGACGTTGGTCATCCTCCAACGTGCCGGGTTCTACCTGTGGGTTGCGCGACTCGGGGGTGTAGCTCTCACGACGTGCCCCGACAAACTCTACCTCCGTGCCACGCCAGCGTACCATGGCTGTGCCATAGTTGCGAAATACCGACACCTTGGCGTTGAGCTCACCTGCCAGCTCCTCGGCAACATCTACGCCACTGCCTACGACCACCACATCTATATCTGTCGATGGGCGATGCAGGTAGTAGTCGCGCACATAACCTCCCACCACATAGGCCTCGACACCCATGCGGTCTACGACACGACGTATATGTTCGAATATCGGTTTGCGAAGTGGCATTGCTACGTATTTATGTTGTGAGCCTGTTTACTTGTTGTGAGCCTGACGTATGCACTGCTGGTATCTTTCGACGGTAGCCTCCAAACCCCAATAGAGCGCATCGCTGATAAGGGCGTGACCGATAGAGACCTCGTCTACCCAGGGTATACGCTCGATGAAGTATTGCAGATTCTCGGTGCTTAGGTCGTGGCCGGCATTCAACCCCAGACCTACACGTCGTGCCTCCTCGGCAGCTGCGACGTAGGGTGCTATGGCGGCATCGCGGTCTGAGCCGTATCCCGAAGCATAGGCCTCGGTATATAGCTCCACGCGGTCAGCTCCGCACTCCTTGGCTGCCGTGACCATCTCCACCACGGGGTCTACGAAGATAGATACACGTATTCCCGCCTTATGAAATCTGTCGGACATGGCTTTAAGAAAGTCGCGATGACGTATCGTATCCCATCCTGCCGATGAGGTTATGGCATCCTCGGCATCGGGTACGAGGGTCACCTGTGCGGGGCGCACCTCTTCTACAAGCTCGCAGAAACTCTCTATGGGGTTGCCCTCGACATTGAGTTCGGTGGCGATATTTGCTTTAAGCTCTCGCACATCGGAGTAGCGTATATGTCGTGCATCGGGGCGGGGATGCACGGTAATTCCATCAGCACCAAAGCCCTCGATGTCGAGGGCTGCTTTTAGCAGGTTGGGCACATTTCCGCCACGTGAATTGCGCACTACGGCAATCTTATTGATATTAACGCTTAATTTTGTCATAATTTTAATATCTTTGCAAAAGCAAAGTTACGATTTTTTTTCATTCTGCGACAATGAACATAATACTTTTTTCACGCAAGCAGCTAAATCATCACCCCGAGCAGCTGAAAACAATGTTTACGGCTATCGAGCGTCTCGGTCTGGGATATGTTATCAACGAGGACTTTGCCTCGGTCGTAGAGCAACTTACCGAGGTGCGTATTCCCGCCTGTCACCGTTTTACGGAGTGTGTGCCCATCACGGGCGAGGATGTCTTGGTTACGTATGGCGGCGATGGCACGTTGCTCGATGGCGTGGGTATGCTCGGTGGCAGGGAGCTTCCCGTCGTCGGCATCAACTGCGGAAGGTTGGGCTATCTCACTGCCGATGATGGTCGTGGTATAGATCAGCTTTTCGAGCGTATAGCACGTGGCGAACTAACATTCGAGCGACGCAGTATGTTGCGTGTAGATGGCGATGTGGAGTGCGAAGGCCATTGCCTTGCTCTCAACGAGATAGCCATACACCGCCATGGTGCTACTATGATATCTGTCGATACGTATATCAACAATAACCCTGTGGCTACGTACCACGGTGATGGTGTCATCGTCTCTACTCCCACAGGCTCTACGGCCTACTCGCTGAGTGTCGGAGGTCCTGTTGTAGACCCTATGTGTCGCTGCTTTGTGCTTTCGCCGCTTGCTCCGCATAACCTCACCATGCGCCCCGTTATCGTTCCCGACAGCTCCTCTATTAAGCTGCGCCTCAGTGCCCGTGGCGGCGAGGCTTTCCTCTCGGCCGATAACCGCACATATACGCTACGCGATGGTGCTGTTGTGGAGTTGTCGCTTGCGCGTGAGCAACTTATTTTGGCAACACCACATAATAATACGTTCTACGACACGTTAAGAGAGAAGATGATGTGGGGCGTTGATAAACGCTGACATACACCGTGGCCACATATTGGCGTAATATAGCTACTATGCACTATATCAGTAGGTTATGTGTGACACGGCCGCTTTTTGGCACATTGCAACAGCCTATTTTATTGTGAATGTGAATTTTATTGCTTATATTTGCAGGTTATTATGAGCGAAAAAAAGTCGATACCTCAACACGTAGCCATCATTATGGATGGCAATGGTCGCTGGGCCAAGCAACTTGGCAAGGAGCGTTACGAAGGTCACATCGCCGGCGTGGAGTCGGTGCGTGCCGTAGTGCGTGCCGCCGCTAAGAGTGGTGTGAGGTGGCTTACGCTCTATGCCTTCTCTACCGAAAATTGGGGTCGTCCCGTGGAGGAGGTAAACGCCATTATGGAGCTATTCTGTCAAACTGTCGTAGGCGAGGCCCCCGAGCTTAAGAAGCAGGGTGTGAGCGTGCGTGTCATGGGTGAGAGGAAGCGTTTCTCGGAGAGTGTGCTACGTATGATAGAGTATATCGAGAGTGCTACTGCGGGCGGTGAACGACTGACGCTTGTATTGGCCTTCAACTACTCGTCACGTCGTGAGCTGCTGTTGGCCACACGCCATATTGCCTGTCGTGTTGCTGCGGGAGAGCTCTCGGCAGAGGATATCGACGAGAGTGTTATTGGCGACAGCCTTATGACGCGAGGCATCCCTGACCCCGACCTTATAATACGTACCAGCGGCGAGTGCCGCCTGAGCAACTTCCTGCTATGGCAGGCATCCTATGCGGAGTTCTACTTCCCCGAGGTGTTGTGGCCTGATTTCCGTGAGGAGGCCTTCGAGGAGGCTTTGCGTGTGTACGCAGGACGCGACCGCCGCTTCGGTTTGGTTGCAGATAGTAGCAATGAGTAACGAAGAAGTTAAGATGAGATTGCAGAAGATATTGGTTTTATCCCTCGTTGCAGTGATATGCAGCGTTATCTCGGTTGCAGCACAGCAACCCTCATCTCGTTATACCATTGGCGATGCCTCGAATAACGAGGTTGCCGACTCGGTGGATTTCGACCTCTCGGCACCTATTCTCAGCGAGGGCGATGGTAAGCTATACTACATACGTCATATTAACCTTCACGGTGTTAAGTATCTCAACCACGATATTTTGAAGTCGTCGGCAGGCTTGGAGGAGGGTGACTCCATCTACCTTCCGAGTAAGTTCATCTCGAATGCCATGCAACGTCTTTGGGCTCCGCGCTACTTCTCGGATGTGCAGATAGGAGCTACCATCGAGGGCGACTCGCTCGACTTGGAGGTCTTTCTCAAGGAGCGACCACGTATCCTGCGTTGGAATATCGAGGGTGTCTCTAAGTCGAAGGCCAAGGATCTTACCGAAGAGGTGCTTAAGCTGCGTCGCAACACCGAACTCTCGGACTATGTCATCGACAAGAACATAAAGCTTATCAAGGAGCACTTTGCAGATAAGGGTTTCAGAACATGCGAGGTGGATGTGCGCCTTACCAACGATACGGTCTACGAGCAGTGCGTGAATGTTACGTTTGTTGTCGATCGCGGCCCGCGTGTGCGTGTCGGTGTAATCAACTTCGATGGTAACGAGGCTTTTGAGGATAAACGTCTGCGCCGCACCTTCAAGAAGACCCACCAGAAGAGTATCCTCTTCTTCCAGAATCGTAAGCTTAAGGAGGAGGACTACGAGGCCGATAAGGAGCTGTTGCTCGACTTCTACAACTCGCAGGGTTATCGTAATGCCAGCATTATCAGCGACTCGGTATATATGATTGACGATGAGACCTTGGGTATCGATATCAAGGTGTCGGAGGGCAATAAGTACTATATCCGCAATATCCGATGGGTGGGTAACTCGATATACGAGACCAAACAGCTCGAACAGATGTTTGGCGTGCGCACGGGCGACACCTACGATAAGAAGTCGATGCACAAGCGTTTGGGTATAGGCAAGGAGGCTAACCCCGAGGAGATATCTATATCGTCGCTATATCAGAATAACGGCTATCTGCTCTCGCAGATCGAACCGGCCGAGATAGTGGTGGGCCCCGACTCTATCGACCTCGAAATACGTATCTATGAGGGTAAGCCCTTTACTATCAACAATGTCGGCATTTCGGGTAATATGCGCCTCGACGACGAGGTTATACGTCGTGAGCTATATGTGCGCCCGGGTGAGTTGTATAACCGCGCACTGCTTATGCAGACGTTGCGTACGCTGATGGCTATGGGACACTTCGACGAGCAGGCTCTCGTTCCCGATATTCAGCCGGTATCGGATGAGCTTGTCGATGTAAACTTCCCGCTTGCAGAGAAGGCCTCGGATCAGTTCAATATTGCCGGAGGTTGGGGTTCTGGTACGTTTGTAGGTTCTATCGGTGTCACGCTCAACAACCTCTCTATACGCAACTTCTTTAAGAAGGGTGCATGGCGACCATACCCCTCGGGACAAAACCAGCGACTCTCTATATCGGGACAGACCAACGGTACATACTATAAGGCCCTCTCGTTAAGCTTCACCGACCCGTGGCTTGGCGGTCGTCGTCCTAACTCGTTTACCGTGTCGGGATATATCTCCGAGCAGAATAATGCCTACTATGCGTGGCAGCCCTCTACGATGCACTACCGCTCGATGGGTCTTGCCGTAGGTTTTGGTAAGCGTTTGCAGTGGCCCGATCCATACTTCACCTTCTATGGCGAGTTCGGATATCAGCGTTACGGTTTGAAGGGCTGGGATTCGTTTATCATCAGCGACGGTAACTCTAACACCCTCTCGTTGAAGCTCGTCTTGCAGCGTTCGTCGGTAGATGCGCCATTCTTCTCGCGTCAGGGTTCGGAGATAACACTCTCGGTGCAGGCCACACCGCCATTCTCGTTGTGGGATGGCAAGGACTACGCCTCGAATACACTCTCGGATCAGGATCGCTACCGCTGGATAGAGTTCCACAAGTGGTTGCTTAAGGGTAGATGGTACTTCCCGCTCACCTCTAACCAAAACCTTGTGCTTATGCTCGGTGCCGAGATGGGATTCTTGGGCCACTACAATAAGAATAAGGTGTCGCCATTCGAGCGTTTCGAGATTGGTGGCGATGGTATGACCGGTTATAACATCTATGGTGTCGATATCATCTCGTTGCGTGGTTACGAGGATGGAGCTCTCGATCCGTCGGACTACTACTCGGTGGCCTACAACAAGTATACGTTGGAGTTGCGCTATCCTGTGATATTGAAGCCCAACTCGTCGATATATGTTCTCGGCTTCTTGGAGGGCGGTAACGGCTTTAACTCGTGGAAGGAGTTCTCGCCATTTAAGATTAAACGCTCGGCGGGTGTCGGTGTTCGTCTCTTCCTGCCTGTTGTAGGTATGTTGGGCATAGACTGGGGTTATGGTTTCGACCCGGCATATGGCAAGACGTCGCCAAGTGGCTCGCAGTTCCACTTTGTTATGGGTCAGCAATTTTAGTTAGTGGACAGATGTGGCAATATATTTGAAATAAAGTAGTATATTTGTGGTGATAACATTTAATAGATAAGCATATGAAACGTTTTATTATTACATTGGTGATGGCCGTGATGTTTGCAGGTGTTGCTTCGGCACAGAACTATATGGTTATCAATAGCGAGAAGGTGTTTAAGTCGGTTGAGGCTTATAACGATGCTCTTGAAGAGATAGAGAAACTCTCGGCTGAGTACCAGAAGAGCGTAGATGCCCGTTTTAGCGAGGTGGAGACCATGTATAACAACTATATGCAGCAGCGTGCATCGCTCAACGAGTCTACCCGCCAGCAGTACGAGCAGGCTATCTTGCAGCGTGAGGCCGAGGCTACGAAGTATCAGGAGTCGTTGTTCGGCACCGATGGTGAGCTTATGAAGAAGCGATTGGAACTTATCCAGCCTATTCAGGCTAAGGTATTTGCCACTATCGAGAGCTTCTCTAAGCAGTATGGCTACGACCTTGTTCTTGACATAGCATCCAATCCGGCAGTACTATACTACTCGGATAAGGTGGATTTTACCGAGCGTATTATCGAGGCTCTCAAATAGTAATCAAACAATAACAAATTATAGTGATGAAGAATTTTTTTAGACTGACCCTTGCCGCAGTACTTATCTTTGGTGCAACTACGGCATACGCACAGAAGTTCGGCCGCGTAGACATGAACGCTGTGATATCTAAGATGCCTGAGTACACCGAGGCACAGACCAATCTTGAAGCCTATGGCAAGGATTTGCAGAACCAGCTCGAGCAGATTATGGTCGAGTACAACAAGCTCTATGCCGACTACGAGAAGAATGCTCCTACGTATAGCGACTCGGTGCGTCAGCTCAAAGAGCGCGAGATTATGGAGGTGCAGCAGCGTTATACCGACTTCCAGCAGATAGCACAGCAGGATATTCAGCGCAAGGAGATGGAGTTGATGAATCCTATCATCGAGCGTGCCAACGAGGCTGTCAAGAAGGTGTCGGTTGCCGGTGGCTACCTTGTGGTGTTCAGCACTGCCGGTGATCAGCCGGCATCGGCCGGCCTTGCATACTTCGATGCTGCGGCTCTTACGGATGTCACAGCACAGGTTAAGGCAGAGCTTGGTATTACAGAGTAGGCTTATACCACGAAGTTCTCTAACAAGGCTCTTTTGGCATCTGCCTTGTCTGAAAAATGCTCATTTACGCTAAGTAAACTCCGCTTTTTCAGCCTGCGAGCAGCTTCAAAATAGCTCTTGTTATACAACTTCTAAGATAAAGAGCGTGCCCAAAAACTTGTTGGGCACGCTCCTATTGTTGTATGCCACCTATGTGACACACCCGGCTCTCATAGAAACAAGCGAGGGGGGGGGAGAGTTGGAATATGGATTTGTCCTCACCCTCTCTCCTTATCCCCTCCCACCTCTCTCTTACCTATACAACCCCTAAAATAAAGAGCGTGCCCAAACTTGGACACGCTCTACCCTTGATAAACTTGCTGTTATGCCTCAGGAGCGATAGCCTCTGAAGGACATACGCCTGCGCAAGTACCGCAGTCAATACACTTGCTAGGATCAATTACATAGATGTCACCTGCTGAGATAGCCTCAACTGGGCACTCGTCGATACATGTACCACATGCAACGCAAGAATCTGAAATTTTGTAAGCCATATTACTTTTGTTTTAATGAGTGTTTCGCAATGCAAATATACAAACTTATTTTATAATATCAAATCCCGTGTAAGGAATTAATACCTCGGGGATGCGAATTCCCTCCTCGGTCTGGTTGTTTTCGAGCAACGCTGCTACAATACGTGGTAATGCAAGTGACGAGCCATTTAGGGTGTGAGCAAGCTGTGTTTTGCGATTATCATCACGATAACGTAGCTTCAAACGGTTGGCCTGGAACGACTCGAAGTTCGATACCGACGACACCTCCAACCAACGCTTCTGAGCCTCGGAGTATACCTCAAAGTCGTATGTAAGTGCCGATGTGAACGACATATCGCCACCGCATAGACGTAGTATGCGGTATGGCAGGCCGAGCGATGCTACGATGCTCTCTACGTGCTCCACCATCTTGTCCAATGCTTCGTACGACTTATCGGGATGCGATACCTGCACTATCTCTACCTTGTCGAACTGGTGAAGACGGTTCAGACCTCGTACATCCTTACCGTACGAGCCGGCCTCACGACGGAAGCAAGGTGTATATGCCGTCATCTTCACAGGTAACTCGCTCTGCTCGAGAATCACATCACGGAAGATATTTGTCACGGGAACCTCGGCTGTAGGTACAAGATAGTAGCCATCGGCAGTTGCGTGGTACATCTGACCCTCCTTATCGGGAAGCTGACCGGTACCAAATCCCGACGCTTCGTTTACCATAATCGGTGGCTCTACCTCCTGATACCCTGCACGTGTATTGCAGTCGAGGAAGTAGTTTATCAGCGCGCGCTGCAATCTTGCGCCCTTACCCTTGTATACGGGGAAGCCTGCGCCGGTGAGCTTTACGCCGAGGTCGAAGTCGATGATGTCGTACTTCTTGGCAAGCTCCCAGTGGGGCAGTGCGTCGCCGGCTATCTCGGTGTAGTTCTCCACGAGCTTTACCACGACATTATCCTCGGCCGTACGACCTTCGGGTACTATATCTGCTGGCAGGTTGGGAAGCTTAACGATTTCGTTTTGTAGCTCGTCGGCTACACGCTCGGCCTCCTCTTTGAGTTGCTGTGAGCGGGTTTTGAGTGCTGCCACCTCCTGCTTTTTAGCCTCGGCAGCCTCCTTCTCGCCCTTGCCCATAAGTGCGCCAATCTGCTTGGCTGCCACATTCTGTTCGGCAAGGCATCCGTCCAACTCGGCCTGTATGGCCTTACGACGGTCGTCGAGTTCCTCTATGCGGGCAACAATAGGTGCGGCATCCACGCCCTTCTTCGCAAGACGGGCTATGGTCTGCTCCTTGTTATCGCGTAATTGCTTTAATGTAAGCATAGTCTTTTGTTTATATTTTAATTCGAAGTACAAAGATACAACTTTATTAATAATATTGTTCCGCACTCCCGCAAAAAATTGTATCTTTGTGCGATAAGTGTAGATATTAGTATGAGTTCAGCAAAACGAAAGATAGAGCTACTTGCTCCGGCACGTGACTACCGTGCTGCCATAGCTGCCGTGGATTGCGGTGCCGATGCCCTGTATATCGGTGCCGAGGGCTTTGGTGCACGTCGTGCTGCAACCAATAGCACCGAGGATATAGCGCGTGTTGTGGCCTATGCTCACCTTTTTGGTGTTAGGGTATACGTAACGCTGAATACCATTCTCTACGAGAGTGAGCTTAAGGGAGCGGAGCGTTTGGCGCGTGAGCTTATAGCCGTAGGTGTCGATGCCCTTATCGTGCAGGATATGGCCTACCGCGAGATGGGACTCCCCGTAGAGCTGCATGCCTCGACACAGGTGTGTAATATGACTGCCGAGGGGGCTCGTTTTTTGGAGGATAGCGGCTTTACACGTGTTATCCTGGAGCGAGCCTTGTCGCTCGACGAGATAGGCGATATACGTCGTGCCACGACTGTCGATTTGGAGTGCTTCATACATGGAGCCATATGCGTAGGACATAGCGGACATTGCTATCTGTCGCGTTCACAGTCGTCGCGCTCGGGAAATAGGGGAGAGTGTTCGCAGCCTTGCCGCCTCACCTACGACCTCGTTACGGAGCAAGGCGAGAGGCTTATTCGTGGTAAGCATCTGCTCTCGGTCAAGGATTTCGACCTCTCGCAGCGTATAGGCGAGCTTATCGATGCCGGTGTTATGTCGTTCAAGATCGAAGGTCGATTAAAGGATGACAACTATATAAAGAACGTGGTCAGCTACTATCGCCGTAAGATAGACGAGGCACTTGCCTCGCGCCCCGACTGCTGCCGACTCTCGGTGGGCTGCTCCGAGGTGGAGTTCGACCCCGACCCCAAGAAGAGCTTTACGCGTGATGGTGGCGAGTATATGTTGTTGGGCAAGCGTGCCGGTGTGGCATCGTTCAATACACCCAAGGCTGTGGGCGAGTATATAGGTCGTGTGAGAGCTACCGAGCGTCGTCGTTTCCGCCTCGATGGTCGCATGTCGCTCAATGCCGGTGACGGCCTCTGCTTTGTCACACGTGATGGCATCCTTGGTACGAATGTCAATTCGGTCGAGGGTGATGCCATAGAGCCCAACCGTATGGATGGCATCAAGGCGGGTATGGAGGTATATCGCAACTACGACCATCGCTTTGCACAGCTTGTCGAGCGTAGCCGTATACGCCGCACGGTGGATACGGAGTGTGTCGTATCCCTTTCGGGTGAGGGTATCGTCGTCCGCTATACCGATTGTGAGGGACTCAGCGTGGAGCTGCGCCGTGATGTCACCCTCGATAGGGCCAAGAGTGCGGATAAGATGCGTGCGGTTGCCGAGGAGCAGATGTCAAAGAGCGGCGATAGCATCTTTCGTGTAAGCCGTGTCGAGGTTGTAGGGGCCGAGTGGTTTGCTACTGCCAAGATGTTGGCAGAGCTACGTCGTGAGGCACTATCACGTCTTGCCTCGATGCGTGCCGAGCGGGAACTGCCCCACGACATACGTCAGGACGATGGTCGGGCACGCTATCCTTTGTCGCGCCTTACGCCACAGCATAACGTTGTAAACAGCCTTGCCCGCAGATTCTACGAGCGACACGGGGTGGAACATATTGTCGAGGGTCTTGACCTTTGTGCCACGACCGTAGGTCAGCGTGTCATGGAGTCGAGCTACTGCCTGCGTCGCGAGATTGGCGAGTGTTTGAAGCGAGGCTCAAAGCTGCGTGACGAGCTATACCTCGAACACGGCCGTCACCGTTATCGCCTCGCCTTCGACTGCGCGCAGTGCCGTATGTCGCTTATTGATTGTACCGAAAAAGAAACATTTAGATAGGATGATAAAACAACTTTCGCCCGATATTCGCGATTATGAGCTCCTGGATACGGGAGCAGGTGAGAAATTGGAACGTTTCGGCCGCTATGTGGTACGTCGTCCCGAGCCTCAGGCCATATGGCAGAAGAGCCTCGATGAGCGTACGTGGCAGAGTGCCGATGCCTCGTTTCTGCGTGATGCCAAGGTAGAGGATAGAGGAGAGTGGCGCTTGAAATCCGAGATGCCATCGCGCTGGATTGTGCGCTACGAGCATAAGGCTATGAGCCTGCGTATGCGTCTGGCTCTCACCTCATTCAAGCATGTGGGCATCTTTCCGGAGCAGGCTGCCAATTGGGACTTTATATACGACAGCGTTGAGCAGTTACGCTCAGAGGCGGGTGTGGAGCGTCCCAAGGTGCTCAACCTCTTTGCCTATACGGGAGGTGCTACGTTGGCGGCGTGTGCCGCAGGTGCCGAGGTTACACACGTAGACTCCGTGAAGCAGGTTGTGACGTGGGCGCGCGAGAATATGGAGCAGTCGGGGTTGAACGGCGTGCGCTGGATTGTCGAGGATGCGGTCAAGTTTGTCGAGAGGGAGGTGCGTCGTGGTAACCGCTACCAGGGTATCATCCTCGATCCTCCGGCCTATGGCCGTGGTGCTAATGGCGAGAAGTGGGTTTTGGAGGATGATATATGTCATATGTTGGAGTGTTGCTCGAAGCTCTTGGAGCAGCGCAACGCCTTCCTTGTGCTCAACCTCTACTCTATGGGGCTATCGTCGATGCTGGCACGTACGGCAGTACATCAGGCCTTTGGCGAGCCCTGCAAGGAGCAGATGGGAGAGCTCTATTTTACCGACCGTAGCAGGAAGGAGATACCCTTTGGTACCTACTACCGCTTTCAGCGATAACCGATATGGCGTATGCGTGAGTTAATCGAGATATTTTGGTCGTTTTTGAAAATCGGAGCTTTCACCTTCGGTGGCGGCTATGCCATGATTCCGCTTATCCAGCACGAGGTAATCAACAATAGGGCGTGGATTGGAGAGCGCGATTTTCTCGATTTGCTGACCTTGGCACAGTCGGCTCCCGGCCCTATCGCCCTCAATACGGCGGTCTTTGTGGGTTATAAGCGACGTGGATATGTGGGT
Source organism: Alistipes sp. (assembly GCA_017504265.1). Classification (GTDB taxonomy): domain Bacteria; phylum Bacteroidota; class Bacteroidia; order Bacteroidales; family Rikenellaceae; genus Alistipes. The sequence goes on along the minus strand of JAFVRN010000012.1, from coordinate 12,278 downwards.
TCGTTGGCTGCGGTTATGGGCGTTGTCGTGCCATCGTTTGTGATAATACTTCTTGTAGCGATGTTTTTCGGCGATATACGTGATAATAAGTGGGTCGATGCCGCCTTTCGTGGTATGCGCCCTGCTGTTGTGGCTCTTATCGTGGCACCTATCATCGGCCTTGGACGAGGTATGGGCCTTGTGCGTGTGAGCATAGCGTTGGCCGTAGCGTTGGCTGTGTGGTACTTCTCCATATCGCCGATATGGCTGTTGATGGGAGGTGCTATCGTGGGTCTATGTTGGACTAAGTGGCAGACAAGGAGGGTACAACAATGATTATCACACTGTTAGAGCTGCTATACAGCTACCTGAAAATAGGCTTCTTCGGCTTTGGTGGCGGCTATGCCATGCTGTCGCTCATACACAGCGAGGTTGTGGTGCGCAACGGCTGGCTTACGGGTGGCGAGTTCTCGGATATCGTGGCCATATCGCAGATGACACCCGGCCCTATTGCCCTTAACTCGGCAACATACATAGGCTATGAGGTTGCGGGTGTTTTGGGCTCGGTGGTTGCCACAACGGCGGTATGTATTCCGGCACTTACGGTGATGATGCTCGTCACACGCTTCTTTCTACGCTTGCAGCACAATCGCTATGTTCAAGGTGTGGTGTGGGGTATGCGCCCTGTTGTTGTCGGCATGATTGCGTCGGCAGCACTCCTGCTCATCTTCCCACATTCGGACGAGGGGCGCAGCTTTATCGATGCGTGGAGCTGGGTTATCTTCGCCCTGACGCTTGTAGGCTCGGCCTATAAGCTCAACCCCATAATGCTAATCGTAGGGTCGGGAGTGGCCGGTATGCTGATATATGGCCTCGGTTAGCGATGTATGTTAATTTAAGAGAATTACAATGAGTGAAGATATATTACAAGGGTTAAACGATGTGCAGCGTGAAGCTGTCGTTAACTACGAGGGGCCCTCGCTTATCATTGCGGGTGCAGGTTCGGGTAAGACACGTGTGCTGACCACGCGTATTGCCTATATGTTGTCGCAGGGCGTAGCCCCGCAATCTATCCTTGCACTTACGTTTACCAACAAGGCGGCACGTGAGATGAGGGAGCGTATCGAGCGTATGGTTGGTGACAGGGCTCGCTATATACGTATGGGCACCTTTCACTCTGTATTTGCACGTCTGCTTCGCGAGAATGCCGAGAAGATAGGCTTCCCGCAGAGCTATACCATATACGAGTCGAACGATGCGAAGAACCTTATCAAGACTATAATCAAGGATATGAACCTCTCGGAGGAGAGGTATAAGCCGCAGGCTGTGGCGGCACGTATCTCTATGGCCAAGAACTCTCTTATCACGCCCGGTGCGTACATCGCCAATGCTACGCTTCTGGCCGAAGATAGGGAGATGAAGAGCCCCGAGATAGGAGCTATCTATGCGGAGTATTGCCGTCGCTGTAAGCAGAATGGTGCTATGGACTTCGATGACCTGTTGTTGCAGACAAACATCCTGTTGCGTGATGCTCCGGATGTGTTGGAACGATACCAGCAGCAGTTTCGATATATCCTTGTCGATGAGTATCAGGATACGAATATGGGGCAATATATCATCGTGCGCCGCCTCGCCTTGCAGCACTCCAATGTATGCGTCGTAGGCGACGATGCCCAGAGTATATACGCCTTCCGAGGAGCCAAAATCGAGAATATCCTCTCGTTCCAGCGTGACTATCCCACCACAAAGGTCTACAAACTCGAGCAGAACTATCGCTCGACACAGACCATTGTCGAGGCTGCCAACTCGCTTATCAAGCATAACTCGCGCCGCTTGGATAAGAGGTGTTTCTCGGCAGCCGAGCTGGGTAAGAAGATACGCCTGGTGAGGGTGTTGGAGGATAGCTACGAGGCCACGGAGGTAGCTTTGGATATCAAGGATAAGGCTCGCAGTGGTGCGGAGTGGCGTGATTTTGCGATACTATATCGTACAAACAAGCAGCACGGTCTGTTCGAGTCGGCATTGACACGCCTCTCTATCCCATACCGAGTCTATAAGGGTATGTCACTCCTCGAACATAAGGATATACGTAAGTTCCTCGCATACATAGCCCTGATAATAAACCCGAACGATAACGAGTCGTTCAAGCACGTTGTAAACTACCCGCCACGAGGCATCGGCGAGACCACCGTAGCACGTATCGAGCAGCTTGCACGTGAGCAGCAGACCTCAATGTGGCACACCGTAGAGCGACTTCTCGACAGCCCCGAGCTGAGTACCGTCGAGCGTGCCGTAGTGCGTAAGGTGGGAGATTTTGTGCGCCTTATCAAGGAGCTTGCGGCGTTACGTGTCGAGATGGGCGTGTCGGATTTTGCCAATGAGGTCATAGCGCGTTCGGGGATGTTGCAGATGTTGGAGTTGGAGAAGAAACCCGAGAACGACACCTCGAAAGATTATCTCGACCAGCTTATATCGATGATGGGCTCGTACGAGGATGAGTGCCATAGGGAGATGGAAGAGGGGTTGCGCGAGGAGCGTGATGTGCCCACCATCGAGGAGTGGATGCAGAATATAATGTTGCAGACAGATCAGGATAACGAGGATGACGACAATCGTGTCACGCTGATGACCGTACACTCGGCAAAGGGTTTGGAGTACGACTACATATATATCGTAGGTATGGAGGAGGGGTTGTTGCCCTCGAAGCGCAGTGTCGAGTCGTTGGCCGACCTGGAGGAGGAGCGACGACTGATGTATGTGGCTATCACACGTGCCAAGAAGGAGGTTATGCTCTCGTTTGCCGAGCTGCGCCGCGTGTGGGGAAAGATGGAGAACAGCCTGCCCAGCCGCTTCCTCAAAGAGATTGACGAGAAGTATCTCGATGCCAACTTCCGCCTCTCGGAGCTTAGTGGTCGCGGCCGTATGTCGAGCTTCGGCTTGGATGACGACTGTGGTGATGAGGGTATAGTGACACGCAGGATGCAGGGGGGCTATGGCAGCGCGCGTAGCTCGGAGCGACCGGCTTTTAGAGGTGGTAACGAGCCACGCCCACGCCCACGTCCCGAGCTGGTATCTACGCCGCAGCCTCTCGACCCACGCCGTGCCGGTATGCGCTCGGTGGGTATGCGCCAAGCAGGGAGTGATAGCACGACACCCACAAGCGCGGGTTGTAACTATGCCGTAGGCGAGCGTGTCGAGCATCCCAAGTTTGGGCGAGGCACGGTGGAGCGTATCGAGGTGCTGGCCACCGACCATAAGGTTGTTGTGGCCTTCGACAACTACGGCTCGAAGACCCTGCTTGCGAAGTTTGCCAAACTTACCAAGGTGTAACTATGGAGGATGTTATGCTCACGGTGGTCATTACCACCTATAATCACGAGGCATATCTGTCGGAGGCTATCGAGAGCGTGCTGATGCAGCGTACGAACTTTACAGTCGATATTGTCGTAGGCGAGGATTGCAGCACGGATGGCACACGTGCCATTGCCGAGGAGTATGTTCGTCGCTATCCCGAAAGGATACACCTTATCGCCTCGGAGCGAAACGTGGGTATGCGTGCCAACTATCGCCGTTGCATAGCCGCTGCACGTGGCAGGTATGTGGCTCTGCTCGATGGCGATGACTACTATACTGCGGCCGACAAGCTCCAACAACAGGTCGATAGGCTCGAAGCCGATAGCCGCGTGGGAATGTGCTATACCCGCTCGGAGCGTATCGATGAGTGCGGGCGTAGCACGATATATCCCGAGGGAGAGTGTGCCACGAGTTTCGAGGCTATGTTGCGTCGCAATCCTGCCGAGAACTGCACGGTTGTAGCGCGTCGTGAGCTTATAGAGCGATATTATTCGGAGGTGCGCCCCGAGGAGCATCCCGAGTGGCTTACCGACGATCTGCCTATGTGGCTCTGGTTTGCGGCAAATAGCCGTTACGTGGCTATAGACCGTGTAATGGCCGTACACCGTGTATTGCGATATAGCGTTAGTCACAACCCCGACTACGGCCGTAAGATAGCCTTCTGCGATTCGTTGGCCGATATTGCTATGTGGTACGATAACCGTTATAATGGCGGTGCTATGCGCCATGAGCTGCTGCTCGGTCGTGAGAATACGGCACTGTGGGTGCTATCCTATAACGGAGGCATCGGCGAATATGTGGTGCGCTGGTGGAGGGGTTGTCGCCGCTCTCCACGTCTTATATTTAACATAGCCGCATATGGACTCTTTGTCAAGAAGTTGGCGTGGCGTATGTGGCGTAAAAAGAGTAACTAAGAATGACTACTAAGGAGCGTTTCAAGCGTGTTGTAGAGTACTTCTCCGAGGCTATGCCCTCGGCCGAAAGCGAGCTTAACTTCCGCAATCCTTTCGAACTTATTGTGGCTGTTGTCCTCTCGGCACAATGTACCGACAAGCGTGTCAATATGACTACACCGGCACTATTTGAGGCCTATCCTACGGCCGAGGCTATGGCCAAGGCTACACCCGATGAGGTATACAATATTATCCGCAGCATCTCCTATCCCAATAATAAGGCGCGTCATTTGGTAGCCCTTGCCAAGGAGCTTGTAGAGCGTTTTGGCGGCGAGCTGCCTACCGACCTGGATGCCTTGCAAACCCTTCCCGGAGTCGGGCGCAAGACGGCCAATGTCGTGGGTGCCGTGCTGTGGGGGCGTGAGGTTATGCCCGTAGATACGCACGTCTTTCGTGTTGCGGCACGTATAGGCCTAAGCCGTAATGCCCGCACGCCGTTGGCTACCGAGCGACAGCTCGAGGCAGGCTTCCCGAAGGAGCTGTTACCCTTGGCGCACCATTGGCTGATACTCCACGGCCGTTATGTCTGCCTTGCCCGTAAGCCTAAGTGCGATAAGTGTGCGCTGACGGATATATGTCGTCACTACGCATCGCAACATCGCAGTGTGCCGCCTTCGGACAAAGTTACATCTCGTAAATCGTAATGCAATGATAAAGTTTATACTACTCTTCTTCGGACTGCTCGTATATGGATGCACCACGCCGTCGTATCCCTCTATCGACCATCCTACACAGGAGATAACCCCCGAAGACAGCCAGATTATAGCCTACATAGATCAACGCTTGGAGGAGGAGTACTATTGGCTCGATGAGGTTATCAAGCGCAGCTTGTCGTTTGACCGTCGTCTGCCCTGGGCAAACTATATGGGACGTAATCTTACCATGCTTTCGACCAATGGCGATGATGGCTACATAAATGCCAAGGGCGAACGTGTCCTATACTCCTACATACGCGAGGTGGATGCTGCGACACGCAGCACCGCTGTGGGCTATGGCATCAACCTCTACTTCACGGTGGTGTCGGTGGGCGACGACCGCCTTGGATTTATCGTCAGCAACGTCTATCGAGGCTCGGCTGCCGAGGCCTCGGACGTGCGTCGTGGCGATGTCATAGTGAATGTCAATGGCGAGGATGTGACGATGAACAACTATATGACGCTCTTCAACTCCATACACCAGAGTAAGGCCTCGTCGCTACGCCTGCATATTCAACGTCAGACGGCCGAGAGCGAGCAGGAGAAGAGCCATATAGCCAACCTCACACCGTCGAGTTACACCCCCTCGACTGTCGCCTACCACGATATAATCGAGATAGAGGGCTCGGAGCAACGTATTGGTTATCTTGTCTATACGGGTTTTGACAACAAGTACGACGAAGAGCTGTTGGCAGCCCTTGCCTCATTTGCCTTGGAGCCTGTTACCGACCTTATCCTCGACCTGCGACATAATGGCGGTGGCGATGTAGCCTCGGCCGTTAAGCTATGTTCGGCCATTGTCGATGCTTCGCACCGAGGGTCGCTGCTCTTCGAGCTGCGTCGCAATCCGCATAATGTGGTGCATCCCTCGCCTTCGTTATGCTATGTCGAGGATTGTGGCATAGCTATTGCCCCTGCAACGATTACCATCATATGTTCGAGCGATACGGCTTCGGCTGCCGAGATGATTATTACGGGACTCAGAGGTTTAGATATACCCATCACGCTTATAGGAACGACTACCGAGGGTAAGAACTGCGGTATGGATGTCACGCGTGTCACTATCGGCGAGCGATATTTGGAGTATGCTCCGATAACCTTTATGTGCTACAACGCCAAGGGCTTTTGTGAGTATGGCGAGGGTATTGCCCCCGATGTCGATTTGTGTGGCCCGAATAAGTATGGCGTAGAGGATAAACACTACCCTCTGCCACGTTGTCCGTGGGGCGATTTATCGCACGATATTGCCCTTGTCACGGCTGTCGCCTCGGCTACGGGTAAGAGTGTGAGTCAGGATGCGGCAACACGTGGGGCAAGCTACGACGATGTAGATGTATGTCACAGAATCGCTTCACCTGTCGTAGGTGCGTTGTTATACAACGAGTAGTTATTTCGGCCCGCTATTCGGTCGTTTCACTCGATATTTTAGGCTATTCATCGATATTTGCACGGTTTTTATAAAAAAACTATTATCTTTGTATTCAAGGATAGTTTTGTATTCCACTCGATACCTATCGACGTGGGAGCGATATAAAACATATTACGATTATGAGAAGATTGTTTAGTATTATCTCAACCATTGCCACGCTGGCTCTGTTGTCGGGTTGTTCGACGATGATGAGCTCTATGACGTATGGCTCGGATGACCTTTATCGCACAGATAACCGCAAGGATGTAGCTCTTTCCATAAAGGCGAAAGCCGAAGCAGAAAAGGCCGAGGCCGAAGCTCGCAAGGCTATCTACGAGGCGCGTATGGCCGAGGCCGGTGCCGATGCTGCCGAGGCGGCATATAGGGCAGGTGAGCCCAACTACAACTCGGTGCTTGTCACCGACTATGAGAGTGCCTATGCACGCCGTCTGTATGGTTTCCAGTCGCCAAGTTACAAGCTGCCGTCGAGCTACTACTCTATGGCTACAAGCGATGCACTATACTACGCATCGGCCTACGATCCCGCCTTCTACAATATCATGGTATCGGGCGATCAGGTGTGGGTCGAGCCTAAGTATATCACCTCGATGTTTGGCTCGTGGGGTGCTACAAATGTCACATATGGACTGTATGCGTCACCTTGGATATATGGCTGGAGCTACCACGTAAGCCCCTTCTACTACTCGTGGTGGGGTTATCCGCACTACTCGTGGTACGACTGGAATTGGAATATGTGTTACAGCTCGTTCTATTTCGGCTGGTATTGGGGGCCGGGATATTACCCCTATTATCCTCCATACTACCCCTACTATCCGAGCTATGGCCCGGGCCCTGGCCCTCGCCCTCCACACCACAACGGCCCGCACCACAACGGCCCGCACGGTCGAGACAACCACCACTATGGTGCATCGTCGCACTACACTTCGCCTATGTCGAACAAGAACTTCGGCAAGCAGCACGACAACAAGGGGTCGCGACCCTCGTATTCGGGCTCTACATCTACGGGAATATACCGCGTAGGCGGTTCGGGCGTAAACGTGAACAACAACCGTGGCGAGAGCAATTCGCAGCGTTCTACACGCTACGATAACAGCAATCGTAACACCTCGACGCAGAATCGTGATGCGCAGCGCAGCGGCAACTACCGTCAAAGCACAACAAGGCAGAACAACAATAAAAGTTCGATATATAAGAGCAGCAGCAACAAAAACACTACCATAACTCAAACGCGAGGCTTCGGTAGTGGCGGCTCGGGTAGCGGTGGCGGTGGCCGTGTAGGAGGTACAACCTCGTCGCGCCGCTAATGTAATTCGTGTGAGGGAGTGGTATATACGCTCCCTCCTTTGAGATAGATACTCACTTCTAAAAAAAGAGATATGAGAAAAATATATACCATTTTTGCTTCGATAGCCCTTGTCTTTGGCACGTGGCATCACGCTTCGTCACAGAGTGTCGATTTTGGCGGTACGGTGATGAATAACGATATACTTGGCTGGGGCGATATGTACAGCCTTACGTTTACCTCGCATAACTACGGTACGGCGCGCTCTATGGGTATGGGTAACGCTTTTACGGCCTTGGGTGCCGATATGGTGTCGGCTACGCTCAACCCTGCGGGTATCGGTATGTATGTAGGTAGCGATGTGAGCATCTCGCCTATAATGCAGTTTACCAAGAGTCCTACCTCCAATAGCGATCCTGTCTACGAGGGTGTTGCAAAGCGCGACCAGGAGTATAAGGATCACACCGAGCGTTTCGGCTTTTCGAGCCTGGGAGGTGTGTTCAGCATATATCGTGGCACGGGTGTTCTGACCAACTTCAATATGGGTGTTGTCTACAATCGTATCGCCGACTTCAATCAGAGCTATCGCAGTGGCTCATATGGCAACCCTTACACACAATCCATGGCCAACGTATTCTGCACCTTGTCTAATGTGGACGACCTCCAAACTCTTCCCGACGGCAAGATGCCTTTCGGCAACGACCCATACTATTGGGGAGCGGTACTCGCCTATAAGAATGGCCTTACAAACAAGGATGATCAGGGTTGGTTTATCGACCGTATCGGCAATACTGCCACCATCGACCAGTTCTCGGCAACCGAGACACGCGGCTCTGTGGGTGAGTATGATATAAGCTTTGGTTTTAACTTCATTGATCGCATCTATGTGGGTGCTACTATCGGCTTCCAAAGTGTCGATTATCGCCGTAATGTATACTATGGCGAGGACTATATCTACGATGAGTACCCTTCGGGAAGTGATATGCCCTATCAGCTCGAATATATGAACTATCTGCAGCGTACCGAGCTTACGGGTATGGGTATCAACTTCAAGGTGGGTGTCACTGCCCGTCCTGTCGATTGGTTGCGCCTCGGTGTCGCCTACCATTCGCCTACCTACTACACGCTATCGCTCTTCTACGATGCAGAGATGTGGTCGCGCACGTTCAGTGCCGGCGACAACCCCGATGGTTACGACCTCGGTCCTTTCGGCTATATGAACGACTCGGCATATTCGGGTATATGGGAGGATAGCGGTGACTACGCTTGGCGTTTCCGCTCACCCTCACGCCTGCTCTTTGGTGGAGCTGTTACGCTGCTTAAACGTATCATCATCTCGGCAGACTATGAGCGTAGCTGGTATCAGTCTACGCGCCTGCGTCGCTCACCTATTGCAGGCCTGAGCTATACGGATATTATGAAGGATGCGTTCAAGGGTGGCAATACGGTGCGTGTGGGTGCAGAGGCCTATGTATTACCCTTCCTTGCTCTACGTGCCGGATATATATGGAGTGGCTCGACGCTGCGTGACGACTACGCCGATGCCATCTTCACACACCCTATACCCACGGTTAGCAGCTACATTACGTGCGGTGTCGGTATCAAGTTCTCGCAGTCGGTATACCTCGACTTGGCTTACCAGTACAACTCGACGAAGTCGTCATCGTATATGAGCTTCTATGCCGTAGACTCGGTCGATGCGATGCAGAATATCGAGAGCCGTCTGTTTAATACCACCACCGACCGTCATATTGCGGTTGTAACGCTTGGCTTCCGATTCTAAGCCTGGTAGGTAGCATATCATAGAAACATTGCCCCGAAGTGAAACACGCTTTCGGGGCAATGTTGTATATAGTGCGCCGATATATAATGCGCGGGGTATAGTTTGTGCTTATATGGCTATCGGAAATGAGAATCGAAAATTGTTGGTACTACATATATTTATTGTTTACTTTGCACAAAAATTAATAGGTAGGATTATGAAAAATTACTTCGATTTAACAGGATACGTAGCCGTTGTAACCGGCGCATCAACAGGATTGGGACTTCAAATGGCCAAGGCCTATGCAAGTCAGGGTGCTAACCTTGTGCTTCTTGCTCGCCGCGAGCACCTTCTCAAGGATAATGCCAAGGCTCTTGCCGAGGAGTTTGGCGTTGAGGTGTTGCCCTACACCTGCGATATTACCCAGACAGAGCAGGTTAAAAGTGCGGTGCGTGCTACCATGGAGCGTTTTGGCAGGGTGGATATCCTTGTGAATAATGCCGGTACGGGGGCTGTCGCTCCTGCCGAGGAGATTACCGACGAGCAGTTCAAGCACGAGGTAGATATCGATCTGTTTGGTACGTTCATATGTGCCCGTGAGTTTGGTAAGGAGATGATTAAGGCGGGTTATGGCCGTATCATCAACATCGCTTCGATGTATGGTCTTGTAGGTAATATGATTGTAGGCAGCTCGCCCTACCATGCTGCCAAGGGAGGTGTTGTCAATCTTACCCGAGCCTTAGCTGCCGAGTGGGGTAAGTATGGCATTACGGTAAACAGCATATGCCCCGGATATTTCTATACCGACCTTACCACCACAACCCTCGATAGCGACTATTTTCAGGCTATTGCCAAGCGTACGATACCGCTCGAGCGATATGGTCGCAGTGGCGAGTTGGATACGTGCGCACTCTTCCTCGCATCGCCTTTCAGCACCTATGTCAATGGGCAGAATATAGCGGTTGATGGTGGTTATACGGCAGTATAACGCACTATAATATAGATAAGAGAGTGAATAAAAGTCGCGGTGTCAGACCTGCATCTTTTATTCACTCTCTGTTTGTTTGAAGGGGGACAAAACAATCTTGGTCAGTCTCTTTGCTACATCCCTGAACGCCCTTGCTTGGCTGTGTCAGCTCAACAGTAGCAGGATGATGGGTATGGCTATACCTATCAGCAGCTCAATGCCGCCACGACCCCAAAGCCCCTTATTCCCCTTAATCATAAAGAGCCCGGTCATGCTTATTACTATGAGTGCCACGGCAAAGGTGTCGGCAAACCAGGTCCACCATCGTCCCGGGTTGTAGTGCAGCGTGGTCATAGTGCTTATTAAGGGGCGGCGACGCAACGACTCATATGTGGCCTTACCCGTTGTAAGGTCTACGACAAGCGATGAGCCTCCTTTAAGAAATACTTTCAGTTGCTCCGGCTCGGGAAAGTAATGTTTCGTATATCGCTCATCAACGCCTATTTGCTGCATAAGCTCCTCGACGGTATCGCGATTGATATCGGCCTTGGTGGGGATGTTATCCAACTCTTTCTCGACGAGTGTGATGGAGTAGTGGGGGTTGATGCTGTCGCGATGGTTCATATATATACCCGATATGGCATATATAAGCACCATCCCTGCAAATAGAAAAGATATATCGCGGTGCAGTAGTCGGCACCAGCGACGTATATTGTTACTCGACAATTTCATAGTGCTGAGCCTCGACATAGTAAAACGATAGATACTCTTTGCCCTCGGCCGCCTTACGTGCTGCAATCTTCGTACGGAAATCGGCGATACGCTGCTCTACGGTGTTGCCCGTCTCGCCACGTGCAGCCTTCTCGGTGCTGCAACCGCCCTCACCCTCGTCGCCATGCTCCTCGGCTGTGTTGCTTGCTACCTGCTCCTCCCATCGTTTGAGGTAGGCCTCGTCGATACGCTCCTCGCGCAATGTGCCCGTAACCTTAACGATGCTGTTCATACACTTCTGGTCGAATGAGCCGAGCTCGGCAGCCTCTATACGTATGGTTTTGCTATCGTCACTACCCATAAGGAACATCTTGCGACCGCCATGCGTACATATATGTGTGCATATGCCGTCTACTGCCACCTGCCGGCCCACAAGCTCCTCACCGTCGGATAGGAGCATATCTACATCCACGACGGCTGCCACCTCTGTAGCTGCATCGGCTGTGTCGCGCTCTGCGCTTTTGGTGCTCTTTCCGCCGCAGGCTGCCATAGCTAAGGCAACGCACAAGATAATAAGTGACTTGATTTTCATAGCTCTTTGATATTTATAGGTTTTGTCTTGTTGCTAAGAAACTGTTTGAATTTTATTTCGAGAGTATTCTTCTCGCAGCAATGATTTAACTCATTTAATAAAATTCAAAACAGCTTCTAATAGTTTGTAACAAAGTTTACGCTTACTATCTGTGATATCCGGGTAATTCGTGCCTAAATAATTGTTGGTGTTTTGTCTGCTCTTGAGCCCCGATTATATTCCAAGAATATAAGCCAACGAACCGATGCTGATTACTATCCAGAGTAAAACCCCTTGCACGAGCGGCTTGATTCCAACTGCTTTTAGGACATCCGTAGAAAGTGATGCCCCGATGAAAAACATGGTAATGATAAGCCCTTTTCTAGCCAATCCGGAAATGGCTTTACCTACTTCGGGTACATTGTCCAATGCATAAGTATTGATTAGCATAGCTACAATGAACCAGAGGATGAACCAAGGAATACTGATTTTCCGGTCTTTTCCCTTGAATATAAACGATGTGACAAGTGCCAACGGAATGATCCATAAAGCACGGGTAAGCTTGATTGTTGTTG
>JAFVRN010000048.1 GCA_017504265.1 Alistipes sp. | reverse complement strand
TTTCCCACTTGGGAGGGCTTTTTTGATTTCGAAACCAAAGAGAATTTAGAGAATTTAAGGAGTTTAGGGAAATCAACTAAATAGCATTAAACTCTCTATATTCCTTAAACTCCCTAATATCCCTATACTCCTTAAACTGCTCCGCAGTGGCAGGGCTTTGCCCTGCAACACAAAGGCCACGCACCCTTTAACTACTCTTCAACTACCCTTTAACGCCGCAGGCGTGAACTACTCTTTCCTCTGCAAAGCAGAGGGCAGGGCATCGCCCTGCAACACAAAGCCCTCGCCCTGCAACTAAACGCAAAAGGGTAGGCCGCAGCCTACCCTCTGTTGCAATTTCGTATATTGCCCTATGCCAGCTTATCGATACGTGGGCGCGCATACTCCAGCGTGATGCGGTGCTCGCCACCCGTAGGCAGCTCGAACATCACATCCATCATAATAGCCTCGCATATGGAGCGCAGACCTCGTGCTCCGAGTTTATACTCGATAGCCTTATCCACGATATAGTCCAGCACATCGTCATCCCACGTCAGCTTGATATCGTCCAGCCCCATAAGCATCTCATACTGGCGTATGATAGAGTTCTTGGGTTCGGTGAGTATCGAGCGTAGCGCCTCCTTTGACAGTGGCTCCATATAGGTTAGAACAGGAAGTCGTCCTATAAGCTCCGGAATAAGACCATAGGAGCGTAGATCCTGCGGTAGGATATACTGCATGATATTCTTTTCGTCGATACGCTGTTTGAGTGTCGAGCCATAGCCTATTGCGTTGGTATTAAGACGCTTGGCAATCTTCTTCTCTATGCCGTCGAAAGCACCGCCACAGATAAACAGTATGTTCGAGGTGTTCACCTGTATATACTTCTGATCGGGGTGCTTGCGGCCGCCCTGTGGGGGTACGTTTACCACCGAGCCTTCGAGGATTTTGAGCAGTGCCTGCTGTACGCCCTCGCCCGAAACATCACGTGTGATAGATGGGTTGTCGCCCTTACGGGCAATCTTATCTATCTCGTCGATGAAGATTATACCTCGCTCGGCAGCCTCGACATCGTAGTCGGCAGCCTGCAACAGACGTGATAGGATACTCTCCACATCCTCGCCCACATATCCCGCCTCGGTAAGTGCCGTGGCATCGACAATGGTAAAGGGTACATTGAGCAGACGTGCGATAGTGCGTGCCATAAGAGTCTTACCCGTACCCGTAGGTCCTACCAGCACGATATTCGACTTGTCGAGTTCTATATCGCCGGTACACCCCTTCGATATAACCCTCTTGTAGTGGTTGTATACCGCAACGGACATATATCGTTTTGCGCTATCCTGGCCTATAACATAGTCGTCGAGGAAGCTCTTTATACGGTCGGGGCGCATAAGATCCTCCTTGCGAAGCGGCTTGAAGCCACTCTTCTCGGCTGCATCCTTACTCTTGCCACCGGCAACGATATTGTGCTCCACAAGCAGGTCGTAACCGTGCTCGATACACGTGCTGCATATCATAGCACCGTCGCCGCCGTTGAACATAAGCGGTGCTTGGTCGGCCGGTGTGCCACAGAACGAGCATGCTCCACCCTTACGCTCTCCGCCTTTGCGTGATTTCTGAGTCATCTATTAAGTCGGTTTTTATCTGTTATTTTCTCTTGCTGAGCACGTTGTCTATGAGTCCATACTCCTTGGCTTCGGCGGCCGTAAGCCAATAGTCGCGATCGGCATCGGCCTCAATCTTGGCGATATTCACACCGGAGTGCTGCGCGAGAATCTCGTATAGCTCCTGCTTGGTCTTGGCAATTTCGCGTGCCGTAATCTCGATGTCTGAGGCCTGACCCTGCACGCCACCCAGTGGCTGGTGTATCATCACGCGTGAGTGTGGCAGTGCCGAACGCTTGCCCTGCGCTCCCGAGGTGAGTAGCACGGCACCCATCGAGGCAGCCATACCCGTACATATCGTGGCTACGTCGCACGATATTAGTTGCATGGTGTCGTATATGCCGAGACCGGCAGAGACCGAGCCGCCCGGCGAGTTTATATATAGCTGAATATCCTTGTCGGCATCTACCGATTCGAGGAAGAGCAGCTGAGCCTGAATTATATTTGCTGCATCGTCGTAGATGGGAGCACCAAGAAATATGATGCGATCCATCATAAGGCGTGAGAAAACATCCATGGTAGCCACATTCAGCGAACGCTCCTCGATGATTGTGGGCGACACATATCCCGAGGCCTGAGCACGGAAGTCGTGCAACGTCATAGAGTTTATGCCACAATGCAGGCGGGCAAATTTATCAAATTCGTTCATACTATTTTTTCTTAGAGGTTATCTTGGAGGTGACTCTGCAAAGCCTATGCCCGCAGCCACATCCCTAATACAGAATTTCCCGAGCATTACAGCCCGGGAAACTCTATGAATTATCTCTTTCGAGGTGGGCCTATGTTATGCCAACTCGCCAGCGAGCTTGGCGAACTCGTCAGCCGAGATAGCCTTCTCGGTAACCTTCACCTTGCCACGGATATACTCTACAACCTTCTCCTCGTAGAGCTTCTCGTATATCTTCTGTAGCTGCTCCTTGTTGTCCATAATCTGCTTGGCGAAGTTCTCAAGCATATCGGCAGGTGCTGATGGCATGCCATACTGTGCGAACTGCATCTGAGCAAATGACATTGCCTCGGCCTTAGCCTCCTCGGCTGTCACCTTCAACTCTCCCTCGGTGATGAAGTGCTTCTGGAGGTAGTTCCAGGTGAACATCTTGACAAATGCGGCGAAGTCCTTCTCGATCTCCTCACGTGAGAACTTACCCTCGTTGATAACATACAACCAACGCTTCAAGAACTCCTCAGGCATATTCAACGCAGCCTTCTCGATGATGAAGTTACGTACGCTGTTTACGAACATGAAGTCGCACTCGCGCTTTAGCTCCTTCTCGATCTCCTCGTCGATGAACTTGTCAAGCTCCTCCTCAGATGTTACGTTACCTGCGGGGAATGCCATCTTGAAGAACTCCTCGTTGAGCTCAGGATCGGCGAAACGACGTATCTTGGTAATCTCCAACTCGAACTCAGGGTTGATGCCCTCCAACTCCTCCTGCTTAACCGAGAGAATTGCAGCGCGCTGCTCAGGCTTCTTGTACAGCTCGTTGATGTTTACCTTGGTCTTGTAGCCTACCTTCTTGCCCTTGAATGCCTTACGCTCCTCCTCCGACATTGAGATAAGACCTACGTATGCCTCCTCGATACGCATGTCACCGTTGTCGAGAGTTACGTTGAGTGCCTCGTCGTTAGCCACCTTGTCTACATCTACCAAACGGCCGTAGCGACGCAAGTAGTTAGAGCGGTAGTCACCGTGCATCTTCTTGTCTACCTTAATCTTGTTGTAGACAACCTTATCCTTTGCCGAAAGCTCGATGTCGATCTTTGGTGCCTCGCCAATCTCGAAAACAAACTCGAACTCGGTATTGTTGTCGAAGTCGAATGCGCCCTGCTCCTCAGAGGGGATAACATCGCCTACATAGTCTATACCCTCCTTCTGCAAGTACTCGAATACCGAGTTTGATGCTACGCGGTATGACTGCTCGGCTACTACGCCCTTGCCGTACATCTTCTTAACGATACCCATTGGCACCATGCCGGGACGGAAGCCTGGGATATTTGCCTTGCGCTTGTACTCGCGCAACTGGCTCTCTACGGCCTGGCCGTAGTCTGCCTCACCAACAACGACCTTCAAAATTGAAATGCCGCCATCACGCTGTTCTCTTGTAATATTCATAACTATATATTTGTTTATTTGTTGCTTACCTCTCGCTGTCGCACCTGTGATGTGGTCGCGATACCTACACATTATATATAATAGTGCGAAAATCGCACAAAGGTAATACAAATTTCTGAAAATACAAATTATAGCACGCCCCTCTCGCCATAACGCCGTATATTGTCACTCGATACCGAAACATTTATTCGCTTTTAAGCCCCTGCCCGATTTCATCTTTCGAGCTTTTTTCGTACCTTTGTGCTTCGATATGATTATAGACGTGGTAAGACATAAGTTTGCCGAGGCACTGCTTACGATGTTTTTCATGGCCGTGGTGCTTATGGCCGTGAGCCTCGCTATGCTCGATGCCGAGGCGGTGGCAGTTGCCGAGGGTGGTGCTATCGCCCCTCTCCGCCTGTGGCTCGATGAGGTTGTCGCCGGCCATCCGTTGTTGTCGGCATTTGCGACACTTCCACTCTTCGTCTATGCTGTCCTTACCATTTCGCGTGCCGTGGTGCGCGTAGGTATGTATACCTCCTCGACAATGGCACCCATAGCCCTATATGCTATTTCGGTTGTCGCCTTGGTGTCGTGCAGTCAGGTTATACCCCTGCTTGTCGTGGCATCACTGTTCGCGCTGGCCATAGCGCGCCTCATACGTAGTTTAGGCCCTTCGGTGCGCGCCCATAGGCTCTTTACCTCGATGATAGCCTTCGGCGCACTACCCCTCGTAGATGGCTCTCTGCTTGCCATATCTGTGCTGATGCCCCTACTAGCGATACTGCTGCGGCGCACGGTGCGTGAGACTGTCATCATCCTCGCAGGTGCTCTGCTCCCCACATTCATCTTCTGCTACCTGTCGTGGTGCTTCGGCGGAAGCTTTGTCGGTGCAGCACAGCTGCTTATAGATAATATGTTGAACCCCCCGTGTGTGCCTCTTAGCGACTACCTGCATCTGCCGCGTCTGATATTTGTCGGCCTACTGCTGCTAACACAACTTATCGCTACACTCTTCTACATCTCGGAGCGTGTGTCAATATCGCTCGGAGCACGTAGCATATGGCTCATATTGATATTATCCCTGCTGCTTATCATCCCCGCCTTCGTGATGCTGCCCTCATTCTCGGCAGCATCCATACTCGCCGTGGCGATGATCTCTGTGGCGATGATACCCCTGCCCATATTACGCCTCGGAGGACTCTCAGGCAGCCTCTACTTCCTGATAATGCTGGTATTGTCCATTGTTACCGCCATAAGTTGGTAGTGCATAAATATCTGCATATATACAGGTTTTATGAAAAATTAGGGCAAAAATGTAAAAAAATATCGATTTTTTTTGGATGTATAAAAAAAATATGTACCTTTGCTGTGCAAACAGGAGCATTATGAGCGCACATCTCGAATAATTCTCATGGACACACCAATAGCTCATAATACTCGAATATAATTTTCTCATTAACCTAACTTTTTTAGGAGCAATCATCTGTGAAGACGTTGCTCCTATCTTTTTTAATTTTTGTGATAGCGGCGCATAATTTTTGTGATAAGGGGTCGATTGCTGCCCCTAACAAAAAATGGCGACAATGGGACGTACGCTCAGGTACTACCCATCGTCGCCATTTTTGCCGAGTGTGGCACTCGGCACCCTTCTGACAAAAATTTGGGTTTAACCGCTGATTATCCCGAGTGTTGTGGGTTCTATGGGTTCTATGGGTTCTATGGGTTCTATGGGTTCGGTGGGTTCGGTGGGTTCTATGGGTTCAGTGGGTTCGGTGGAAAATCCCCATCTAACCCACACTGCTTTGCAGTGGCAGGGCGCAGCCCTGCAACACAGAGGCCACGCTCCCTTCAGCTACCCTTCAACTACCCTTTAACGCCGCAGGCGTGAACTACCCTTTCCTCTGCACGGCAGAGGGCAGGGCCTCGCCCTGCAAAAGCCGACCCTCGCACTATAATATCAACCCGAATCGCCCAAGGCTTATGCGTTAGGTCAATATCCGCATCCCACAGCCGATTACGTCGAATACACCTTTATGTATTTGGCTGGCATAACAGTCCAATATTGTTCTATTTGCGAAATTTGATTTTTAGAACCTCCTCTCTCGTTGGGCAAAAACGGGGCTAAAAGTTTAACGTACACTAAATCAATGATATACGATTTTATGCATAAATGGATACTTATAGTTTTGAAATCGCGATAAATATTTTCTATTGATTTTTCGCGAGTTTTCAACATTTTGGTGCGAAAAAAGCCTCGTTATATATTGTATATCAAAAAAAATGCGTATCTTTGCGGGCAATTTCTCGCAAATGGGAATTGAAATTATTAACAAAAATTAAAGGACAAAAACGTTTTAGAGATGCCAACTATTCAACAGTTAGTAAGAAACGGTCGAGTAAGCCTGGTTGAGAAGAGTAAGTCACCAGCGCTCGCAGCGTGTCCTCAGCGCCGTGGAGTTTGTACTCGTGTGTACACTACAACTCCTAAGAAGCCTAACTCGGCTATGCGTAAGGTTGCACGTGTAAGATTGACTAATGGCAAGGAGGTCAATGCCTACATTCCAGGCGAGGGCCACAACTTGCAGGAGCACTCAATTGTGCTCGTTCGTGGTGGTCGTGTGAAGGACCTCCCAGGTGTACGTTACCACTTGGTTCGTGGTGCGCTTGATTCAGCAGGTGTTGACGGTCGTCGTCAGCGTCGTTCGAAGTACGGTGCTAAGCGTCCAAAGGCTGGTAAGAAGTAATGATTAAGAAATTGTATTTATTAAAATTAGCAAGTAACAATGAGAAAAGCTAAGCCAAGAAAGCGAATTCTACTTCCGGATCCGAAGTTCAACGACGTGGAGGTTACACGTTTTGTGAACAATCTTATGCTGGATGGTAAGAAGAGTATTGCTTACACCATTTTCTACGATGCTTTGGAGTTGGTGGGCAAGAAGATGAAGGATGCTGATAAATCTCCGGTTGAGATCTGGAAACAGGCTCTTGAGAATATCACACCTCAGGTCGAAGTAAAGTCAAAGCGTATCGGTGGTGCGACATTCCAGGTTCCTACGGAGGTTCGTCCCGAGCGCAAAGTTTCGATTTCTATGAAAAACCTTGTCCTTTATTCACGTAAGCGTTCGGGCAAGTCAATGGCAGAGAAACTCTCAGCAGAGATAGTAGATGCCTACAACCAGCAGGGTGCTGCCTTCAAGCGTAAGGAGGAGATGCACCGTATGGCAGAGGCTAACAAGGCATTTGCACACTTTAGATTCTAAAAAACGTAGACCAAGATGGCAAGAGATCTTAAATATACTCGTAATATCGGTATTATGGCTCACATTGATGCCGGTAAGACCACTACCTCAGAGCGTATCCTTTTCTACACTGGTAAGACACATAAGATCGGTGAGACGCATGAGGGTTCAGCCACTATGGACTGGATGGTGCAGGAGCAGGAGCGTGGTATCACCATCACCTCTGCTGCAACCACAGCGTTTTGGAACTACAAGAACAATCAGTATCAGATTAACCTAATCGATACTCCGGGACACGTCGATTTTACCGTTGAGGTAGAGCGTTCACTCCGTGTATTGGATGGTGCTGTTGCAACATTCTGTGCAGTGGGTGGTGTTGAGCCTCAGTCTGAGACCGTATGGCGTCAGGCCGATAAGTACAATGTTCCACGTATCGGTTATGTAAACAAGATGGACCGTACAGGTGCAGATTTCCTCGCTGTATGTGCCCAGATTAAGGAGCACTTCGGTGCAACGGCTCTTCCAGTAGTATTGCCTATCGGATCTGAGGATAAGTTCGAGGGCTTGGTAGACCTTATATATAATAATGCTATCTACTACTACGACGACAAGACCGTACGTGACAACTTCGAGCTTAAGGAGATTCCCGAGAGCATGAAGGCTGAGGCTGCCGAGTGGCGTGCCAAGCTTATCGAGGAGGTTGCTGCAACTGACGATGCTCTTATGGAGAAGTTCTTTGAGGATCCTGATTCTATCACTCCCGACGAGCTTATCGCAGCTATCCGTGTGGCTACCATCAATATGTCGTTGGTGCCTATGATGTGCGGTTCGTCGTTCCACAACAAGGGTGTTCAGAAGCTCCTCGATTATATTATGGCATTCCTTCCTTCACCACTCGATGTTCCTGCTGTTGAGGGTATGAACCCAAAGACTGAGGAGACAGAGGTTCGTAAGCCTTCGGTAGACGAGCCATTCTGCGGTCTTGCGTTTAAGATTGCTACCGATCCTTTCGTAGGTCGTTTGGCTTTCGTACGTGTTTACTCGGGTATCTTGGATGCCGGTTCTTACGTATTCAATGCACGTAGCGGTAAGCGTGAGCGTATCTCACGTCTTTATCAGATGCACGCTAATAAGCAGAACCCTATGGAGCGCGTTGAGGCAGGTGATATCTGCGCAGCTATCGGCTTCAAGGAGATTCGTACCGGTGATACCCTTACCGCTGAGAATGCACCTCTCGTACTCGAGCAGATGACCTTCCCTGAGCCGGTTATCGGTTTGGCTGTTGAGCCTAAGACTCAGAAGGATCTCGATAAGCTCGGTATCGCACTTGCGAAGCTTGCTGAGGAGGATCCTACCTTCACAGTACGTACAGACGAGGAGAGCGGTCAGACTATCATCTCTGGTATGGGTGAGCTTCACCTCGATATCATCGTTGACCGTCTTCGTCGTGAGTTCGGCGTGGAGATTAACCAGGGTGCACCTCAGGTTAACTACAAGGAGGCTCTTACACAGACTGTTCAGCACCGCGAGGTATTCAAGAAGCAGACTGGTGGTCGTGGTAAGTTTGCCGATATCATCTTCGAGATCGGTCCTGCCGACGAGGGTGTTACAGGCCTTCAGTTTATCGATGAGGTTAAGGGCGGTAACGTGCCTAAGGAGTATATCCCTGCTGTACAGAAGGGCTTCGAGTCAGCAATGGCTAACGGTGCTTTGGCAGGTTACACTATCGACTCTATGAAGGTTACTTTGAAGGATGGTTCGTTCCACCCAGTCGATTCAGATCAGCTCTCATTCGAGATTTGCGCACGCAACGGTTTCCGCGTAGCAGCACCTAAGGCCGGTTCGGTTATTATGGAGCCTGTTATGAGCGTTGAGGTTGTAACTCCCGAGGAGAACATGGGTGACATCATCGGTGACTTGAACAAGCGTCGTGGTCAGATCCAGGGTATGGAGTCTAAGGGTACAGCTCGTGTAATTAAGGCTCGTGTACCACTTTCAGAGATGTTCGGCTACGTAACAGTATTGCGTACCATCTCGTCTGGTCGTGCAACATCGTCAATGGAGTTCTCTCACTTCGAGGAGGTTCCTGCAAACCTTGCAAAGGAGATCATCGAGAAGTCGAGCGGCAAGCGTAAGGATTTAGAGTAAATAAAGGAGATTAGATATGAATCAGAAAATTAGAATCAAGTTGAAGTCTTTCGACCACAATCTCGTTGATAAGTCGGCTGAGAAGATCGTAAAGACGGTGAAGGCTACCGATGCTATGGTTAGCGGTCCGGTGCCCCTTCCCACGCGCAAGCAGATTTTCACTGTAAACCGTTCAACCTTCGTAAACAAGAAGGCTCGCGAGCAGTTCCAGTTCTGCACCTACAAGCGCATCATCGATATCTACTCATCTACGCCTAAGACTATCGATGCTTTGATGAAGCTCGAGTTGCCTTCAGGTGTTGAGGTAGAGATCAAGGTTTGATAAAATCACGTTCGGGTAAGGACAGCCCCGACAGGGGTTGTCCCAATGCTCGACACAACCTATAATATATATAGGTATAAATTCACTTAATTAACAAACAAACGTAATTAGACAGTACAATGTCAGGACTAATTGGAAAGAAAATCGGAATGACTTCCGTTTACAGTGCCGAGGGTAAGAACATACCATGCACTGTTATCGAGGCTGGTCCGTGTGTGGTTACGCAAATCAAGACCGTTGAGAAGGACTCTTACGAGGCGGTTCAGATTGCCTATGACGACAAGAGTGAAAAGCACACCAGCAAGAGTTTGTTAGGACACTTCAAGAAGGCCGGTGTAACCCCTAAGCGTAAGATGGCTGAGTTTAAGGGTATGCCAGAAGTGAACCTCGGTGATGCACTTACCGTTGAGATGTTCTCTGAGGAGGACTGGGTAGACGTAACAGGCATCTCTAAGGGTAAGGGCTTCCAGGGTGTAGTTAAGCGTCACGGCTTCGGTGGTGTAGGTGGCCAGACTCACGGTCAGCACAACCGTCAGCGTAAGCCAGGTTCGCTTGGTGCATCATCTTATCCGTCACGCGTATTCCCAGGTAAGCGTCTTCCCGG
>JAFVRN010000011.1 GCA_017504265.1 Alistipes sp. | reverse complement strand
TATATATCCGCATACTTCGACAACCTCTTTTATGCGGAGGTTTGTTGTGGTGAGAGCTGTCTGTGCCACCTCCAATCTTCGTTCTGTTATCCACTTGTGAGGTGATACGCTGTAACGCTCGCGGAAGCGACGCTTGAATGTCGATATCGAGAGACAACACTCCTTGGCCATCTCCTCAACAGACTGGTTCGAGGCTATGCCCGCAATGATGCTTTGCTCGAAGCGTAGTATCTCCTTGTCGCTTATTGCCGCCTCGAAGTCGGATGGCTCTTCGTTGAAGTGTATTAGTATCTGCTCGAATATGCCGCGCTCGCCTATGTAGTATTCGAATCTGTGCTCGCCACGTCCTATCACATATCTCTGGTTCTCGGCAACATCTACGACGTTGTTCTTATGACGTATTCTGCATCTGCCCCGAAATACGTACCCTACACAGTAGTGGTTTTCGCAACGAGAAACGGATGAGTCCTGATACTGCTTCGTATGCTCTATTATTGTTTTGGGAGGCTGTGCGCTCTGTTTATTTACTCTCTGCATATCACACTTTGTCGGCTTGTAAGTGTTAAGCCTAACACAAAGGTATGTAAAATATTCTAACCTAAAACATAAAACAAAGATACGCAACGATTTTGAACGGAATGTAATATTATGATACAATAAATATTGTACTTTTTGTTGTAAATCGGCTCATAAGTAGTCGCTATTTCTACTTTTTTATCGCATAACGTACAATTGTTCGAAAAAAAAGATGTGCGTAGGAGTATAGCGTGAGAGCTTTTGCGCTAACTTTGTATTGGGATTTGTATTGGCGATAATATATATATATATAAGGTATGGAGGCTGCATTAACAGATAAGCTTTGGACACGAAATTATGTGTTGGTATGTCTTTCGGCATTTATGATGTCGTTCTCGTTCTTTATACTTGTGCCGACCCTGCCCCTATATCTTAAAGAGATATTTCATATAGGTCAGGGTATGGTGGGTATAGTCCTCTCGTGCTACGTTATTGCCGTGCTCAGTGTGCGACCTTTGGCGGGTTTTGTGGCAGATACCTTTCCCCGCAAGATGGTGTACATAACAGCCTATTCGATATTTGTAGCGACATTCCTTGGATATTTCTTCATCACGCACACGTTGTTACTCTTTGTGCTGCTACGCATATTTCATGGATTTAGCTTCGGAATGCTTACTACGGCAGGCAATACGTTGGTAATAGATGTTATGCCGTCGTCGCGTCGCGGCGAGGGTTTAGGCTACTATGGCGTAACGAATAATCTGGCAATGGCCTTTGGCCCTATGGCGGGTCTGTTTATTGTAGGTACGGGCAACTATACGCTACTGTTTCTAACGTCGCTATCGACGGGTATCGTAGGCCTATGTTGTGCTTTGGCGGCGCGGGCACCACGCAAGCTCTTGGCCGAAAAGGTGGAGTTTCGTCTTTCGGCAGATAGGTTCTTCCTAAAAGAGGGTATACGTGCGTGCATCGCATTCTTTATGTTGGCCATACCCTATGGTATGACAACAAGCTACATCGCAATATATGCTCGTGAGGTGGGGATAACACATAATGCAGGTCTATTCTTCACGGTGATGGCAGCAGGTCTTATTGCCTCACGCCTACATTCGGGAAAGCGTGTAGACAGAGGTTTTATTACGGAGACCATTCGCCTGGGTATAGCCATAGCTTTCATAGGTGCATTGGGAGAGGCCACTCTATCGGCTGTTGCCGAGCGTAGTATCAACCTCGGATATGTGGCATACTTCCTGACGGCCTTCCTTTTTGGCTATGGCTATGGTACAATGTTCCCTGCATACAACACCCTCTTTATCAATCTTGCACCAAACTCACGACGTGCAACAGCCAATGCCACATATCTCACAGGGTGGGATGTAGGCATTGGCTGTGGTATGCTCTTTGGCGGATATATAGCCGAGCTAAACTATGCGTATTGTTATATGTTTGGGGCGGGATTGATATTTATAGCTCTCATATTCTTCGTGCGTGTTGTTACTCCACACTTCCATGCACATAGGCTACGTTGATACCTACGACTATTGATATTCGTACTCGCGTTCCGACACCTCTTCGATATAGCACTCATCCTTGTCTTGCCATTCGCTAAGTCTCTCGCCGTTGTAGTCGAATTGTGCCCATAAGCCATCCTTACATACCCATGAGCGACCGTTGTTGGGGTTATATACGACTTTATCGTAGCGCTTTGCTATAATCTCTCGGCCATTGGCATCGATAAGACCCATAGCTCCGTTGCGAGTTGTTACCGCTGCGCGCCCCTCTACAAAGTCGCTTGCATCAATGTATTCGGCGGCGATAACCATATCATCGGTGCCGTTGCAGAATCCGAATAGGCCATCTACCATAACACGTCGCCTCTCCTCACATAGCGGGTAACGCTCACGGCTATTTGCGTTATAGTTGCTGAGTGGCTCGCATAGCTCGATGCCGCAGGCCTCATCGTCGAGAAGTGCATAGGTCATTATCTGCTCCTCGATATGACGGAAGGCCGCCGCATCCCTCTCGGCACCACGTGTAACGTAGTAGCAACGTATGGGATGCCAACGATATTTGTCATCGACAATGATATTCTCGGGATGCAGGTTGCCAAGCGATATATTATACCTATCCAATGTAGCTTTTAGTTCGCTCATTCCGCGTAGCAGTGTCGAGCGACGCAGGGTGTATATCATCTCGCTTAGCGGTTGTCCGTGAGCTATTTTCTCGATAAATATTGAGCAATGCTTTCCCGATAGCATATCGCAGCAGAGTTCGTTGTGGTATATATCTATATTGCTGAGTGCGCCCTTTGTTGTGGCGAGTATGCCGTGGGCAGATAGTACAAGCGAGGTAGCTTCTATCGAGATAGGCGCATAGATATATACTTCGCTATCGGAGATAAACGCTCGACACTCCACGAGGTGCTTCGAGCGGGTGATACTGTTATTTATGGGGTGAATGTCGTGAAGTGTTGAGAAGTATAACGACGGTTGTAGCATCGCCTCACGGAATGACGATATAGTACAGATACTCATAGCCGACTACATGACATATAGGCTCTCCGAGCCTATGTTAAGCACCATGAGCATATCGCATATCGAGGCGTTTATGGCAAGACCTCGATATGGACCGCACGTGCCGGGATTGATGTACTGTGATATAGATCCCTCCATACACTTGGGAAGCAGACTCGACATCTCGAAGAGTGTCTGGCAGTAGCGGTTGTTGGTGTGGAAATCGTTGTCGCAGGCGAATACGAGCCTCTTATCATCGGAGTATTCGCTGGCGAGGTGTACGTTTATAAGGAGAGTGTTGCCATCGTTGGTAGAGATGTCGGTGATATGGCGCGCTATGGTTATAAGCTCGCCGGGCGAGGCATCGTTACATTCGCCATCGGTAATATTGAATACGATAGGCGGAAAGCTATCTCTATTCTCGGGCTGCGAACACCACTCGCTAACGAGTTCACGTACGTTGAGTAGAGCTTCGTACATAGGTGTGCGACCGCCGGCACGTGGTGTAATCCACGGATGATAGCAGAATGGTACGCTTATCATTGCTCCGTCGTTACGCCGTACATCGAAGAATATACGTCGTGCCTCGGGTTGAAATTTGGCCAGATACTCGATGCTTGCAAAGCCGTCGCCAAGTATCTCGGGTAGTAGCGATCTGATGCCTCCATTGCCATAACCAAGTACGGCTATATCGAAGTAGTTACGTACCTTATGGTGGCGTGTGGCACGCTCCATAAGTTCGTCGATGACGAGGTTGGCGACAAGTGCGACGGCCTCGGCCTTGCTCATAACCACGTTGTTGAACAGCGTCTTACCTTGCATAGATGTCGAGCAGTCTATGGCAAAGACAAAGGCGCAACGATTTTGATGTGTTATGGGTTGTTCGTACACCTTAAATCTTGGGTTTTGGTTCGATGAAGAAGGCAACGATGGTGCGTAGCGTGTCGGCGAGTGCCGACCTATTGTATAGCTCGCGGTACTTCCAGTTGCCGAGAAGCTTGCCTCGCACTATGAGAAGTCGTTTTTTAAGTTTCGACCCCTTGGTGTTGTATATCGATTTGCTATCGTAGAGTATATCTTCGAGGATACGTTGATCATACTTGCTCGAACGACGTATAGCTTTACACGAGAAGTCGAAACCTAAGTATTGCTCGGCAATAGAGGTCAGAGCCTCCGCAAACTTAGTATAGTGCATATAGTCGCACCATAGGTAGAACTCCGTCCAGTCTATGTTATGCTGCTCGCTACGAAGAAGTAGTGCCCAATCTAAGATATGGCGCAGACGTATACCCTCGATAAGGAAGTGAGAGAAGCTGTGGTATGTAAGGAATAGAGCGTTAAAGAGTGGCGAGGGGGTATACATCGAGCTGTCGGCCAGTCCCACTAACTCTTTTTCGAGAATTAACCCTTCGAGGTATCGTTCCAACTCCTTACGCTGCTTACTGCCACGAATAGCGGTACAGAACTGATGGTTCTCGACCATCAGGCCACGATAGTTGATATGAGAATGTTTGTAGAACCCGACATCAACCTTTGCCCCGATTTGTGCTGCGATGATATTACCCTCATCGTAGCGCACAACCGGAAGTCTGCGACTGTTTCGTAGCAGCACTCCATTGCGTGTAGCCGCAAGAAAGCAGTCCAGGTCGCCGCACTCACGGTGTGATGGCGAGGGATAATAGGGGCTGATAGCGAGACCTTTAAGTACGAAGGTGGCAATATCGTACTTGGCAAAGGCATCGGACAGCTCGATAGATAGCTTCTCCTGACGTTTGTAACGCTGCTCTACCTTCTCGACGTTAAGTGCCCATTGCAGCTTTATGGCACGCTCAGGCATACGGTCTGAGGTAATAACGCCCTCGCTGTGTAGCGCAGTAAGACCGTCCCACGCTATGGCCAAAACACCCTGGCGCGCTGCAAGACGACATATATCCGACCATGATATATCGCGGCTAAACAGCTCGTTGTCGATACTGACGTTTGGGTTAAGAGCCTTGCTAATGAGTGCGAACAGCACTCTTGACTCAGTAGCTTTTATAACACTCATAAAGATTATCGTATGATGTTATCCCTAATCGTGGAGACGATGTAGGCTACATCCTCGTCCGTGACGCAAGGGCCGCTCGGCAGACACAATCCTCGCTTAAATAGCCACTCGCTTGTACCATCGACATAGGCCGGTGCCGAGGCAAATACAGGCTGCTTGTGCATAGGCTTCCATAGCGGGCGTGCCTCGATTCCGGCCTTATCCAATGCTATGCGTAGTGCCTCGACATTGCGGTGTGGCTCGCAGTCGGTATGAGGTGTAGCAGCGGCGTGTGTGGTGCTGCCTACACCACCTACGGCACCACCTACGCTCTGTCGATAGGCATCCTCCTCGCCCTTGATACGCAGCTTCTCGTCGAGAATGATTGTATTGAGCCAGAAGTTGCTGTCGTAACGCTCATCGGGGTTGGTATGCAGTTCGATACCCTCGATGTCGGCAAACATCTCGCTGTATAGTCGGTGTATATGTTTGTGATGTGCGATATGTTCCGCCGCTACGGTCATCTGTCCTCGACCGATGCCGGCACATATATTCGACATACGGTAGTTGTAGCCTATCTGCTCATGCTGGTAGTAGGGATAGGCCTCGCGTGCCTGTGTGGCGTAGAACATTATATTGTTTTTGGCCTCGGCATCGGGGCATATAAGAGCACCACCGCCAGATGTGGTTATCATTTTATTGCCGTTGAACGAGAGTACGCCATACTTGCCATATGTGCCACACATCCGACCGTTGTACATCGATCCGAAGCCCTCGGCGGCATCTTCTATGACCGGTATATCGTATTTGTTTGCTATCTCCATTATCTGGTCGAGCTTTGCGGGCATGCCGTAGAGATAGACAGGTATGATAGCCTTTGGCTTGCGGCCAGTCTTGGCAACTCTATCTACTATGGCCTGCTCCAGCAGCCTGGGGGAGATATTCCAGGTATCTCTCTCCGAGTCGATGAAGATTGGCGTAGCTCCCAGATAGGTTATCGGGTTTGCCGAGGCGCAGAAGGTAAACGACTGGCATATAACCTCGTCACCCGGGCCAACACCGCACGCTATGAGTGCGAGGTGTACGGCAGCTGTTCCTGCCGAGAGGGCGACAACACTCTTCTGCTCTCCGATAAATGTTTCAAGGTCGGCCTCGAAGCCATTTACATTAGGCCCTAAGGGTACTACCCAGTTGGTGTCGAAGGCCTCCTTGATAAACTTTTGTTCCTCGCCCGACATATGTGCCAAGCAGAGGTATATACGTTTTGGTGTGCTCATATTACTCCTTGTATTTTAATATCTTAGCCGGTACGCCGGCAACAACAGCCTTGTCTGCCACATCTCTGATAACAACAGCACCTGCACCTATCAGCGAGTCCTTGCCTATGCGCTTGACACCCGTCATTATCGTTGCCGCCATTCCGCAGTAGGCGTACTCCTCGACATGAAGTGATGCTCCTATGTTGCATCCTGCCGATAGAAATACCCCCGTATGCAGTGTCGTGTGGTGCGATATGCTTGTTCGCTGTGCCACCATCACATAGTCGCCGATATTGGCATAGGGCAGTACGATGGTTTGCGGGAAGATATAGACACCCCTGCCCAGCGTTGCATCGTGCGATATCAGTGCGCTGGGATGTATATAGTTGGGTGTGTCGTAGCCGAGCACATGTGCCGTGCTGAGCATATGTACACGCACACGGTTGTTGCCTATCGGACAATATACAGCCTCCACACCATGACTATGGCGCAGTGTATGTAGCATATCGCTACCTCCGAGAACCGGAATGCCTCGCACTATCTTGCCGTGCAGCTCGCTATTATCGTCGAGAAATCCTATAACATCGACTCCGGCTTCGCTCAGATAGGATAGATATACCTCTCCGTATGTGCCTGCCCCTATAATAACACTTTTCATATAGTTCTACACTTTTTTCTACTTAGTTACTACCGTTGAACGGATGTGTGGTAACCTCCCCCACGCTGTTTACGCCCTCACGTTTTACCACCTTCATCACCGTGAGCCATAGTATCTTGATGTCGAGTGCCAGCGATATGTTGCGTACATACCACACGTCGTATTCAAACTTCTTGCACCAGGTGATAGTATTGCGTCCATTAACCTGTGCCCAGCCTGTGATGCCCGGGCGTACATCGTGGCGGTGATGTTGCTCCTCGCTATATAGCGGCAGGTAGTAGGTGCGCAGTGGTCGTGGCCCTATAAGCGACATATCGCCCTTTAAGACGTTGATGAGCTGCGGTAACTCATCGATGGATGTGGCTCGCACGAAGCGTCCTGCTCGGGTAAGACGCTCGGCATCTGGCAGTAACTTGCCCTCGGCATCACGCTCGTCGGTCATCGACTTAAACTTGATGACACGAAATATCTTCTCATCCTTGCCCGGACGCTCCTGCGTGAAGAAGGCTCCGGCACCCTTGTTGGCTAAGGTGAGCCATAGGGTGACGATAAGTAGTATGGGTGAGAGCACTATTAGTGCCGTAAATGATATGCAGAAGTCGAAAAATCGCTTAAAAAAGTTTTTGTACATATCGTAGGTTACTCTTTACAATGTTTGATGATAGTATTGTAGGTATGCTCTGTCGTGTAGTTGTTCATAAAGAACTCATACCCCTTATCGCCCATCTGTCGGATATCGGAGTGTAGCATCTTCTCTACCACCTCCACAAATCTGTCGGCCGAGTTGCTCGGCGACCAATAGCCATAGCCGTTGGCCTCGGCAAGTGCTCCCATATCGCAATTGGGGTCGGTAGCGGCTATTATGGGCTTGCGGCTCATTATGTAGGGCAGCAGACGGCTCGGATAGTTGGGAATAGTGAAGCGATAGTCCAAGAATATAAGACCTACGTCGCACGACGAGGCAAGAGCATCGTAATCTCTCTTGGGCAGATTCTCAAAGAGTGACACTGCCGCAGGCCTATTACGCTTCATCCACGCCTCCAGCGTGGCATACTCCGTGCCATTTCCTACCAGCAGGAAGTGGCAATCGGTGCGATGCTTAACCCTATCGAGGCACTCCAAGATAAATGGTATGCCTTGCGGCTTGCCCATATTTCCACCGTATATGAATATAGGTATATTTGTGGGTAACCCGTAGCGAGCTCTTATCTGGTGAGGCTCTATATCGTCTGCACTCTGCGTAGGTATATCATAGGAGTTGGGCGCAACCTCCACCTTTGACGGCTCTATCTCGGGATTATGCTCCAAGAGATACCTAACGTTGGCAGGACTCATACAGCCGATATAGTCCGATATGGCATAGAGCCTCCTCTCCTTATGTCGGAAATAGCGGTACAGCACACCCTTGACACCCGACGTAGTCAGCATACCTATATCCACGGCATTTTGCGGGAATATATCTTTTAGCAACAGATAGCTTATTGCCTTCGGGTTGTGTCGCTTGACATACTTTATAACACGTGTGAAGGTTATAGGCGGTGTGGAGTATAGTATGACATCGAAGCTTACGTCGCTCCAGTAGCGGTGTAGTGCCGAGCTGAATTGATACTCTAAAAGCAGCTGTCCCACGCCCTTCTCGATGACATTTGTCTTGCTAAGGTTGAGTGTAGCCACCCCTAAGAAGTGTACGCCGTTGGTTACCGTGTACTCCGTGCCTCGTTTGGAACGTCGCTCGTGGGGTGCAATGATATATACCGTGTGGCCACTATCACGGAACTTACGCATAAGGTCGGTGTATATGCCACTCGTCTCGATATCTCGCAGCTGCGAGGACATGGTCAAAAAGAGGATATTCATACCCGAATATTAGAATTTACGCCAAACCATCTTATTTACGACACCCGTATACGACTGTATGATTTTTACCACCTTTGTCGATACATTCTCATCGGTATAGTATGGCACGGGGATGCCGTTGTCGCCGTTACGCACCATCTCTACGGCGGTATCTACGGCCTGCAACAGGGAGTGCTCGTCGATGCCTGCCAGGATGAAGCAACCCTTGTCCAACGCCTCGGGGCGTTCCGTTGAGGTGCGTATACATACCGCAGGAAATGGGTGGCCGACACTTGTGAAGAAGGAGCTCTCCTCGGGGAGTGTGCCACTGTCGCTAACTACGGCAAAGGCGTTCATCTGCAACGAGTTATAGTCGTGGAAACCGAGAGGCTCGTGCTGTATGACACGTCTGTCCAGCTTGAAACCGC
Organism: Alistipes sp.; assembly: GCA_017504265.1. Lineage (GTDB taxonomy): Bacteria > Bacteroidota > Bacteroidia > Bacteroidales > Rikenellaceae > Alistipes. The sequence goes on along the minus strand of JAFVRN010000011.1, from coordinate 21,446 downwards.
TGCTTGCCAGACGGTTACGGCTGCGTGGATGACACGAGTAGAGTATCGGCATATCGTACTTCTCGGCCATCTTGTTTATTGCCGTAAACAGCGACAGGAAGTTACTCTCGGTGTCGATATTCTCCTCGCGGTGTGCCGAGAGAAGTATATATCTGCCCTTTTCGAGTCCCAAGCGAGAGTGTATATCCGAGGCCTCGATGTCGGCGAGGTTGTTGTGCAGCACTTCGGCCATAGGCGAGCCTGTGACATAGGTGCGCTCCTTGGCCACACCCGAGGCGTTGAGGTAGCGGCGTGCGTGCTCCGAGTAGCAGAGGTTTACATCCGAGATGATATCAACTATACGGCGGTTGGTCTCCTCGGGTAGGCACTCGTCGAAGCATCTGTTGCCCGCCTCCATATGGAAGATGGGTATATGCAGTCGCTTGGCACCGATAACCGATAGGCACGAGTTTGTATCGCCCAGAACAAGAACGGCATCGGGCTTGGTAGATACCATAAGTTTATACGAGGCATTTATAATGTTGCCCATTGTTGCGCCGAGGTCATCGCCTACGGCATCAAGGTATACATCGGCATCGGAGAGTTTCAGGTCTCGGAAGAAGATGCCGTTGAGCGTATAGTCGTAATTCTGTCCCGTGTGTGCAAGGAGTGTGTCGAAGTAGTTGCGACACTTGTTTATCACGGCCGAAAGACGAATAATCTCGGGGCGTGTGCCTACTACGATAAGCAGTTTAAGACGGCCATCATTCTTAAAACGTACGTTGTCGAAGTTGAGTTTTAGTTCCATATATAAATCGTTTACCTGTTATCTACTTTCTCGAAATAGGTGTCGGGATGTGCTGCATCGAAGCTCTCGTTGGCCCACATCACCGTCACTAAATCCTCGCTGTCCGAGAGGTTGATGATATTGTGCGTATATCCCGGGAGCATCTGTACCACCTCTATCTTCTCGCCCGAGACCTCGAAGCGCAGGATCTCGTCCGAGCCTATGCGTCGCATCTCGATAAGGCCGTGGCCGCTAACCACGATAAACATCTCCCACTTGCTGTTATGCCAATGTTCGCCCTTGACGATGCCCGGTTTCGATATATTGACACTCACCTGACCGCATCCCTTCGTGCGTAGCAACTCGGTGAAGCTGCCACGAGCATCTATATTCATCTTCAATGGGAAGGATACCCGTTCCTTGGGCAGATATGACAGGTATGTCGAATATAGCTTTTTGGCAAACGACCCCTCCTCGATGTCGGGTATGAGAAGCGTCTCGCTCTGGCGGCGGAAGGACTCCAGCCTCTCCACAATCTCTTGTAGCGTCACGCGGTGTGTCGTAGGCACGTAGCAATACCGGCCCTCGGCTGTGGCAACAGGCTTCAGTCCATCATACTCGGCGTGGTGCTCTTCACCCTTTATTGCTGCAACCATCTCATCTACAAGGTCGTCGATATATAGCAACTCCAACTCTGTCGTGGGGTCATTAACCGTTATGGGTAGGTCGTGTGCTATATTGTGGCAGAAGGTGGCTACCACAGAGTTGTAGTTCGGCCGACACCACTTGCCAAAGAGGTTGGGGAAGCGATATACGAGTACCTTGACATTGTATTTTGCGCCATACTCAAAGAATAGCTCCTCACCGGCTCTCTTGCTCTTGCCATACTCGCCTTCGGCATATCGTCCTATTAGCGATGCCTGTATGGACGACGATAGCATTATAGGTGCTCGGTTATCATATTTTTTGAGTGTGTCGAGCAGCGTTGAGGCAAAGCCATAGTTGCCTGCCATAAACTCGTCGCTCGACTGTGGCCTGTTTACACCTGCGAGGTTGAATACGAAGTCGGCCTGTCGGCAGTATGTGTCAAGCTCCTCGGCCGAGGAGTCTATGTCGTACTCGTATACCTCGGAGATGTTAATCTCGCCATAGCTACGGTTGCGACCCTCGGCGATATTGCGCAGCTGTGCTACAAGGTTGCGCCCTACAAAACCTTTGGCTCCGGTGACAAGTATTCGCATAACTCTACTTTTTCAGCTCCTCACGTATATACTCCAATTCCAGCATCTTGGCCTTAACCTGCTCTACGTCAAGTAGCTCGGTGTTATTTGAGTTAAACTCCGTGAGGGTGTTACGCTCGGCATCGCCCTCGCTGAAATACTTGTCGTAGTTAAGACCTCGCTTATCGCAGGGCACACGGTAGAAGTCGCCCATATCTATTGCATTGGCGCACTCCTCGTTGGTGAGCAGCGTCTCGTACATCTTCTCGCCGTGACGTATGCCTATGACCTTGATGTTTTGCTTGTCGCCACCAAAAAGCTCGCACACGGCCTCGGCCTGTGTCTGGATAGAGCAGGCGGGAGCCTTCTGTACGAGAATATCTCCACTCTGACCGTGCTCAAAGGCGAAGAGTACAAGGTCTACGGCCTCCTCCAACGACATAATGAAGCGTGTCATCTTGGGGTCGGTGATAGTTATGGGGTTACCATGACGTATTTGCTCAATCCATAGCGGTATGACAGAGCCGCGTGAGCACATCACATTGCCATAGCGCGTGCAACATATCTTTGTCTGCTCGGGACTTACCGTGCGGCTTTTGGCTACGATAACCTTCTCCATCATCGCCTTTGACGTACCCATGGCATTAACCGGATATGCCGCCTTATCCGTAGACAGGCATATCACGCTGCGCACACCCGCCTCGATAGCTGCCGTGAGCAGATTCTCCGTTCCGAGGATATTGGTCTTGACGGCCTCGATAGGGAAGAACTCGCACGAGGGAACCTGCTTCAATGCCGCAGCGTGAAAGACGTAGTCTACGCCGTGCATAGCATTCTTTATCGACTGCAAGTCACGTACATCGCCGATATAGAACTTAATCTTGTCGGCGACATCCGGCATCTTGGCCTGAAACTCGTGGCGCATATCGTCCTGTTTCTTCTCGTCGCGCGAGAAGATGCGTATCTCGCCTATGTCGGTGCGTAGAAATCTGTTTAGTACGGCATTGCCAAATGATCCAGTACCTCCTGTTATAAGGAGTGTTTTTCCGCTAAATAGTGACATTGTATTATATAATATGTATTAATATTTCGTATCTTAATTTCTCTTCGGCTTCACGCTTTTGTGCCATATGTTGTTGAGCCTATCCCATACCTTGTCTATCATATATTCGTCGAGAACCCTCGCTCTTGCCCTGCGACCATACTCCTCGGCAACTTCTCTGTTGTCGAGCATGGTGCGTATAGCATCCTCCAAGGCCTTGTCATCTCCCACATCGACACATATACCACACGGCTTACTGCCATCTATGTCGAGCATCTCGGGGATAGCACCCACAGGGGTTGTTACTATGCTGCAACTGCAAGCCATACTCTCGATGATGACATTCGGGAAGCCCTCGGTATAGGTGGGTAGCACAAAACAGCTGCACGATAGTAGCTTCTCGATAACTCGCTCGTAGGGCTGGGCACCCTCTATTTCGAGCCACTCGCCACCAAGAGTCGCGAGCTCGGTGCGTACAGCGGGTGCTATGGGGCCTATGAGCGAGAGGTGTACCCCCTCGATGCGCGAGCAGCTGCGAACAAGCTCGTATACACCCTTTGTCCTCACGCCGTGACCTACAAATACGATATGTCGTGGCTTGCGCTCTACGTCTTGATGATTGGCGATAAGCTCCTCGACGCTCCTCGATAGCGGGTTGGCCAAAAGTGCCACATTCTCTATTCCCTCGTCAAGAAGCGTGTCGTACGATGCCTTGTCGATAACTATGCTCGTGGTGCTGAGGGCTATGGCTCGCTTTATCATACGCCACTCCCAGCCGCCACGCTTGCGTAGCTGCGGTATACGCCCGAAGTGGAAGTGAAGCACGGTGCTTATGCCACGACGGCGGGCGATGTGCATCATACATATATCCTTGAATAGGCTAAGCGATGCACTTGTGGTGATATGCAGTATGTCGTAGTGTCGGTCGGATATGCGTCGTCGCAAATCGGCGATGACTGCCGAGTAGGTGCGTATACCCAACCATATGCGGCGCAGAGGTGAGCCTATAATAGACTTATCTTTGCTGCGTGCGGTGTTCATTGGCAGCACCTCAATATCTATGTCGCTAAGGATGGTGCTGTGGTATCCGATAATATGTTTTGCCCACTGGTTTATGCCTCCGGTGATGTCACCATAGGGCGTTGCAAAGAGAAGCTTTATTGCCATATTATGCCTCAATAAGTGCCTTGTAGCGCGCCAAGAACTCCTCATTGGAATTATTGGCGACAATCTGTTGGCGGTTTTCCTTGGTAATTCTATCGTAGCTGCTGCTACACATATCATATAGGCGTGCTATGCCATCGGCAATATCGTTTATGTCGTATGGGTCGAAGAGCGTGCCATTGACACCCTCTTTAGCGATATAGGGGTTGTCGCAGACGCGGCTGCATGCCACGGGCAGACCACAACTCATAGCCTCGCATAGCACATTGGGGTAACCCTCATATATCGAAGGCAGACAGAAGGCGGTAGCATTGCGATACTCGCAGACAATATCGGCCGTAGGTGTCACAAACGTGAATATATCTTGAAGGTTATGCTTAGCGATACGCTCACTACAGCTTGCCATATACTCACTATCGGCTTGGTTGCCTACCCATCGTACCTCGATGCTTAAACCTCGGCGACGCAGCTCGGCAATGGCATCGATATATCGTAGCAGGTTTTTTTGAGGTGTGACGCGCCCTACGCCCAGCAGTCGGAATGTGTCGTCGGGCTTTGAGTCGGCAGGCGAGAAACGCTCGGTGTCGAGGGAGTTGGTTATAACCCGTAGCTTCGATGCAAGTCGCCGATGATTGGTGCGTATATATTCGCCCTGCGATACCGAGTTGGGTACAATGTAGCGAGCCGCGCCATATAGCCAGAATTTAATGCGCTCGCGCAGCGTGAGTCGCTGTGTCGTGTTACGCTCCGAGACTATCAGTCGGTAGCGGCCGCCGAGGAGTTTCGATATGCAGGCTATGATAGATGGTGTGTCGAGATAGGCGATAACCGTATCGGGGGCGGCAGCCTTCAAAGCTTTATGGATACTCCATATTCGCCGTTTAGGGTCGTTGGCCTCGGCTATATAGCGATATTCTACGCCGGCTTCGTGGAGCAACGGCAGGTAGAAGTTCTCAGCCTGGTAGCACCATACCTCTACGTCGTAGCCATCACGCGATAGGAGTGTGGCAAGGTTGCAGAGCTGTCGCTCGGCACCTCCCGACCCCAAGTTAGCTATTAGACATACTATCTTTTTCATTGTTCTCACTTTGTCATACTATTGTTACAAGCCCAGCGAGTAACCCTCAAGGAATTCGTAGGCACTGCCGTTGAATGTGGAGTAGTAGTATGCGCCGAGCAGACATATCAGATAGCCCCAGCGCAGCACGTCGTGGCGTATATGGTCGAAGGTGATGGGTACGGCGATAAACGACACCACCGAGAAGTAGAGTACCAAGCGGGGTATCATCGGCAGACCGATACCTATGACGTTGAGTACGGCCGAGATACACAGAGCGTAGAATACCAACTTCTTGATGCCGGGCTCGAAGACCTTGGAGCCGAGGAATATAACGTAGCATATAAGTATCATCACGCTGAGTATGGCTCCTGTTTCGTTGGTCATAATATCGCTGCCATCGATATATATCTCATAGCCAAAGCGTATCGCATAGTTTATTATAATCTTCTGTATATCTACCCAGTAGGTCAAAATCGCTGCAAGTACTATACCTCCGTATACCACCTTGCGGTTGAAGGTATAGACAAAGTATATTGGTAGCAGTATGACTGCCGAGCGGTGGAAGAGTGTCGCGATGCAGAACAGCAGGAGGAACTGTAGCAGCTGTCGGTTAATGATATAGCGATACGACATAAGACTTATAGCTATGGCTATGTGCTGTCGTAGCACGAATATCGACTGGTTGTATACCGTAAGTAGCACGATAAGTATCGACAACCCTGCATATGGCGAGTATCGTTTAGCGACAATGTAGTAGGGTGTGATAATCATCAGTGAACATACGAAGAGGAAGAAGCGGAAGTTACCTCCCACCAACTGCGTTGCCTTCATCAGTAGCAGGAAGGCGCGCTCCTGACGAGAGGCCTCGCCACTTAGTATCAGCTGCCAGGAGTATTGCTTGACCGACATAAACTCCTGATAGTACGCATCCAAGTCGGGCACACTCGTTATATCCACAAAGGTGTGGAAGAAGATAAGAAGTATGAAGGTGGCATACATGACAAATACCTCACGTGTCTTCTCCTCGGTGGGTGTCACCTTGATAAGAAGCACTATGATCAGGCATAATGCCAAATTTATCATCAACGGATTTATCATCGCTCGTCCGGGTTATACTATTTATCTGAATCTCTGACAGCATCTAAATTTATCAGCCCACCAAAATAGAGGTCAGCCTCGGGTAGTCGGTTGGCATCAAAGCCGCTTGCCGTGAAGAAGGTGGCCTCGCCAAAGTATATCTTGCCATCGACATTGTATAGGTCTACTCTAAGGTGCGGTATACCCTGCGAAATCTTCGACGCAAGGTCGAACATCTGCTCCATATTCTTTGGCCGGGGTAGGGTGAAACCTTCGGGAGCCTGCTTACCACGTTTGTTGTAGCGTTTCAGCTCCCATCTCTTGTCGAAGAAATAGAACTTGGGGTCGCCTATCTGCCTGTCGATGCACATAAGTACGGCATCAACATAGCCATCGAAGCAGTAGAACTTATAGTCTACAAGCTCCTCATCAGCGTTACCTATAAGCTCCTCGGCAAAGATATATTTTTTTATCCCCTTGTATGGCCACTCGCCAAACGATTTGTATATGTCTGTTTTGAGTGACTTTTCGAGGGCGGCCTTGGCCTTGGCCTTGTCGAGTGCCCGCTTGTCACGACATATTACCACTCCCGTATTGCCGCCGCTATGGTTTGTTTTAAGCACGAAACTATCGGGCAGCTTGTCAAAGTCTATATCGTCAAACCTCTCCCATACGCCGAGCGTAGGTATGATATGCTCCTTGCCGATAAGTTGTGCGTAGTACTCCTTGGCAAGCAGCTTGTCTACCATGGTATGGTATATCGGCTTCCTGTCGTAGAGCTTTATCCATTGCAGCTTCTCATTCATCGTACGCGGGTTCTTCAAGTCGAGTGATTTACCCATATACAGACGGTAGAGTATGCGTATGAAGAGTTTGTCGCTGAGCATAAATCGTAGCGAGCGTGTAACTCTCAGAAGTAGTCGTTTTATGGTGGTGTTAAGTGCCATAATATCTCTTTTGCAGCGTGTGGCCTATCTGCCGACGATACGTCGCAGATGTCGTCGCGATAGAGCCTGTCGGTTACGCCATTCATTATATCTCTTGCCATCGGCAACCCACGCCAGATAGCAGTCACGTATCTCGTTACGCCAGCCACGGCGTATGAAATATTGTCCTGTACGATCCCAGAAGTCGTTTACCTCGATTACTACCGCCCCCTCTTGTGTGACGGCTATATCCCATCCTGCGGCCTTGCACCACGGCATAGCCTGCTGGTAGCGTATGACCTCGGCTTTAAGCTCCTCCCAATTCTCTATCACCACGCCGTTGAGCTGCGCTCCGCTGTCGGGGTGCTTCTCGATACTCTCTATCTTGCGCCAGCCGTTATACTCTATGGCATACTTTATCTCGCCGCTCTCGACATCTACGCATACATCGACATTGCCTCCCGCGCCGGCATTATCCACGCAGCGACCCTCACGCCCGATCTTGATAAACGTGGCTATAATCTTGGCCTCGCCATCGGGGTAGAGTGCCGTCATGAAGCGTACGGTATTTACCGACGAGGGGTTAAAGCGAGAAAACTGCCCGCTCTGCACTATCAGTGCCTCGAATATCAGCGGATGACGGCCTACCACATCCGAGAGCATCGCACTACCTCCGTTGAAGTAGCTTAGTTTGCAGTCGCCATCGAGATACTCTATCGACTTAACTACCATTACGCCCTCGCCGTGTGAGTTCTCCGTATCCTTAATCACGCACTGCTCGACACCTTTGCTGCGTAGTATGCGGCAGGTGTCGCTGAGCGTTGTCGCCACCAGCTCACTGCCGAAGATACGACCCTCGGGCTGATAGTAGCAGTATAGCTCCGTCTTGCGTACTCCGACATCTTCCAGTGTCTTGTGTGCCAGGAATTTGTTTCGACACAACCCGCAATACTTCGTAGGGTTGAGCAGGTCGAGATAGAGTCTTTGCTCGTGAACGCCAAGGAAGGAGTCTCTGAACTCCCGGCTGCGCTTCTCGAACTCAAACTCGTAGTACTCCTCGGTGCTTAGCCCCTTTGTGCGGTAGAGGTGGATATAATCAAAAAATATCTTTATTCTCTGCACGAATGAGGTTGCAGGGTAGCCTGCTATCCAGGGTATTATTTGGTACCAGAAGGCGAGAAAACGTTTAATAGCTCTCATTGCCACTTATTTGCAAAATTCGTTACGCGCTGTGCGGAAGGCCACGATGCGCTCATCCATGATATGTCCCTCTTTAACCACGACTGCAGCTTGTAGGTTCGATGGATATGTATCCACCTCACCCTCGATAATGTAGTCTATATATCTCGATATACCCTCGCTCAGTACCTTCGTGATGGTTATAGGGAACATACCCGGGGTATTATCCACGGTGTAGTGTATTACCCCATCTACCTCGTATACCGGATTGTCTATGGTGGTTGGATGCGATGTCTCTATCTCGAGATAGGGGTCGCAACTGATGTCGATGATCATCGTGCCGGGCTTCATCTTCTTGAGGTCCTCCTTGTAGATTATGCGGTCGCTACGATTTGTGTCCCATAGGATGCAGTTAATCAGCACGTCGTATTCGTACATCTTCTCCCTGAACAGCTTCTCTAAGCGGCGGTTGTATACATCTACCTCTGCGCCAAGGCCGTGGAGTACTCTGAGAGCCCCCTTTGCGGTCTGTCCGTTACCAAGTATGGCAACCTTGGTGTCGTAGGGCATCTTGCCGCAGTAGCGGTATGCGTGCATTACGGCTGCCTCGCCCGCCACCTCTCGGTTACGGTAGAATATGTAGCGTCCATTTTCGAAGATCTCCTCCCACGCAATCACCGTATGGTCGTTCTTCAGCGCATCGCTCGTAAACGGAATGTTCTGAACGGCGTGTGCCCATCCGAAGAGAATCTTATTGGGTGCTATCTGGTCGAGATAGTCTGCATCGCCGAGCTTAACATCGGTAATAACATCACAGCTTAGAGCCTCCTTGCGAGATACTATATTGCAGCCCACGGCACGATACTGCTCGTCGCTTATCCCGATAGATAGGCCATAGCCCTCCTCAAAAAATAGTTGTTGAGGATGCTTTACATTTTTTTGTATGTCGTCGGGCAGTAATGCTCTGCGTCTTTCACCGTTCTTATGGCTTATAATCAGTCCTATCGTTTTCATAGTGTACAACCACTAATTGTAATCTTTGTTAAATATTGCGTCTGCTTATCTTCTAACCAATTTGCGAATATACTCTACGACAATGGGCTTCATTTGTGTGTAAGCCGCAATGTTGAAAATATGAGCTAATGATACGTACATCAATATAAATGCCGTTCCGTGAATCAACGATTTGGCAACAACATCCAACTCTACACCCATAAGAGCGATCATTGGAACGACAAAACTTACTATTGATATTGTTGCTGTTGGCAACAGGTCTACTATTTGTTCTTTCAGACTATAACCTATATGTTTGCTTGTCAGATATGCATTAGCAAGAAGAACAATCCAGCTAACGCCCACGTAAGACCATAAGAGTCCATAAACACCCCACAGGTATATGCCGACAACAAGAAGTATTAATCCTAATAATCGTTTAATAATTGTCCAAACAAATAGATCCTTACTCTTACCAACACTCGCAACAGCATAATAGTGAATGCCTTGTAGGCTTATAGCGATACCTGCAAGACAAAGTATATCAAAGTATGGTACAGATGCAATCCATTTTTCGGAATAGAGAAAAAGAATCAATGGATGTGATATCGCGATAAGTAATATCATCATCGGTGTCGAGATAAACGAGATAGATAGAATTAACTTTCTTAGTATTTCGATAAATCTCGTTCTATTGTCCTGATGCTCCGCTAAAACGGGATATGATACTTGGTCTACGACGGTAGATATACTTTTCGATGCTATATCCTCCATCTTGTGAGCCTGTGTGTAGTAGCCCAATGTTGCGGGGGAGAAGAGACGACCGAGTAACAGGGCTTGTATATTATTACAAAGCGTATTTATCAGGTTCGATACCAATATAAACCCACCAAAGCCGAATAACTCCTTGAAAGAGCTCTTCGAGAATACGAGTGCCGGATACCATTTGTTGAGCACCCACAGCTGAATGGCGTTAAACGAGCTTATGAGGAGCTGTTGTGCTACAAGTGCCCATACGCCCCAGCCGATGTATGATAGGGCTATGGCTATGGCCGAGGCCAGCGTCGCCGATATCACCGTCACCGTGGCAAGACGCTTGAATTTGAGCTGCTTGCGTAGCTGGTTTTGCTGTATGATGCTCAGAGCGTTAATCATAAGTATTATACCCTGCACACGCAGCACATCCGTAAGGAGTGGCAGGCTGTAGAAGCGAGCGATAGCGGGAGCGCAGATAAACAACACACCGTAGAGCAGAACAGAGAGGAGCATATTCCACCAAAATATTGTGGAGTAGTCCTCGCGCGTGGGCTCCTTCTTTTGTATGAGTGCCGAGCCGAAGCCGCCATCGACAAATGTCGAGGCAACAGCGATAAATATGGTGAGCATACCAATCGTACCATAGTCGTCGGGTGTCAGTAGACGTGCGAGGACTATGTTGGATACGAACGATATGGCCATTGTGCCGAACCTCTGCACAAAGCTCCATATCATTCCCGAGAGGGTCTTGGCTTTAAGCTCCGATGCCATATACTGATTAATCCCTTCTGAAAATATCGCGTGTATAGACCTTCTCCTCGACATCGTCAAGGACACTGTCGTAGCGGTTGGCAATGATGGCGTGACTATCACGCTTGAACCTTTCCAGGTCGTTTACCACCAAACTGCCGAAGAATGTCGTACCATCCTCCAACGTAGGCTCATAGATGATGACCTTCGCACCCTTAGCCTTGATACGCTTCATGACACCCTGTATAGACGAGTGGCGGAAGTTATCCGAGTTGGACTTCATCGTAAGGCGGTAGACACCCACTGTCACCTCCTGCTCCTTCGAGGCATCCCACGCGCTCGATGCTGTATAGTACCCTGCCTTGTGCAGCACCTGGTCGGCGATATAATCCTTACGAGTTCGGTTGCTCTCCACTATTGCCGACATCATATTCTGTGGCACATCCTCGTAGTTGGCAAGTAGCTGCTTGGTATCCTTTGGCAGACAGTAGCCGCCATAGCCGAACGACGGATTGTTGTAGTGTGTGCCGATGCGGGGGTCGAGACCTACACCCTCGATTATGGCTTGCGAGTCGAGACCCTTCATCTCAGCATAGGTATCCAGCTCGTTGAAGTAGCTAACGCGCAGTGCCAAATAGGTGTTGGCAAAGAGTTTGACGGCTTCGGCCTCCTTCATACCCATAAAGAGTACCGGTACATCCTCCTTTATTGCCCCCTCTCTGAGCAGCTCGGCAAAGCGGTGTGCCACCTCTTCGAGCATAGCTATGTCGGTCAGCGAGAGTATCGCTTGGTTCTCCCTCTCGGCATCGGCAATAAGCTTGGGGTAGCCTACGATGATGCGTGACGGGTAGAGGTTGTCGTAGAGGGCCTTGCTTTCGCGTAGGAACTCGGGCGAGAAGATGAGGTTGAGTTGCGATACACCGCGCTCGGCATACTTCACATATAGCGAGCGGCAGTAGCCTACCGGAATTGTCGATTTGATGACCATCACGGCATCGGGATTTACCTCCAGCACCAGGTTGATGACATCCTCTATATTGTGCGTATCGAAGTAGTTCTTCTGAGGATCATAGTTCGTGGGAGCTGCGATGACCACCATCTCGGCGTTGCGATAAGCCTCACGACCATCGAGCGTGGCACGCAGGCGCAGTGGCTTTTCGGCGAGATAACGCTCTATATACTCATCCTGTATGGGCGACTTACGCTCATTGATGAGCCTGACGCGCTCCTCTACGATATCTACTGCAACCACATCGTTGTGTTGTGCCAGAAGGGTGGCGATGCTCATCCCCACATAACCCGTTCCTGCAACTGCTATTCTCATACTATATCGCTAATTTTTATCCTGTTAAAAGTAAAACTCCTTGTACCACTCGGCAAAGCGGCGCAGACCCTCACGCAGCGGTGTGCAGGGCTTGAATCCGAAGTCCCTCTCAAGGGCCGAGGTATCGGCATATGTCGTGGCTACATCTCCCGCCTGCATCGGCACAAGCTCCGTATGCGCTTCGAAGTCGTAGTCGGCACTCAGCACTCCGGCACGTATAAGCTCTTGTTGCAGCGTATCGACGAAGGTGAGCAGATTCTCGGGCTGCGAGTTGCCGATGTTATAGACAGCATATGGAGGCTCGGGAAGCCCATCGGCACCTGTGCGACGTGCCGGTGCTTTGCTCATAACACGGTACACGCCCTCGACAATATCGTCGATGTAGGTGAAGTCGCGCTGACAGTTGCCATAGTTGAATATCTCTATCTTGTTGCCCTGGCGCAGCTTGTCGGTAAATCCGAAGTAGGCCATGTCGGGTCGTCCCGCAGGCCCATATACCGTGAAGAAGCGCAACCCTGTTGATGGTATGTTGTAGAGCTTCGCATAGGCGTGTGCCATAAGCTCGTTGGACTTCTTCGTGGCGGCATACAACGATATGGGGTTGTCTACCTTGTCGTCGGTAGAGTATGGTACTTTGGCATTGTTGCCATATACCGAACTCGACGAGGCATATACGAGGTGCTCCACACCGCTGTTGCCGTTGTCGTAGCTGTGGCGGCACGCCTCGAGGATGTTGTAGAAGCCCACGATGTTACTCTGTATGTAGGCCTCGGGGTGAGTTATAGAGTAGCGCACGCCGGCCTGTGCCGCAAGGTTTACAACCGTATCGAAGCGATACTCTTCGAAAATATCGCTTACGAATTGTGCATCGGCAATATCCCCGCGCCTAAATATCCAGCGGTTGTCGTCGTATCTCTCGGCACTCTTGTCGAGCAGCTCCAAACGGTACTCTTTAAGGCGTACGTCGTAGTAGTCGTTAAGGTTGTCCACGCCGACAATCGTAGCATCGTGAAGCTCGGACATAAGCCGCATCACGAGGCTGTGTCCGATAAAACCTGCTGCTCCGGTGATAAGTATCGACCTCATCTCAATTCTGTTTTCTAATCCAGTTCCTTAAACTTGGAGTTCTCCGATTTGAACTCGGGTACGCAACGCTTCATCAGGCGTACCATAGCGATCACATCAACCTCGCGTGATAATCTTTCAAGCTCGGTTATGGTCTGCTTGGCCTCGGTGTAGGACATCTCGCGTACATTGGCAATACGTATGCGGCCGTGCGATGTCGGCCGTGTGTTCTCCTCGTTGGCCAAGACCTCCTCGTAGAGTTTCTCGCCCGGGCGCAACCCCGTGTACTTAATCTCGATATCCTTGTCGGGGATAAATCCTGCCAACTCTATCATATGGCGTGCCATATCTGCGATGCGCACAGGCTCGCCCATATCGAATACGAAGATCTCGTTGCCCGAACTCATCGTAGCGGCCTCCATCACCAGACGGCATGCCTCGGGAATGGTCATAAAGTAGCGGGTGATGTCGGGGTGTGTGACTGTTACAGGGCCTCCCTGGGCTATCTGTTCGCGGAAGAGCGGTATCACCGAGCCGTTCGAGCCGAGGACATTGCCAAAGCGTGTTGTAACAAACTTGGTCTTACCCTCGACCTCGCCACGTGCCACAGCAAGACCCAACGCCTGCACATATATCTCGGCGATACGTTTCGTGGCACCCATGATATTTGTCGGGTTTACAGCCTTATCCGTAGATATCATCACCATCTTCTCCACGCCATACTCGATACACTTGTCGGCAACGTTGCGTGATCCTGCAACATTGACATATACCGCTTCACAGGGGTTCTCCTCCATGAGTGGTACGTGTTTGTATGCCGCAGCGTGGAACACCACCTCGGGGCGGAACTTGTCGAAGACATAGTCCAGACGGGCATTAAGACGCACATCTCCGATGATAGGCGTAAATTTGAGGTCGGGGAAGTGCTCCTGCATCTTCAAGCGCAGGTTGTGTATCGGGGTCTCGGCATTGTCGAACATAATCAGCTCGGCAACATTGAGCTTGGCAAGCTGGCGGCATAGCTCCGAGCCTATCGAGCCGGCGGCACCCGTGACAAGCACTCTCTTACCCTGGAAGTGGCTGTCTATCTGCTCCATTGATATCTCAATCTCGGGGCGCATCAGCAGGTCTTCGATGTTTATCTCACGCACTAAACTGCGGTTGAGGGAGTCTTTGCGCATCTGGTCGATAGGCGGGGTGAAGAGTACACCAAGGTTGCACTCCGCAGCGTAGCGTATAAGACGGTTCTGTTCGCTGCGTGCATCCTTGCGCGATGTGAACAGAACGGCATCGATATCATAGTGATCGCGGACGTAGTCGAGAGTATCCTCATTGAGGAAGTAGTATACCCTGAACTCGTTGATGGCGTGGTTACGCAGACGCTTACCATAGGTAAGGAAGCCTGCTACACTATAATGCGAACTGTTGTGCAGCTGCTGTGCCATAGCCACCGAGGCATCGCTTGTGCCATAAATGAGGATGTTGCGACCGCTGGTCTTACGCAGACGGCGTTTGATGATGTTGTAGGCGGTGAACATCGCAACACGCACCAGGAGGAGCATGATGAGCGTGATCATCGTGTCGGCAATAAGCAGGAATGTGAGCTGAATATTCCACGATGTGATGTCGGGGTGCAGGGCAAACAGTAGTAGCATGCCGAACTCTTTGCCTAAGCTCGCCGTCATAAGACGACCTATCTCTCGCAGTGTAGAGTGGCGAATAACCGAGCGATAGGTTTTCAGCAGGTAGAAGAAGGTGAGCGATGTCATCAATGCCATCAGCAACCACTGCACAGTAAACTGGCTCGGATGTGGTACAAGCAACGGGTTGAATACCAGGCGTAGCAGTAGCAGTGATATAGCTGATGCGGTAAGTGTTACTACAAGGTCTATTAGTAGCACGATACGTGCACTAAGATAGTTCTCCAGGTGTAGTTTCCTTAGCAGTTTAACCATTCTCATTGTCATATCTCTTTCTCCTTTGATGCTGCTGTGTGGCAGCGGTTTTATCTTTGAGTTCTAAATGTTGAAATTCTGTTGTGTCTACAGAGTGTAGCGTGCTTATTACTCGATCGGCTCGATATATTGTCGCGGTATGTAGGATGTGGCGATGGCTGTTACCCCCTCTACCGATACCACAAATCGGCGTGTGCCGTGTATGCGTCGTATCTCACCTATCGCACCGTTGAATATGCCACCCGTGATGCGCACCCTCTCTCCCCTCTTCGGTTCATAGTCTACGATTTCGGCCTCTCGGATTGCTGTGCGTGCCACAAAGATAAACATCTGCATCTGCTTCTCGTCTATGGCCTGCGGCACTCTGCTTCCCGGCTCGCAATAGGGGCGGATGTTGCCATACGTAAGCTGCTCTATGCGCTCGATATACTTCTTTGTGCAGTGCAGAAAGAGCAGCGACGGCATCAGGTGAAGATGTCGTATGTGTATGCCCTCTTTGTCGAAATACTCCTCTTCACGTATCGGTGTATACCACTCCACACCATCCTTATCGGCTTGTGCGCATATCACCGAGCTCTTATTGTGAAAGACGCGCAGGGCATACCACGACAACTCGTGGTCGTCGGTTTGTGCCTCGTGTTGCGGGCTGCCGATATTTGTGCGACTCTCTGTTTGCATCATATTTCGTATATGGGCATAATCTCTCCTCACTCGTCAAGAGAGGTGCTTTGCCACGCTCTTTCCCCTTCAACGCAGTAGTTAAGGATTCGGAACCTCGTTTTTCGATTGGGACTGTGATATCTATTGCAAAAACCGCTCCTTAATATCTGCGGCCGATACCCTCTCCTCCGGCTCTTCTTGAGAGCACCAAAAATGGATGGAGGCCAAATAGAACACATTCGAAAAATTTTGTTCGCAGCAGGTGTTTACGACTCCGCACTCTTTGCCGTGAATCCCCGGATACAAATTCGCCCGAGCGAAGTGTAGCCATAATTTGCACAAAGATACGAAAAAGAGATAAGGGCACAAAATATTTATGCTAAATTTTGAGGCGTTTGCGCCATATTTCCTAATTATTTGCGGCTGCGTGCCGACTATTGCTCAAAAAAGGGCATGCAGCCTCCCCTTTTTTACACGTAGTGTAATAGCGGTGGCGCAGAATATGAGTTGATAAAGCCGATGAAATTGATAAAAAAAATAGCACCCGTCACGGGTGCTATATGTTGAAAAATATCGGAATAATACTATTTCACAAATAGTATAAAATTGTGCTGTATGTCGCTATAATAGTCGGCGCGAAAAGCTCTCTTCCGTGAGTTTGTGATTGTGTAAATCCACACCCTCGATAAGTACTACACCCGGGCTTTTACCTACGGCAAAGTGGCCTAAATCGGTATCTCTGCCGAGGGCTTTTGCGCCATTTTCGGTAGCCCACACGGCAAGCTCATCGAGAGCTATATCGCCTAACTGACGCATATTGTCTATCATTGACAGATGGCGTGCCGAGGCTAATGAATCGGTGCCGATGGCTATTCTTGCGCCCATCTTTCGGAGCATATCTACGGGTGGTTTGAGCCGTGATATATATCTGTTCGACTCGGGACACAACACCCATGTCAGAGTTCCGGCAAAGTGCTTGTCGAGTATCTCCACATCTTCTGCTGTAGCCTTACAGGCGTGTATAAGCATAACACGGCGTGACGAAGGTATGCTCTCGGCGATGCGTTGTGAGGGTGTGCCGTAGTGCAGGAAGTCGCACTCCCAACCCATACGTTCGTACCACTCGGCAAGTGAGCCTCGTCCTTGGTATAGGAGGCTCTCGTCGTCGGACTCCAAGAAGTGGAGCGACAGCGGAGTATCGCCTATGGAGCATATCCTGCGCATAGGTTCATCCTGCACCGAATATATGGAGTGCGGGGTGATGGAGCTGCGCGGCTCTTGCACCATTTGCAGATGCTCGTCAAGCGATGTGCGTTGTAGTCCGAAGAACTCGAACAGCGTGCTATACTCAATCTTTGACTTCGCCTTAATATCCATTACGAGCCTGTCGTTTGCGATGTCGGCAACGGCCTGTACACCCTCCTCCCACATGCGAGCATCGGCATTGAGAGCCTTGCGGCGACGCTCCTCATCGCTATATAGCGTGCGGCAGCGACCTATCTCGCGGGCGAAGCCTGCAAAGCCTGTCTGCTCCTCGATAGCCCCACGTAGGTAGGATAGTTCGAGATGACAATGAGCATTAATCATACCCGGGATGATAACTCCCGAGTAGAACTCCACACCGGCGCAGCGATCTATATTCTCCTCTCGCTCAATGGCGAGAATACGGCCACTATCATCGAGCGTAAGTATCATATTAGGCTCCAAGTGACCGTCAATAAGCATAAGATGTGAGGCGATGCGGCGTGCCATAATCAAGCTCTCTTATATATAATAGGTATACGACACTATTCTATGCTGTCACTCTCGATGCGCGGCTCGCGTGGCATCTCCTCTTGCTGGCTGAGTGTATCTGTGGTAAACGAGCTCATCAGTCGGTGGTTGAAGATGCGTATGTTTAGCTGTTTGAGGTAGAGACTGTCCAGTGCTACCTCGGCAGGGAGTACACGTGTTATCTCGAAGTTGGTGATACGCACATCGGGGAGCTTAGACTCCTCGCGTGAAGGGTGGTAGTACATATTCACATATAGTTCAATATGCGAGGTGTCAATGTTGAACTTACGGCTGTATTGACTCGGCTTGAAGCGGCTGAGCATCGTAGTATGTCGCAACGATCGTATTGAGTCACGTGTAAGGGCGTATACCTCGACACGCGAGCTGCGATTCTCGTCGAGCGAGTCCACGAGGTAGTCAAACGATACGGTGTACTCGCCAGGGATAAGATGACGGGCCGATATGCGTAGCTTCGAGGTGTCGGCCAGAGAGTTTACGTAGATAAGCGAGTCGCTGTACACGACGTGCGTATAGGCACGCTTTGCAATATTTTCCAACGTGTCGAGGATTGTAACCTTGTAGGCCGCCTCCTTCGACTCGACCTCCAAACGCTTATATACCTGCGATACCAAGTCGCTAAGAAGCGCGCTCTTGCGCTCCGAGAAGGTCTGTATCGAGTGGCGTACATCTTCGATTGTATAGCCATAACGCTCGAAGATAGGCTCGTAGATAAGCAGCGAGTCGGGCTCGATACGGAACTCATCCATATAGGCGTTGGTCAGATAGGCATCGTGAAATATCTCTACAAGCGTATCGTCGGGAATCTCCTTCGGACGGTTACACCCGATGAACATACTTGCCGCCGTTATCCATATGCTGCCTATTGTGATATATCTGAACAGCTTCATAATCAGTTGTTTTTGCGTAATATATATTTTACGGTGAAGTGCGAGATGACGATTCCCGAGAGTATGACGATAAGAGCCACCATCGCTATATCGCCGCCATTTATGGCAACAGGATAGCTCTCTATAAGCGAGTCACCCGGGATTGCTATCCATCCGAAGTGTTGTTGTCCCAGCGATAGTGCTACGCCTACGATAATGCCTATGATGCAGCCTGTTGATGTGAGCAGCATACCCTCGCCCACGAATATGCGTTCTATGAGGCGTTGTGGTGCTCCCATGGCTTGTAGCGTGGCTATATCCCTGCGCTTATCCGTAAGGAGCATAACCACCGAGCCTACGATAGAGAAGGTGGCTACAAGGGCTATAAGCGCACCAATAAGCATTATGGCATACTTCTCCATACGCAGTATGGTATTCATCGAGGCATTCTTCTGGTCGCGTGTGCGCACCTCTCTATCCTCGCCTGCGATGGCGGCAATGGCCTCACGCGTGGCATCTATATCGGCATCGGGGGTGACGCTTACCACGACTCCCGATATGCGACCGGTGTAGTGTAGCAGTTGCTGTACGCTCTCTAACTCGGCAAGGGCGAGGGTCGAGCTAATCTCGGCATTGGAGTGAACCACGCCACCCAATTCGTAGCGTTGGCGTGCTATGCTTCCTATGGGCAGTAGCGTAGATACCTGTTTGCGGTTAAGTGCAAAAAGCTCTATCTCGGTGCCGGAGCCGTAAGCTCCGAGCGACGATGCAAGGTTGCTGCCGAGAATGATGTCGCCATTGAAGATATTATCCAATGCACCACGCTCAACCTTGTCGGCAATGGGTATTACCTCCTCGTAGCGGGCATCGACACCTCGTATTTTCAGTGTCGTGCGTCGTCCTCCGGCCGAGGCCATCACCTCCTGCTCGATATAGGGTGCTGCGGCTGCCACATCGTCAAGAGCCGTAATACGCTCGATAAGTGCCTCGCAGTGGTCAAAGGTCTGACCACGACGTGCTATTACCTCGATGTCGCCATCTACGGTGGAGTATAGAGAGGCTATGACCGAGCCGAGACCCCCGAAGATGGATAGCAGGATGACCATAGCTGCCGTAGGTACTACCACTGCTACTACGCTTATTATGGCAATGATGTTTATCACCGAGTGTGACTTCGGTGAAAACATATAGCGTCGTGCAAAGGTAAACCAGAGCATAGCAATGATAGTCTTGACTACTTATTTAGCAGGTTGTCGATATTGTTGATATACTCCAACGAGTCGTCGATGAAGAACTCCAACTCGGGAACGACCTTGAGTTGGTTGCGTATGCGTGCGCCGAGGAGTTTTCGCACCTGCCAGCCACGCTCCTTGATAGCATCCAACGTAGCCTCGCTCTGCGCAAAGGGGAATACGCTGATATATATCTTTGCATAAGCCAGGTCGGGCGATACACGTACCGTGGTTACGGTTACGAGCTTGCCGCGTAGCGTATCGGCCATCTCCTTCTGGAAAATCTCGGCTATGTCACGCTGTATTTGTCGTGCAATCTTCTGTTGTCTTGTTGAATCCATAGTATCTCTGTATTATCGGTTATCGTTATATTATCGGCGACGTGAAGAGGAGCTGCTGCTGCCTCCTGTCTGCTCTGAGAAGTTAAATGTTTTGAGCTTCGGGTCCTTCTTCTTGCGCACCACAAACCACTCGTCAAAGCCTCGCTTGTTGAAACGCCAACCTACGGTGAGCATCACGTTGATGTTGTCGAGCGGTGAGCGCAGCGGGGTGTAGTAGAATGGATTTTCTTTGCCATCCAAGTTTCCCGAATAGTACTTATTACGATTCTTTATGATGTCGGAGTATCCGAAGATATAGCGACCTTTGATACCTACCTCCAGCTGTCCAAGGAGTACCGATAGGCCGACACCTCCCGACAATCCGTAGCCGAAGCGGTTGTCACGTGGCACTTTCCACTCATAGTTGCCCGGAGGGTAGCGGTCCTCCTCGTAGCTATAATCCGACGACAGGTTGTACGATAGCACGAAGGCTGCCTCGACAAAGAGGCGCAGTCGGTTTTTAGCCAAGTAGAAGTGTGGCTGCCATACTAGTGGTAGCATTATCGAGTTGATATTGCGGGTGTAGTATTTGTAGTGGCGTATCTCACGGTCATCGACGAACTCCACCGTATAGGTATATCCCATGCAGTAGCCGCGTTGCAGGTATTCCAGGTCGATACCCACTGCACCCACAAAGCGGGGTTTGGGGCTATAAAACCTCCACGATAGGGCCAATGTCTCCGAGCCCCACAGCCACTTGGTCTCCTCGCTGGGATAGAAACGTGCAGTGGAGATACCCGAGCCGGCACTTATCGACAAGGTGTGTTGCGCCTTAGCCTGCTGGCCGCAGAGTGTGATGAGCAGCACCATTGCCAATATCACATATCCTCTAATACTCCTATGTTGTGTCATACGTAAGTCGTTACATTCCAATTATATAGTTAAGCTGCATGCGGTTAGAAGCCTGTGCGTAGACCACCACTACCCGATGTGCTGCCCGAGCCACCGAGGCCTCCCATGCCTCCCATGCCTCCCATGCCTCCAAAGCCGCCGAAGCTACCCTGATTTTGCCCCTTATTGCTATTCTCACGACGCTTCTTCTCCATCTCTTCGGCAACCTTTTTCAGGCGTTCGTCCTCACGGTCGTTGAGGAGCTGTATGAGTTTCTCCATGGTCATCGGAGCAAATAGAGCATCCATATCTACGTCTACGTCGAACTCCCAGTTGGCCTTCGTGGTTATCAGCTCCACACCATCTGCACTCTTGTATATCTCCGAGCGTTCGGGTTGGCGCATGG